>NZ_JAKUMP010000006.1:0-321366 GCF_026341415.1 Pseudomonas sp. MCal1
GTAGGTCATCGTCAAGATTAAATTCCGAAACCCCAATTGCGAAAGCAGTTGGGGTTTTGTTTTGCCCGCAGGAAAGTTTTTGCTCGCGTCAGCGAACAAATTTGCACAGTTATTTTCGAATCAGAACACTAGAATAGATCCCAACTTTTTCGGAGTCAGAGCCCTTATGTCGGATTCGGTTGACGCCCCCGGGCTGTCAGATTTACCGCTGGATGACTTGGTGGCCTGCCATGAGTGCGATCTGCTGATGCGCAAGCCCAAGCTTGCTCACGGCGAAAAAGCTCTCTGTCCACGCTGCGGTTACGAACTGTACGCTCACCGTCATAACGTGGTGCAGCGCAGTCTCGCCCTGGTCATTGCCGCGTTGTTGCTCTACGTGCCGGCGAACTTTTTACCCATCATGCAGCTCAATCTTCTCGGGCAATCGTCGCAGGACACTGTCTGGAGCGGTGTGATCGGTCTTTTCAACACCGATATGCGCGGTGTTTCAGTGGTGGTATTCCTTTGCAGCATGGCAATTCCGCTGCTGAAACTGCTGTGCCAATTGATTGTGTTGCTGACGATCCGTTTCAACACCGGACGCAGTTATGGCCTGCTGCTCTACCGCATTTATCACCACCTCAAAGACTGGGGCATGCTCGAGGTCTACCTGATGGGCGTCCTGGTCGCAATCGTCAAACTGGCGGACATGGCAGCTATCACCGTGGGCCTCGGTCTGGCGTGTTTCATCGGCTTGTTACTGGTTCAGGTCTGGCTCGAAGTGGTGATGTCGCCGCACCAGATCTGGCAGGCGTTATCAGGAGAAGATGCCCATGCGGGCGATTGATGCAGGCATTCTGATCTGTACCGAATGCCACGAACTGAACAGGCAGGATACCGACAGCGATGTGCAGACCTGCACTCGATGCGGTGCGCTGGTTCACGCCCGGCGGCCCAATAGTCTCGCGCGAACCTGGGCGCTGCTGATCACGGCCGCAATTATCTACATCCCGGCCAACGTATTGCCGATCATGACGGTCAGCTCACTGGGCCAGGGTGATCCGAGCACGATCATGTCCGGTGTCATCCAACTGGTGCAGCACGGCATGATTCCGATCGCCGCCGTGGTATTCATCGCCAGTATTCTGGTGCCGACGTTCAAACTGGTGGGCATCGCGCTGCTACTGTTTTCTGTGCAGCGTCGCCAGCCCTTGTCCGCCCGTCAGCGGATCTGGATGTACCGCTTCATCGAGTTCATCGGTCGCTGGTCGATGCTCGATATTTTCGTGATCGCCATTCTGGTGGCGGTCGTCAACTTCGGCCGGCTTGCCAGCGTCGAAGCCAATCTTGGCGCCATCGCCTTCGCCAGTGTGGTGATTCTGACGATGCTCGCCGCTGTCACTTTCGATCCCCGACTGATTTGGGATAACACGGAGTCGGACGCCGACCATGACTGATTTGCCTGTAGCGAAAACCCGACCGGCTTCGAACTGGTCCGCCATCTGGGTGTTGCCCCTGATCGCCCTGATTATCGGTGGCTGGCTCGGCTGGCGTGCCTATACCGAAACCGGCATCGAGATTCAGGTGCGTTTTGAAAGTGGTGAAGGCATTCAGGCCAACAAGACCGAAGTGGTCTACAAAGGCATGCCGGTCGGCAAGGTGAAAGCCCTCAAGCTCGATGATGAAGGCAACTCCAAAGGTGTCATCGCGACCATCGAGATGAACAAGGATGTCGATCAGTACCTCAAGACCAGCACCCGATTCTGGCTGGTCAAGCCAAGCGTGACCCTGGCCGGGATCACCGGTCTGGAAACTCTGGTTTCGGGTAACTACGTCGCCATCAGCCCCGGCGAAGGCGAGCCGACTCGCAAGTTCAAGGCCCTGGCCGAAGAGCCACCGCTATCGGATTCCAAGCCCGGCCTGCACTTGACCATCAAGGCCGATCGCCTCGGTTCGTTGAATCGTGGCAGCCCGGTTTTCTACAAACAGATCAAAGTCGGTCAGATCAAAAGTTATGTGCTGTCGGAAGACCAGAGCACGGTCGAGCTCAAGGTATTCATCGAACCGACCTACGCCAAACTGGTGCGCAAACACACCCGTTTCTGGAACGCCAGCGGCATCAGCATCGACGCCAACCTGTCCGGCGTGAAAGTGCGCAGCGAATCTCTTGCCAGTATCGTCGCCGGCGGTATTGCCTTCGCTACCCCGGAGAACCGCAAGGACAGCCCGCCCACCGATCCGAGCCTGCCGTTTCGTCTTTATGAAGATTTCGACGCGGCCGCCGCCGGCATCCGTGTGAAGGTCAAACTCAGCGATTTCGAAGGCCTGCAGGCCGGGCGTACCCCGGTGATGTACAAGGGCATTCAGGTCGGTAACCTGAAAGCGCTGAAGATCGATCCGGACCTGTCCAGCGCAACCGCCGAGCTGACCCTCGATCCGCTGGCCGAAGACTATCTGGTCACCGGCACGCAATTCTGGGTGGTCAAACCTTCGATCTCACTGGCAGGCATCACCGGTCTGGAAGCGTTGGTCAAAGGTAACTACATCGCGGTCCGTCCGGGCGACAAGGGTGGTGCGCCACAACGTGAATTCGAGGCCCGGCCAAAAGCACCGCCGCTGGATCTGCGCGCACCCGGGCTGCACCTTGTGCTGTTCACCGACACCCTCGGTTCGATCGATGTCGGCAGCCCGATTCTCTACAAGCAGGTCAAGGTCGGTTCGGTGCAGAGCTATCAGTTCTCCAAGACCCGCAAGCAACTGGTGATCGGCGTCCACATCGAGAAGGAATACGAAAACCTGGTCAACGCCTCGACCCGGTTCTGGAACGTCAGCGGCGTCACGCTGACTGGCGGTCTGACGGGCGGCATTCAGGTCAAGAGTGAATCGTTGCAGACCCTGATGGCCGGCGGCATCGCCTTCGAAACGCCGCAAGCCAAGGCACCGCTGCAAAAACGCATTCCACGCTTCCGTCTGTTCGCCAGCCACGACGAAGCGAATCAGAAAGGCGCTGTCGTCACCATCAAGGTCGATCGCGCGGACGGTCTGCGCAGCGGCACACCGGTTCGCTTCAAAGGCCTGGACGTCGGCAAGATCGAAAGTGTCGACCTGACCGATGATCTGCAATCGGTGATCCTCACCGCGCGCATCACTGAAGTGCCGGAGAAGATCGCCCGGGTCGGCAGTCAGTTCTGGGTGGTCAAGCCGGAATTGGGGCTGATCAAGACCTCGAACCTGGAGACCCTGGTTACCGGCCAGTACATCGAAGTGCAACCGGCGGCCAAGAACCTCGGCCCGCAGAAGAACTTCGTGGCCCTGGCCAATCCACCGGAGGTGACCAAGCAAGAGGCTGGTTTGAGTCTGGTATTGAGCGCTGCTCGTCGTGGCTCGCTGAAACCGGGTGTGCCGGTCACCTACCGCGAGATCACCGTGGGCAAAGTCACCGGTTACGAACTGGGCCAGACAGCGGATCGCGTACTGGTGCACATCCTGATCGAACCGAAGTACGCGCCACTGGTGCGCAGCGGCAGTCGCTTCTGGAACACCAGCGGCGTCGGTTTCGATATCGGCTTGTTCAAAGGCGTGACCATGCGCACCGAGTCGCTTGAAACAGTGATTCAGGGCGGTATCGCCTTCGCCACCCCGGACGGCGAGAAGATGGGCAATCCGGCCCGCGCCGAACAAACCTTCCCGCTGTTCGACAAGTTCGAAGACGAGTGGCTGAACTGGGCGCCGAAAATCCCCCTCGGTAAATAATCCGGGAAATATGGGGCGTTGTTGAGGGCGCCTTCGCGGGCTTGCCCGCTCCCACAGATTTTTTGTTGAATACAAATTTGTGTAAGACATCAATCCCTGTGGGAGCGGGCTTGCCCGCGAAGAGGCCCTGTCATTCAGCACAAAATTCCAAGACATAAAAAAGGGCCGCGATCCAATGGATCGCGGCCCTTTTTTGTACCCGTCAGTTACGCATCAAACCGCATCCAGCTCCGGCTCGTCCGCTTCGACGTTGATCGTGGCCTTCACCACATCGTGGCGACGGATGTACTTCCAGTCCGCCTCGTCGATGTAGATGCCGGCCGGGCCGCTGCCACCTTCCAGGTCGATGGCGACACTGGCGCAGACCTGCGGCTTCACGCTCGCCAGAATCGGCACGAAGCCCAGTTGCAGGCTGGTTTCCAGCAGGGCGGCCTGGTTCTTCTCGTCGATGTCCGCCGCCTCGTCGAGATAGTACGGCAGACGCACGCGGCCGGCCAGGTCGCGGTCCATCAAGTGCAGCAACAAGTACATGTTGGTCAGCGCCTTGATGGTCATCGTGGTGCCGTTGGACGCCGCGCCGTCGATATCGGTGTGGATCACCGGCTGGCCGTTGACCTTAGTGATCTCGAACGCCAGTTCGAACAAGTCCTTGAGGCCAAGCTGGTTGTGGTTCGCCGCCACCAGCCGTGCCAGGTATTCCTTGGCCTCTTCGTTCTTGTTGTCCTGTTCCGCACTTTGGCTCAGGTCGAACACCGACAGGGTTTCGCCTTCTTCGTACTGACCGGCGCTGTGGATGATCTGGTCGATGTGCTTGAGGGCTTCCTTGTTCGGTGCGAGCACGATGCGGAAGCTCTGCAGGTTGGACACCTGACGCTTGTTGATCTCGCGGTTGAACAGCGCCAGTTGGTGCTCGAGGCTGTCGTAGTCGCTGCGGATGTTGCGCAGGGTTCGGGCAATATCGGTCACGGCTGCACGACGGGCCTTGCCGAGGGTCAGGGCTTCGTCGGTACGGTGCGCGTAAGCGTTGATCAGCAACGACAGGCGGCGCTCCATGTCGTCTTCGCTGTCGAACTTGGCCACGCCCTTAAGGCGAACCTGTGCGTAAAGCGCTTCAATCTGACCGTCGGCACGCAGCAGGCCTTGCCAGCTGTCCTGATAGTCGTTGAGCAGCGGCAGCAGGTTGTCCATCGAATCGTCGACCGGATCCATGAACGGCGTACCGAACGGCAGGTCTGCCGGCAACAGCTGACGGCGACGCAGGGCGTCGTCGAGGGTGCGTTGCTTGGCTTCCATGTCGGCGATCTGCCGGCCGACCAGTTGCAGCTTGGCCGACAGTTGCTGGACGCGCTCGGTGAACGCATCGCTGGAGCGTTTGAGTTCGTCCTGCGCGGCCTCCATCTGCGCCAGTTGCTCGAGCTTGTCGCCTTCTTCGGCGCTCAAGGTCTGGGTGCGACGGAAGTCTTCCAGCGCCTTCTGCGCATCCAGTACCTGCTGGTACAGCGCCTCGGTCTGGGTCTTGCTCGCAGCGCGGTCGGCGGCTACGGCTTGTTGGGTCTTGAGCTGCTTGAGCTCTTTTTCCAGGCGTTCTTTCTGATCGCGCAGCGCGGCGCGGTCGGCCAGCGCTTGCAGCGCCGGCGGCTCGATGTGCGAGATGTCGATCGACAGGCCCGGCACTTCGAAACGCTCGCCCTTGAAACCGTCGAGGATCAGCTCGACCGACTTCACCCATTCGCCATCCTCGTCGAGGGTGATGCCATGTTCGCCCAGCGGCAGACTGAACAGCGCGCTGTTGAACAGGCGCATCAGACGTTCGACGTCCTGCTGCGAGAACTCTTCGCGCAGGCGCGCGTAGCTGTTGTTGTCGGCGTGATCGAGTTGCTGCTTCACCGACTTCAGGCGTTTTTCCAGATCGCGAAGACGTTCCTCCAGATCCTCGGCGCTGAACTGACGGGACTGCGCCAGTGCACCGGCCAGTTCGTCGTGAGCGTCCTTGGCCGCCAGCAGTTGCTGCTCCAGCACCTTGACGTCATCGACCAGCGCAAAGCGGTTTTTCAGTACCGACAGTTCGCCGAGCCAGCGCTGGATGCCGGAGATTTCCCGTTCCAGACGCATCAGTTCCTGAGTGCCACCCCGCTGATCGTTTTGCAGGTCGTCCTGCTCGCGACGGTAGTGCTCGGCCTGAATTGTCAGCTCTTCCTTGCGCGCCGTTGCGTAGTCCGACCAGGTGCCGAGCAACGAGTCGAGCAGTGGCGACAGGCGATGCAGTTTGCCGCGCAGCACATCGCGCTGCTTCACGCCATTGGACAAGGCTTCGACCAACGGGCCGGCAGCCACCAGCGAGTTGTAATCCTGTTCCATGCGCCGCACGTCGCGGAAGGCTTCTTCGCACGCCGCGATGTAATCGACGCTGCCGGAACGCAGGCTGTGTTCGAAGGCATCGAGGAACAATTGCTTGAGCTTGGCTGCGGTGATTTCGCGCATGTGCAGCAGGTTGATGAACAGCGCGCGGAAAGTCTTCAGGCTCTGCTCGCTGGTGGAGCGCAGCGGGATCAGGGTCAGATCCAGCGGGATCGACGTGTGACCGCCAACCAGCAAACGGCGCAGCTCATCCGGCTTGAGTTCGTAGGCTTTCAGACCTTCTTTCTCAAGGTTGCTGAACAGCTCTTTCTGACGCAGGCAGGTGTCGTTTTTCTGGTAGTGAGCCAGGTCGAGCTTGCCGGCGTAGGCGAAGAACTGGTGACCGAAACCGCCACCCGGGCCGCGACCAACCACGCCGATCACGTGCGGGCCGTGGGGCAGGTTCACTTCAACGAGGATGTAACTGGTGTCGGAAGCAAAGTAGAAGCGCCGGGATTGCTCAAGGCTGTACTTGCCGAAGCTCATGTCCGACATGCGCGCCAGGATCGGGAACTGCAAGGCGTTGATCGAGGCGGATTTGCCGAGGTTGTTCGCGCCGTAGACCGACAGCGGCTCTTCCAGCGGGAACAGGCCGAGGCTGTAACCGGCGGTGTTCAAAAGGGCAAAGCGGCGGATGCCGTAGCGTTCCTGGCTCATGCATCGGACTCCTGTTCTTCGGCAATGGCGCGGGCCAGTGCGTCTTCTTCACTCTCTTCCTCAAATTCGCTGAGATCGAGCGGGTCGTCGGTGGCGAGGAATTTGGCCTCGGCGGCCTCGTCGATCAACACCGGTGCCGGCAGCGGCAGAACGCTGTGCACGCTGGCCGCCAGGTCGCGGTCCTGCTGAACCGACAGGCAGACGTCTAGGAAGCGGTGCATCGGCGGCAGGAAACGGTACACGCCGTTTTCCTCGCTGGCGAAGCCGAGCTGGGTCATGCGGCGCATGATCTTTTCTTCCAGCTCTTCAACGGTCTGCACTTCGGCCTGGATGAACAGGTCGCGGTACTTTTCCAGCAGCGACGGCAGTTCTTCGCGGCCGAGGCTGCCGCCGTCGAGCACGGCGATCGGATCGCGGCCCTGATCGGCCAGATGCTCCACCAGGATGAAAGTGAACAGCGCCAGACGCTGAGCGGTCTTGTTCACCGCTGCGGCAGCCATGTCCGGCACGAAGTAGTAGAAACCACGGGTGTCGCAGACCAGTTCAAAACCCAGTGCCTTGAACAGCGTGCGGTACTGGTCCTGGAAATTCGACAGTTGTGCATACAGCTCAGGATCACGACGGCTGACGTGGTAACCCTTGAACAACTCGCGGAAGATCGGCGCCAGTTGCGACAGTTCGGAAAGATCAAGATGCATTAGACGTACCTGCAGAGAGGGTGCTCGCAGAATCCTCGGTGGCGTCGCCGGCCGAGAGCAGGGCGAAGGAGCGCAGGCTGACCTGGTGCTCCTGAGTGTGGTATTCGCGGCGTTCCAGACGCTCGCGCTTGAAGCGTTTTTCCCGCGACAGGCGCGAGAACCAGTAAAGCAATTCGTCGGTCGCGCCGTCCGGCTCCTGCTCCAGCAGCCAGGTCATCAGATCCGGCATCGGCAGGGATTCTTCGCAGCGGTCGACCATCTCGCGCACGGTGCGCGGTGCGCGCGGGGCATCGCCGGTTTTCTGCGACTTGTGTGCTTTGGGGAAACGCGCCGGTTTCGGCTCGAAACGGGCGAGGGCGTAGACGTAGGCTTCGACCTGACTGGCGCTGCCGAGGAAGGTGCTTTGCGGCCGGGTGAACAACGGCATCGCGGCTTGTGGCACGGCGTCGATGCCTTTGCGGCGAATCGCGGCGAGGGCGAGGGCGGCGCCACGGGTGACGGCGTTGTGCCGGCGCGCTTCTTCACGCAGCGGCAGCAACAGCTCGCGGGCGTGACGCAGGGTCAACTGGGCGCTGGTCTGCATTTCGAGTATGCGCGCGTGGGTGCGCAGCAGCATGTCGTCATCGACCAGATGGCCCAGGCGCTGCTGTTCGCTGAGCATTTTCAGCAGCACGGTTTCGACCTTGCGCACGCCTTGTTCGAAGGCGCCGTCGGCGTTCACCAGATCGATCATCGGCTCGACGTATTCGTCCCAGGTCGCCAGTACTTCGGCGTAACGCTGACGCAGCGGAATCTGTCGGTCGCTGGTCTTGGCCCGTTCGGCCACGGCCACCAGCGCCTGTTCGTCGTTGTCGAGTTTCTTCAGAACGTCGCGCACGCGCATGTCGAGCAGGCGCAGCTGACGGGCCAGATCATTGCCGTCACGGACGTCGAACGCATCCTGGATATAACCGGCCAGACGCTCGAGGTGGCGCAGATAGGCTTCGATCTCCAGGCACAGGCCCAGACGGTGCTCGCGGCGCAGGTAGGCCAGGAAATCGTGGATCTGCGCATTGAGCTCGAAACGGTTCGGGCTTTTCGCCACGGGAACCAGAATGTCGAGGCGGATCCACACGTCGAGCAGGCTGGTGATGTCCTGCGGCGTGCTGTCCAGTTGTTGGGCGGCCAGTTGCGTGCGCAGTTCGTTGAGGCTCAGGGTGCCCTGGTCGAAGTGCTCGCACAGTGGCTCCAGAAGTGCCCAGTGTTCAGCGAGGGCGCGCAAGACGCGCTTGGGTTCGATCATCGGAATGGCCGGCTGGTTGGCGATTAAAAGCCGCGATTGTACTGCATCACGAAGGATGCGATTCACTCTCGGGACGGGCTGTCGCTTTTCTTTGCGTCAAGTTATCGGTCAAGACTATCGATCAACAGCGCGCGATCTTGAGCGAAGGGCGGTAGAATCGGCGCACTTCAGTTATCCACAAGTGGCCGACCCTTGCTAATCGAGTCCCGCCGCCGCGCCTATTTGAACGCCATGCAGGTGGTCAACTGGCTGCCGCGCACTGAATTGCCCTTTGCCGCCCCGTCGCGGCCCGAGCTGCTGGACATGCCCGAGCCCGAAGTTGCCGCGCCGCAGATCCCGGCAACCCCGGTCGAAGCGCCGGTGCAGCCGGCCGCGCGTCCGGTCGAACGGCCGAAGATCGAGATTGCGCGACCTTCGCCGGCCAGTCCCCGCACGGGCGCCAAACCGGTCGAAGAAGTCGACGAAACACCTGTGGTGTCCAGGCCGGCACCGGTGCCGCCACCGCGGTTTGCCCTGCAATTGCTGCGCGCCGGCCGTTGCCTGCTACTGGTGGAGTTACCCACAGGCGAAGCTTTCCAGTCCCGCGATCCTGCCTATCTGTTACTTAAGGACATGCTGCGTGCCGCCGGTCTGCCGGACGCGCCGCAGATTGTCGGTGAGCCGGTGCGTTGGCCATGGCTGAACCGCGGCACGATGGATCAGGGACCGGAAGCGGCCCGGGATTTCGTCCAGGGTTTCCTGTCGGTGCAGATGGAGGCGGCGCCGTGCGCCTGCCTGTGGCTGATCGGACTGCCGGCGGTGCGCTTTGCCGGTGAAGCGGATGCCGAGGCGTTCAACCGTGAGTTGCAGATCGAGGGTCTGGGCCTGGCGTGGGCGGTGCCGGGGCTGGAATTGTTGATGGAAGAGCCACAGCGCAAGGCCGCCGTGTGGCAAGCCATGCGTCGGCTGATGGCGCGCTGGAAATAATCGAATGAGTGACGCTGTATCGTTTCGCCCGATGACCGAGGCGGATCTGGACGCTGTGCTGAAGATTGAATACGCCGCGTACAGCCATCCGTGGACCCGCGGGATTTTTCTCGACGGCCTGGGCAAGTACCAGATCTGGCTGATGTTCGAAGGTGAGCAGCAAGTGGGACACGGGGTGGTGCAGATCATCCTCGATGAGGCGCACTTGCTCAACATCACAGTCAAGCCGGAAAACCAAGGGCGCGGACTGGGGCTGACCCTGCTCGAATACCTGATGTCCCGCGCCTACGCGGCCGATGCCCGGGAATGTTTCCTGGAAGTGCGCGACAGCAACACGTCAGCCTTTCGCCTGTACGAACACTATGGCTTCAACGAGATCGGCCGGCGCCGGGATTACTACCCGGCGGTCGGCGGGCGTGAAGATGCCGTGGTCATGGCCTGCACGCTGGTCAATTGAAACGTTGAAGCATCGCGGGCAAGCCCGCTCCCACAGGTTTTAGTGTCGTATACATAATTTGAGTACGACCCGGATCTCTGTGGGAGCGGGCTTGCCCGCGATGGCGTCCTGTCAGGCAATACAAATCAACGCTTGCGATCCAGCGGATCGCGGCGCGCCAGCTCCGCCTCATCCAGTCCGTTGCCGCCGCCGATGTCGTCCTCGTCGACCACGCTCAGATCCCAATCGGCCTGATTGTCGCCGCCGAGCTCCTGGGCATCCCGGGCACCGTCCTCACGGATCAGGGTTTCCGGGCTCAGGTCATCGTCGGTGGGCTCATGGTCGGCGGTCGATGCCCCGGTAAAACCCGCTTCGCGCACACGCTCACGGGGCAACAACTGTTCGCGCTCGCGCTCGGGCAGTTCCTCGCCGATCTTCGCGCTGGGCTGTTCGTCGTCGAAGTCCAGCTCATGCACTGAACCCATGCGGTCTTCGTTATCATCGATGGGCTCCGGTTGCACCGCATCGAAGGGACGTCGTGAATCAGTCATGGCAATTCCTCATACTGTGGGCCTTACTGGGATGGACTCACCGGGCGCACCAGAAATTCAAAGCAAATCACCCTTGATTCCGGAGTGACCCCGACCGGCGGTCGACTGTCATACCAGCGCATCTTTCTTGAGGCCTTACAGCATGCATGACTTACAAGACCTGATTGATAACAACGAGCGTTGGGCTGACGCGATCACCAAGGAAGACCCGGATTTCTTCGCCAAGCTGGCCCGCCAGCAGACACCGGAATATCTGTGGATCGGCTGCTCCGACGCTCGGGTGCCGGCCAACGAAATCGTCGGCATGCTGCCGGGCGATCTGTTCGTTCACCGCAACGTCGCCAACGTGGTGCTGCACACCGACCTCAACTGCCTGTCGGTGATCCAGTACGCGGTGGACGTGCTCAAGGTCAAACACATTCTGGTGACCGGGCACTACGGCTGCGGCGGTGTGCGGGCGTCGATGCAGGATCGCCAGTTCGGCCTGATCGACGGCTGGCTGCGTTCGATCCGCGACCTGTACTACGAAAAGCGCGAAGAACTGGCCAAGCTGCCGACCGAAGAAGAACAGGTCGATCGTCTGTGCGAGCTCAATGTGATCCAGCAAGTGGCCAACGTCGCCCACACCAGCATCATCCAGAACGCCTGGCATCGCGGGCAGAGCCTGTCGATCCACGGCTGCATCTACGGCATCAAGGATGGTCGCTGGAAGAGCCTGAACACCACGATCAGCGGTTTCGAGCAATTGCCGCCGCAATACCGCTTGCGCCCGGTCGGCGCGCCTTGATCGGTCGTTCAGCGTAAACCTTGCCGACGCCGCCAGCTCAGCAGATAGCGCTGGCCTTCAAGATTGGGTGATTCGTCGTAACCGGTGATCCACCCACGGCAGCGCGAGGACCCGCAACCGCAGGCGAACTGGCGCAGCAGTTTGTCTTCGGTGGCGGTGTAGTCCACCGTCAGCCGTTCTCCCTCGACAATATCTCGCAGGGCCCACACCCATAACTCGCTCATGTCGAGAAAGGTGTTCGGGTCGCAGCAATGCTCGAACGCGCCGCAAAAGCGCGGATCGTAGAGATGGATACCGGCCAGCATCTGCCGGGTCTGCCGACAGCGATAAGGCAGCAGTTGGCCTGAAACCCGACACATTCGGGTGATTCGCAGGAATGCCCGGCACGCTATGACAGCGGTGGCCACCCCTTCGGGGTCGTGAACAATCTGGAAATCCTGCTTCGACGGAAATCCGAGGCGGACGGGGAGTCCGGCAAAAGGATAAATGCCTTCGGTATCGCGTGCCGGTTTGCCCGGTAATGCGTATGTGTTCATAACGGTCCCTGTTGGCTTCGGTGTCGCGACTTCCGTCGGCTGACGTCCTGTCAGTCCTGCAACACGCTGATTGGATCCAAGATCCTGCAAATTACCCTAGCGGTCTACTGTCAGATCTGACAGTCGAAATAGACGCTTTCCCGCGTCAGCCAGGACTGACACGGGAGCACCACATGTCCGTTCAGAGATGGGCGGCGGGCGCGGCCATGTCCGGCAGCGGGCTTTTCAGCTGTTGCAGCTGGGATTTGATCGGTGCGGTCGAGCAGGTCTTGTCCGCTTGTGCCACGGTCTGGTTGCGGATCGTGGTGTAGAACAGCTCGCAGGTCTTGGCTTTCTGTGTCACTTGCCAGGTCTGGGTGCAGCTGTTGAGCAGGGTCTTGGGATCGGTGCCGGGTTTGCTGCCCATTCCGGCCTGCCAGCAGGCGGCGCTCAAATCTTGTCCCATCACCTTCAGACCGGCTGCATCGGCCTTGGCCTGGGCATCGTCGCCGGTGTAGTTGCTCGGATCGGCGGCGTACCAGATGTAGCTCGGGTGGTTGGAACCCAGCACCGGCACGTTCACGCCCGCGCTCGGGCTGATGGTTGCCAGACCCAGTACGTTCACGGTCGCCCCGTATTGCTGCTTGATCCAGTTACGCACCGGCGCACCAAAGGCAACCATCGGCAGCACGGCGCCGCTGGCGTTCTGGCTGACCTGCTTGACCATGGTGGTCTGGTAATCCTTGAAATAGTCGTACACGCCTTCCAGATCCTTGCCGGCGCTGGCGGGCGCGGCGATCGGGGCGATGTCGATGATGGTCTGGTAAGCCGGCGTCTGATCGGCGGGGATGCCATTGTCGGTCAGCAGCGCGGCCCAGCGGTCGGTGGTGTTCGAGCGCAGGTAATCCTGGGCCTGGGTCAGCGAGTAATCCGGCGGGAAGTGCAGCAGCTCGACACTTTTACGGTTTTCCAGAGCCATGCCGAGTGGCAGGAACAGGTACCAGCTGTACGCCCATTTGCCGTCGGCGTTGAGTTTGCTGGCGCCGTTATAGGCCAGGTCGCCGGCGTCCAGCAGCGCGGTCAGCGGTTTGTCGTAGCCCTTCGGTACGCCGCTGATTTCGGCGTAGAGCTGATCGTTGTCGTTTTTCACCAGCACTTTGGCGTTGGTGTAGCCGTCGCGCTGCACGCTCTGGCTCAGGTAATGGGCGACGGTCTGCTCCAGCGTCCAGTTGCGAAAGCAGATCACGCTGCAATTGTTGGGGTAGGCGAAGAGACGGGTAACGCGCTCGGTGCTGCCCAGTTTCAGGTCGACATCGGCGTGGGCGGCGGCGCTCAACGTGAGCGCCGCGAGGGTGAGGCCTGCAAGTTTCAACATGCTCAGATCCTTTTCAGCGAGGGTAAAACCTTGGTGGAGGGGCAATCCGGCCCGCATCTAGCCTAGCCGGGGAACAGGAGTTTCAGCGAATAACCGAGCTGACTGGCGAGAATCACGCCGGTCATGACCACCAGAAACAGCAGTTGCAGCGGGCTGAAATGCGCCCAATGCAGCGCGGTCAGCCAAGGGTGCTTGTCGCTGAACTCCGGGTCGAGCGTACCGATGCGCCGCTTGTGCCAGAGCCCGATCAGGATCACCCCGATGTAGGTGAAGGCTCCCAGACCTCCGAGCATGACCGAGAACAGCAGGATCATGACGGCTTGCGGCAGGCCATGGCGCAGCACGAGCCAGCGTGTATCAGGGTTCCATCGGCGTGGAATGATCCTTTCGGTCAACCACAGATCCTGGACGATCAAATGGGCGCTGATCAGAAACCAATAACTCAAGCCGATCCGGAAAAACCAGACAGGAACACAGGCGAAGGCCAGGGGAATGACGATGCTCATGGCCGTGGTCTTGTGCTCGGCAGGCAGATAGAACAGCCACAGCGCCAGCGCAATCGCAGCCCATGACCGCAACCAGGTTTCGGCGGCGATGTAGCGTGGCAAAAACCGTCGCCAGTAGAAAACGTCGGCGTACGGCAAACGGGCGAGCAGGTCGGGGAAGCGCCACTTGAGGGTTTCCGACAGTTGCTGGCAGGCCTGCCAGTCAGCCGGAATGAACCGGTCGGTCATGTCTTTCTGTTGCCGCGGCTTCATCGGGCTGATCAGCATCCGCGCGGCGAGCGCGTCGGGCGACCCGTTGCGCTGATCTTCGGCCCGGGCGCACAGGGTGTCGTAGAGGCTTTCCTGGTTGCAGCGCTCAATCAGCGCCTGCCAGAGCCAGTCCGGTTGCGGATGAATGCCCTTGGTGTCGTCCCAGCCGAACAGTTGGGACACACGGTCGAACAGCGGCACGCTCCATTCCGTGTCCTGCAGCAGTTGCAGGATGATCTGCTGCCAGTGTTCCCGACGGTCGAACACCTGGAGCCAGGGTTGGGCCGTATAAGTCTTGAGCTGCGCGAGAAATTCACGCTCGTTCTGCGAGGCGAGCAATGCCTCCAGCGATTGCCGGTAGTCCATCAGCAACTCGGTGGCAAGAATGCCGCGCTGCCCGTCGCCGATCACGATCTCCTGCCACGGGCCCAGCCATCCGAGGTGCTGCACTGCCCAACGGGCAATCGAAAGGCGCAGGGCGGGATGGTCGAAGCACAACGTCAGCAACAGTGTCTGGAACGCTTGCGCACAATCTTGCTGGCGCGCTTGCTCCCAGCGTTGGTCCAGATTGGTGTCCGAGAGGCCGTTCAGCAATTGCGACGCGGCTTCAACGGCCGGATCAACGGTCGGTTCCACAGGCTCCGGATTCAGGGGCTGTACCCGCAAGACCGGCGACTCGAGCGGTGCTTCGGGCGCGGCCGGGGTCACCGGTTCGAATGGCGGCGAAGGGTAATCCCACGCATCGGTTCCGGTCTTCTGCAGTGGCTGAGCCATGGCCTGCTCTTGTACCGCCAGCGCGGCGATCCCCGGAGCCAGCATGACGTCGCCGTGCTCCTCGGTCTCCTCGTTTTCAAGGCGCCATTGGGCAATCGACAGCGCGCGCTCATAGGCTTCGCGCAGGCGCTGAAAACCTGCGGCATCCTCATCGGGCCGAAAGACTTTCAGCAGGCGCGCATAGCTGCGCTTGATATCACGCAGCCCGGCGTCTTCGGGCAGTTGCAGGACAGACCAGCATTCCATGTCGTGCTTCCTTACTGCCAAGGGTTACGGTCGAGGGCGCTCAACTGTTTGCTCAGTTCGGTACGGGTTTCACGGATCTGCCGCTCGTCCTGGGAATCCAGCGCCTGCTGGAATTGCTTGGCCCAGTAGCCGATCTGATCGCGCAGGTCGCCCAGGCTTT
Organism: Pseudomonas sp. MCal1; assembly: GCF_026341415.1. Taxonomy (NCBI): domain Bacteria; kingdom Pseudomonadati; phylum Pseudomonadota; class Gammaproteobacteria; order Pseudomonadales; family Pseudomonadaceae; genus Pseudomonas; species Pseudomonas sp. MCal1. The sequence continues at coordinate 15,332 of NZ_JAKUMP010000006.1, forward strand.
CCTGATAGAGACGTTCCAACCGTGCACTGAGCAGAGTGTTCACCTGCTGCTCGCGCGGATGGATCTTCAGTTGCGCCAGGGCTTGCAGGCGCTGCTGGATCTCCTCGGGCGTCAGCACGCCGGGGTTGTTCTCGATGACCAGCGAGTGTTGCTGACCGGTCAGGGGAATGCTGACCTGGGCTTCGAGCAAGCCGTTGTTGTCGTAGGTGAAGCGCACATCCAGCTCGACTTCGCCGGCCTTGCGCTTGGGCACCTTGATGTCCAGTTGGCCGAGCGCCACGTTGTCTTTGACCAGGCGGCTTTCGCCCTGAAAGATCTTCACGACGACCTGTTCCTGGTTGTCGTGAAGGGTCTGCACGGTTTTCACCCGGCTGACCGGGACGATGCTGTTGCGTTCGATGATCGGCAAGTAGTGACCGCTTTCATACTGGCGACCGACCTGCGTGGAAGTCTCGATCCCCAGGGTGTAGGAACAGACATCGGTGAGCACCACTTCTTCCAGCGCGGCCGAACGGGCCTTGAGTGCTGCCTGAATCGCGGCGCCCTGAGCCACGACCTGATCCGGATCGAGGCTGATCGACGGGAAACGGCCGAACAGCCCGGCGGCAAGTTTGCGCACCAGCGGCATGCGGGTGGTGCCGCCGACCAGCAGGATCTCATCGAGGTCGCTGACGCGGATGCGTGCGTCCCGCAGGGCCCGTTCGATCGGCGCGCGCAGGCGTTCGAGCAGCGGCATGTACAACGTCGCCATCTGCGCCTGAGTGATGGTCTGCGTCCATTGCTTTTCGCCGACCTGCAATCTGAATTCGGTGCTGGCGTCCTGGCCCAGTGCGCGGCGTACGCGCTCGGCTTCGCGGCGCAGGGGCTGGAGGATGGTGGAGCGCTCGGGGAAGTCCGAGACGTTGCGATGCTGATCGATAAAGTGCTCAAGCAGCACATTGTCGAAATCCTCGCCGCCGAGGAAGTTGTCACCGGCGCTGGCGCGCACTTCCATGACGCCCTCGAAGAGTTCGAGAATCGACACGTCGAACGTGCCGCCACCCAGGTCGAACACCAGGAACGACGTTTCCTTGTCCCGTTGGTGCAGGCCGTAGGCGAGTGCGGCGGCGGTGGGTTCGTTGATCAGCTTTTCGACTTTCAGGCCCGCCAGTTCACCGGCGATGCGCGTGGCCTTGCGCTGGGCGTCGCTGAAATAGGCCGGCACGCTGATCACGGCTTCCGTGACGGTCTGGCCGTAGGTGCGCTCGACGTCTTCTTTCAGGCTCTTGAGCACCAGCGCCGACAGCTCTTCGGGACGGAATTTTTTATCCCCGAGGTAGACCTCCGTCGCACTGCCCATATGGCGTTTGAACAGCGACGCAGTCAGGCGCGGATGAGTGTGCAGGCGTTCGCGGGCGGCTTGCCCGACCAGAATCCGGCCCTGATCGTCCAGGCCCACCACGCTGGGTGTCAGAAACTGCCCCAGGGCGTTGGGCACCAACTCAGTGGCATCGCCGCGCCATACGGCAACAAGGCTGTTGGTGGTTCCCAGGTCAATCCCGACGATCATTGCAACGAACTCCCTTTGCGCTCAGACAAAAAATGAAACAGATATTGGGCGCGCAAGAATATTACCGAGGCAGTGGCGCGGTAAAGAAAGATGATGGCTCTGAGCCATTATTTGCGACAGGCAGCCGCAGAAGGGATCGTTCGGGGCGTTTGTCGAAAGCAAAGACAGGGCGCTGGAGCCAGCACCCTGTCGTTATCGTTTAAGGCATGACGGGCGGCAAATACGAAAGCGTCGTGCCCAGCGCCCACAGCAGCGCCAGCACCAGCGGCGTATGCACCAGCAATTGCACGAACGAGAAACCGATCAGATCCCGCGCCTTCAGCCCCAGCACGCCCAGCAGCGGCAGCATGTAGAACGGGTTGATCAGGTTCGGCAGGGCTTCGGCGGCGTTGTAGATCTGTACCGCCCAGCCAAGGTGATAGTTCAGATCGTTGGCCACCTGCATCACGTACGGCGCCTCAATGATCCACTTGCCGCCGCCAGACGGAATGAAGAAACCGAGAATCGCCGAGTACACGCCCATCAGCAACGCATAGGTGTCGTGGGAAGCGATGCTGACGAAGAACGTCGAGATGTGATGAGCCAGGGTCTGGGCATCGGTGCCCTTGACCGTGGTCATCAGCGCGGCAATCGAGCCGTACAGCGGGAACTGGATCAGCACCCCGGTGGTGGTCGGCACGGCGCGCGACACCGCATCGAGGAAACTGCGCGGGCGCCAGTGCAGTAACGCGCCGAGCATGATGAACAGAAAGTTATAGGTATTGAGCCCGGAAATCGCGGTGATCGCAGGTTTGGTCGAGAACTCGTGGAACAGCCAACCGGCCGCCAGCAAGACCAACAGGATGATCAGCAGCGGGCTGTGCTCCAGCCACTCGCCGGGCCGGGTGCGCGGTTGCAGCGGCGGCAGGTTGAAGGCCGGGTCGATGCCGCAGTCCTTGGCGTCACGCGCCGAGTTCGGACCGGGTGCGGTGGCGTAGGCGATGATGATCGAAATCACGATCAGCGCCAGCAGCATCACCCCCGACTGCCAGAGGAAAATCGTCTGGGTGAACGGGATCACCCCGGTGATCGACAGGATCGACGGCGGCAGGCTGGCCGGATTGGCCTGCAACTGCGCGGCGGACGACGACAGGCCCAGCGCCCACACGGCGCCGAGGCCAAGGTAGGCGGCGGCACCGGCGGCGCGGTAGTCCATTTTCAGATCGGTGCGGCGGGCGAGGGCGCGGACCAGCAAACCGCCGAACACCAGCGACAGGCCCCAGTTCAACAAGGACGCGACCATCGAGATCAGCGCGACCCAGGCCACGGCCGAGCGACCGTTCTTCGGGATCCGCGCCAGGCGATCGATCAGTTTCACGGCAGGCGGCGAACTGGCCACGACATAACCGCCGATCACCACGAAGGCCATCTGCATGGTGAAGGGGATCAGGCTCCAGAAACCGTCGCCGAAGGCCATGGCGGCATCGGTGGGCTTGGCGCCCATGGCCAGGGTGGCCAGTGCGACGATGATCACGGCAAGTGCGGCGAACACCCAGGAGTCGGGAAACCAGCGTTCGGCAAAACTGGAGCAGCGCAAGGCAAAGCGCGCAGAGCGGCTATCTTCGATATCAACGGCCACGGGAGTACCTCGGATTTTTATGTTTATTGTGGTCTTCGGGGCTTGGCCGGCCCGTCTGGACAGGTGCCAACAGTAAATCAACCGGCGGATTTTTGTGACCGTGTTTCACTGAATCAGACTATGGTCTAACGGGTTGTCGATCGGCCCGTTTGCGTAGACCATGGGCGCCTTGGTTTTTTGCCTGCCAGAGTTCTTTGCCATGACTGCCCATTCCACTGCCCGACCGGCGCCGTTCAGCCGTTCCGACTACAAGACCCTCGGCCTTGCGGCACTGGGCGGGGCGCTGGAGATCTACGATTTCATCATTTTCGTGTTCTTCGCCCTGACCCTCAGCCAGCTGTTCTTCCCGCCGGAAATGCCTGAGTGGCTGCGCCTGCTGCAAAGTTTCGGGATCTTTGTCACCGGCTATCTGGCGCGCCCGCTGGGTGGAATCCTGATGGCGCATTTCGCCGACCGGCTGGGGCGCAAGAAAGTTTTCAGCCTGAGCATCCTGATGATGGCGCTGCCGTGCCTGCTGATCGGGATCATGCCGACCTACGCGCAGATCGGCTATTTCGCACCGCTGTTGCTGCTGGCGCTGCGCATCCTGCAAGGCGCGGCGGTGGGCGGTGAAGTGCCGAGCGCCTGGGTGTTCGTCGCCGAGCACGCGCCGGCCGGGCATCGCGGTTATGCGTTGGGCTTTCTGCAGGCCGGGCTGACCTTCGGTTATCTGATCGGCGCGTTGACCGCGACCTTTCTTGCGCAGGTGTTCACCCCGGCTGAGGTGCTGGATTACGCATGGCGTTATCCGTTTCTGCTGGGCGGTGTATTCGGCGTGATCGGCGTCTGGCTGCGCCGCTGGCTGAGCGAAACCCCGGTGTTCATGGCCATGGAGGCGCAGCGCGAGGCGCGGGTCGAACTGCCGCTGCGCACTGTGCTGCGCGACCATCGCCTGGCCATGTTGCCGGCCATGCTCCTGACCTGCGTGCTGACCTCGGCAGTGGTGGTGTTCGTGGTCATTACCCCGACGATGATGCAGAAAACCTTCGGCATGACTGCCGGCCACACCTTCGCGTTAAGTGCGCTGGGCATCGTCTTTCTGAACATCGGCTGCGTGATTGCCGGACGACTGGTGGATCGCATCGGTGCCTGGCGCACGGTCATGCTCTACAGCCTGCTGCTGCCGCTGGGGATCGGCCTGCTTTACACCTGCCTGATCAGCGGTGGGGATTGGGTCGGTCTGGCCTATGCCATCGCCGGGTTGTGCTGTGGCGTGGTCGGTGCGGTGCCGTCGGTGATGGTCAGCCTGTTCCCGGCGCGGATCCGCGTTTCCGGGATCTCCTTCACCTACAACATTGCCTACGCCGCCTGGGCCAGTGTCACACCGTTGCTGCTGATCGGTCTGATGCCATGGAGCCCTTGGATCTGTGTGATGTTCTGCACAGCGATGGGCGCGGTGGGCGTCTTCACTGCGGCGTATTTCGGTTCGCGCATGCCGCGCGCAGAACATTGTCCGGTGGCCGGCACTGCCTGATTTGTCGAGGCGTAACTATTTTTGTAGGACAAGCCTCAAGCGCTCTTCAGAAAAGATTTCCAAGGCCGATGGTTAGGCTGCATACCCGCTATCCATCCAGTCCATCGGTGCTTTCCCATGTTCAACAAACGCCTGAAGCAAGAGCTGGCGGCTCTTCGTGAAGAACTCTCCAGCCTTCTGCAAGTGAAGGAAAGCCTGGAAAGCGAGATGCTGGTGCTTACCCTTGAGCCCGACGGACGGATTCAGTCGGTCAACCAGAATTTCCTCAGTGAAATGTTCTACAAGAGTCAGGACCTGATCGGCCGAGCGATCGAAGACATCGTGCCGGCGCATGTGAAGTCCGACGATTTTCATCACCGCTTCAAGGCCGCTTTGACCCGTGGCGAGCATTTCGCCGGCGCTGTGCGTCTTTCCCGCGGTAATGGCGAAGAGGCGTGGTTGCGTTCGATCGCCCAGCCGATTCGTTCATCGGATGGCCGGATCAAGCATTTCTCGATTTTCTCCAGCGACCTGACCCGCACCATCGAGGCCTCCCGCGAACACGAGAACCTGATCGGCGCGCTGGTACGTTCGACCGCCGTGATCGAGTTCGACCTCAGCGGAAATGTGCTGACTGCCAACGACCGGTTCCTCCAGGGCATGGGTTACAGCCTGGCGCAGATCAAGGGCAAACATCACCGCCAGTTCTGTGAGCCGGAGGAGTACAACAGCGCCGAGTACCAGAACTTCTGGCGTCGCCTGAACAACGGCGAATTCGTCGCCGGCCGTTTCAAGCGGGTCGACAGCCATGGCCGGACGGTCTGGCTGGAGGCGTCCTACAACCCGGTGCTCGACGCCAACGAAAAACTCTACAAAGTGGTGAAGTTCGCCACGGTGATCACCGATCAGGTCAATCAGGAACAGGCTGTCGCCGATGCCGCCAACATCGCCTACAGCACGTCCCTGCAAACTGACAGCACCGCCCAGCGCGGCACCCGTGTGGTAACTGAAGCAGTCAACGTGATGCGCGATCTGTCGAAACACATGCAGACCGCCGGCGAGGGCATCGAGGCGCTGAACGAGCAATCCCAGGTGATCGGCACCATCGTCAAGACCATCAGCGGCATTGCCGAACAGACCAACCTGCTGGCGCTGAATGCCGCCATCGAAGCCGCTCGCGCCGGTGAGCAGGGCCGGGGCTTTGCGGTGGTGGCCGACGAAGTGCGGCAACTGGCTTCGCGCACCAGTCAGGCGACCGAAGAAATTGTCGGTGTGGTGCGCCAGAACCAGGACATGGCGCGCAACGCCGTGGCCCTGATGACTGACGGCAAGCAACAGGCCGAACAAGGGCTGGCGCTGGCGGCAGAGGCGGGTACGGTAATCGTCGAGATTCAGGACGGCGCGCAGAAAGTGGTGGATGCGGTCGGCCAGTTCGCCAACCAGTTATCGAGCTGATGCCTGTCGGGCGAAGGGATGGTTCGCGGTCATCCCTTCGTTGTTTCTATCCCGCTACAATCGGCTCTTTTTCCCGGAGCAGATCCCATGCGCGAGTCCTTCCGTCGCCCGGTTCCCCTGAACAAAGCCTACCGCCTGCTCAATCACGGGCCGACCGTGCTGGTCAGTGCCGCCCATGACGGGCAGCGCAACATCATGGCCGCTGCGTGGGCCATGCCGCTGGATTTCGATCCGCCGAAAGTGGCGGTAGTCCTCGACAAATCCACCTGGACCCGACAACTGCTCGAGGCCTCGAGCACTTTTGTTCTCAACGTTCCCTGTGTGAATCAGGCTGACATCGTGCAGACCGTGGGTTCGACTTCGGGTCTTGAAATCAATCGGGATCAGGGGCGGGACAAGTTCCAGGCTTATGGCCTGCCGACTTTCGCCGGTGAGCAGGTCGATGCACCGATGCTGGACGGTTGTGTCGCCTGGCTCGAATGCCGGTTGCTGCCGGAGCCGCGCAATCATGAACAGTACGATCTGTTCCTGGCCGAGGTCATTGCGGCGCACGCTGATTCGCGAGTCTTCAGCGATGGACGCTGGCACTTCGAGGGGCATGACGGCTTGCGCACGCTGCATCATGTGGCCGGTGGACACTTCCTGACAATTGGCGATCCGGTGGATGGCAAGACGCTGTCGGTTTGAGCGCCGCTTGATGACAGGTCATGGCCGGATGTTGCAATACAAAAAAGGCTTGCCTCTCGGTAAGCCTTTTTCAGTTGGCTGGTAGGGAATTCAATCCCCTAACGCTACTCCTTCGCGCCGAGGATCTGCCCCACCCGCCAGCGTTGCATTCCCCTGGGCATCCTTGACCCGCACGATGGCCTGGGTGCCGCTGGTCATGTCGATTTCGCTCACAGCGTGGCCCTTGTCCTTGAGTGCCTGGATCAGCGTCGGGCTGAACTGGCCCTGTTCCAGTTCGGTGGGGCCGTTGCGGCTGCCGAAGTTGGGCAGGCTGATGGCGCTTTGCGGGTCGAGGTTCCAGTCGAGCAGACCGACGGTGGTTTTGGCCACGTATTCGATGATCTGCGAGCCGCCGGGCGAGCCGACGGTGGCGACGAATTCGCCGCTGTTGCGATCAAAGATCAGGGTCGGTGCCATCGACGAGCGAGGGCGTTTGCCGGGCTCTACGCGGTTGGCGACTTTCTGTCCGTTCTCTTCGGGGATGAACGAGAAATCGGTCATCTGATTGTTGAGCAAGAAGCCCTGAACCATCAGGTGCGAGCCGAACGCTGCTTCGATGGTGGTGGTCATCGACACGGCGCCACCGAAGTCATCCACCGCGACCACTTGCGAGGTGGAAATGCGCAGCGGCGAGCGATCCGGCGCGTAGGCGACCTGCACGCCCGGCGGTGTGCCGGGTTTGGCACTGCCCATGCTGCGTTCGCCGATCAGGCTGGCGCGGCTGGCCAGGTAACCCGGATCGACCAGGCCTTTGACCGGCACCGGCACGAAATCGGTATCGGCTACGTATTGCGCGCGGTCGGCGTAGGCCAGACGTTCGGCTTCGGCGATCAGGTGCACGGCTTGCGGCGCGGGCTCGATAGCGGCGGGTTTATCGGTTTGCACAGGCTTGAGCGGCGTCAGGGACAGGCGCGGATCGCGGGTTTCCAGCGCCTGCAAGGTGCCGAGAATCTGCGCCACCGCAATCCCGCCCGATGAGGGTGGCGGCATGCCGCAAACCTGCCAGCGCTTGTAGTCGGTGCACAGGGGCGCGCGCTCCTTGGCCTGATAGTGCTGAAGGTCGGTCAGTGACAGGCTACCGGGGTTGGCGTGCCCCTGAACCTTGGCCACGATCTCTTCCGCGATCGGGCCTTTGTACAGCGCGTCCGCACCTTCATTGGCGATGCGTTTAAGCACGGCGGCCAGCGCCGGGTTTTGCAATCGCGTGCCGACGGCCTTGACGCTGCCGTCGCTGTTCAGAAAGTACCTGGCCATGTCCGGCGAACGGCGAATCACCGGATCGGATTCCAGCAGCGAATGCAGGCGCGGGGAAATTGCAAAGCCCTGTTCCGCCAGTTTGATCGCCGGCTCGAACAACGTCGCCCACGGCAAACGGCCGTGCTTTTTGTGCGCCAGTTCCAGCGCTCGCATCACGCCCGGCGTGCCGACAGAGCGTCCGCCGATCTGCGCCTGCGGGAACGCCATCGGTTTGCCGTCGTCCTGAAGAAACAGCTTCTCGGTCGCGCCGGCCGGTGCGGTTTCGCGACCGTCGTAGGTGCGCACCTGTTTGCCGTCCCACAGCACGATCATCGCGCCACCGCCGATCCCGGAGGACTGCGGCTCGACCAGGGTCAACACGGCTTGCATCGCGATGGCGGCATCGATGGCGGAACCACCCTGACGCAACATCTCGCGACCGGCCTCGGCGGCCAGCGGATTGGCAGCGGCGGCCATGTGTTTTTCAGCGTGGCTGGCTTGCAGGCCGGTGCGGTAACCGGAGGCGGCTTCCGGTGCCAGCGGCAGAGTCGAGGAGGGCGGTGCGTTACAGGCCGTGAGGGCGATGGCGCTGACGATCAGAGCCAGGGCGGGCAGGCGAAAACGGTTCAGGGGCAGGGCTGGAAACACGCGGGCTCTCCGTCCGTGGGATAAAAGTCTGACGGACTGTATCGGCCGACCGTGTACGACGCAAACCGCAGGTATCTTTGTCCTTCATGCCTTGGCGGATTTTCTGTAGGGTCATGGGCAAACGTGAAGCCAGAACAATCAACAAGAGGTCGCCATGCACAACGAGTTTCCGACCCGGCCCAGCTATCGCGAACAGCGCGAGCGCTTTCTGGCCGCCGCGAAGGGGGCGGGCGCAACGCTCTCTTCGTACGCGCATCTGCTCAATGGGCCGTTTGGCGAGTCTTTGAGTACCGATGTCGCGGTACTGGGGGATCCATCGGCCAAGCGGCGCCTGGTGGCGCTCAGCGGCACCCACGGGGTTGAGGGTTATTACGGTTCGGAGTGCCAGATCGACTGGCTCAAGCATTTCACGCAGGAGTCGCTGGCGAAGGATGTCGCGGTGGTGATGATTCACCTGATCAACCCGTGGGGCACGGCATGGCTGCGGCGGGTCAACGAAGACAACATCGACCTCAACCGCAATCATCTGGATTTCAACCGACCGCTTCCGGATAACCAGGCTTACGCCACTCTGCATGAAATTTACGCCTGCACCGATTTGAACGGCCCCGAGCGGCAAAAAGCTGATGGCTTGCTTGATGCGCAAATCGCCAAGCATGGCTGGCCGGCCGTCATGTCGATTGTCGAGGGTGGCCAGCACAGTCATCCCGACGGACTGTTTTTTGGCGGACTTGCGCCGAGCTGGTCGAATCGCACGTTGCATTCAATCATCGAGAATCATCTGGCCGGTGCTGAAACCGTGATGTGTTTCGACCTGCACACTGGCGCCGGCGAGTACGGGCATCCGATGCTGCTGACGATTACCCGAGGGCCGTATCCGGCGTTAGCCAAAGCGCAATCGATCTATGGCCCATGGCTCTATACCCTGCACACCGATGCCGAAACCTTGAGCGAAACCGGTGTTGCGGCGACCGCCACCGGGTACACCTCGCAGGCGCTGCTCGATGCGCTGCCGGGAGTGCAGTTGATGCCGTTTGTGATCGAGTGCGGGACTTACCCGGGGCCGGATGTACATCGCTACTTGCGCGATGATCACTGGCTGCATCTGCACGGCGATCCGCTGGATGCGACCGGGCGGGCGATCAAGTTGAACCTGCTGGAGCAGTTCTATCCGGCGGATCCGGACTGGCGGGCGATGGTGGGATTGCGCACGCGGCAGATATGGGCGAAGGGGCTCAGGGCTTTAGCGGGCGAGGGATAAACAAACGGCTTGCCTTTCGGTAAGCCGCTTTGGCGGCCTGGTGGTGCGCAGCGGTTTTGACTATGAATGCCGGATGGTTACTGCTAGAAGCCAGGCAGTCCGTTGGTAGCGCGCCACTTTTTCACCGTTTCTGTGATGCCTTCGGGAGTGCATTGCGCGCCATCTTTTGGCCAGTAAATCAAGTCAGATCCTGCCGGGTGCTCACTGAGACGTTCAAACTCAAAAATTAGAGGGTCAAGTATTTCATCAGGTCTTGTATTGGCCGCCAGCACGGAGTTCAGAAACTCAATGAACTCGGCTTCCGTGTAGTCAGAAATGGTTTTCTCATAGATCTTCATTTCTTGAATCCTGGCAGCCCGTTTGCTTCACGCCATGTCGCGACTGTGCGGGCTATGCCAGAGGATGACGTGTCAGCACCTGGCTCAGGGTAGTAGATAAGGTCCATCTTGCTCGGATGCCCAACGATCTCGTTGAAGTGCAGCAATAGAATATCTGCACGGTCATCTGTCGGTGCTTTGTCTTCCTTTCTGATCTCGTCAATGAACTCAACGAAGTCTTGTTCGGTGTAATCAGAAAAGTTGTTTTTGATGAAAGGGTCGCTCATGCAATTACCTCAATCCTGGTGTACTTCGACGTGATTTTTGGGGGTGTGGACTCTGAGGTTGTCAACGTTATAGACCTCGCCGCCTTGAGATATCAGTTCCACATGATGAATTTCGTGAGAGATTCTCTTGCCGACTGCATCAGCTAATCGGGCGCGAGGTGCCTTTCCGTTGCGCATGCGCTCCAGGCTGTCTTCGCTGAGCTGCTCGGCTAGCCTGGTATCTTTTGAGGCTTCGGCCCAGAAGGCGCGCCTGAATGAATCAAAGCTGGAATATTCACGGCCTCTTAGCGAATCGGCAATGCTGGTTGGGATCGGCGCGCCAGATCCCGCCCGGGCATGGTCAAGCCATACACCGGTAACATCCTCCCCAACCCCCGTCACCATCCCCGGCATCAACCTGGCCGGTTTCGAAAACACCACATACAACGACTTCAGTCCGGTCTCCGCCGGAAACACCAGAATGCAATCTTCGGCGGTGATGTCTTCGCCGGGCAGGATTTCTATCTGGCTGTCGGTGTTCGCGGCGATCGGGTGGACGAGGATCGTGCTCAGTGGCTCGCCGTGCTCCGGATAAACCAGCGGCGGCATCGCTCCCAGCGGCCCGCGTTGCGGTGTCCACAGAATGGTGATGCCGTTGAGCTTCGCCTCCATGGCGGTCTTGTCGCTGTTCCACTGGACTTTTACGGTACGTACCGAGTCGTCGCCTGAGGCTCCGGTGTGGATGCCGTAGACCTGCATGACGCCTTCGGCATCGCGTCGGAACTGGAGGCGCACGCGAGTGGTTGCGCGAGACAAGGTGCGTAGTTGATCGTCGGTGTAGAGCGTGCCGTCGCCCATTCGGGTCGGCAGCATCCCGAGGATGAGCATACTGGCCGGGCCGCCGGCGACACGCAGGGCCCAGTTGAGACGCTGCTGCAGGATGCCACCACCGGCCATGCGCCCCAGGGCCAGATCAGCGCCGATTGCCTTCGCTACGTCATGGCTGGCAGCAGGAACACGCATGGCGCCCGCCACCATGACCTTGCCAAAACTTGAGGCGGGCTCGGGTGTCGTGCCGGCATCCGTTCGACACCAGTTATCCGGTGTGCAGGATTTGGCAAAAACCAGATCGTCGCGGGGTTTTGGGGTGGGCCATTCATCTGTTGGAACGTAGAGGGGTTCTGGCTCTTGGGGTGGATTCCAGGCGGCCCACGAGGCACCGCCATTCCAGCGCTTTCGATGCCATTCATCGTCGAAAAGGTATTTGTCCAGGTCCATGACAATTCCCTGTCTTGGGATCGAGACAGGGGAGCTTGTCGGTCAGGCTGAACGGCGATCAATACGATCCCGGTGCTTGCTCGAACGAAAAATCCTCTTCGTACGTCTTTCGCACCCTGGTCCTACGGAATCTGGTCAGTTCGCCCGGAGGATCGCTTTTCTCGAGGCATAAAAAAACGGCCTACCTTTCGGTAAGCCGTTTTTAGTACTTGGTGGCTACACAGGGACTTGAACCCCGGACCCCAGCATTATGAATGCTATGCTCTAACCAACTGAGCTATGTAGCCAAGTGGCGCGCATTATTCCCCTGAAATGGAAAAGCGTCAAGCGTAAATTTCAAAATTTTTTCTACGCTTTCAACCGTTTATCAAAATCAGGCGTTCAACAGTGGCGAAGGGCAGCGCTGGAACCAGCGACTGGCCTGCTCATACGCGTGCGCCAGTTGCAGAACGGCGAAGTCCGCCTGATGCCGGCCGATGATCTGCAACCCCATCGGCAAACCCCGGGCATTGAAGCCGGCCTGGACGTTCGCCACCGGGCAACCGGATAACGTGCCGGGAATCACCACCTCCATCCAGCGATGATAAGTGTCCATGCTCACTCCCTCGATCGCGGTCGGCCAGGGTTGCGTCTTGTCGAACGGGAAGACCTGCGCGCTGGGCAGTAGCAGATAGTCGTATTGCTCGAACAAGCGTGAGATCGCCCGATACCAGTCGCTGCGCACCACCGAGGCGGCGAACACTTCGCTGGCCGAGAGCTTCAGACCGTTTTCCACTTCCCAGCAGGCTTCCGGTTTCAACAGCGTCCGTTTTTGCGGATCGGCATAAGCAGCGCCCAGGGATCCGGCGACCATCCAATGGCGCAAGGTGCGCCAACTGCTCCACAGCTTCTCAGGGGCAAACTCCGGACGCACCGACTCGATATGGCAACCCAAGCTTTCAAAGTCGGCAAAGGTCCTTTCACACAACGCGAGAATGCCGTTCTCCATGGGCAGATACCCGCCGAAGTCGCCGAGCCAGCCGATCCTTGTACCGGTGAAGTCGCGTTCCAGCGGCGCGGCAAAGGCCTCACCGGGTTCACTGATCGACAGCGGTGCCCGCGCATCGCCACCGGCCTGCACCGACAGCAGCATCGCGGCATCACGCACACTGCGCGCCATGGGCCCTTCATAACCGAGTTGATCGAAGAACAGATCGGCGCTGTCATCGAACGGCACGCGGCCCTGAGACGGACGGAAACCGAAGATGTTGTTGAACGCTGCCGGGTTACGCAGCGAGCCCATCATGTCGCTGCCATCGGCCACCGGCACCAGATGCATCGCCAGTGCCGCCGCCGCGCCGCCACTGCTGCCGCCGGCGGTTTTGCTCGGGTCAAAGGCGCAGCCGGTGGCGCCGAACAGCGGGTTGTAGCTCTGCGAACCGAGGCCGAACTCCGGGGTGTTGGTCTTGCCGATGATGATCGCGCCGGCAGCCTTGATCCGCTCGACCATGATCCCGTCACGCTCGGGAATGAAGTGCTTGAACAGCGGTGAGCCCAGCGTGGTGCGGATGCCGCAGGTCAGCGACAGATCCTTGATAGCGTGGGGCAGGCCGTGCATCCAGCCTCGGTACTGGCCCCGGCTCAGTTCGGCGTCACGTGTGTCGGCCTGGGCCAACAGATCCTCCGGCGCCTGCAGGCTGATCAGTGCATTGACTGACGAGTTGAACCGGTCGATGTGGGCAAGATAGGTCTGCATCACTTCGCGGCAGGAAACCTGGCGCAGACGGATGCGTTCGGCGAGCTCGATGGCCGGCAACAGGACCAGTTCGCTGATGTTATTGGAGTTCATGACGACGGCGCCCTTCAGACGGCTGGAAAAACGCCCCGGCCTCGTGCCGGGGCGGTAGAAATCAACGCATCAGGTTGGTCCACAGACGATCGGCCAGACGGATCGCGCCTTCACCGCAGGTCTTGCTGAACACCACATGGGTGCCCTCGGGAATATGCAGTTCCGGTGCATCCTTGAGGCTCGTATCGAGGAACGGTTCGACGCCTTTGATCGGGCTCTGATGCTTGAGGAAGTTCTGGGTCATCGCCGAGTTTTCCGGCTGGCTGAGAAACGCGATGAACGCCTTGGCATTCGCCGGGTTCTTGCTGCCGGCGGGGATGACCATGTTGTCGACCCAGGCCAGCACCCCTTCTTTCGGATACAGATATTTCAGGCTCGGTTTCATCTCGCGGGCGCGCATGGACGAACCGCCCCAGAACATCGACATATCGATTTCGCCCGAGGCGAGGTTCTCGCGGATCGAGCCGGCCTTGGAGCTGTAGGTCTTGACGAATGGCTTCTGCGCCTTGAGCAACGTGAGGATCTGTTGCATCTGTTTCGGGTCCTCGCTGCACAGCGGAATGTTCAGGTACAGGCTGGCCATGTCGACCATGTCACTGACCGAATCGAACATGTTGATCCGCCCCTGCAACTCGGCCGGCGGCTCGTAGAGCACTTTGTAGCTGTCGGCCGGGCCTTTGTAGCGGCCACTGTCGAGCACCACGCTGGTGGTGCCCCAGATGAACGGCACCGAATAGGCGCCTTCCGGATCCCAGGTCGGTTTTTTCAGGTTGTCGACCACACTGGCGTAGTACGGCTCCTTGACCGGATCGAAGCGCTCCAGCAGGTTTTCCTTGATCAGGATCGGAATGAACTGGTGCGAGGGAATCGCCACGTCGTAACCGGCGCCGCCCTGTTTCAGTTTGGCCAGCAGCGTCTCGTTGGAGTCGTAGGAGTCGACGGTGACTTCGATGCCGGTCTGCTTCTGGAATTTGGCGAGAATTTCCGGTGAAAAGTAACCGCTCCAGCTCACCACGTTGAGTTTTTCGGCGGCTTGAACACTCCCGGCCATGACCAGCGGCACAGTCAGAAACAACGAAGTGCCGACGCTTTTTATCCACTTGCTCATGCTATTTCCCCACGGTTCTTGGAAGGTTCAGGCGTTCTTTTTGCCCAGCAGGTAAGAGAGGCTGACAAACAGCACCGAGACGCCCAGGATCAGGGTCGACACGGCGTTGACGTCGGGTGTCACGCCCATGCGCAACAGGCCGAAGATGAAGATCGGCAGCGTTGTGGTGCCGGCCTGGGAGACCATCATCGAGATCACGAAGTTATCCAGCGAGACGATGAAGGCCAGCATCAGCCCGGAGAAAATCCCCGGCATCAGCAACGGCAGGGTGACTTTGCGAAAGGTCCGCCACGGGCCGGCATACAGGTCGGCCGAGGCTTGTTCCAGCGACAGGTCCATGTCGTTGAGCCGAGCCCGGATCGGCAGGTAGGCAAACGGAATGCAGAACACCGTATGGGCGATGATCAGATTGCCGTAGCCGAGCGACAGGCCGATGGTTGAGAACAGCGCGAGCGTGGCGACGCCGACGACGATTTCCGGCAGAACCAGCGGCAGCATGATCGCGCCCATCGACAGTTGCAGGCCCTTGAACTTCGCGCCCCGTGAGGTACCGAGGGCCGCCAGGGTGGCAATCGCCGTGGCGACCATGCTGGCGCACACCGCGATCAGCAGACTGTTGCCGGCCGCCTGGCGCAGCGCCTGATTGGCGAATGCGGCGCGATACCAGTCGAGGCTGAAACCGGTCCATACCGTGGCCGACTGGTTGGCGTTGAACGAGAACACCACCAGCACCACGATCGGCGCGTAGAGGTACAGGTAGAACAGAAAACTGAAACCGCCGAATCCTGGGAAATCCTGTACGCCCAGTCCCTTGCGTTTGAGCAGACCGATCATCACGCACCTCCTTTGGCGATGCGCTGGCGTTCGGCGCGCAAGGCATAGACCGTCAGCACCAGCATTACTGCCGCCATCAGCACCAGCGACAGCGCCGCGCCGAACGGCCAGTTACGGGCATCGCTGAACTGTCGGAAGATCAGGTTGCCGAGCATCATCCGCGTGCCGCCACCGAGCAGTTCCGGGGCAATCATCGCGCCCAGGCACGGCACGAAGGTGAGAATGGCGCCGGCGAGAATTCCCGGTCTGGCGATCGGCAGCACCACTTTGCGCAAGGTGCGCAGGCGTCCGGCATACAAGTCCTGAGCGGCCTCGAGCAGGCGGATATCCATTTTTTCCAGCGTGGCGTAGATGGGCAAAACCACGAAGGGCGCATAGGTATAAACCAGCCCCAGCAACACGGCGCCGTCGGTGTACAGCAACTGCAGCGGCTCATGGATGACGCCCATGCCCATCAGACTGTTGTTGATCACCCCGGTGTTACGCAGCAGCAGAATCCACGCGTAAGTGCGGATCAGCAGGTTGGCCCAGAACGGCACGGTGATCAGAAAGATCAACAGACCGCGCCGATGCGCCGGCTGCATGGCCAGCCACACCGCCACCGGAAACCCGATCAGCAGCGTGATGACGGTGGTCAGGCCGGCGATCCCGACCGAGCGCAGGGCGATGATCAGGTAGGAGTCGGCGAAGGCCAGGCTATCGTCCATTTGCCGTTCGAACAGCAGTGAGGTGTAGGCGTCGCTGCTGAACACCTTGTTCACCCCGCCGTAGGGGTTGGCTTCCATCAGCGAATAACCGATGACGATCAGGATCGGTACTACCAGAAACAGAGCGATGGCGATCAGCGCCGGACTGACACCGAGGAAGCTCTGCAATGCCCGTCGGCGTTCAAGCGTGTTGGTTATCGGTAAGGCGTGCATGACAACTCCTCGGGTTCAATCGTGCAGGACGCTGGCGCTTCCCCGGTCGAACAGCAGACCGGCCTGGCTGCCCACGGCAAAACGCAGGCTCTGATCGATGCAGTTGGGTGTGCGCACTGTGAGGCGCGAACCGTCGCCGAGGCTGACCTGGTATTGCAGGTCGGTGCCCAGATAAATCTGCGCTTGGACCCGGCACGGCAACGCCGCCTCAGTATTGGCAGGCACCAGGTGCAGGCGCTCGGGGCGCACCGACAGGGTGACGCCGGCACCCGGTTGCACGTCGTTGCACGGCTGCGCCGGCAGAGGGTGCCCGGCCGGCCCGGCGAACCACGCCATACCGTCCTCGACGCGAGTGACGCTGGCCTGGATGAAGTTGGTTTCGCCGATGAAGTCGGCCACGAAGCGATTACGCGGCCGTTCGTAGATGTCTTCCGGGCGACCGACTTGCTGCACTTCGCCTTCGGACAGCACGGCGATGCGGTCAGACATGGTCAGCGCTTCTTCCTGGTCGTGGGTGACGAAGATGAAGGTGATGCCGGTCCTGGCCTGGATGGTTTTCAGCTCTTCGCGCATGGCCTGGCGCAACTTGAGATCAAGTGCCGACAGCGGCTCGTCAAGCAACAGGACCTTGGGATGCGGCGCCAGTGCGCGGGCGAGGGCGACGCGCTGCTGCTGGCCGCCGGAAAGTTGCGCCGGCTTGCGATGGGCGAAGCGTTCCATCTGCACCAGGGCAAGCATCTCGCGCACGCGCTCGGCGATCTGCGCCTTGGTCAGGACCTTGCCCATCGGGTGCGATTCAAGGCCGAAGGCCAGGTTTTCGGCGATGGTCATGTGCGGGAACAGTGCGTAGTGCTGGAACACCGTGTTGACCGGGCGCTGAAACGGTGGGCGTTCGGCGATGTTTTCGCCGTAGAGCAGGATCTCGCCCTGCGTTGGAAACTCGAACCCGGCAATCATCCGCAGCAGCGTGGTCTTGCCACAGCCGGAGGGCCCGAGGAGGGTGAAGAATTCGTTGTCGCGGATATCCAGATCGATATTTTTCAACGCCACCGGACCGCTGTCCGGATCGCCGTAGACCTTGCGCACCGAGCGGATCGACACCGCCAGCGTTTGCAGCGAATGCAGGGCATTCATGCGTTACCTCCGATTCCCCCATCGCCTGCGATTGCGCTGCAAGTCAGCGAATCTGTCGGGCCATGGATATTATTTTTCTGGGCAGGATCGAGATTGCGTACGGGGTGAAACCAGCTGTCTTTGTTGTTCTGCTGTGGCTCGATTATCGGCGAGGGGTTGCGCGGGGCGAAACTTCAATTTAAACATGGCAGGTGTTAGTTAATTTAATACCGACAGGTGCCAGAAACATGCCCGACCACCGTTTGCCGCCACTCAATGCAGTGCGAGCGTTCGATGCTGCTGCCCGCCTGGGCAGCTATGTCGAGGCCTCGAAAGCCTTGCACGTGACTCAGCCGGCGATTGGCCGGCATGTGAAGTTGCTGGAGGACTGGCTGGGCATTCAGTTGTTTGAACGCACGTCGCGCGGGGTCAACCTGACGCCGGCCGGTGAGAAATACCACCGCAAGATCGCGGCCGCCCTGCAGTTGATCATCGAGGCCGGCAAGGAAGCGCGCCCCAGAGAAGCCGAACGCTGGCTGCGGATCATGGTGGTGCCGGGTTTTGCCAAGCGCTGGCTGATGCCACGCATCGAGGCCATGCGTCACTTGCGCCCGGGGTTGAAGTTCGCCATCGAACCGAACTCGACCTTCACCGAAGTCGATGGCAAAAGCGCCGATCTCGGCATCGTCTACGGTCTCGACGGGCAGTACGCGGACTCCCGTGAAGCATTGATCTGTCCCCGTGTGTTTCCGATCTGCACCCCGCAATATCTGGCAAGCATCGAGCCGCTCAGTGGCCCGGCCGACCTGGTCCGGCACGAGTTGATCCACGTTGATGATGGCGAGTGGTGGAACCT
Organism: Pseudomonas sp. MCal1; assembly: GCF_026341415.1. Classification (NCBI taxonomy): domain Bacteria; kingdom Pseudomonadati; phylum Pseudomonadota; class Gammaproteobacteria; order Pseudomonadales; family Pseudomonadaceae; genus Pseudomonas; species Pseudomonas sp. MCal1. The sequence goes on from NZ_JAKUMP010000006.1 coordinate 33,837, forward strand.
TTGGTTCGCCGCCCATGACCTGGATATTCACCTCAATTCCGACATGCTCTACGTGAACAACGATCACGCGTTATCGGTGGCCGAGAGCGGGCAGGGCATCGCGTTGGCCAATGAGGTGCTGGTTCGCGAAGAGCTCAGGTCCGGCAAACTGGTGCGCGCAGTGGAGGCTCAGGTGAAGCTGGAAAGCTATCGGGTGCTGACGCCGTCCGCCGAGCTGTCGGCGGATGCGGCGTGGTTCATTCAATGGCTCAAGTCTGAACTGGAACAGGACTTTCCCGAAGCGTTGATCAACTGAGCCGGAAGCGTGCGGTGTTGTCACTCAAGGCCTTGCTGCCCTGGCTCAAGGTGTCTGCCGCCAGGTTGACTGCCCGTGCGCCGTCGAGCAGGCGAACCGCCGCCTGATCCACCTGCTGGATATTGCCGCTGACCTCATCGGCGGTGCTGGCCTGTTCTTCGACCGCCGTGGCGATCTGGGCGAGAGTGTCGGTGACGCTTTGCACGGCGCTGGCGATTTCCCCGAGGCGTTCACCAAGTCCGGTGACCGCTTCTGCGTCCGATTGCGCCTGGCCGCACGCAGCCTCCATCAGGCTCACGGCTTCGTTGACCGTGTTGCGCAGACTGTCGACCGTCGCGGCGATCTGCGCCGTGGACGATTGCGTGCGTTGCGACAGGCTGCGCACCTCGTCGGCCACCACGGCAAAACCGCGACCTTGTTCGCCGGCGCGAGCGGCTTCGATGGCGGCGTTGAGCGCCAGCAGATTGGTCTGTTCGGCGACTCCGCGAATGGTATCGACCACCAGTTGAATCTGCTGCCCTTGCTCGCTGACCCGACCGAGCGCTGCTGCGGTTTCGTTCAGACGCTGATTGAGCTGTTGAATGCTCGCCGTGGTCCGTTGACTGTCACGGCTGCTGTCGGTAGCGATGCGTCGGGTCTGCTGGGCGCTGCCGGAAGCCTGTTCGCAACTTTGCGCCACGCCTTGAGACGTCGCCGCCAATTGCGTGGCTGCTGCGGCAATCTGGCTGATCTGCAATTGTTGTGCTTCGACTTCGCTGAGCGCGCCGCTGGAGTGATCGTTGAGGCTGCGCACCGCGTTGCTCAATTGCGAAGTCTCGTGATCGACGCCCAGCAGGCTGGTGCGCAACTGCACCACGGCCACGTTGAGCGCGGTGCTGATCGAGGCCAGTTCATCACGGCCCACGACAGGCACTTGCAGGCTCAGATTACCGTCACGCAGGGCTTCAGCCAGCAGTGTGATGCCGCTGGCGCTGCGGCGGATCGAGGCTTGCAGGCAGACGAACAGATACAGCGCCGCCAGCAACAGAACCCCGAAGACCGCCGCGACAACGATGAACTGACGAATCGCCGATCCGTGGTAGTCATCCAGCCTCTGATCCAGCGTCACCAGTGATTGCTGGCGTAGCGTGGCGAGGTTGCCGAGCAGGGCATCGAGGCTGCGTTCGAATTCTTCAGGCTTGAGATTGATGCTGCCGCCGAACACGCCGTCATCCAGCACTTTCAAACCGGCATCCAGTTGCTTGAGGCTGTCGTGATATTGCCCGGCCCAGCCTTGCAGGGCTGGCGGCAGACGCGACTCCAGCAGATTTGCGGTTTTCACCAGTTGCTCGCGGGCATCGCCGATGCGGCTGCGCAGGTCACGCAGTTGCAGACGGCTTTGCAGGGTGAACTGGCCGGACACCACGGACGCCTGACCGACGGCTGCGAGTCGGCCGACCCGCTCGATCAGATCCGGTGCGTGCTGGGTGGAAATCTGCGTCAGCAGATAGGTTTCCAGCCACGGTGCAAGGATCAGGCGATTGTCCATCGCGATCTGCTCGCGCAAGGCTTGCAGGGCGCTGAGGGCATTGGTGAAGCGGTCGTAACCGTCCGGCCACCAACCGACACCGGAAAGGCTTTTCGAGTCCAGACCATCGAGCGCGGCTTGCAGGGCCTGATAGCGAGCCAGGGTTTCGCCTTCCGCGCCTTCGGCTTGCAGGGCATTGCCCAAGTCCACTGTCGCTTGGGCGACAGCGGGTTGTACGCCATCGAACGCAGCCATCGCGGCAAGGGTCGCGGGCGTCGGCTGGCGGTTGGTTTCCGTGGCGCGCCAGCGGGCGGCGCGGTCGCGTTGGGCGGCGAGCAGGTTGTCGAGTGCATCGAGGGCGAGCAATTGCCGCACACCGGCGCGCTCGCCGGCGATCAGATTGAGTTTGTCGCGATAATCCTGGCCGATCATCAACAGGCTGCCGGCCAAAGGCAGGATAAACAGTAGAAACAACAACTGGAATTTACGCGCGAAGCCAAACCGCCCCAGCAATCCGATCCCCGGTGATAAAAAAGCCTGCATGCCTCATGACTCCTCTGGACACCACGCACCATCGGCGTGCATCGCGGTCGTTGCGACCGGGATTGGTGCCCTGCTAAAAGGCCTCGAAAGTTCACCCTTGCCCGCTCTGTAGGCCGGCTCTGTAGCGAAACTTCCCATTCTCGATGCCCTTTGTAAGGGCGCCGCGTTCAAGCGGATAAGCAAGGCAAGATTCAGACCATGGCGTTGCGCTATCACTTGCGGCGCGACGACTGAATAGTTCGTTAGCTGGCTAAGGGGATGGCGCTGGCGCACCGAAAAATGGCACATTGACGCACCTGCCCGCGTGCACCCATCTGCAGTCCGGAAAATTTCATGGCTATCAGCAACGTTCAGACCGCCGCTGCCTCGGCGTCCGCTCCTCCCCAGAGCAGTCCATTGGTGATGCGCATCATCGGCGCGGTCGCGCTGGCGCATTTGATCAACGACCTGATCCAGTCAGTGCTGCCGTCGATCTATCCGCTGCTCAAGGCCAACTATGGCCTGAGCTTCACCCAGGTCGGCCTGATTACTTTGACGTTCCAGCTGACCGCTTCGCTGTTGCAGCCGTGGGTCGGTTATCACACCGACCGGCATCCGAAACCGTGGCTGCTGCCGGCAGGTTCGGTGTGCACGCTGATCGGCATTGTGATGATGTCGATGGTCGGCAGTTTCCCTCTTATCTTGCTGGCGGCGGCGCTGATCGGTATCGGCTCTTCGACCTTTCATCCTGAAGCTTCTCGTATCGCACGGCTGGCGTCGGGTGGGCGTTTCGGTCTGGCGCAATCGACGTTCCAGGTCGGTGGTAATGCCGGTTCGGCGTTCGGTCCGTTGCTCGCCGCGGCGATCATCATTCCCTTTGGGCAAGGCAATGTGGCGTGGTTCGGGCTGTTCGCGGTGTTTGCGTTGTTCGTGCTCTATCGCATCAGCCGCTGGTACGCCCATCACCTGAACCTTTTCAAGCTCAAGGCTGGCCAGGCCGCCACTCATGGACTGTCGAAGGGCAGGGTGATCAGTGCATTGGTGGTGCTCGGGCTGTTGGTGTTCTCCAAGTACTTCTACATGGCCAGCCTGACCAGTTACTTCACTTTCTACCTGATCGAGAAGTTCGACCTGTCGGTGGCCAGTTCCCAGTTGCATCTGTTCCTGTTCCTCGGTGCGGTGGCGGCGGGCACATTCTTCGGCGGGCCGATTGGTGACAAGATCGGGCGCAAGGCAGTGATCTGGTTCTCGATCCTTGGCGTTGCGCCATTCACGCTGCTGATGCCGCATGTCGACCTGTTCTGGACCAGCGTCCTGAGCGTAGTGATCGGCTTCATTCTGGCCTCGGCCTTCTCGGCGATCGTGGTGTACGCGCAGGAACTGGTGCCGGGCAATGTCGGGATGATTGCCGGGGTGTTCTTCGGTCTGATGTTCGGCTTTGGCGGGATTGGCGCGGCGTTGCTCGGGCATCTGGCGGACATTCACGGCATCGAATACGTGTACTTCCTGTGCTCGTTCCTGCCGCTGTTCGGGGTGCTGGCGATCTTCCTGCCAAGAACCAAAAAGGCCTGACGGGCTGAATTTCAGGCATAAAAAAGCCGCGTATCAAACGCGGCTTTTTCTTGGGTGCAGCTTTTACACGTTGAAGCGGAAGTGCATCACGTCGCCGTCCTTGACGATGTAATCCTTGCCTTCCAGGCGCCACTTACCGGCTTCCTTGGTACCGGCTTCGCCTTTGTACTGGATGAAGTCGTTGTAGGCGATCACTTCAGCGCGGATGAAGCCTTTTTCGAAGTCGGTGTGGATCACGCCAGCGGCTTGTGGTGCGGTGGCACCGACGCGGACGGTCCAGGCGCGGACCTCTTCGACACCGGCGGTGAAATAGGTCTGCAGGTGCAGCATTTCGTAGCCGGCGCGGATGACGCGGTTCAGGCCAGGCTCTTCCAGGCCCAGGGCCTCGAGGAACATGTCTTTCTCTTCGCCGTCGTCCAGCTCGGCGATTTCCGCTTCGATCTTGTTGCAGACCGGAACGACCATGGCGCCTTCTTCTTCGGCGATGGCCTTGACCACGTCCAGGTGCGGGTTGTTCTCGAAACCGTCTTCAGCGACGTTGGCGATGTACATGACCGGCTTGGTGGTCAGCAGGTGAAAGCCCTTGATGATCGCCTTTTCTTCGGCGCTCATGTTCTTCATCAGGCTGCGTGCAGGCTTGCCTTCGGTGAAGTGCGGGATCAATTGCTCCAGCAGGGCTTTCTGGGCCACTGCGTCCTTGTCACCGCCCTTGGCGTTGCGCGCGACTTTCTGCAGTTGCTTCTCGCAGCTGTCGAGGTCGGCGAAGATCAGTTCCAGGTCGATGATTTCGATGTCGCGCTTCGGGTCGACGCTGTTGGAAACGTGGATCACGTTTTCGTCTTCGAAGCAGCGCACAACGTGAGCGATCGCGTCGGTTTCGCGGATGTTGGCCAGAAACTTGTTGCCCAGGCCTTCACCTTTCGAAGCGCCGGCTACCAGGCCCGCGATGTCGACGAACTCCATGGTGGTCGGCAGGATGCGCTTCGGATTGACGATTTCCGCCAGGGCGTTCAGGCGTGGATCGGGCATCGGCACGATGCCGCTGTTCGGCTCGATGGTGCAGAAGGGGAAGTTCTCGGCCGCGATCCCGGATTTGGTCAGGGCGTTGAACAGGGTGGACTTGCCGACGTTAGGCAGGCCGACGATGCCGCAATTGAATCCCATGGTGTTTCCCCTCGGATTAGAGTCAGGCCTTCTGGCTGTGCAGGTTTTTCATCGCGCGGTTCCATTCACCGGCGAGGATATCCGGCAGCACGCCGAGGGCAAAGTCGATGCTGGCATCGAGTTTTTCCTGTTCGGCGCGAGGCGCACGACCCAGGACGAAATTTGAAACCATACTGGCAACGCCCGGGTGGCCGATGCCAAGCCGCAGGCGGTGGAACGTATTCTGATTGCCCAATTGCGCAATGATGTCGCGCAACCCGTTGTGACCGCCATGACCGCCGCCAACCTTGAGCTTGGCGACGCCCGGAGGCAGATCGAGTTCGTCGTGCGCCACCAGGATTTCTTCAGGCTTGATGCGGAAGAAACCGGCGAGTGCCGCCACGGCCTGGCCGCTGCGGTTCATGTAGGTGGTGGGAATCAGCAGACGAACATCCTGACCCTGATGCGAAAAGCGCCCGGTCAGGCCGAAATACTTGCGATCGGCCACGAGATTCACGTTCTGTGCGTGGGCGATGCGCTCAACAAAAAGGGCCCCTGCGTTATGCCGGGTCTGTTCGTATTCAGCACCTGGATTTCCCAGGCCAACGATCAGTTTGATGGCAGTCACGATAGGGGCCCTTCCTTTGAGTGGTGGATAACATCGCCGCAATCCGTGAAGGCGGCGAAAGTGGACGAAAAATGCTCATTTACCATGGATGTAAACTCCGCGTTCCCGCCCGCTTTCTCGCTACGTTCCAGTCCGCGATGTTACCTGCTCACTCAGGCATGACAGAGTGAATTACTCTGCTGCGCCTTCTTCGGTAGCTTCTGGAGCAACACGTGGAGCGTGGACGTTGGCAACAGCCTTGTCATCGCCGTGTGCCAGAGCAACGAACTCGACACCTTTAGGAGCTTTGAGGTCCGACAGGTGAACGATGGTGCCGATTTCAGCGTCAGCCAGATCGACTTCGATGAACTCAGGCAGATCTTTTGGCAGGCAGGAAACTTCGATCTCGGCAATAACGTGCGAGATTTCGCCGCCTTTCTTCACTGGAGCAGCTTCGTTGATGAAGTGCACAGGAACGATAGCGGTCAGTTTCTGGCCAGCTACAACGCGTACGAAGTCAGCGTGCATCACGTGGCCTTTGGCCGGGTGACGCTGCAGAGCCTTGATGATCACGTTTTGCTTGGTGCCACCAACGTTCAGTTCGATAACGTGGCTGTAGGCAGCTTCGTTTTCGAGCAGTTTGGCAACTTCTTTGGCCAGCATGCTGATGGATTCAGGGGCTTTGTCGCCACCGTAAACAACAGCTGGAACCAGGTTGGCGAGACGACGCAGGCGGCGGCTCGCACCTTTCCCCAGGTCGGAACGCAGTTCAGCATTCAAAGTAAAATCGTTCATTTTGTATCTCCAAAATAGCCATGACCGAGTGGCGTTTGCGACCAGCGCCGAACACGGTATGGGCAAAAAAGCCCCGCCCCGGCAGGAATGCCGGGGCGGGGCGCTTTTCGTCAACGAGACATTTCGAGAAGGGCAGGGCCCTTAACGGAACATCGCGCTGATCGATTCTTCATTGCTGATGCGGCGAACCGCTTCGGCAACAACCGGTGCGATATCCAGTTGACGGATACGTGCACAGGCTTGTGCTGCAGCGGACAGCGGGATGGTGTTAGTGACCACCAGCTCGTCCAGCACGGAATTTTCGATGTTCTCGATGGCCCGACCCGACAGCACAGGGTGTGTGCAGTAGGCAAAGACCTTGGCTGCGCCATGCTCTTTCAGGGCCTTGGCCGCATGGCACAGAGTGCCGGCGGTATCGACCATGTCATCGACCAGGATGCAGGTACGCCCTTCGACATCACCGATGATATGCATCACTTCAGAGTGATTGGCTTTCTCACGGCGTTTGTCGATGATCCCGAGATCCACGCCCAGGGATTTGGCAACGGCACGTGCACGCACGACGCCACCAATGTCCGGGGACACGATCATCAGGTTCTCGAAGCGCTGATCTTCGATGTCATCCACCAGAACCGGGGAGCCGTAGATGTTATCTACCGGAATATCGAAGAAACCCTGAATCTGGTCAGCATGCAGATCAACCGTGAGAACACGGTCGATGCCGACTACGGTGAGCATGTCAGCAACGACTTTCGCGCTGATAGCCACACGTGCGGAACGCGGACGGCGATCCTGACGGGCATAGCCAAAATAAGGAATAACAGCAGTGATACGAGTAGCCGAGGAGCGGCGGAAGGCATCAGCCATCACTACCAGTTCCATCAGGTTGTCGTTGGTCGGAGCGCAAGTCGGCTGAATAATGAAGACGTCTTTACCGCGAACGTTTTCATTGATCTCGGCTGTAATTTCGCCGTCGGAGAATTTACCGACAGAGATGTCACCGAGAGGGATATGCAGCTGACGTACTACACGCCGAGCCAGATCGGGGTTAGCGTTCCCCGTAAAGACCATCATCTTGGACACGCGCAGTACCTGAAGGCTGAGGGTATACCTGGATGAGTATAGGAAAATGGCAGGGGCGGCTGGATTCGAACCAACGCATGGCAGGATCAAAACCTGCTGCCTTACCGCTTGGCGACGCCCCTGTATCTGTTGCTTGCAAGTGCCGGGCACTTGGTTCTTTTAGAGCAGACTTTGCAGCTTGCGATGCAACATCGAAACGTTGCTTCCTTTTGCTACAAACCCTGTAAGGGTCTCTGTCAGAAGGGCCGAGACTTTATCAGCTTCAGCTTTGCTTGGGAAGCCCCCAAACACACAACTTCCAGTTCCGGTGAGTTTTGCTTCAGTAAAATTACCTAGCAAATTCAATGCGTTACGTACTTCTGGATAACGCCTTGCGACCACCGGCAAACAGTCATTTCGACTGTTTCCCTCGGGAACGGGGCGCACTTTAATGGGCGGCGTGTTACGTGTCAACAATGGATCTGAAAAAATTTCTGCCGTACTAACAGAGACTTGCGGAACGAGTACGACGTACCACGGTTCGGCAGGCTCGACCGGGGTCAGTTTCTCGCCAACACCTTCGGCAAAAGCCGCATGGCCACGCACGAACACCGGCACGTCGGCGCCCAGCGTCAGGCCCAGTGCAGCCAGGCGATCTTCATCCCAGCCCAATTGCCACAAATGATTGAGCCCGAGCAGGGTGGTGGCCGCGTTCGAGCTGCCGCCACCGATGCCGCCGCCCATCGGCAGGATCTTGTCGATCCAGATATCGATGCCGAGCGAGCAGCCGGATTGCTCCTGAAGTTTTTTCGCCGCGCGCACGATCAGGTTGCTGTCGTGGGGAACACCCTCGAATTCGGTGTGCAGGCGAATCACGCCATCGTCACGCACGGCGAAGGTGATTTCGTCGCCGTAGTCGAGAAATTGAAAAAGCGTCTGCAACTCGTGATAACCGTCTTCACGGCGACCGAGGATGTGCAGCATCAGGTTGAGTTTGGCTGGCGATGGCAAAGTGAGGCGTGGAGCGGTCATGCGTTATTGCCCCAACTTGCGCGGTTGCCAGGTCTTGATGACCAGCGTCACATCCAGATCGGCGCCGTGCAGCTTGATCCGCTCGGGCAGCCAGTAACCGTTCTGTTCGGCATAGCTGAGGTATTCGACCTGCCAGCCATCCTGATCCAGATTGGCCAGACGACTGTTGCCGTCCAGGGTCAGGCGGCTTTTGCTGTCCGGTGCCGGGAGGCCGCGAACCCACCAGGCCAGATGCGAGACCGGCAGTTTCCAGCCCAGTTGTTCCTCGACCAGCGCTTCCGGCGTCGGCGCTTCATAACGGCCCTGATTCGCCACTTCCAGCGACACCGCGCCCGGACGGCCGGTCAAGCGCGCCGCGCCACGACCCAGCGGGCCGGACAGACGGATGTCGTAGTAATCCTGACGTTGCAGCCAGAACAGCGTGCCGCTGCCCGAATCTTTCGGGGCGCGGATGCCGATCTTGCCGTCGATCTGCCAGCCATCAAGGCCGGTCAATTGCTGTTTGTGCTCGCGCCATTGGCCAGGATTGCCGTGGCCTTCGACCGATTCACGGGCGCCGAAGCCCGCGCAACCGGCGAGCAGGGCGATGAAGCTGAAAACTATGACGTGGCGCAAAAACATGAGTTAAAGAGTCTCGGATCCGGTCAGGCGCTTGATGGTGCTGCGCAGGATGGTGCTGTCAGGCTGGTCCTTGAGGAACTTGCCCCAGATTTGTTTCGCTTCGCGCTGCTTGCCCTTGGTCCACAGCACTTCGCCCAGGTGCGCGGCGACTTCGTGATCGGGGAAGCGCTCGAGGGCCTGACGCAAGTATTTCTCGGCGTCTTCCAGATTGCCCATGCGGAAGTTCACCCAGCCGAGGCTGTCGAGCACCGCCGGGTCTTCCGGGTTGATCTGGTGTGCCTGCTCGATCAGCGCCTTGGCTTCAGCGTAGCGGGTGGTGCGGTCGGACAGGGTGTAGCCGAGGGCGTTGAGGGCCATGGCGTTGTCCGGATCGCGCTTGATGATCAGGCGCAGGTCTTTTTCCATCTGCGCCAGGTCATTGCGTTTTTCCGCCTGCATCGCGCGGGTGTAAAGCAGATTCAGATCGTCCGGGTACTGCTGCAACGCTTGTTGCAGGACTTTCCAGGCCTTGTCGCCCTGATTGTTGGCGGACAGGGTTTCGGCTTCGATCAGATACAGCTGGATTGCGTAATCCGGCTGCTCGTCACGCTCGGCGGCCAGTTTGCTCTGGGCTTCGGCGGTCTTGCCGTTGTTCATCAGAATATCGGCCTGACGCAATTGCGCCGGCAGATAGTCGTTGCCGGGGCCAACCTGGGCGTACTCGATGAGCGCGCCTTGCGGGTCGTTGCGTTCTTCGGCGATGCGCCCCAGGTTCAGGTGCGCCGAATCGACATGACTTTCCCGGGCGATCAGGTCTTCCAGATAACCCTTGGCCTCGTCCCAGGCCTTGGCTTCCAGGCAGACCAGCGCCAGCGAGTAACGCAGTTCGTCGTCTTCCGGGTATTGCTGAACCAGGGTGGAGAACTCGACCTTGGCGTCGTCCATCCGGTCCTGTTCCACCAGCATCCGTGCGTAGGTCAGGCGCAGGCGCTTGTCGTCCGGATACTTCTTGATGCTCTTTTGCAGCAGTGGCAGCGCTTCGTCGCCGCGGTTGAGCCCTTGCAGCAGGCGTGCGCGCAGCAGGATCGGGGCGATCTCGCCGTCTTCCGGCGGATTGTCTTCGAGCAGGGTCAGCGCGCCTTGGGTGTCGCCGTCCTGCTGCATCAGCAGGGCCTTGCCGAAAATCAGCTGATTGTTGTTCGGGTGACGCTGCAACAGGCGGTCGAAACTTTTCATCAGGCCGTTGCGGGTTTCCTGATCGGTGTCGGCAGCCGACAGCGCGAGGAAGTCGAAATGGGTGTCGCCCTTGCCCTGCAGGACTTTCTCCATATAGACCATCGAGTCGTCATAGCGCCCGGCGCGGGCCAGTTGCACGGCGGCTGCGCGTTGCGCTTCGAGGTCGTCCGGGGCGTTTTTCGCCCAGATCAGCGCCGTATCGAGGGCTGGCTGGTCGGCGCCCAGGTACTCGGCGATGCGGAACGCGCGCTCGGAAACGCCTGGATCCTGGGTGTTGATGGCCTGGGTCACGTAGTTGTCCAGGGCAATGTCGAAACGATTGCGCTGGCCGGCGAGTTCGGCAGTCAGCAGGCTGAACACCGTTTCCTGGCTGAACGAGCTGTAAACCTTGGGCTTTTCAGGAGCCGGCGTGGTGTCTTCGACCGGTGAGGCACCGTCCTGCGAAACGGGGGCCAAGGCCTGGCAGCCGCTGAGGAAGACAAAAGCGAGGAGCAACGCGGAAGATCTATTCATATAGGAAGAGGACGACTAACCTGCGGTCGGATCATCATGACACAAGCCTTCGGCCAAACATAACCGAGTCTCGATTGTGGCCATTACAGGGGCCGACAATTGGGACAATAGTCAGCGGTAGTTGTTCTGAATCTGACGAAGTAGGACAATTGCCGGCTTCACGTCACCATCAGCGACCTTGAATGGCCTTCCTTGCACTCGGTATCAACCACAAGACTGCTTCAGTAGACGTCCGCGAGCGCGTGGCCTTTACCCCTGAGCAGCTGGTGGAGGCCTTGCAGCAGCTCTGCCGACTCACCGACAGCCGCGAAGCTGCGATCCTCTCCACCTGCAATCGCAGCGAGCTGTATATAGAACAGGATCAGCTTTCGGCCGATATCGTGCTGCGCTGGCTGGCCGACTATCACCATTTAAGCCTCGATGAGCTGCGCGCGAGTGCTTATGTGCACGAAGATGATGCGGCAGTTCGTCACATGATGCGCGTCGCCTCCGGGCTCGACTCGCTGGTGCTGGGCGAACCGCAGATTCTCGGCCAGATGAAATCGGCCTACGCCGTGGCCCGCGAGGCCGGCACCATCGGGCCGCTGCTCGGGCGTCTGTTCCAGGCGACCTTCAATGCCGCCAAGCAAGTGCGCACCGACACCGCCATCGGCGAAAACCCGGTGTCCGTGGCGTTCGCCGCGGTCAGCCTGGCCAAACAGATTTTCAGCGACCTGCAGCGCAGCCAGGCCCTGCTGATCGGCGCCGGCGAGACCATCACCTTGGTCGCCCGCCATCTGCATGACCTCGGGGTCAAGCGCATCGTGGTCGCCAACCGGACGCTGGAACGCGCCAGCCTGCTGGCCGAGCAGTTCGGTGCCCACGCGGTGTTGCTCTCGGACATCCCGGCCGAACTGGTGCGCAGCGACATCGTGATCAGTTCTACCGCCAGTCAGTTGCCGATCCTCGGTAAAGGCGCTGTGGAAAGCGCGCTGAAGCTGCGCAAGCACAAGCCGATCTTCATGGTCGACATCGCCGTTCCCCGTGACATCGAGCCAGAAGTCGGCGAGCTCGACGACGTTTACCTCTATAGCGTCGACGATCTGCACGAAGTGGTCGCCGAAAACCTCAAGAGCCGTCAGGGTGCAGCCCAGGCCGCCGAAGAGATGGTTTCGGTCGGTGCCGACGACTTCATGGTGCGTCTGCGCGAGCTGGCAGCGGTCGATGTGCTCAAGGCCTATCGTCAACAGAGCGAACGCCTGCGCGACGAGGAGCTGCAAAAGGCCCTGCGCCTGCTGGCCAACGGCGGCAACGCCGAAGACGTGCTCGGGCAATTGGCCCGTGGCCTGACCAACAAACTCCTGCACGCCCCGAGCGTACAGTTGAAAAAGCTTTCTGCCGAAGGCCGCCTCGATGCGCTGGCCATGGCTCAGGAACTCTTTGCCCTCGAGGGCTCACCGGATAGCTTTTCGGATAAAAAACCGCAATGAAAGCGTCACTGCTCAATAAGCTGGACATCCTCCAGGACCGTTTCGAGGAACTGACCGCGCTGCTCGGCGACGCCGAAGTCATTTCCGACCAGGCCAAATTCCGCGCCTATTCCAAGGAATACGCCGAAGTCGAGCCGGTGGTCGAAGCCTATAAAAAGCTGCTCAGCGTACAAAGCGATCTTGAAGGCGCGCAGGCGCTGCTCAAGGACAGCGACCCGGACATGCGTGAAATGGCCGTGGAAGAAGTCCGCGAAGCCAAGGAACTGTTGATTACGCTGGAATCCGACCTGCAACGCATGTTGCTGCCCAAGGATCCCAACGACGGGCGCAACGTGTTCCTCGAAATCCGCGCCGGCACCGGTGGCGACGAGGCGGCGATCTTCTCCGGCGACCTGTTCCGCATGTACTCGCGTTACGCCGAACGACGTGGCTGGCGCGTGGAAATTCTCTCGGAAAACGAAGGCGAACATGGCGGCTATAAAGAAGTCATTGCCCGGGTCGAGGGCGACAACGTCTACGGCAAGCTGAAGTTCGAGTCCGGCGCTCACCGCGTACAGCGCGTGCCGGCCACCGAATCCCAGGGCCGGATCCACACCTCGGCCTGCACCGTGGCGGTGCTGCCTGAGCCGGACGAGCAGGAAGCGATCGAGATCAACCCGGCGGACTTGCGCGTCGACACTTACCGTTCCTCCGGGGCCGGTGGTCAGCACGTCAACAAGACCGACTCGGCGATCCGCATCACTCACTTGCCGACCGGCATCGTGGTCGAGTGCCAGGAAGAACGTTCCCAGCACAAGAACCGTGCCCGGGCGATGGCCTGGTTGTCGGCCAAGCTCAACGACCAGCAGACCGCCGCGGCGGCCAACGCCATCGCCAGCGAACGTAAATTGCTGGTGGGTTCCGGTGACCGCTCCGAGCGTATCCGCACCTACAACTTTGCCCAGGGCCGGGTGACCGACCATCGCGTCAACCTGACCCTGTATTCCCTCGACGAAATCCTCGCCGGTGGCGTCGAAGCAGTGATCGAGCCGTTGCTGGCCGAATACCAGGCCGACCAGCTCGCAGCGATAGGTGAGTAAATGACCATCATCGCCAGCCTGTTGCGCGCCGCCGAACTGCCGGATTCCCCCACCGCGCGTCTGGACGCCGAACTGCTTCTGGCCGCCGCGCTGGGCAAGTCGCGCAGTTTTCTTCACACCTGGCCCGAGCGCATCGTGCCCAGCGAAGCCGCACTGGTCTTCGCCGAGTACCTGCAACGTCGTCGCAGTGGTGAGCCGGTGGCTTACATTCTGGGGCAGCAGGGTTTCTGGAAGCTTGATCTGGAAGTCGCCCCGCACACGCTGATCCCGCGCCCGGACACCGAACTGCTGGTGGAAGCCGCGCTGGAACTGCTGCCGGCGACCCCGGCCAAAGTTCTCGACCTCGGCACGGGCAGCGGGGCGATCGCCCTGGCCCTGGCCAGCGAGCGCCCGGCGTGGCAGGTCACCGCCGTGGATCGGGTGCTGGAAGCCGTGGCCCTGGCCGAGCGCAATCGCCAGCGCCTGCACCTGAACAACGCGACGGTACTGAGCAGTCACTGGTTCAGTGCCCTCGAAGGCAAGCGTTTCGAGTTGATCATCAGCAATCCGCCGTACATCCGCGCCGCCGATCCGCATCTGGTGGAAGGCGACGTGCGTTTCGAACCGGAAAGCGCCTTGGTGGCCGGCGTCGACGGGCTCGACGATCTGCGTCTGATCATCGCCCAGGCGCCAGCCCATCTGGAGGCCGGTGGCTGGCTGATGCTCGAACACGGCTATGATCAAGCCGAAGCCGTGCGCGATCTGCTGCTGACCCAAGGTTTCGAAGAAGTCCACAGCCGCACCGATCTGGGCGGCCATCAACGGATCAGCCTGGGGCGTCTGCCGTGCTGAATGATCAGGAATTGTTGCGCTACAGTCGGCAGATCCTGCTGCAACACATCGACATCGATGGCCAGTTGAAGCTCAAGGACAGTCGGGTGTTGATTGTCGGCCTCGGTGGTCTCGGTGCGCCGGTTGCCTTGTATCTGGCGGCGGCGGGTGTCGGTGAGTTGCACCTGGCGGATTTCGATACGGTCGATCTGACCAATCTGCAACGCCAGATCATCCACGACACCGACAGCGTCGGTATGACCAAGGTCGACTCGGCGCTCAAGCGCCTGAGCGCGATCAATCCCGAAATCAAACTGGTGCCCCATCGCCAGGCGCTGGACGAGGATTGCCTCGCCGCAGCCGTGGCGGCGGTGGACCTGGTGCTCGACTGCTCGGACAACTTCTCCACCCGCGAAGCGGTCAATGCCGCCTGCGTGGCCGCGCGCAAGCCTTTGGTCAGCGGCGCGGCGATTCGCCTCGAAGGACAGCTTTCGGTGTTCGACCCACATCGCGCCGATAGCCCGTGCTACCACTGCCTGTACGGTCACGGCAGCGAAGCCGAACTGACTTGCAGCGAAGCCGGCGTGGTCGGTCCGCTGGTGGGTCTGGTCGGCAGCCTGCAAGCGCTGGAAGCCTTGAAGTTGCTGGCGGGGTTCGGCGAGCCGCTGGTGGGCCGTCTGCTGTTGATCGATGCATTGGGCTCGCGTTTCCGTGAACTGCGGGTCAAGCGCGATCCCGGTTGCAGCGTCTGTGGTTCGCAGCATGCGTGAAGCGCCGATCGCCGTATTCGATTCCGGCGTCGGTGGTGTATCGGTGCTGGCGGAAATCCAGCACCTACTGCCGAATGAGTCGCTGCTGTACCTCGGCGACTGCGGCCATATTCCTTATGGCGAGAAAACCCCTGAATTCATCCGCCAGCGTTGCAGCGTGATGGCCGGTTTTTTCCGGGAGCAGGGCGCCAAGGCGCTGGTGATCGCCTGCAACACTGCGACCGTGGCCGGCGTCGCCGATCTGCGCCGGGATTTCCCCGAGTGGCCGATTGTCGGCATGGAGCCGGCGGTCAAACCGGCCGCTGCTGCCACTCGCAGCGGGGTGGTGGGGGTACTCGCCACCACGGGCACCTTGCAGAGTGCGAAATTTGCGGCGCTGCTCGACCGCTTCGCCACGGATGTGCGGGTCATCACTCAACCGTGCCCCGGACTGGTGGAACTGATTGAAAGCGGCGATCTGAACAGTCCCCAGTTACGAGCCTTGCTCAAGCACTACGTCGATCCACTTCTTGCCAACGGATGCGACACGATCATCCTGGGCTGCACCCACTATCCGTTTCTCAAACCGATGCTCAAGTCGATGATCCCCGAGAACATCAGCCTGATCGATACGGGCGCGGCGGTAGCGCGGCAATTGCAACGGTTGCTGGCCGAGCGTGACCTGCTCGCCGAAGGGCCGAACCGACCGGTCAGATTTTGGACCAGCGCCGACCCCGCGTCTTTGCGCAACACGCTGGTGCTGTTGGGGCAGGTCGCCGGCGAAGTCGAAAAATTCACCTTGTAAAAAAAATGTGAAATATCTAAAAAGTCAGCTGAACTTCTGACCAAGCGCAGATTTCTATAGCGCAGAGTGACCTAGAAAACCAAACGATCGTTCCGAAAAGGAAGTTTCAACGTGAAGCGACTATTCTGCTTGGCCGCGATTGCGGCTGCACTGATGGGGCAAAGTTTTACCGCACAAGCTGCTGGCGTCGAGTTTGCAGTGGGTGGTACCAGCGATTCGACGATGACTTATCGCCTGGGTATGAATTTCGATTGGGACAAAAGCTGGCTGCAAAGCGACGTCGGTCGTCTGACCGGTTACTGGAGTGGCGCCTACACCTACTGGGAAGGTGACAAGACCTCCAGCAACAACAGCCTTTCGTTCTCGCCGGTATTTGTGTACGAGTTCGCCGGTCAATCGGTCAAGCCGTATGTCGAGGCGGGGATCGGCGTGGCGCTGTTTTCCAACACCGAGTACGAAGACAACAAGCTCGGCGGTTCCTTCCAGTTCGAGGACCGTATCGGTTTCGGCCTGCGCTTCAATGGCGGGCATGAGGTGGGGATCCGTGCGACGCACTATTCCAACGCCGGTCTGAGCAGCGACAACGACGGGGTTGAAAGCTACGCACTGCATTACACGATGCCGCTGTAAACCTCGAAAGTTAAGCCCAGGAAAAAAGGAGCGCTCAGCGCTCCTTTTTTTTGTAATCAGCGATACGCCGTGGCAATACCCTGGCGCTCATCGATGCATTCCGGCGCGCCCATTTCAAACTCGCGGCAGATCAGCGGGCGCTTCTCGTAGATCGTGCACATCATCGTGTCGCGATCCAGCGCCGCGCACCAACCGTCGTCCAGACGCAGCATCACTTCACCACCCCAATCGTCGGTATCGATAAAACGCTCGGGTACGCCGGTGTCGGTGATCAGCATCACTTCGAGCTGACAACAGCAGGCTGCACAGGTCGAGCAGGTGACCTCGGGCTCGGCGATTTGCCGATGGGGAATGGTTTTCATGGCGCCAGTGTACGGCAGTGACCGATGACCGTGTGAAAGGCCTGACGGGCGTTCAGCGCGCCAGCCGCCGGGACAATTGGTGCAGCAGCGGAAACAGCAACGCCCATAGCAGCGCGATGCCAATCAGGCTGGGGAGTTCACCGAAAGGAAATTGCACGCCGGACAGTCGTCCGCCGGCGCCATAGGACAGCGCGCCCCCTGCCGCGCCAAGCAGACTGGCCAGCCACCACGGCCGTGCGCTCCATTGCAGGCAATGACGCAACGTCGTGGCAAACAATGCCCACAGCAACATCAGCCACAGCGGAATCAGTGGCGACATATCCTTGAACTCGAAAACCCCGAGGCCGCGCAGCGCGCTGTCCACCGCCGTGCCGATAATCACCACGCTAAGGATCAACCGGCCTTCATCCGCCCAGCTGCTGATCCAGCGCAGATGAACCACCAGCACCGTCAGCGCCAGTAGCAACCACAAACTGTTACCGCCGAGCACGCAGGCCAGCCAGCCGATCTGGAACAGGGCTGCGTTGGCCAACCGCTCAAGCATCGAACCGGCCCAGCAAAGGCGCGGTCATGGCCGCCGGTTTGGCCAGCACCAGTTGCGCGGTGCCGATGGTGCGTTCGAGGAATCCGCCCTCGCAATAACACAGGTAGAACTCCCACAGCCTGAGGAAGTAATCGTCATAGCCCAGCTCGGTCAGACGCCCGTGAGCATGCCGAAAATTCTCGTGCCACAGACGCAGGGTACGGGCGTAGTGCAGGCCGAAATCTTCCATGTGCAACAGATTCATGTCGGTGTCGCGGCTGACGATCTCGAGCATTTTCTGCACGCAGGGCAGGGCGCCGCCGGGAAAAATGTAACGCTGGATGAAGTCCACGCTACGGCGCGCCTGCTCGTAGCGCTGTTCGCGGATAGTGATCGCTTGCAGCAGCATCAGGCCGTTGCTCTTGAGCAGGTGTGCGCACTGTTTGAAGTAAGTCGGCAGGAAGCGGTGGCCGACCGCTTCGATCATCTCGATCGACACCAGTTTGTCGTACTGGCCGGTGAGGTCGCGGTAGTCCTTGAGCAACAGCGTCACCTGATCCTGCAAGCCGAGGCGTTCGATACGGGCGGCGGTGAAGGCGAATTGCTCCTTCGACAGCGTGGTGGTGGTGACTTTGCAGCCGTAACGCTGCGCCGCGTACAGCGCCATGCTTCCCCAGCCGGTGCCGATTTCCAGCAGATGGTCGTCGGGCTTGAGCGCAAGCTTCTGGCAGATCCGCTCCAGTTTGTTCAGTTGCGCCTGCTCCAGGCTGTCGTCCGGGCGGAGAAACTGCGCGGCCGAGTACATCATGGTCGGGTCGAGAAACTGCTCGAACAGGTCATTGCCGAGGTCGTAATGAGCGGCGATGTTTTTCTGCGAGCCCTTGCGCGTATTGCGATTGAGCCAGTGCAGCCCGCGCACCAGCGGGCGACTGAGCCGGGCCAGGCCACCTTCCATTGCGTCGAGCACTTCAAGGTTGCTGACGAAGACCCGCACCACTGCCGTCAGATCCGGCGAGCGCCAGTAACCATGAATAAAAGCCTCGCCGGCACCAATCGAACCATTGCTCGCGACCAGGCCCCAGGCGGCGGGATCCAGCACCTGAATTTCCCCCACCAGCGCGCTGCCCGGCGTACCGAAGACGTGACGTTCGCCGTCCTCGATGACGATCAGTTGGCCCTGTTTGAGCTGCTCCAACTGGCGCAGTACTCCCCGGCGCAGCAGCGAACTGCTCAAACCGTGGGGGCTGAACAGGCTGGCTTTGGCCGAGACGCTAGTGGATTTCATGGTGGCGTTCCTTGGTCGGTACGGTGGCGGTTCGAAAATGGTCGTCGGCGCGCTGGTGGTCATACACCGGGGTGCGCTTGAGCAGCAGGCGCAATGCTTGCCAATAGATCGCCAGCGCGGTCTTGGCGGTCATCCAGGGAAAGCGCCACAAGTGCCGGTGCAGGTGGCGTCGATCAAGGGGTTCGCGTCGCAGGTCGAGGGTGGCGTCGAACAGTTTTCGCTCGCCTTGCCAGTCGGCCATGTGCACGCCCAGAGTCTGCGCGGCTGGGCTGAAACGCATGCGGTATTCCAGATCCGGCGGCAGGAACGGTGATACGTGAAATGCCTTGGTCACCGCAAAGTGCTGGTGAAAGTCATGCAGATCGGTCGGCGCCCGGGCCGGCAGCACGTAGTGATAACGCTCGCGCCACGGCGTGTTGGTGACTTCGCAGAGAATCGCAGCCAGTTGGCCGTCGGCTTCGTGGCAATAGAAAAAACTCACCGGGTTGAACGACAGGCCCCAGCTGCGCGGCTGGGTCAGCAGGCAGATCGAACCTTGCGGCGCGTGGCCCAGGGCATCGCCAACCAAGCGGCGCACCGCATCGCTCAGGCGTACACCCCGGCCGGTGAAGGTTTTCAGGTAGTCGGTTTCGCGAAATGAGAACGGCGCAAAGCGGCTGGCACCCGCCAGTCGCGACAGGCCCAGCACCGCCTCCTGTTCAGCCAGATCGAGGTACAGCATGCCGATCCGGTAACGGAATTCATGACGGCGTGGAGCAAATCGCCGATGGGCGATCCAGCCACTGTAGAGCGCGCTGTTCACAGGCTTTCTCCGAAAGCGGCGGCGACGCGCAAGGCGCTGACCACGCCATCTTCATGGAAACCGTTGGCCCAATAGGCGCCGCAATAATGCGTGTGCTGCGCGCCGTCGATTTCGGCCCAGCGTTGTTGCGCCGCCACTGCTGCAAGGCTGAATTGCGGGTGGGCGTAGGTGAAGCGCGCGAGCACCTTGGACGGGCTGATGCCGGCGCTCTGGTTGAGGCTGACGCAGAACGTGGTGTCGCTCTGGATGCCCTGCAGAATGTTCATGTCGTAGGTCACGGCAGCCCGGGTATGGCCAGCACCGCCGAGGCGATAGTTCCAACTGGCCCAGGCCCGTTTGCGTGTGGGCAGCAGACGGGTGTCGGTGTGCAGCACCACTTCATTGTCGGCATAGGGCAGGGCACGGAGGATTGCCCGTTCTTTATCGTCAGGATTTCCCAGCAGTCGCAACGCCTGATCGCTGTGGCAGGCCAGTACCACTTTGTCGAAACGTTCGATGCCGGCGGGGCTGTGGATAACCACGCCGTGCGCATCGCGATCGATCCGGCCTACCGCGCAGTTCAGGCGGATGCGCTCCTTGAACGACGCGGTCAGCGGCGCGATGTAGGCACTGGACCCGCCCTCGATCACCTGCCACTGCGGCCGGTTGCTGATCGACAGCAACCCGTGATTCTCGAAAAAGCGCACGAAGAACTGCAACGGAAAATTGAGCATCTCGGCCATCGGCATCGACCAGATCGCCGCCCCCATCGGCACGATGTAATGCAGGATGAAGCGCTCGCCGTAACCGCCAGCCTTGAAGTAGTCGTCGAGGGTGGTGTCGGCGGCGATTCGCTGCTCGGCAAGGTCGCGCCGGGCCTCTTTATTGAACCGCAGGATGTCACGCAACATGCCCCAGAATCCGGGCGACAACAGATTGCTGCGCTGGGCGAACAGGCTGTTCAGGTTATTGCCGTTGTATTCCAGGCCGGTGTCGGGATCGTTCACCGAAAAGCTCATTTCGGTAGGCTTGAACGCCACGCCCAACTGGCCGAGCAAACGAATGAAGTTGGGATACGTCCAGTCGTTGAACACGATGAAGCCGGTGTCCACTGCGTAGCCGCGTCCGTCCACGGTCACCGGCACCGTGTGCGTGTGACCACCGACCCGGGCGTCGGCTTCGAATACGGTGATTTCATGTCGACGAGCGAGCAGATACGCGCAGGTCAAACCGGCGATGCCGCTACCGACGATGGCGATTTTCATGTTGCATCCCTGAGCGGCGGGTTGCTGCGCACCATGCGTTTGCCAATCGCCAGTTGTACGCGCGCGGGCATTTTCGACAAGGGCCACAGGGCGGCGATGAACAGCGCCGGGAAAGCGATCTCCAGCGGGCGATCCTTCAGTTTGGCGAAGATATGCCGCGCGGCTTTTTCCACAGGCCAGCTGAGCGGCATCGGAAAATCATTCTTGGCGGTCAGCGGTGTGTCGACGAAACCAGGGCTGATTACCGTGACGTCAATGCCTTCGTCGGCGAGGTCGATGCGCAGGGATTCGAACAGATAACGCAGCCCGGCCTTCGATGCGCCATAGGCTTCGGCGCGGGGCAGCGGCACATAAGTCACCGAGCTGGCCATCCCCACCAGATGCGGCGCCGTACCTTTGCGCAGCAAGGGCAGGGCGGCTTCGATGCAATAGCTGCTGGCGAGCAGGTTGGTGCGCACCACGTGTTCGATGATCGTGGCGTCGAACTGGCGGGCGTCGACGTATTCGCAAGTGCCTGCGTTGAGGATGACCGAGTCCAGCGCCCCCCAGTCGTGTGCGATCTGTTCGCCGATCTCGCGCACGGTCTGGCTGTTGGTCAGGTCGCCGGGTACCACCAGCACCTGTCCCGGATAACGTTGCGACAACACCTTGAGCGGCGCGACCTGGCGGGAACTGACCGCCAGATGTCCGCCGGTCTTGAGGATTTCTTCTGCCAATGCTGCACCAATGCCACTGCTGGCGCCGGTCAGCCAATAACGCCGTGGAGCTGTACGACTCATCCCAATCTCCTTTTCAGCCAAGCGATCACTCGGCCCAATACAGGTAAATGTTCATAAAGCAGCGCTCCGGCATCGAAGTAATCCCGGTGGCGGTAAACCTTGTCGCTCCAGAGCAAATGTGAGCAGCCGGCGACGCGGATCAGTTGCCCGCCGCTCAAACGCGGGTGGCGGTAGCTCATGACCCAACGCAAATAACCTTCGCCGTCGCCGATCTGGTCGAAGCCGTGGAAATCGAAGCGCAGTTCGTTGACGTTGGCGTACAACTCGCTGAAATAACCGCGCAAGTTCGTCAGCCCCTGCACTTCATGCAGTGGATCGGTGAAATGAATGTCTTCGCTGTACAGTTCGTTCAGGTTTCGCAGGTTGTCTTTGTTCAACTGTGCGAACCGCTGGGCAAAACCGCGCAGAAATTCACTCATCGCTCTCTCCTTGCGGCGATCGCGACGGCAGGTTCTTGAAGGCTGCCAGCGCCCGTTCCCGTGATGCGCCCAGATTGACGATCGGCGCCGGATAGTCCGCCACGCCGAACAGCCCGCCGGCACTGGCCGGGTCGTGGACTTCTTTCTTGTTCAGCCCGGCCAGCTCCGGCAGCCAGTGCTTGATGAACAAGCCTTCGCTGTCGAATTTTTCCGACTGGCTGACCGGGTTGAAGATGCGGAAGTACGGCGCCGAATCGGTACCGGTCGAAGCACTCCACTGCCAGCCGCCGTTGTTGGCGGCCAGGTCGCCGTCGATCAGGTGGCGCATGAAGAAACGCTCGCCCTCGCGCCAGTCGATCAACAGGTTCTTGGTCAGAAACATTGCCACCACCATCCGCAGGCGGTTGTGCATCCAGCCGGTTTCCAGCAGTTGGCGCATGGCCGCGTCGATGATCGGCAAGCCGGTGCGGGCCTCTTGCCAGGCGGCCAGGTCCTCGGGGGCGTCGCGCCAGGCCAGGGCTTCGGTTTCCGGGCGGAATGCGCGATGCCGTGAAACCCGCGGATATCCGACGAGGATGTGTTTGTAGAACTCGCGCCACAGCAGTTCGTTGATCCAGGTGACAGCCCCGACCTTGCCGCTTTCGAATTCGCCCTGATTGCTTTGCAGGGCGGCGTGCAGGCATTGGCGTGGCGAAATCACGCCAGCGGCCAGATAGGCCGAAAGCTGGCTGGTGCCGGGTTTGGCCGGAAAGTCGCGCTCGCTCTTGTAGTAATCGATCTGCGCATCGGCGAACGTGTCGAGGCGCCGCCGGGCCTCGGCTTCACCGGCGGGCCACAGGGCGCGCAGGGATTCGTCGGGTGTCGGGAATCCTTCGATGGCTTGCGGAACGGGGTCGCTGGCGATGTTCAGCGCCAATTGTTTGCCCGGCGCTTGTTTGAGCGAAGGCATCGAGCGGTGCAGGCGTTCGTAGCAAACCTTGCGGAACTGGCTGAACACCTGAAAGTAGGTACCGGTCTTGGTCAGAACGCTGCCTGGCTTGAACAGCAATTGGTCGAGGTAGCTGTGGAAGGTTATGCCTGCCGCTTGCAACGCCTCGGCGACGGCGGCATCGCGACGGCTTTCGTGGATGCCGTATTCCTCGTTGACGTGCACGGCATCGATCTTCAGCTGCCGGCACAGTTCGAGCAGCACGTCGGGTGCCTGATCCCAGTGAGGCGCGGTGCGGATCAGGAGCGGGATGTTCAGGTCGCCAAGGCTTTTGCTCAACTCACGCAAATTGCGCAGCCAGAAATCGACCTTGCACGGCGCGTCGTCATGTTCCTGCCATTGCTGCGGGCTCAACAGATACACGGCCAAGGTCGGGCCACGCTCGGCGGCGGCCGCGAGGGCGGTGTTGTCGTGTTGGCGCAGGTCGCTGCGCAGCCAGATCAATTGCATGTCGGTCTCTGCCTGAATCATTAAATCAACCCACGCTGAATGAGTACCCGATGCGCCGAAAGAGGGTCCTCGGCCAGGAGCAGGTCAGTGATTTCGGAAGTTCTTGCGGACAACTCGGCGTGGTGAATGCACACCGTTGGTCCGGCAATCAGTTTTGGGCAGCTGATGCCATTCAACAGTTTCGGCAGCTGCGCAAGGCTCAGGGCTTTGCTGGAATACAGCAGGACGCCACGGGCTTGCAGGGTATCGGTTGCCAGCGCCAGCTCTCCGGCAGGCAGCGGCCAGTCAAACACCTGCACCGGGCAATCGGCGCTGCTGATCAGCCAGGCGCAGAGCCACAGGTGCGGTTCCAGTGGCAGATCCGACTGATTGACCAGCAGCAGCGGCGCGGTGCGCAACTGACGATTGTTATGGTAGATGCGCGCGCCGAATTTGCTGCGCAACCAGGCAAAAAAGAACACGCGCTCCATCTGCGCGCCAAACTGGCCTTGCCAGCGCTGTTCGAGATCGCTCAGCAGCGGCAGCAGCAATTGCTCGCACAGGGTGCGCGGCGGGTACAGCGCCATCGCCTGGTTGATGCAGTCGTCGAGGCTGCGCTCGTTCAGGTGAGTGACCGCCATAAGGGCGGCCTGGCGCAGCGGATGCCATTCGTCCTCCACCGGTTCGTTGAACGCCTGCGCCGTATCGAGCAATGGTTTGACCTGGCTGACCGCAACACCCCGGTTGAGCCAGGTGAGGATGTTCTGGATCCGCTGCACGTGGTCGGCGCTGTACAGGCGATGGCCCTTGGGCGTGCGGTGCGGAACGATCAGCCCGTAGCGGCGTTCCCAGGCGCGCAGAGTCACGGCATTCACGCCGGTCTGGCGTGCGACTTCGCGAATCGGCAGCCAGCCTTCGTCGAGGGCTTTCTTGAAGTCGGCGCCGAGGTCTTCACGGGCGCTGGTGTCGAGTGAGTCGTTCATCAAATGGCGTTTCGCAGGCTGAGGTTTTCCGGATGCGGTTGCAGGTACACCTGCTGCGCAATGTAGGGATCCGGGTGGAGGCGAAAGTGATGCTTGAGCAACGTCAGCGGCACCACCAGGGGCACGATGCCGTGCCGGTACTGACCGATGATGTGTTGCACTTCCTGTTTTTCTTCGGGGCTGATGACCTGCTTCAGATAGCCACTGATGTGCTGCAGGACATTGCTGTGGGTGCGGCGGGTGGCGCATTTCTTCAGCGCCGCCATCAGTTCGCTGAAATAGCGTGGGCCGAGCTCGATCGGGTCGGTCCGGCCCATGTTGCCCAGCAGACTGCCCAGCGCCTTGTATTGCACCGGGTTGTGGGCCATCAGCAGATATTTGTAGCGCGAGTGAAAGTCGGTGAGGGCGCGGCGGCTCAAGCCTTGCTTGAGCACTTGCTGCCATTCGCGGTAGGCGAGTACGCGGGTGATGAAATTTTCCCGCAGCACCGGATCGTTAAGACGCCCGGCTTCTTCCACCGGCAGGTCCGGTTGCTGTGCACAGAACGCGTCGGCGTAAATGCCGCGCCCGCCGCCATTCACCGGGGCGCCGTTGGCGTGGTAGACCTTGACCCGCTCCAGTCCGCAGGACGGCGATTGCTGCATGAAGATGTAGCCGCAGATGTCACTGAGCTCGCCGGCCATTTTCTCGCCGTAAGCGGCCAGTGGCTGAGTGACATTGATCGCTGGATTGACGGTGCCGACCGCTTCAGGCCGGGCGGGGTCGCCCACCAGCCGGATCGGCTCGCGAGGAATTCCCAGGCCGATCGCTACTTCAGGACATACCGGAACGAATTCAAAATGCTCGGCCAGGGTGCGGCTGCACAGCCGCGACTCCTTGTGGCCACCGTTGTAGCGAACTTCGGCCCCCATCAGGCAGGCGCTGATGGCGATTTTTGGCAGGGACGTCGATGAGTCGGACATGCAGCAACCTCGAATCTGAACCTGTACAGACGAGTAAATCTGTACAACATTCTTCAAGCATAGATTCAAAGGTGTACAAGTCAAATGGTTTGTACAAGTTTATGCGATTTTCAGCACCAGCCCATTTTCCAGCGTGAATCATCTTGCAGAGCATGCCAGTCGCATTGCTCGGTACGCCGGGTCAGCACTGCCTGCAACTCGATTTCCAGCACCGTGCCGTCCTCGTCGCGGAACAGTTCGGTCACCAGAAAATGCTTTTCACGGTTTTGCGGGTGGGCTGCTGTCCATTTCGACAGCAGCAATTTGCGCGGATTGATGCGATTCACTGCAGGTGTTCGTGCAAGCGTCTTGCCGCCTCCTGACCACTGAGCCAGGCCCCTTCGACGCGACCCGACAGGCACCAGTCGCCACAGGCGTACAGGCCCAGATCGGCGTCGGCCAGGGTGCCCCATTCATGGCTGCTGGCCGGGCGGGCATAGAGCCAGCGGTGGGCGAGGCTGAAGGTCGGGGCCGGCATGGCGCTGTGCAGCAATTCGGCGAAGGCGCCGTGCAATTGTTCGATCACCGCTTCCTTGGGCAGGTCGATGTGTTGGCGGCTCCAGGCGCTGGTGGCGTGCAGGACCCAGGTATCGCACGTGGTGTCGCGGCCCGGTTTGCTGCGGTTGCGGGCCAGCCAGTCGAGTGCGCTGTCCTGGACGAAGCAGCCTTCGATCGGCGTATCCAGCGGCGTGTCGAAGGCCAGGGCGACGGCCCAGGTCGGGTCCATTTTCACCCCGGCAGCGGCACCGGCGAGTTTCGGCGCAGCGGCCAGCAGGGCAGTGGCCTGCGGCGCCGGCGTGGCGATCACCACATGGCTGAACGGCCCATGGGTAAAGCCTTCGGCGTCCTGCAGATGCCAGTGTTCTTCGCCGCGATAGACCTCAGTGATCCGGCAGGCGAAATGCACTTCCAGCCCATCGAGCAGTCCCCGGGTGATGGCGCTCATGCGCGGCGTGCCGACCCAGCGGGTCTGTTCGTCCGGTGACAGATTCAACTGCCCGCCGTGAAAGGTGTAGAGCTGCGGGGCCCATTCGGCGACCCAGCCCTTGCTTTGCCAGCGCTGAACTTCAGTCACGAAGCGCCGATCACGGGCGGTGAAGTATTGCGCGCCCATGTCCAGAGAGCCTGCGTCGCTGCGTTTGCTCGACATGCGTCCGCCGCTGCCGCGGCTTTTATCGAACAACTGAACGGTATGCCCGGCATCCGTCAGGGCCTGGGCGGCGGAGAGTCCGGCGATGCCGGTGCCAATGATTGCGATAGGTACAGTCATAGGGGCCTCGTTTACCTTTCTGTACAGACTACGCCGTCGATGAAACCTGTACAATTTTGTTTTTTGGTATAACTTCCAGCGTTCTGGTTCTGACAGCTTGGCCTATGGTTAAACAATAGAGCCTGCCCGATAGAAAAGATCCCTGTTTATAAAAATAGACTAGTGATCGGGGTAAAACGCCACGCGAGGAAGAAGTCATGCACATATTGCTGACCGGCGGTACTGGATTGATCGGACGTCAGCTTTGCCGGCACTGGTCCGGGCAGGGGCATCGCCTGACGGTCTGGAGTCGTCGTCCGGAAAAAGTCGCGAAAATCTGTGGCGCCCAGGTGCGTGGAATCGCGCGTCTGGAGGACCTTGGCGATGAGCCGGTCGACGTGATTGTCAACCTCGCCGGCGCGCCGATTGCCGACCGGCCGTGGACCCATCGACGCAAGGCGCTGTTGTGGAGCAGCCGGATCACGTTGACCGAATCGTTGCTGGCGTGGCTGGAAAATCGCGGACAGAAACCATCGCTGCTGATCTCGGGTTCGGCCGTGGGTTGGTATGGTGACGGCGGCGAGCGCGAGTTGACCGAAGACTCGCCACCGGTGATCGATGATTTCGCCAGCCAGTTGTGCATCGCCTGGGAGGAAACCGCGCAGCGCGCCGAAGCGATGGACATTCGCGTGGTGCTGGTGCGCACCGGGCTGGTGCTGTCGGCCGAGGGCGGCTTTTTGTCGCGCCTGCTGCTGCCGTTCAAGCTTGGGCTGGGCGGGCCTTTGGGCAACGGTCGGCAGTGGATGCCGTGGATTCATATCGATGACCAAATCGCCCTGATTGATTTTCTTCTGCACCGCAATCAGGCGAGCGGTCCTTATAATGCGTGCGCGCCGAACCCTGTGCGCAATCGCGAATTTGCCAGGACGCTGGGCAGCGTGCTGCACCGCCCGGCGTTCATGCCGATGCCGGCCCTCGCCTTGAAGGTCGGGCTCGGCGAGATGTCATTGCTGTTACTGGGTGGCCAACGGGCCACGCCGAAACGCTTGCTGGAAGCGGGATTCACTTTCCGGTTCACGGATTTACGCGCGGCCCTGGATGATCTTTCCGGCCGCCTCTGAAATAGGACGTTGCATGACCGATCACGCCTTGCTTCTGGTCAACCTGGGTTCGCCGGCCTCCACTTCGGTGGCCGACGTGCGCAGCTACCTCAATCAATTTTTGATGGACCCATACGTGATCGACCTGCCGTGGCCGGTACGACGTCTGCTGGTGTCGCTGATCCTGATCAAGCGCCCCGAGCAGTCGGCCCATGCCTACGCCTCGATCTGGTGGGAGGAAGGTTCGCCGCTGGTGGTGCTCAGCCGTCGTCTGCAACAGCAGATGAAGGCGCAGTGGACTCACGGCCCGGTTGAGCTGGCCATGCGTTACGGCGAGCCGTCGATCGAGACAAGCCTGTTGAAGCTGGTCGCGGCGGGGCACAAACGCATTACCCTCGCACCGCTTTATCCACAGTTCGCCGACAGCACCACGACCACGGTGATCGAAGAAGCCAGGCGCGTGCTGCGCGAGAAGAAGCTCGATGTGCAACTGTCGGTGTTGCAGCCGTTCTACGATCAGCCGGAATACCTCGACGCGCTGGTGGCGAGCGCCAAGCCGCACTTGCAGCAGGATTACGATCACCTGTTGCTCAGCTTCCACGGTTTGCCGGAGCGGCACCTGACCAAGCTCGACCCGACCGGCAATCATTGCTTCAAGAATGAAGATTGCTGCAAAAACGCTTCGGCTGCCGTCTTGGCCACCTGTTATCGCGCCCAGTGCCTGCGCACGGCGGCGTTGTTTGCTGAGCGCATGGGGCTGCCGGACGGCAAGTGGTCGGTGTCGTTTCAATCGCGGCTGGGCCGGGCGAAATGGATCGAACCCTACACCGAAGCGCGGCTGGATGAACTGGCCAAAAGCGGCGTGAAGAAGATTCTGGTCATGTGCCCGGCGTTCGTTGCCGATTGCATCGAGACCCTGGAAGAGATCGGCGATCGCGGCAAGGAACAGTTCCGGGAGGCAGGGGGAGAGGAGTTGGTGCTGGTGCCATGCCTGAATGATGACCCGCAATGGGCGAAGGCATTGGCAACGCTGTGCGAACGGGCGCCACTGGCCCTTTGATGATCGTAGATGATTGATCGTTCCCACGCTCCGCGTGGGAATGCAGCCCGTGACGCTCCGCGTCACTGGACGCGGAGCGTCCCCAGAGGCATTCCCACGCGGAGCGTGGGAACGATCAGTGTGGGGTGATCCGCGTGGGAACGATCTTGAAGCTAGGGCTTAGATCAGCGGCTCATCCGCCTTCTTCTGCTTCCAGCCGTCATTGCCCGGCAGCAGCAGGTTCAGCGCAATCGCCACCACCGCACACAGCGCGATGCCTTTGAGGCCGAAGTCGTCGGGACCTGTGCCGGTGCCGACCAGCACACCGCCGATACCGAACACCAGGGTCACCGAAACGATCACCAGATTGCGCGCCTCGCCCAGGTCGATCTTGTGACGGATCAGGGTGTTCATCCCCACCGCCGCAATCGAACCGAACAGCAGGCACAGAATCCCGCCCATCACCGGTACCGGAATGCTTTGCAGCAGGGCCCCGAACTTGCCGATGAATGCCAGGGCGATGGCGAAGATCGCCGCCCAGGTCATGATTTTCGGGTTGTAGTTCTTGGTCAGCATCACCGCGCCGGTCACTTCCGCGTAGGTGGTGTTTGGCGGACCGCCGAACAGGCCGGCTGCGGTGGTGGCGATGCCGTCACCCAGCAGGGTGCGATGCAGGCCCGGCTTCTTCAGGTAGTCGCGACCGGTCACGCTGCCGACTGCAATCACGCCGCCGATGTGTTCGATGGCCGGGGCCAGCGCCACCGGGACGATGAACAGGATCGCCTGCCAGTTGAATTCCGGTGCGGTGAAGGCGGGCAGGGCGAACCACGGTGCCGCGGCAATCTTCGCGGTGTCGACCACGCCGAAGTAGAAGGACAGGGCAAAGCCCACCAGCACGCCGGAAATGATCGGCACCAGACGGAAGATTCCCTTGCCGAACACCGCCACGACCAGCGTGGTCAGCAGCGCCGGCATCGAGATCATCATCGCGGTCTGGTAATGGATCAGCTCCGAACCGTCGCCGGCCTTGCCCATCGCCATGTTCGCGGCAATCGGCGCCATGGCCAGGCCAATGGAGATGATCACAGGGCCAATCACCACCGGCGGCAGCAGACGGTCAATGAAACCGGTGCCTTTGATCTTCACGGCAAGGCCGAGGAAGGTGTAGACGAAACCGGCCGCCATCACGCCGCCCATGGTCGCGGCGAGGCCGAACTGGCCCTTGGCGAGAATGATCGGGGTGATGAAGGCGAAGCTCGACGCCAGGAATACCGGCACCTGACGCCCGGTGACGATCTGGAACAAAATCGTGCCCAGACCTGCGGTAAACAGTGCCACGTTCGGGTCCAGGCCCGTGATCAGTGGCATCAGCACCAGGGCGCCGAAAGCCACGAACAGCATCTGTGCGCCGGACAGCACCGTGCGCCAGAGCGGATCGTTAAACTCTTGCTGCATGCTTACGCGTCCTTCTGCTTGGTGCCGAAAATCTTGTCACCGGCATCGCCAAGCCCAGGAATGATGTAACCGTGCTCGTTGAGTTTCTGATCGATGGACGCGGTGTAGATGATCACGTCCGGGTGAGCCTGCTCGACAGCGGCAATGCCTTCCGGCGCGGCCACCAGCACCATCGCGCGGATGTCCTTGCAACCGGCCTTCTTCAGCAGGTCGATGGTCGCAACCATGGAGCTGCCGGTGGCGAGCATCGGGTCGATGATCATCGCCAGGCGTTCGTCGATTTCCGGAACCAGTTTTTCCAGATAGGTATGGGCCTGCAGGGTTTCTTCGTTACGGGCAACGCCGACGGCGCTGACCTTTGCGCCCGGGATCAGGCTCAGCACACCTTCGAGCATGCCGATGCCGGCACGCAGGATCGGCACGACGGTAATCTTCTTGCCGGCGATTTTCTCGACCGACACCGTGCCGCACCAACCTTCGATATCGTAGGTTTCCAGCGGCAGGTCTTTGGTAGCTTCATAGGTCAACAGGGCACCGACTTCCTGAGCGAGCTCACGGAAATTCTTGGTGCTGATGTCTGCACGGCGCATAAGGCCAAGTTTGTGACGGATCAGCGGATGGCGGATCTCTTGGATGGACATGGGGAAAGGCTCCGGCGGCGGGCAAAAAAACCGGCCTAGATTAATCTATCCGAGGGTGATGTCCTATAGGACATACAGTACGTTAGTCCACAAATGCTTGATTCGGCTCCGGTTGATGCGTACCTTTGCCCGCTTTTCCGAAATCCGTCCCCCCTGGAGAGCGCCATGTCCGCTGATCTCGAGCATATCCGTCAAATCATGCGAGAGGCTGACTGCCTGTACACCGAAGCTGAAGTCGAGGCTGCCATTGCCCGCGTCGGTGCACAAATCAACGAACAACTGGCCGACAGCAACCCGGTGGTGTTCTGCGTGATGAACGGCGGCCTGATCTTCTCCGGCAAACTGCTGACTCATCTGCAGTTCCCGCTGGAAGCGTCCTACCTGCACGCCACCCGTTATCGCAACGAAACCAGCGGCGGCGACCTGTTCTGGAAAGCCAAGCCGGAAGTCTCGTTCATCGACCGCGACGTGCTGATCATCGACGACATCCTCGACGAAGGTCACACCCTGGGCGCGATCATCGACTTCTGCCGTCACGCCGGCGCGCGCAAAGTGCACACCGCCGTGCTGATCGACAAGGACCACGACCGCAAGGCCCGTCCTGACCTGAAAGCCGACTTCGTCGGTCTGCCGTGCATCGACCGTTATATCTTCGGTTACGGCATGGACTACAAAGGCTACTGGCGCAACGCCAACGGGATCTTCGCCGTCAAAGGCATGTAATTGCGGGTAACCCCCGATCCCTGTGGGAGCGGGCTTGCCCGCGATGGCGGATTGTCTGACACATTGATGTCGGATTAATCGACGCTTTCGCGGGCAAGCCACGCTCCCGCAGTTGTTTTGCGTGTGCTGATCCATCCGCGATACCCATGCTAGAGTGCTCGGCCCCGCCCCCCGGAGCCTGTCATGAGCCTTTTGATCCGCAGCTGCGCCGCCCTGTTGCTGACCCTCAGCCTGCCTTTGGCCGCCGCCCCGATGCACAGCCAGTTCCTGCCGCCGGACGACCTGACCCTGCGCGATGCCGAACCCGAGCAGCAGCAACTGTTGCAGGTCACCGATTATTCGGTCGTCGTGGGCACCCAGCGTCAGTCCAATCAGCAGCCGATCCCGGTGACCTCGCCGCTGATGATCCGCCTCAAGGGCAAGTTCCTGAACAAGGGCGCGACGATCAATCAGGTGCTGGTCAACTTCGATGGCGAAAGCAAAAGCCTGAAAAAACCGGTGTATGACGACAAGAGCAAGACGCTGACGCTGTTCTATCCGCTGGCCCAGTACCGGGTAATCATCGACCTGCTGCGCAATGACACTGTGTACGTGCAGTTCCTCAGTTACGCCAACGGCCACATCTGGGCCGATTTGCACACCGGCAGCACGCGCTCGCGTTGAGCCTTGTGCCTGCGCAGGGGTAAACTGCCCGCCCCGTGAAATGTCTGCGAGCTGGAGTCGGCAATGCGTAAAGATAAGAAGCAAGTGATTGGTGACGAGATCGGCGATGAGCAGATCAAGCTGTTCCTCGATTTTGAGCCGGTCGACGCCACCTCGCCGTCGCTGCACAAGCTGGTCAAGGCTTACCGGGGCCTGCGCATCGACGATTTCGAGCGTTTCCTGACGTTCTTCGTTGCAGCCGGTTATGACCTGGATGGCAAGGACGAGCACGGCAAGACCTTCGTCGACCAGATCCGCGATCAACGCAACGCGGCGGAATACATCGAGCTGATCGAGAAAGCGCGCGGCTGATAGCCCGAAGTTTTCCACAGGCATAAAAAACGCCCCGCACTCACCGAGTGCGGGGCGTTTTTTCATGGAGCCGAATCAGGCGTAGCTTTCGGTCTCGTTGCTGGCTTCAACCAGTTCCAGCGCGACGTTGTTCTGCGTGTTGATCTTGCGATACAGCGCAGCGTCGGTTTCCAGGACCTTTTCGCGGGCCGGGAAGATTTCCGCCAGTTTGGCAGCCCACTCACCCTTGGCCTTTTCCGGGAAGCATTTCTCGATCAGTTCCAGCATGATCGAAACGGTCACCGAAGCGCCTGGCGAAGCGCCGAGCAGGGCGGCGAGCGAGCCGTCCTTCGCCGCGACCAGTTCGGTACCGAACTGCAGGATGCCGCCTTTTTTCGGGTCTTTCTTGATGATCTGCACCCGTTGGCCGGCCACTTCCAGGCGCCAGTCTTCAGCTTTCGCCTCCGGGTAGAAACGACGCAGGGATTCCAGGCGCTGCTCCATCGACTGCATCACTTCGCTGACCAGGTACTTGGTCAGGTCCATGTTGTTTTTCGCCACGGCCAGCATCGGGCCAATGTTGCCGGCGCGAACCGACAGCGGCAGGTCCATGAAGGAACCGTGCTTGAGGAACTTGGTGGTGAAACCGGCGTATGGCCCGAACAGCAGGGATTTCTTGCCGTCGACCACGCGGGTGTCCAGGTGCGGTACCGACATCGGCGGCGAACCCACGGCGGCCAAGCTGTAAACCTTGGCCTGGTGATGCTTGACCACTTCCGGGTTGTCGCAACGCAGCCACTGGCCGCTGATCGGGAAGCCGCCGAAGCCTTTGCTTTCTTCGATGCCCGAGGCTTGCAGCAGCGGCAGGGCCGCGCCACCAGCGCCGAGGAACACGAACCTGGCGTCGACTTCACGGGTGTTGCCGCTGTTGACGTCCTTGATGCTGACGGTCCAGCCGTTGGCGTTACGCTTGAGGCCGGTCACGCGCTTGCAGTACTTGACCTGAGCATCGGGTGCGCTGGTCAGGTGCTTGAGCAACTGATTGGTCAGGGCGCCGAAGTTGACGTCGGTGCCGTTGATCACGCGGGTGGCGGCGAGCACCTGGTCTTTCGGACGACCCGGCATCATCAGCGGCATCCACTCGGCCATCTTCGCCTTGTCTTCGGTGTATTCCATGTCGGCGAAAGCGTGGTGCTTGTGCAGCACGTTGAAGCGTTCCTTGAGGAACGACACGCCTTTCTCACCCTCGACGTAACTCAGATGCGGCACAGGGCTGATGAAG
This sequence comes from Pseudomonas sp. MCal1, assembly GCF_026341415.1. Taxonomy (NCBI): domain Bacteria; kingdom Pseudomonadati; phylum Pseudomonadota; class Gammaproteobacteria; order Pseudomonadales; family Pseudomonadaceae; genus Pseudomonas; species Pseudomonas sp. MCal1. The sequence continues at coordinate 67,560 of NZ_JAKUMP010000006.1, forward strand.
GATTTGCATGAGCCGAACGTGCCCTTTTTGGTCAGGTACGACCAGAACTGCTTCGACACCTCGAACTGGGTGTTGATGTGCACGGCCTTCTTGATGTCGACGGTGCCGTCGGCAGCCTGCGGCGTGTAGTTCAGCTCGCACAGGCCGGCGTGGCCGGTACCGGCGTTGTTCCATGGGTTGGAACTCTCCGCGGCACCGGAATCCATCAGCTCGACGACTTCCAGCTTGATCGCCGGGTCGAGCTCTTTGAGCAGTACTGCGAGGGTGGCACTCATGATGCCGGCCCCAACCAGAACTACGTCGACTGCTTCGTTATGCGCCATTTAACGCGTCTCCAAAATCTGCAGCACCAAATTGTCGGCATGGCTGCCAGGCGTCCAGGGCAGGTCAGTTGGGCCCCGGGTATCCTTGGTCAGGTGTGCCATGTCCGAATCTTCGCAATTTTTCGCAACTTCGACGGATGCGTGCGGCCTGGCTTAAAGAGTTCCATGAACTCATTTCGGCACGCGGCTGGCAATTCGACTTATGGTCGAGACATCCGTTTGTGCAACCAAATCCGTAGCGGACAGGCTTCAGGCTCCGGTATTCGAGGCGTTCCCGTTCCTGTGTCGTTGGGCTGTTTCAGACGCTAATGGTGCATGTTCAGACGCAAAACTATTCATTTGCTCGCCACACTCTTGTGAAGTTGTGAAAACCCGTTTTTTTCACGCTCTTTTGAAGACGTGAACCTCAAAAAGGGCTGTCCGGGGCTGGCACCGTGCCCGGAGGGGCAAACAACTCAGTGGCCGAGCGTCATGACAGCTCTGCAGATTCGCGAAAAGCGGGATTTGCCAGGGAAACAGCAAGCACGCCAGCTTCACTCGATCTGTGTGGGCGGCTCTCTGTGGGCGATTTGGATGCCAATGCAAGCGCATTGACGCTGTTGCGAGGCCCGATCAGGAGACGTCCTTATAATCGGGGGGAGATTGTATCGAAGAAATGCGGGGAGTTGGTCGAGTTTAATGACTTTTATTAGGCATCCGGTCAGATGCTCAACATCGCCTGAGCGCGTGCGCGTGGGCGCTGCTGTTCGACCCGGGCGCTGGCAGGCAGTGGCTGGTGCAACCAGTTGAGACGGATTTCCTCGATTTCCACCCAGCCGTCACCCATTGGCTGCAGGCGGCACTGTTTGAAAGCCTGGCAATGGCCGTTGCGGTCGAGCAGGGCAAAGCTGCGGTGCAGCGGGCGTGGAGCGAACAACGAGATCAGATAGCGCATGGCAGTGTTCCTTTTGGGGATCTGTGAGGAAGCTTGTCAAAACGCCGTGACGCGAACGTGTATGGGGGGTGAAGAATGTGTGACAGGAACCGCTGGCAACGGGTTTTGTCTGAGATTTCAGTGCTGGTGACCCACAGTGGCCCACCGCTATACTGCCGGCCTGTCTGTGCCTGATTCTGGAGAGAAGAGCATGTTGCAACGCCTGTTGTTCGGTTTGATCACTGTGACCAGTTTGACCCTGGTTGGCTGCGCCCACAGCCCGCAACAACTGAGCCCGGAACCGAAGCTGACCACTCAGCTGGCACCGGTCGGCCACGGCCAGCCTGTCGTGGTTCGCGTCGTGGACGGTCGTCCGTCGCCAACCCTTGGCACCCGTGGCGGTCTGTACCCGGAGACCAGCGCCATCACCGTGCAGCGCGAGCAGATCCTGCCGAAGTTGCAGGCCCAGGCCGAAGCGGCGGTGCGTCTGCTGGGCTTCACCCCGTCCAATGGCGCGATGAATGCTCCACAGCTGACCGTGACCCTGACTGAACTGAAATACCAGTCGCCGAAAGAAGGCATGTATGTGACCGAAGCCACCATCGGCGCGACATTCCGCTCCGACGTGCAGAGCGGCAACCGTCGCTACAGCGGCCGTTACGGCGCGTCGCTGGACCAGCGTTTCGGCATGGCGCCGAATCAGGAGACCAACACCAAACTGGTCAGCGACGTGCTGAGCGATGCGCTGACTCGTCTGTTCAAGGACCCGAGCATCGGCCAGATCCTCGCCGAATAAGGCATGCGCCAGATGTGAAAAAGCCCGGAGCCAGTGATGGCCCCGGGTTTTTTTCGTTCAGGCGGCTTGCGAATAGAAGTCGAGGACGCTGACGCCGGTCAGCAGATCGGTCTCGGGCAAGTCCGCATGCTGGTGCCCGCCGAGGGCGCAGTACACGAGCCAGTGACGATCCTGAACATTGAAGGCCAGGCTGCCGACGAGGGTCTGCTGTTCGTCGGACGGAGAGATGAGGTACAGGCGATCCTGGTTTTCAGCGTGAAGCATGTCGCGTTCCGTGTCGGTTTCGAGGCGCGCAGGGTGACTGAAACAAATGACGATGCCGTGACACAGGACAGCCATCGGTCGATTGACGGGTTATTTGTCGCAAAGGGTAGGGCAGTCGGGGAGTGTTTCGGTAGAATCCGCGCCGCGGTCGTCGGTCTGGCGTTCGCCAAACCGGTCTAGATTGAGGTCTGTGATGTCGCTGCACTTGATGACGCTGTTTACCGCCCATCCCGCCAAACTGATCAACCTGCTGGCCCTGCTGTTGGCCTTCCCCGGCAGTTGGCTGCTGCATGCGACCCGTCGCCGTGAACAACGGGCCATGGCCAGTATCGCGGCCCAGCGTCAGCAGAAACCTGATCAGGAGCCGGTGCTCGATTGGGCGACTCTGCGCATGAACCGCTTTTTCTACCGCTTCGGTTTCGCCTGCCTTGGTCTGGCGTTATTGGTGTCCTGGATCAGTACCCGCTTCTGAACGAAAAACGGCGCCCGAAGGCGCCGTTCCTGTATCTGGCCGATACCGCTTACAGCGGCAGTCCAGCCTTGACCCGGTACTGATTGCGCACCGGCGTCGCATATTGCAGCACCAGATACGGACGATGCTCCTCGGGGCAGGCGTCCAGACGGTTCTGCCATTCTTCCTCGGCCTTGGCCAGTTCTTCGGCACCGAACACTTCGGCAGCCTTCGGCACGTTCAACTGCGGATCGGCATCGGCCCACTGTGCGTACGCCAGGTAATGCACCGGGAACAGCCGGTAGCCGCCGAGAATCTGCTTGTCCATCTCGACCGCCAATTGCTTGGTGTCTTCGAACAGCTCGGTGATCGGCGCGGCGAAGTTCACGTGCACCCGGCCCTTATAACCGGTGATGCCCTTGGCGATGCTCACGTCATCCTCGCCCGGCGCCTTGCTGTAGGTGCCGGTGGTGGCGCGGATATATAGCTCGCGGGCCTTGGCCTGATCGCACGGATCGTATTCGTAGCTGATCGACACCGGGGTCAGGTTCAGCGACCGGATGACCTCGCCGAACGGCTCGTCCTTGCGGCTCATGTGGAACATCTTGAGGATCGCCGACTCGGTACGGTCGTCACCGTCCTTCGCGCGGCCTTCGGCCTGGGCGATCCAGATCGAGGCGCAGTCGTTGCGGATCGAGTGGTTGATATAGGCCGACAGCAACTGGTACGCGGCCATTTTCTCCCGGCGCCCGGTGATCGAGCGGTGCACGATGAAGCTCTTGTTCAGGCGCATCAGGTCGCTGACGAACGGCTTTTGCAGCAGGTTGTCGCCAATCGCGATACGCGGCGTCGGCAGGCCCGCGTGGTACACGGCGTAGTTGACGAAGGCCGGATCCATCACGATGTCGCGGTGATTGGCGATGAACAGATAGGCGCTGCCGGACTTGAATTGCTCGACACCGGTGTAGGTCACGCCATCGGTGGCGCGCTCGATGGTGTGGTCGACGTAGAACTCGACCTTGTCCTGCAATGTGGCCACAGAGGTCACGTCGGCAAACTCACGACGCAGCCGATGGGCTATAAGTGGTTTGAGCATCCAGCCGAAGGCACCGGCAAAACGCGGGAAGCGGAAGTGGGTGAGGATATCTAGAAACGCCTTGTCGCCGAGCAGTCGCGCCAGTACCGCAGGTACTTCGCTGTCGTCGTAAGGTCGGATGGCATCGAATTCGCCCATCATGCTCTCTTGTTGGAAACGGCTAGGGTAAGTAAAGGTTTTGATCGAAAACCAACGGGGCACGGTCTGAAAAAGTAGCCAGACAAAAATAGCCCTGCAAATAGACCGGCGATTATACGCACAAGTCACCTGGGAGACCGCGATGCTGGAAAGCGCAGTATATGAATGTCCGTATTGTGGTGAAGAGGTCGAGACGACCGTGGATCTCTCCGGTGGCGACCAGACTTATATTGAGGACTGTCAGGTCTGTTGTCGGCCGATCACCTTTGTGTTGCAGGTCCATGGAGAGGACTGGTTTCTGGAAGTCTTCAGCGAAAACGAGTGAGGCGCGCCCATGCAGCGAATCTACGAGCCGGAAAACCTGATGGAAGGCGAGATGCTCAAGGGCATGCTTGCCAGCGAAGGCATCGAGGCGCACCTGGTCGGGCGCGATCTGCTGGGCGGTACGGGCGAGTTGCCGATCTTCGGTCTGTTGGGCCTGTCGGTGGATGATGACCAGGCGGAATACGCCCGCGAGCTGATCAGTGCGTACAATGCCGCGCTGCCGCTGCCCGGCGATGAACCGGACAGCTATCCCGGGACGCTGGTCTGTTAGGCTGGCGTTCGTTTTATTTGTGAGTCGTGTTGCCCCATGTGTGGACGTTATGCCCTGTTTCGCTGGAACCGCGATTTCGCGAACCTGCCCGGTTTTCCTGCCGACCAGCAGGCGCAGTGGAACATTTCCCCCAACGATTCGGTATTGATGCTGCGCGCCGAACCCGACGGCCAGCGCGCGCTGGCTCGTGCCCGTTGGGGGCTGACACCGCCGTGGCTGACCGATCTTTCTCGTACGCCGGCCCACGCCCGGGCCGAAACCGTCGCCGAGCAACCGATGTTCCGTGAGGCCCTGCGCCTGCGCCGCTGCCTGTTGCCGGCCAACGGCTTCTACGAATGGCGCGGCACCACGCGCAAGCGTCCGTACTGGCTGACGCCGGGGGAAGGTTCTTCGTTGTTTTTTGCGGCGATCTGGGAAGCGTATCCGGTGCAGGAACAAGTGTGGCTGAGCACGGCGGTCATCACCCAGCCTGCGGCCAGTCAGCGCCGACCGTTGATTCTTGATGAGGCGGGGCAGGCGGCGTGGCTTGATCCCGAAACGCCGCTGCATGTCCTGCAGGGTTTGCTCGCCAGCGAGCCCGCCGCCTTGCGCGAGCGGGTGCTGGCGAACCTGGTCAATGATCCGAAGCTCAACGGGCCGGAGTGTCTGACTCCGGCCTGATGTGTCGCTGCTCGCGGCCCAATCGCGAGCAAGCTCGCTCCCACACTGGATTTTCGGTGCTCACACACTTTGTGATCACACGCTCCCCTGTGGGAGCGAGCTTGCTCGCGATAAGGTCCGAAGGACCTTCCGGCGTCTTTACACCTTGAACTGGTTGATCAACCGCCGCTGCTGCTCCGCCAGTTTGGTCAGATCGGCACTCGCCGAACTCGACTCATCCGCGCCACCGGCCACTTCATTGGCCACCTGACCGATATTGATCACGTTGCGGTTGATATCGTCCGCCACCGCGCTCTGTTCTTCGGCGGCGCTGGCGATCTGGGTGTTCATGTCGTTGATCACCGACACTGCCTGAGTGATGGTCTCCAGCGCCTCGGCGGCCTTGGCCGCGTGCTGCACGCTTTCATCGGTGCGATTCTGGCTGTCTTCCATGACCCGCACCACATCGCGGGTGCCCTGTTGCAGTTGCTGGATCATGCTCTGGATTTCTTCGGTGGCCTGCTGGGTTTTCTGCGCCAGATTGCGCACCTCATCGGCCACTACTGCAAAACCGCGTCCCTGCTCACCGGCACGGGCGGCTTCGATCGCCGCGTTGAGGGCCAGCAGGTTGGTCTGCTCGGCGATCCCGCGAATGGCGATGAGGATCGCGTTGATGTTTTCGCTGTCCTTGGCCAGCGTCTGCACCACATCCACGGCCTTGCCGATTTCCACGGCCAGCACGCCAATCGAATTGGAGGTGTCGCGCACGATCTGCATGCCTTGCGCCGCTGCCTGATCCGCATGGCTGGCGGCTTGCGCCGCCTGGGTCGCATTGCGCGCCACGTCCTGGGCGGTGGCGGTCATTTCCTGCACGGCAGTGGCGACCTGATCGATTTCTGCCATTTGTTTCTGCACGCCGATGTTGGTGCGGATGGCGATATCGGCGGTGTGTTCCGAAGAGTCGCTGACGCTCTGCACCGAAGTCACCACTTGGGTGATCATCGCCTGCAACTTGGCCAGGAAGGTATTGAAGCCCTTGGCGATCGAGCCCAGTTCGTCATTGCGGTCACTGCTCAAGCGACGGGTCAGGTCGCCTTCGCCCTGGGCGATGTCATCAAGCATGGTCACCATTTGCTTGAGCGGTCGGGCGATGCCGTGGCCCACCAGCCAGATCACCAGCAGGCCGAGGCCGGCGATGAGCAGGCCGACCATGGCCATGCCGAACGTGTCGGATTTGCGCTGGGCGTCGAGGTCGCCTTGCAGCTTTTGCAGATCGGCCATCACCGCGTCGAGCGGCAGTTGCAGCATCAGCGTCCAGCGCGCGTCGGTCTGGCCGATGCCGAACGGCAGGTACAGCTCGATCCGGCCTTGCTCTTTATTGACGGAATAGGTCACTTCGCCGCGCTTGAGGTTGGCCATGTTGGCAATCTGCTGGGCGTCGAGGATATCGCTGACCTTCTCGCCGAATTTGCTCGGGTCCTTGGTGTAGGCGACGATCCGGCCGTTGCCGCCGATCAGGGCCATTTGCCCGGCGCCGCCGTACAGCTTCTGGTTGGCGCCCAGGAGCATTTCCTGGATGAAGTTCACCGACAGGTCGGCGCCGACGATGCCCTGGAAGGCGCCGTTGAGCATGATCGGTTCAATAAAGGAGGCGAGCATGACGATCTTGTCGCCGACCTTGTACGGGGCGGGATCGATCACGCAGGATTTTTTGGTTTCTTTCGAGCACAGGTAGTACTCGCTGGCGCGTATGCCGGTGGACAGGACTTTCTGGTCATCGACGTCCACCAGTTTGTCCAGGCCGAGGGTGCCGTCGTCGTTGCGGAACCACCATGGCAGGAAGCGCCCGTTGGCAGGGTCGATACCGACCACACTAGTGCCGACGAAAGCCGCGTCATTGTGATCCAGCGCGTTCTTTTCCCAGCCGATGTAGGTGCCGAGAATCTTCGGGTTCTTCTCGACGTTTTCTTTGATCAGGCTGATCAGTTGCTCGCGGCTGACGGTCAGTCGCGGCTGGCCATCGGCGCCCGGCGTGCCGAGCAGGGCGTTGACCCGCACCAGTCCGCCGGCGATCAACAGCGGCGCTTCCAGTTCGCGCTGGATCTGGCTGACCTGGGTCTGTGCCAGCGAGGTCAGGCGCTGTTCGATGACTTGCTCGAACTGGGCCTGGGTCCGTTGCTGGACCATTTCCTGGGTGCGGGCACCGGAGAACAGCGCATACAGCACCAGCGCGGCGACTACGCTGAGTACGATGGCGCCGGCCAGGGCGGCCACGGAAAACTGGATCGACTTGAACTTCATGGGAGCTCCGCACGCGAGAGGACGTCTGCGCTGTTGTATCGGCAGCCGCTATTGCGCCATGAGGTTGCGGACGAGTAATTGCAGGCGGATGTCGCAAATGGACCCGTGCGCGACGCGGATGCGCAGGATTTGCCGGCGGGTATGAATTTTTTCCTACAGGTCAGAGGGCGTTTTCTGAAAGTGCGTGCAACACGTCCGTTGTATCTGGCGTCGATACAATTACCCGCCTAGGATACGCGGCAGGTTTTCAGGGAGCTTTTGAATGAACAAGACATTGGTTGTAAGTGCACTGAGCGCGGCGCTGTTGCTGGCCGGTTGTCAGTCGGTCAACACCACCAGCGGCGGTGCCGTGGGCGTGGAGCGCAAGCAGTACATGTTCAGCATGCTGTCCTCGCAAGAGGTCGACCAGATGTATGCCCAGTCCTATCAGAAGACCGTGGGCGAAGCGTCCAGCAAAGGCGTGCTGGACAAGACCAGCAACGATGCCAAGCGCATTCAGGCCATCGCCAACCGGCTGATCGCCCAGGCACCGAATTTCCGTCCGGATTCGGCGCAGTGGAAGTGGGAAGTGAACCTGATCAAGAGTGACGAACTCAACGCCAACTGCGGTCCTGGCGGCAAGATCATTTTCTACACCGGGCTGATCGACAGCCTGAAACTCACCGACGATGAAATCGCTGCGGTCATGGGCCATGAAATCGCCCACGCCCTGCGCGAGCACGGTCGTGAAGCAATGTCCAAGGCCTATGGCATCGAAATGGCCAAGCAGGGCGCCGGTGCGTTGCTCGGTCTGGGTCAGGACAGCCTGGCGCTGGCTGACACCGTGGCCAACTACGGCATGACGCTGCCCAACAGTCGCGCCAACGAAAACGAAGCCGACCTGATCGGCCTGGAACTGGCCGCACGTGCCGGCTACAACCCGAATGCCGCGATCACCCTGTGGAACAAGATGAGCAAGGCGTCCGAAGGTGCACCGCCAGAATTCATGAGCACTCACCCGGCGTCGTCCAGCCGGATCGCTTCCCTGGAAGCGGCAATTCCGAAGGTCATGCCGCTGTACGAGAAAGCGCCCAAGTCCTGAAACAATGATCGCTCCCGCACTGAGTGCGGGAGCGTTCTGCCGGATCAAACCCAGCCGCTGCTCTGCATCGCCTTGTACACCGCAACGATCGCCAGGATCAGGAACGCCGAGGCGGCCAGTCGACGGATCAGGGTCAACGGCAGTTTCTCTGCTGCAAAATTACCCGCCAGTACCACCGGCACGTTGGCGATCAGCATGCCCGCCGTGGTGCCGATAATCACCAGCCACAGCTCCGGGTATTGCGCGGCCAGCATCACCGTGGCGATCTGGGTCTTGTCGCCGATTTCCGCCAGGAAGAACGCGATCAGCGTGGTCAGGAATGGCCCGAACTTGCGGGCGGTGCTGGCTTCATCGTCATCCATCTTGTCCGGCACCAGCGTCCACAGGGCGGTGGCGGCGAAGCTCGCGGCGAGAATCCAGTGCAGGACGGAATCCGAGAAGAAGCTGCCGAACCAGGCGCCAACCGCACCGGCTGCTGCGTGGTTGGCCAGGGTCGCAGCGACGATACCGGCAATGATCGGCCAGGGTTTGCGGAAGCGAGCGGCGAGAATCAGCGCGAGCAGTTGCGTCTTGTCGCCGATTTCGGCCAAGGCAACGATTGCGGTGGGAACGAGTAACGAGTCCAGCATCAGGATTTCCTAAGGGGCGGGTCGACACGGCTATGACACGTACAGCCTTCCCGCCCCGGGTAAGGTGTGCGTGTCATAGGTCTTGTCAAACCCTGCGATCCGTCTGCTGCGGACGCTTGGGTCGCATACGCCATGATCTGAGGATCAAGTATGTTGACGTATGCCGGACGAGCTTGGCGCTCGTGGGAGACTACTCCCCTAGGACGGAGCGGATTCTGCCTAGGCCGAATCCATTCGGCAAGTGCTAATTTTTAGCCGCGCTTGGCCCGGTAAATCCGGAAACCATTGCCTTCGGCCTTGATCGCGCAGACTCCGAGATGCTCTTCGATCAACGGTTGATACTTCAGGAAGCTGTTCGCAACCAGGCGCAGTTCACCGCCGTTTTTCAGATGTTTGGCCGCTTTTCGCAGCAAGTTCTCGGTGGCGAAATAGTCGGTGTGAACGCCGACATGGAACGGCGGATTGCTCAAAATCGCGTTCAAACCCATCGGTGCGGCGTCGATGCCGTCACCGGTCAGCACATCGGCTTCCAGACCGTTGGCCGCCAGAGTCAAACGGCTGCTGGCGGCAGCGAAGGCGTCAACATCGAGCAACGTGACCTGATTGTGCGGGTAACGACGCTTGACCGCCGCGCCGAGCACGCCGGCGCCGCAACCGAAGTCCAGCAAATGTCCGCTCGGCAGTTTGTCCAGGTGTTCCAGCAGCAGGGCACTGCCGCGATCCAGTCGGCCGTGGCTGAATACGCCCGGCAGGCTGATGACCTTCAATGGGCCTTCGGCCAGCGGCAGTTCGTAAGTCTGCGCCAGGCTTTCCAGTGGTTTGGCTTGCGGGGCATTGGCCACGGTCACTTGCCACAATTGGCAATGGCGCGCGCTGTCGAGCTTGCGTGGTTTGCCGAACGGGTTGAGCTGTTTGGACGCGCCTTCGATGCCGCTGCGCTTTTCCCCGACCAGATACACCTCGCGCCCGGCCAGACGCGCAGCCACGGCATTGAGGATGTAATCGGTCAGGTCCTTGGCCTTGGGCAGGAACACCACGGCGCTGGTGAATTCGCGTTCCGGCACGTTTACGCCAAAATGGCTGCGACCTTCGAAACGCGCATCGAGTGCGGCCTGATCGCCGGCGTGCCAGCACCATCCAAACGCGTCGGGCAGACGCCCCAGCAAATCATCGGCAGGCAAACCGGCCAACAATACCGAACCCTGGAATAACTCGGCCTGACGAAGCAGTACTTCACTGCGCGGATCCATAACTGCTCCTGTGAAAAAAAGTGCCGCAGTTTATCAACTGACGACCCGCAGCGCCTTACCGCTGTAGAACGCCTGGGTGTTTTCCACCAGTTGGCCGACGATTCGTTGCCGCGCTTCGCGGCTGCCCCAGGCGTTGTGCGGCGTGACGATCAGGCGTGGGATGTCGACCGCCAGCAGCGGATTGCCGTTGGTCGGTGGTTCGATGCTCAGCACATCGGTGGCCGCGCCGCCCAGATGACCGCTGCGCAGGGCATCGGCCAGGGCCTGTTCGTCGATCAGCCCGCCACGGGCGGTATTGACCACGAAGGCGCCGGGTTTCATCGCGGCGAGTTCGCGGGCTCCGATGAAATGCCGGGTATGTTCGTTGAGCGGGCAGTGCAGGGTCAGGGCGTCGATCTGCGGCAGCAATTCTTCCAGCGGCAGGCGATCCGGACGGGCCGGGCGCCCCGGAATCTGCCCCAGCAACACGCGCATGCCGAAGGCTTCGGCCAGTCGCGCGACTGCGCCGCCGAGTTCACCGTGTCCGAGCAAACCCAGGGTTTTGCCTTCCAGCTCGACGATCGGGTAATCCAGCAGGCAGAACTGTTTCGCTTGTTGCCAGCGGCCCTCGCCGACGGCTTTTTGATAATCGGCCAGGCGCGTGGCGAGGTTGAGCAGCAGCATGATCGTGTGCTGCGCCACTGACGGCGTGCCGTAACCCTGACAGTTGCACACGGTGATGCCGTGGGCGCGGGCGGCGGCCAGATCGACGTTATTGGTGCCGGTGGCCGTGATCAGGATCAGTTTCAGCTGTGGGTTGGCGGCCATGGCGGCGGCGTCGATCAGGACCTTGTTGCTGATCGCCACGGTCGCCCCTTGCAGGCGGTCGCTCACTTGCCCAGGCAACGTCTGGGGGAACAGTTGCAGATCGCTGAAGCAGTCACGCAAAGGGCTCAGATCGAGATCGCCAAGATCCAGCGACGGGTGATCGAGGAATACGGCGCGGTGGGCGTTCGTCATCAACTGTACCTGTTGTGCTTTGAAGGGAAGGCGTAATCTGCCGAGCCTACCAGATGAAACAACTCGTTACGCTTGGCCGAAAGGAGCCCCCATGTACTGGACCGAATTCTTGACCGTTGCCCTGATCCACCTGTTGGCCGTCGCCAGCCCCGGTCCTGATTTCGCCGTGGTGGTGCGCGAGAGCGTGACCCACGGGCGTCGCGCCGGCACCTGGACGGCACTGGGCGTGGGCACGGCGATTTTCCTGCACGTCGGTTATTCGCTGCTGGGGATCGGCCTGATCGTTTCCCAATCGATCGTGCTGTTCAACGCTCTGAAATGGGCCGCCGCCGCTTATCTGCTGTACATCGGTTTCAAGGCCCTGCGTGCGCAACCGGCGAAAACCGTGACCGATGATCTGCACAAAGAGGCCGGCGAGCGCACCGCACGTGGCGCCTTCACCTCAGGCTTCGTGACCAACGGCCTGAACCCGAAAGCCACGCTGTTTTTCCTGTCGCTGTTCACCGTGGTGATCAACCCGCACACGCCACTGGCAGTGCAGGCCGGTTACGGCATTTACCTGGCGGCTGCGACTGCAACCTGGTTCTGCCTGGTGGCGATGCTGTTCAGCCAGCAGCGCGTGCGTGCCGGTTTCGCCCGCATGGGCCACTGGTTCGACCGCACCATGGGCGCGGTGCTGATCGCCATCGGCGTGAAACTCGCGTTCACCGAGATGCATTGATCCTTCTGAGCTGTCATCTGTTTCGGCAAATGCTGGCGCAAAGCTAGCATTTGTACGGCTCTGCAAATCATTCCTTTGGCTGATTTGGCTGACGTATAACGGTTCTAGAGTACGAAACTCCAAAGCCAACACCGTGCAGTCAGAAAAGGGATTCTTATGTTGCAGACTCGCGTTATTCCGCCCGCCGAAGGGGCGTACCAGTATCCACTGCTGATTAAACGGCTGCTGATGTCGGGCGCCCGTTACGAGAAAACCCGCGAGATCATCTACCGTGACCAGTTGCGCTACAGCTACCCGACCCTGATCGAGCGGGTCGCGCGGCTGGCCAACGTGCTGACGGCGGCCGGCGTAAAGGCCGGTGATACCGTGGCGGTGATGGACTGGGACAGCCATCGCTACCTCGAATGCATGTTTGCGATCCCGATGATCGGCGCGGTGATCCACACCATCAACGTGCGCCTGTCGCCGGAACAGATTCTCTACACCATGAACCACGCCGAGGACCGCTTCGTGCTGGTCAACAGCGAGTTCGTCGGGCTTTACCAGGCCATCGCGCCACACCTGGCCACGGTGGAGAAAACCCTGCTGCTGACCGATCTGCCGGAAAAAAGCGCCGATCTGCCGAACCTGGTGGGCGAGTACGAGCAACTGCTGGCGGCGGCGAGTCCGCTGTACGACTTCCAGGACTTCGACGAAAACTCGGTCGCCACAACGTTCTACACCACGGGCACCACCGGCAATCCGAAGGGCGTGTACTTCACCCATCGGCAACTGGTGCTGCACACCATGGGTGTGTCGACCATCATGGGCGCCATCGACAGCGTGCGGCTGCTGGGCACCAACGACGTGTACATGCCGATCACCCCGATGTTCCACGTGCATGCCTGGGGCCTGCCGTATGTGGCGACCATGCTCGGGCTCAAGCAGGTTTATCCGGGGCGTTACGACCCGGAATTTCTGGTCGAGCTGTGGCGCAAGGAAAAGGTCACGTTTTCCCACTGCGTGCCGACCATCCTGCAGATGGTTCTCAACGCCAAGGGCGCGCAAGACACCGATTTCGGCGGCTGGAAAATCGTCATCGGTGGCAGTGCGCTCAATCGCACGCTGTATGAAACGGCCAAGAGCAAGGGCATTCAACTGACGGCCGCGTATGGCATGTCGGAAACCGGGCCGTTGGTCTCTTGCGCGCATTTGAACGATGAGTTGATGGCGGGCACCGAAGACGAGCGCACTACTTACCGGATCAAGGCCGGCGTGCCGGGACCGTTGGTCGAGGCGGCGATCATCGACAGCGAGGGCAATTTCCTCCCGGCCGACGGTGAAACCCAAGGCGAACTGGTGCTGCGCGCACCGTGGCTGACCGAAGGCTATTTCAACGAACCGCAGAAGGGCGCCGAGCTGTGGGCCGGAGGCTGGTTGCACACCGGTGACGTCGCCACGATCGACAGCATGGGCGTGATCGACATCCGCGACCGGATCAAGGACGTGATCAAGACCGGCGGCGAATGGATTTCCTCGCTGGATCTCGAAGACCTGATCAGTCGCCATGTCGCGGTACGTGAAGTAGCAGTGGTGGGCATTGCCGATCCACAGTGGGGCGAGCGTCCATTTGCCTTGCTGGTGGTCCGCGAAGGGCATGCCATCGGGGCGCGCGAGCTCAAGGAACACCTCAAGCCATTCGTTGAATTGGGGCACTTGAGCAAGTGGGCGATCCCGAGCCAGATCGCGCTTGTTACTGAAATTCCCAAGACCAGTGTCGGCAAGCTCGACAAGAAGCGCATCCGCCTCGACATCACCGAATGGCAGGCCAACAACAGCACCTTCCTCTCGACGCTCTGAGCGTCCGCTGGCGCGCCGAAAACGGCGCGCCAGACCCACCAAGCAAGCGCTTGGCTTGTGAAATCCGAATTTTCAGCCATCCTTGCCGTGCCGACATGTGTCGGACTGGCGAAAGGACTGTTCCAGAGTGGCCGGCAGCTGCAAATCACACTTTAGAGGGATCAAGCAGTACCCCCTGCTGGCTATAGTCCGCTCAAGGATTTTTAAGAACGGGGCACACGCACTAACGGGGCGATGCAACATTGAAGCGATTTCGGTAAGCCTCTGGCGCCCGGTCCTTCAGGCGTTTTTAAAAGTACTCACTGCCATAACAATAATGCACATGGAGTAGCGTCGATGACCTCAGTAAACCAGTTCTGGCGCCGGGCAAAGCTGCCTCTGGCCGTCAGTCTTGCTTCTTCGCTCGCCGGGCCCGCTTTCGGCGTCAGTTTCAACGTCGGTGAAATCGAAGGCCAGTTCGACTCCTCCCTGTCGATCGGTGCCAGCTGGTCCACCCAGAGCCCGAACAAGAACCTCATCGGCGTCAACAACGGCGGCCACGGTCTGTCCCAGACTTCCGACGACGGCCATGCCAACTTCAAGAGCGGCGAGACCTTCTCGAAGATCTTCAAGGGCATCCATGACCTCGAGCTGAAATACGGCGACACCGGCGTGTTCGTCCGTGGCAAGTACTGGTACGACTTCGAACTGAAGGACGAGAGCCGCGAGTTCAAGGACATCAGCGACAGCAACCGCAAGGAAGGCGCCAAGTCCGCCGGCGGTCAGATCCTCGACGCCTTCGTCTACCACAACTACGCGATCGCCGATCAGCCAGGCTCCGTGCGTCTGGGCAAGCAGGTGGTGAGCTGGGGTGAAAGTACCTTCATCGGCGGCGGCATCAACTCGATCAACCCGATCGACGTTTCCGCGTTCCGTCGTCCGGGCGCCGAGATCAAGGAAGGCCTGATCCCGGTCAACATGTTCTATGTGTCCCAGAGCCTGACCGACAACCTGTCGGCCGAAGCTTTCTATCAGCTGGAGTGGGACCAGACCGTCGTCGACAACTGCGGCACGTTCTTCTCCCAGCCGGACATCATTGCCGATGGCTGCACCGACAACCTGCGCGTGCTGAACAAGCGCTCGCAGATCCCGGCCATTGCCCTGGGGCCATTGGCGGCCAACGGCGTCAACGTCAATGAAGAAGGTGTGCTGGTGCCGCGCGGCGCCGATCGCGATGCGCGCGACAGCGGCCAGTGGGGCGCGTCCCTCAAGTACATGTTCGAACCGCTGGACACCGAGTTCGGTGCCTACTTCATGAATTACCACAGCCGTGCGCCGATCTTCAGTGCCACTGGCGCGCCGCAATCGGTCTACAACGGCGTGGCCGCATTGCCAGGTCCGTTCCAGGCGCTCGGGCCTCTGCTGGTCGCCGGCAATTCGAAGTACTTCGTCGAATACCCAGAGGACATCCGCCTCTACGGTCTGAGCTTCTCCACCACCCTGCCTACCGGTACGGCGTGGAGCGGTGAGATCAGCTATCGCCCGAATGCGCCGGTACAACTGAACTCCACGGACATCCTGTTCGCCGGTGTGCGTCCATTGGGCGGCCCGTATGCCAACGCTTCGCTGCTCAACGGTGTGCCAGGCCAGGATCTGCATGGCTACGAGCGCAAGGAAATCACTCAACTGCAAACCACCTTCACGCACTTCTTCGATCAGGTCATGGGCGCTAGCCGTCTGACCCTGGTGGGTGAGGTGGGCATGACTTACGTGGGCGGTCTGGAAAGCCGGTCCGACAAGCGCTATGGCCGTGATCCGGTCTTCGGCCCGGGCGAATTGCCAGCCACCGGTACCACCAACACCTGCGTCAACATCCTCAACAACGGCACCATCAATGGCGCCGGACCTGGCTCACCGCAGAACAACCGTAGTCGCAATTGCGACAATGACGGTTTCACCACGTCGATGTCCTGGGGTTATCGCGGTCGTGCGATCTGGGAATACAACGATGTGTTCGCCGGCGTGAACCTCAAGCCGAACGTGGCCTGGTCCCACGACGTCAGCGGCTACTCGCCAGGCCCTGGCGGCAACTTCGAGGAAGGTCGCAAGGCTGTCAGCCTGGGTGTCGATGCCGAGTACCAGAACACCTACACCGCGAGCCTGGCCTACACCAACTTCTTCGACGGCAAGTACAGCACCGTGGATGACCGCGATTTCGTGGCGCTCAGCCTCGGCGTGAACTTCTAAGCACTGCATTTTCAGGACGAACGAATTTATGAAAATAACAAAAAGTCTGTTCCACGCCGGTGTTCTGGGCCTGTCGCTGCTGGCGACCGGCGTCATGGCGGCGGTGCCTGCCGCCGAAGCGGACAAGCTGGGCAAGAGCCTGACCCCGATGGGCGCCGAAATGGCCGGTAACGCGGACGGCTCGATCCCGGCCTGGAAACCGATGCCGAAGAATGCCGGCACCGTCGACAGCAAAGGCTTCCTGTCCGACCCGTACGCCAGTGAAAAGCCGCTCTTCACCATCACCAAGCAGAACGTCGATCAGTACAAAGCCAAGCTTGCGCCGGGTCAGTACGCGATGTTCCAGCGTTACCCTGACACCTTCAAGATGCCGGTCTATCCGTCTCATCGTGGTGCCACCGTGCCGGATGAGGTATTCGCCGCCATCAAGAAGAACGCCACCACCACGACCCTGGTGTCGGGTGGCAACGGCCTGGAAAACTTCGATACCGCCGTACCGTTCCCGATTCCGAAAAGCGGTGTGGAAGTCATCTGGAACCACATCACCCGCTATCGCGGCGGCAGCGTGACCCGTCTGGTGACCCAGGCCACGCCGCAACCGAACGGCTCGTTCAGCCTGGTGTACTTCCAGGACCAGTTCGTATTCCGCGACAAGATGAAGGACTACGATCCGGCGAACCCGGGCAACATCCTGTTCTACTTCAAGCAGAAAGTGACCGCGCCGGCACGTCTGGCCGGTGGCGTGCTGCTGGTGCACGAAACCCTCGACCAGGTGAAGGAACCGCGTTCGGCGTGGGTCTACAACGCCGGTCAGCGTCGTGTGCGCCGTGCACCGCAAGTGTCCTATGACGGCCCGGGTACCGCGGCGGACGGCCTGCGGACTTCCGACAACCTGGACATGTTCAACGGCGCACCGGACCGTTACGACTGGAAACTGATCGGCAAGCAAGAAATGTACATCGCCTCTGACAGCTACAAGCTCGACGATCCGAAGCTCAAGTACGCCGACATCATCAAGGCCGGGCACATCAACCAGGATCTGGCTCGTTATGAACTGCGTCGGGTCTGGCACGTGACCGCGACCCTGAAGGAAGGTCAGCGTCACATCTATGCCAAGCGCGACTTCTTCATCGACGAAGACACCTGGCAAGCGGCGGTGATCGATCACTACGACGGTCGTGGTCAATTGTGGCGCGTGGCGGAAGCTCACGCGCAGGACTACTACAACGTTCAGGTACCGTGGTACACCCTGGAGACCCTTTACGATCTGCAGTCCGGCCGTTACCTGGCGCTGGGCATGAAGAACGAAGAGAAGTCGGCGTATGACTTCGGTTTTACCGCCACCACCAGCGACTTCACTCCAGCCGCTCTGCGTCAGGATGGTGTTCGCTAAGCCCCTGTAAACCGAGGCCGCATCCTCGTGAAAACGCCCCGACAGGTTCGGGGCGTTTTTTTGTCTGTCGCTTTTTCCGTAGCCTTTTTGTAGCCATTTGTAGCAACGACCTTCATAACCGCTCCGTTTAAGGCTAGTCTGCGGGCATCTGCTACGCCGCCAACAGCCATACGAACAAGAGCCGGCCATGACTGATCTGTCCCCACTTCCGGGTCCCGCAAGCGTTGCCGTCGCGGCACTGGACGGACGTTTTTTTCGCCCGCCATTACCCGATGGCTACGTGCTGCGACCCCGTTTGTGCGAACGCCTTGGCGCCGGTCTCGGAGGGCGCCTGTTGCTGGTCAGCGCTCCGGCCGGGTTCGGCAAGAGCTCGCTGGCGGTGGAGTTCTGTCAGAGCCTGCCGGCGCACTGGCAAAGCCTTTGGTTGGGGCTGAGCCCGCGGGATAACGATCCGGGGCGGTTTCTCGAACGACTGCTCGAAGGCCTGCAGGACTACTTCCCGGAACTCGGCAGCCGCGCACTGGGGCTGCTGAAAATGCGTCAACGCCATCAACCGTTTGCCTTCGAAGAATGGCTGGACGGCCTGTTGGATGAGCTGACGCTGCATCTGCAACCCACGGCCCCGCTGCTGTTGGTACTGGATGACTACCATCTTGCTCAAGGGCCGGTGCTCGATCGTTGCCTGCAGTTTTTCCTCAATCATTTACCGGACGGCCTTGTGGTCATGGTCACCAGTCGGCAGCGCCCGGACTGGCACCTGGCCCGTCTGCGGCTGTCGCGCCAATTGCTGGAACTGCACGAACAGGATCTGCGCCTGACCCACGACGAAGCTCTGGCACTGCTTGATCGTCACAGCAGTTCCCTGCGCGGTGAAGCGCTGGAAAACCTGATCCAGCGCAGCGAAGGCTGGGTGGCCGGCCTGCGCTTCTGGCTGCTGGCAATTTCCGAAGTCGGCACCGAGTCGGCGTTGCCGCAAGCGCTGAACGGCGGGGAAGGGCTGATCCGCGAATACCTGCTGGAGGAAGTCATCGATTGCCTGCCCGCCGAGGTGCAGGCGTTTCTTTATGACACCGCACCGCAGGAGCGCTTTTGCAGCGAGTTGTGTGACGCGGTGCGTGAGGCCCATGACAGCGCCGAAATCCTGCGTTTCCTGCTGGCGCATCAGGTGTTCCTGGTGCCGCTGGACGAGCACGGGCACTGGTACCGTTATCACCACCTGTTTTCCGACCTGTTGCGCAGCCGGCCTATCGCCCGGGCACTGGTCCCCGCCGCGACGCTGCATCTGCGCGCCTGCCGCTGGTTCAACGCCCAGGGCCTGCTGGATGAAGCCGTCGAGCAGGCCTTGCGCGCGGGGCATCTGGACGTCGCGGCCAATCTGGTACAAAACCTCTCCGAGGAGCAACTGCTGGCCGAGCAGAACGTCGGCATGCTGCTGCGCTGGAAAATGGACTTGCCTGACAGCCTGCTGATCAGCACCCCGCGCCTGATTGTGTTGTACAGCTGGGCGTTGGGGCTTGCCTGTCAGCTAGATGCGGCCGAAGAACTGGCCAGCCATTTGAGCCGGTTTCTGCCAGCACCCTCGGCCACCGCACAGAAATCGATGCTGGCCCAATGGCTGGCGCTCAAGGGCATCATCGCCCGTGGGCGAGGCCATCGCGAGCAGACCATCGAGTATTGCAGCGAGGCACTGGAAAGCCTGCCGGCCAAGCGTTACGGCCAGCGCCTGATGTGCCTGTCGACCTTGTCCAACCTGGCAATTGCCGACGGCGATCTGTGGCGCGCACGGGGTCTGAACCGCGAGTCGCTTGAGCTGGCGCAGCGGGTCGGCAATCCCTTGTTCGAGGCGTTGGCGCATTATGATCGTGCCCGCGTCCTGCAGGCGCGCGGCGAAATCCTGCGCGCGCTCGATGAAGTGCGCCAAGGGCTGGAGCGCCTGCGCGGATTGTCTGCACAGCGTTTGTACGCCGTGCGTGCGCGCCTGACGCTGTATGAGGGTTTTCTGCTGGCCATGCGATTGCAGCCCGAAGCGGCGCGCCAGCGATTACAGGCGGGTTTGAGCGAAGCTCGGGCCTGTCGGGATATCAGCGTGTTGATCGGCCATTGCGTCATCGCCCGACTTGACGGCAGCAGCGGCGACTACGCACGGGCCTTCGCCGAGCTGGCCGAAGCCGAACGCCTGATGCACATCTGGGACGTCCCGCCAATTTACTACCTGGCGATGATCACCCTGGTCAAATGCGAATTGTGGCTGGCGCAGGGGCGCATCGATCTGGCCGAAGCGTGGCTGGCACGACTGGGGCAGACCTACACGGGCGAACGTGCAGCGGCTCCGCCGGAATTTCATCCGCAGCTGCCGTTGCATGTCGAGTTGCAGCAGGCGTTGCTGGATGTCATTCAGGGGCAGCCGATGCTCGCTGAAGGGCGGTTGAATGTCCTCCTGGAAAACGGTCAGCAGACCGGGAGGCAATTGTTGAGCGTGATGGCGTTGACGCAAAAGGTTTCACTGCTGCTGGCCGGTGGCCGCGAACCTGAGGCCCGCAAGGCTTTGGCTCAGGCATTGGAAGCGGCGTCCGGCGGTGTCCTGCAGCCTTTCGATCTACTCATCAAAGAGCATGCAGACTGGTTGCGCGGGCAACTGTCACTGACTGCACCGGCAGCCGTCGGTCAGCAATTGCTTGAGCAATTCCCTCAGACCCAGGCTCGCCCCACTGCGGAGTCTGCCGCTACCGAACAGCTCAGCAGCCGTGAACTGGCGGTGCTGCGTCTGATCGCTCAGGGTTGCTCGAATCAGGAAATCAGCGATCAACTGTTCATCTCTCTGCACACCGTGAAAACCCATGCCAGTCACATCAACAGCAAGCTGGGTGTGGAGCGGCGCACGCAGGCGGTGGCGCGGGCGAAAGAGTTGGGAGTGTTGAACTGAATCTGCTGTTTTGCGCTGTGTCGTCATCCTGCGAGCCAACAACGTAAAATGGCGCAAATCAGCCTTTGCGCATTGTTTCGAATGTCTTTTCAGGATCCCCCATGACCGCTGCAAATCCCGCGCTCATTCGCGAAACCTTCCCCGTCGGCCCCCTTCAGTGCAACTGCACGATCATCGGCGACCCGATCACCAAAAAAGCCATCGTCGTCGACCCGGGCGGCAACCCTGACCTGATCATGGCCCGGCTCGATGCGCTGGGCCTTAAAGTGGTCAGCATCATTCACACCCACGCGCACCTCGATCACTTCCTGGCTTCCGGCCAGATGAAAGAGAAGACCGGCGCCACCTTGCATCTGCACAAGGAAGACCAGTTTCTCTGGGACAACCTCGAGATGCAGTGCCAGATGTTCGGCGTGCCCTACACCCCCGTGCCGTCACCGGATCGCTGGTTGAGCGACGATGAAGAGCTGGCCTGTGGCTGTGGCGTGGCACTGCACACACCGGGGCATACGCCAGGTTCCATGAGCTTCTGGTTTTCCGAGGCTAAGCTGTTGATTGCCGGCGACACGTTGTTTCGTCGCGGAGTAGGGCGCACGGATTTGTGGGGCGGCGATCAGGCGACCATCGTGCGATCGATCAAGCAGCGGCTGTACACCCTGGATGAAGACGCGACTGTCGTGGCCGGGCATGGTCCGGATACGCGTCTTGGAGATGAAATGCGCGAGAACCCGTTTGTGCGTGCCTAAACATTTTGTCACGGGTGTGCAGCGGAATTTTTGTGCATTGTCATGATCCAACGCCCGCACGGGCCAGTTGCCAATGGCCGCTGCACCACAGAATGCAAAATGTAGGAGCTCTCCATGTTCACCACGCGTCGTTTGATTATTGTCGCTACTGCCGTGGCCGTCTTGTCCGGCTGCGCCTCGCCCAACCCGTATGACAATCAGGGTCAGGCCGACGGTGGCTCCCAGGGCATGAGCAAAACCGCCAAGTACGGTGGCCTCGGAGCACTGGCCGGCGCGCTGGCCGGTGCCGCCATCGACCACAACAACCGCGGCAAGGGAGCGCTGATTGGCGCAGCTGTCGTCGGTGCCTCGGCCGCCGGTTACGGCTACTACGCCGACCAGCAGGAGAAAAAACTGCGCGCCAGCATGGCCAACACCGGGGTTGAAGTGCAGCGTCAGGGCGATCAGATCAAGCTGATCATGCCGGGCAATATCACCTTCGCCACCGATTCGGCGAACATCGCTCCCAGCTTCTATCAGCCGTTGAACAACCTGGCCAACTCGCTCAAAGAGTTCAACCAGAACCAGATCGAAATCGTCGGCTACACCGACAGCACTGGCAGCCGTCAGCACAACATGGACCTGTCCCAGCGTCGTGCGCAGAGTGTGGCGACCTACCTGACGTCGCAAGGTGTCAGCGGTGCCAACCTGAGCGCCCGCGGTGCCGGTCCGGATAATCCGATCGCCAGCAACGGTGATGTCAATGGCCGCGCGCAGAACCGTCGCGTCGAGGTCAACCTCAAGGCAATCCCGGGCCAGCAGTACGGTGGCCAGCAACAGCCGGGCACCGTTCAGCAATACCCGTAACCGTCAGGTACAAAAAAGCCCCCGGACAAGTGATTGTCCGGGGGCTTTTTGTTGGCGCGAAGGCTGATTACTTCTTCAGGCCGTAATGCTCGTCGAGCATGCCCGGCGAGTTCGGGGTCTTCGGCGCGTAATCACGCGGCGGTTCCTGATCCCGTGGCGGCGTCAGGCGTTCCCGTGGGGCCTGTGCTGCCTCGGAGTGCAAAGAAGCCAACAGGCGTTGACGAGTCTGCTCGTCCAGGGCCAGGCGGTTGGCGCCCTCGGCGAGGTGGTCCTGCACTTCCTGATAGCTCTGGGTCAGTTTCTTGACCAGATTGGCGGTGCTGTTGAAGTGGGTCACCACTTCGTTCTGATAACTGTCGAAACGTTCCTGAATATCATCCAGTTGACGCTGCGTGCGGCTGGGCGCGGCGTTCGGCGCAACGCGAGCGATCAGGAAACCAATGGCGACACCCACAACCAGGGCAAGAGTCGGTAACAACCAAACTAAGAGCGAGTGTTCCACGAGTCCTTCCTCTATAAACGGCTTTGCTTTACGTTAACGGCTCGAACCTGCGCTGTATACCGCGATTCACTCGCAATAGACTGGCACAGACAATTTGCTAGACGAGTCGACCCGATCCGAGGTCACGGAGTTCCTTCCTTGCTGATGCGTGAAACCCCTGTAGTGATTGATGGCCCGGTGGGTCAACTTGAGTCTTTGTACCTGGACAATGAGCAGCCGCGAGGCATCGCGCTGATCTGCCATCCCAACCCGGTGCAGGGCGGCACCATGCTCAACAAGGTCGTCTCGACCCTGCAGCGCACCGCGCGCGATGCCGGCCTGATCACCTTGCGCTTCAACTATCGCGGCGTCGGTGCCAGCGAAGGCTCTCATGACATGGGCACGGGTGAGGTCGACGACGCCCAGGCTGCCGCCGCATGGCTGCTGGACAAACATCCGGGTCTGCCACTGACCCTGTTCGGTTTCTCCTTCGGTGGATTTGTTGCAGCAAGTCTCGGCGGCCGTCTCGAAGCCCAAGGCATCACGCTCAAGCACTTGTTCATGGTCGCACCGGCGGTGATGCGCCTGGGCGAGCAGGATCAACTGCCGCAGCAGGGCGAACTGACCGTAATCCAGCCGGAAACCGACGAAGTGATCGAGCCGCAGCGGGTCTACGACTGGTCCGACAAACTCCAGCGCCCCCATGAGCTGCTGAAAGTGGCAGAATGCGGACACTTTTTTCATGGCAAGCTGACCGATCTCAAGGATCTGATCCTGCCGCGTCTCTCGAATTGATTGCAGTCTGACAAGCGATTACCCATGACGAACCGTACCCGCATCCTCACCGGCATCACCACCACCGGCACCCCGCACCTGGGCAACTACGCCGGTGCCATTCGCCCGGCGATTCTCGCCAGCCGCGACAGCAATGCCGATTCGTTCTACTTCCTGGCCGACTATCATGCCTTGATCAAATGCGATGACCCGCTGCGCATTCAGCGCTCGCGTCTGGAAATCGCCGCGACCTGGCTGGCCGGTGGCCTGGATGTGGATCGCGTGACCTTCTATCGTCAGTCCGACATCCCGGAAATCCCCGAGCTGACCTGGCTGCTGACGTGTGTCGCGGCCAAGGGCCTGCTCAACCGTGCCCACGCCTACAAGGCTTCGGTGGACAAGAACCTCGAGACCGGCGAAGACCCGGATGCCGGCATCACCATGGGCTTGTACAGCTATCCGGTGCTGATGGCGGCCGACATCCTGATGTTCAACGCACACAAGGTGCCGGTCGGTCGCGACCAGATCCAGCATGTGGAAATGGCTCGTGACATCGGCCAGCGCTTCAACCACCTGTTCGGCCAGGGCAAGGAGTTCTTCACCATGCCCGAAGCGCTGATCGAAGAAAGCGTTGCCACGCTGCCGGGCCTGGACGGTCGCAAGATGTCCAAGAGCTACGACAACACCATTCCGCTGTTCTCCAGCGCCAAGGAAATGAAGGACGCGATCTCGCGGATCGTCACCGACTCCCGCGCGCCGGGCGAAGCGAAAGATCCGGACAACTCGCACCTGTTCACCCTGTTCCAGGCTTTCTCCACGCCGGCGCAGGCCGACGAGTTCCGCAGCGAACTGCTGGGTGGTCTGGGCTGGGGCGAGGCGAAGAACCGTCTGTTCCAGTTGCTCGATAACGAGCTGGGCGAGTCCCGCGAGCGTTATCACCAGTTGATCGAGCGTCCGGCCGATCTGGAAGACATCCTGCAACACGGTGCCAAAAAGGCCCGTGCGGTGGCGACGCCGTTCCTCAACGAGCTGCGCGAAGCGGTCGGCCTGCGCTCCTTCGTCAATCAGGTTCAGGTGACCGCGACCACCAAGAAGAAAGCCGCTAAAGCCGCACGTTTCGTCAGTTTCCGCGAAGACGACGGCAGCTTCCGTTTCCGTCTGTTGGCGGCCGATGGCGAGCAACTGCTGCTGTCGCGCAACTTCGCCGACGGCAAGACCGCCGGTCAGGTGACCAAGCAGCTGCAGTCGGGTCAGGCACTGGATGTGCGCAGCGAAGACCTGAGTTTCAGTGTCTGGCTGGAAGGCGAGTGTGTCGGCGACAGCCCGGCGTTTGCCGACGTGGCAGCGCGGGACGCGGCCGTCGAGGCCTTGCGGATCGCTCTGACACCGGTTCAGGAATAATCAACGGGCCGGCCCGACCAAGGGCCGATTGCCATTCCCACGGGCCATCGCTACAGTGACGGCCCGTTTTTGTTGCCTTGCTAACGAATTATGACGCCCCTAGAACGATATCAAGCTGATCTGAAACGCCCGGACTTCTTCCACGATGCGGCGCAGGAAACTGCCGTGCGTCATCTGCAACGCCTGTACGACGACCTGATCGCGGCCGAGCAGAACAAGCCGGGTTTGCTGGGCAAGCTGTTTGGCAAAAAGGATCAGACGCCGGTCAAGGGTCTGTACTTCTGGGGCGGCGTGGGTCGTGGCAAGACTTACCTGGTGGACACCTTCTTCGAAGCGCTGCCATTCAAGGAAAAGACCCGCACTCACTTCCACCGCTTCATGAAGCGCGTGCACGAAGAGATGAAAACCCTCGGCGGCGAGAAAAACCCGCTGACCATCATCGCCAAGCGTTTCGCGACGGAATCGCGGGTCATCTGTTTTGATGAATTCTTCGTCTCCGACATCACCGACGCCATGATCCTCGGCACGCTGATGGAAGAACTGTTCAAGAACGGCGTAACGCTGGTTGCCACTTCGAACATCGTGCCGGACGGTCTGTACAAGGATGGCCTGCAGCGCGCGCGCTTCTTGCCGGCCATCGCGCTGATCAAGCAGAACACCGAGATCGTCAACGTCGACAGCGGCGTCGACTACCGTCTGCGCCACCTCGAACAAGCGGAACTGTTCCACTTTCCGCTCGACGAAGTTGCCCACGAAAGCCTGCGCAAGAGCTTCCGCGCACTGACGCCGGAATGCACCGCCGCCGTGGAAAACGATGTGCTGATCATCGAAAACCGCGAAATCCGTGCCCTGCGTACTTGCGATGACGTGGCCTGGTTCGACTTCCGCGAGCTGTGCGATGGCCCGCGCAGCCAGAACGACTACATCGAGCTGGGCAAGATCTTCCACGCCGTGCTGCTCAGTGGCGTGGAGCAGATGAGCGTCACTACCGACGACATCGCCCGACGCTTCATCAACATGGTCGACGAGTTCTACGACCGTAACGTCAAACTGATCATTTCTGCCGAAGTCGAGTTGAAAGACCTGTACACCGGCGGACGCCTGACGTTCGAGTTCCAGCGTACCCTCAGCCGTCTGCTGGAGATGCAATCGCACGAATTCCTGTCCCGGGCACACAAGCCTTAAGCGGAATCGGCAAACAAAAAGGCCTGCAGATGCAGGCCTTTTTTTGTGTCTGGTCGAATCGTCAGGCAGCTTGCTGGAACTGCTGCCGGTACTGGTTCGGCGACAGTTCGGTGTGCTGGCGGAACAGCCGTGCGAAGAAGCTCGCATCGTCGTAGCCGACTTCGTAGCTGATGGTCTTGATGCTCTTGCGACTGCCGGAGAGCAGGCCCTTGGCAGTCTCGATGCGCAGCCGTTGCAGGTAGTGCAGCGGCTTGTCGCCGGTGGCGGTCTGGAAGCGGCGCATGAAGTTGCGAATGCTCATGCCGTGCTCGCGCGCCACGTCTTCGAAGCGGAACTTGTCGGCGAAATGCTCTTCAAGCCAGTGCTGGATCTGCAGGATGATCACGTCCTGGTGCAGCTTCTGACCGCCGAAGCCGATGCGGCCAGGTGCGTAGCTGCGTTGCACCTCATAGAGAATGTCGCGGGCCACGGCCTGGGCCACATTGGCACCGCAGAAACGCTCGATCAGGTAAATGTAGAGATCGCAGGCTGAGGTGGTGCCGCCGGCGCAATACAGATTGTCGGCGTCGGTCAGGTGCTTGTCCTGATTGAGATAGACCTTGGGGAAACGCTCGGCGAAGGCATTGAAGAAGCGCCAGTAGGTGGTCGCTTCCTTGCCGTTGAGCAACCCTGCCTCGGCCAGCCAGAACACCCCGGTGGCCTCGCCGCAGAGCACGGCGCCCCGGGCGTGCTGTTCGCGCAGCCACGGCAGGATCTGTGGATAACGTTGGCACAGCGTATCGAAATCGTCCCAGAAGGCCGGGAGGATGATGACGTCGGCGTTTTCCAGGCCGCCGTCCACGGGCATGACCACATCACTGAAGCTGTTCACCGGTTTGCCGTCGGGGCTGACCAGGCGGGTTTCGAACACCGGAGTCAGGCCGTGGCCCAGTTGTTTGCCGTAACGCAGGCTGGCCAGATGGAAGAAATCCTTGGCTTGCATGAGGGTGGAAGCGAAAACCCGGTCGATCGCCAGGATGCTGACGCGCCGCAAGGGCGTGGAGACTTGCTTGGACATAATTCAACTTTTGTTTTTATAAGGGAAAGTGGTCACCAGACGGCTGGATCGTCTTATTTTTTGTCGGATGTGTCCAGTGTCCTGTATCGAAAGCGAGGCTTAGTCTCTGAAGGTCTGATCCCTCCAACAATAAAGAAAAGGTGCCGCATGATTCCCAGAACCTTGTTCAGCTCCGAGCACGAATTGTTCCGCGACAGCGTACGAACATTCCTCGAAAAAGAGGCCGTGCCGTTCCATGGACAATGGGAAAAGCAAGGCTACATCGACCGCAATCTGTGGAACAAGGCGGGGGAAGCGGGGATGCTCTGCTCGCATCTGCCAGAGGAATACGGCGGGTTGGGGGCGGACTTTCTCTACAGCGCGGTCGTGATCGAAGAAGTAGGGCGGCTGGGCCTGACCGGCATCGGTTTCTCGCTGCATTCGGACATCGTCGCGCCGTACATCCTGCATTACGGCAGCGAGGCGCTGAAGCAGAAATACCTGCCGAAACTGGTGTCCGGCGAGATGGTCACCGCGATCGCCATGACCGAGCCGGGCGCCGGTTCCGACCTGCAAGGGGTCAAGACCACGGCCGTGCTGGATGGCGACGAATATGTGATCAACGGTTCGAAAACCTTCATCACCAATGGCTTTCTGGCGGATCTGGTGATCGTCGTCGCCAAAACGGATCCCAAGGCCGGCGCCAAGGGCACCAGCCTGTTTCTGGTGGAGGCGAATACGCCAGGCTTCGACAAGGGCAAACGCCTGGAGAAGGTCGGAATGAAGGCTCAGGACACGTCGGAATTGTTCTTCCAGGACGTGCGCGTGCCGAAGGAAAACCTGTTGGGGCAGGCCGGGGCGGGGTTTGCCTATCTGATGCAGGAATTGCCGCAGGAACGTTTGACCGTGGCCATTGGCGGACTGGCTTCAGCCGAGGCGGCGCTGCAATGGACGCTGGATTACACCCGTGACCGCAAAGCGTTCGGCAAGTCGATTGCCGACTTCCAGAATACCCGCTTCAAACTGGCGGAAATGGCCACCGAGATTCAGATCGGCCGCGTGTTCGTCGATCGCTGCCTGGAGTTGCACCTGCAAGGCAAGCTTGATGTGCCGACAGCGGCGATGGCCAAGTATTGGGGCACCGACCTGCAATGCAAGGTGCTCGACGAGTGCGTGCAACTGCATGGCGGCTACGGTTTCATGTGGGAGTACCCGGTGGCCAGGGCCTGGGCGGATGCAAGGGTGCAGCGGATCTATGCCGGCACCAATGAAATCATGAAAGAGATCATTGCGCGGTCGCTTTGAGTTTTGCAGTGAGCATGATCGTTCCCACGCAAAGTGGGAACGATCATCGTCCTTTATTACGGCGCCGGATTCGGATGATCCTTGTGGATCGCTTCGATCCCTTCCAGTACTTCCTTCGATAGTTTCAGTTCGTAGCTGGCGATGTTGCTGTCCAGTTGCTCCAGCGTCGTCGCACCGATGATGTTACTGGTGACGAACGGTTGCTGATTTACAAACGCCAGGGCCATTTGTGCCGGATCCAGGCCATGTTCCCGGGCGAGGGCCACGTAACGGCTGCACGCCACTTCCGATTGCGGGTTGAAGTAGCGACTGAAACGGCTGTAGAGGCTAAGGCGGCCTTTCGGCGGACGCGCCCCGCCTTCGTACTTGCCCGACAGGAAACCGAACGCCAGCGGCGAATAGGCGAGCAGGCCGCACTGTTCGCGGATGGCGATTTCCGCCAGGCCGATCTCGAAGCTGCGGTTGAGCAGGTTGTACGGGTTCTGGATCGACACCGCGCGCGGCCAGCCACGGGCTTCGGCCAGCGCGAGAAAGCGCATGGTGCCCCACGGCGTTTCGTTGGACAGACCGATGTGGCGGATCTTGCCGGCCTTCACTTGCTCATCGAGTGCTTCGAGTGTGTCTTCAAGCGGCGTCAGGTTGGCTTCGGTCTGGTGCTTGTAGCCCAGTTGTCCGAAAAAGTTGGTGCTACGCTCCGGCCAGTGCAATTGGTACAGATCGATGTAGTCGGTCTGCAGGCGCTTGAGGCTGGCGTCCACCGCTTCGGTGATGTGCTGGCGGTTGTGGCGCAGGTTCTTGTCGCGGATGTAGTCGATGGTGTTGCCGGGGCCGGCGATCTTGCTGGCGAGGATCCAGTCGGCGCGGTCGCCGCGGCTCTTGAAGTAATTGCCGATGTAGCGCTCGGTGGTGGCGTAGGTTTCGGCTTTCGGTGGCACCGGGTACATCTCGGCGGTGTCGAGGAAGTTGATCCCGGCCTCTTTTGCCCGTTCGATCTGGGCGAAGGCTTCAGCTTCAGTGTTTTGCTCGCCCCAGGTCATGGTGCCGAGGCAGATTGCACTCACGTTCAGGTCGGTACGGCCTAGCTGGCGATAGTCCATCGGGTGCTCCTTGGGCAAAACAAGCATAAAAGCAGGTTGAAATTTTTTTCGCAATCTGCATAATTGCCGACCTCTTTCTGCAGTGGAAGTGATGCCCCGCCGCCGAAGAATCTTGCCGTTGAACGGACGCGCCGACCCGAGCCCCCGAAAGCGTCTGTATCCGGCTGCCTTTGACTTGTCAAAGTACGCACTATTCAGTAAGATCCGCCGTCTTATTTACAGGCGGCCCCTGAGGCTATAAAGAATGAAAACTTTTACTGCTAAACCGGAAACAGTAAAGCGCGACTGGTTTGTCGTCGACGCTGCTGGTCAGACCCTGGGTCGTCTGGCCACCGAAATCGCGAGCCGTCTGCGTGGCAAGCACAAGCCTGAGTACACTCCTCACGTTGACACCGGCGACTACATCGTCGTAATCAACGCCGAGCAGATCCGTGTTACCGGCGCTAAAACCACTGACAAAATGTACTACTCCCACTCCGGTTTTCCGGGCGGTATCAAGTCGATCAACTTTGAAAAGCTGATCGCCAAGGCCCCTGAGCGCGTGATCGAGACCGCGGTTAAAGGCATGCTGCCTAAAAACCCACTGGGTCGCGACATGTACCGTAAGCTGAAAGTCTATGCGGGCGCTGCACACCCTCATACTGCTCAGCAGCCCCAAGAACTGAAGATTTAACGGAATAGTTCATTATGTCGGCGACTCAAAATTACGGCACTGGCCGTCGCAAGACCGCAACCGCACGCGTTTTCCTGCGTCCGGGTACTGGTAACATCTCCATCAACAACCGCTCCCTGGACACGTTCTTCGGTCGCGAAACTGCCCGCATGGTAGTTCGTCAGCCGCTGGAACTGACTGAGACTGTCGAGAAGTTCGACATCTACGTCACCGTCATCGGTGGTGGTGTAAGTGGTCAGGCTGGCGCAATCCGCCACGGCATCACTCGCGCTCTGATGGACTACGACGAAACCCTGCGTAGCGCTCTGCGCAAAGCTGGCTTCGTTACTCGCGACGCCCGTGAAGTTGAACGTAAGAAAGTTGGTCTGCGTAAAGCGCGTAAGCGTCCGCAGTACTCGAAGCGTTAATTTCGCTTCCACGTTCAAAAAGAACGCCCGATTCCTCACGGAACCGGGCGTTTTTTTATGCGTGCGATTTCTTGAATAATTGCGCTGTGACAACTTGCCACATTCGTAGACCCCCTATACTACAAGGCTTGAGGGCCAGCCCTCCGGGTAATTACCTTGTCAGAATTGGGGGTTTTCATTACCATTCGGCAAAATTTTTATAAGTACATAGTTTCAATTTAGTAGATGCCTGATTTAACAGGCCACAAAGCTGATGGGAGAGGACTGAATGAGCAATGACGGCGTGAATGCAGGCCGGCGTCGCTTCTTGGTAGCAGCCACATCCGTGGTGGGTGCTGCAGGAGCGGTGGGGGCTGCGGTCCCGTTCGTGGGGTCATGGTTTCCCAGTGCCAAGGCGAAGGCTGCCGGAGCACCGGTGAAAGTGAATGTCAGCAAAATCGAGCCAGGGCAGCAGATGATTGCTGAATGGCGCGGCCAGCCGGTGTTCATTGTCCGCCGTACCGAGGAAATCCTGGGGAATCTCAAAAAGATCGAGGGCCAGCTCTCCGATCCGACCTCCAAAAACTCCACGCAACCCACTTATGTCGACCCAGAAGTGCGATCGATCAAGCCGGAAATCCTCCTGCTGATCGGGATCTGTACTCACCTGGGTTGCTCACCGACCTTCCGTCCCGAAGTTGCACCCGCGGATCTGGGCAAAGACTGGGTAGGCGGCTATTTCTGCCCTTGCCACGGTTCCCACTACGATCTGGCTGGCCGCGTCTACAAGTCGCAACCTGCGCCTTTGAACCTGCCAGTACCCCCGCATTCCTATGAGACCGATGAGCTGATTGTCATTGGCGTCGATACGGAGAAAGCGTGATGAGCAAGTTCATGGATTGGGTTGATGCGCGCTTCCCCGCCACCAAAATGTGGGAAGACCATCTCAGCAAATATTACGCTCCAAAAAACTTCAACTTCTTCTACTTCTTCGGCTCGCTGGCGCTGCTCGTTCTGGTCAACCAGATCGTCACCGGTGTCTGGCTGACCATGAGCTACACCCCGTCGGCGGAAGAAGCGTTCGCTTCTGTCGAATACATCATGCGCGACGTCGAGTACGGTTCGATCCTGCGTCTGCTGCACTCCACCGGCGCTTCGGCGTTCTTCATCGTGGTCTATCTGCACATGTTCCGTGGTCTGCTCTACGGTTCGTACCAGAAACCCCGTGAGCTGGTGTGGGTCTTCGGCATGCTGATCTATCTGGCGCTGATGGCCGAAGCCTTCATGGGTTACCTGCTGCCGTGGGGCCAGATGTCCTACTGGGGTGCCCAAGTGATCATCTCGCTGTTCGGCGCGATCCCGGTCATCGGCAACGACCTGACCCAGTGGATCCGTGGTGACTACCTGATTTCCGGGATCACCTTGAACCGCTTCTTCGCCCTGCACGTGGTTGCCCTGCCGATCGTGATTCTCGGTCTGGTGGTGCTGCACATCCTGGCGTTGCACGAAGTCGGTTCGAACAACCCGGACGGCGTGGACATCAAGAAACACAAGGACGAAAACGGTGTCCCGCTGGACGGCATCGCCTTCCACCCGTACTACACCGTGAAAGATATCGTCGGCGTTGTGGTGTTCCTGTTTATCTTCTGCTTCATTGTGTTCTTCTTCCCGGAAATGGGCGGCTACTTCCTCGAAAAACCTAACTTCGAGCAAGCCAACCCGTTCAAGACGCCTGAGCACATTGCACCGGTCTGGTACTTCACACCGTTCTACGCAATCTTGCGTGCAGTCCCTGACAAGCTCATGGGCGTTATCGCCATGGGCGCAGCGATTGCGGTGCTGTTCGTTCTGCCGTGGCTCGACCGCAGTCCGGTCAAGTCGATGCGCTACAAAGGCTGGATGAGCAAAATCTGGCTGGTGGTGTTCTGCATTTCGTTCGTGATCCTCGGCATTCTGGGTGTTCTGGCCCCGACGCCAGGTCGTACGCTGTTGTCGCAGGTCTGCACCTTCCTGTACTTCGCCTACTTCATTCTGATGCCGTTCTACACCAGGCTCGAGAAGACCAAACCGGTTCCGGAAAGGGTGACTGGCTGATGAAAAAGTTATTTTTTGCTCTGATTTTTGCTGCTCTGCCAGTGCTGTCCTTTGCCGCCGAACACGGTGGTCCGGAACTGGAAAAGGTCGACATCGACGTTTCCGACAAGGCTGCCCTGCAGGATGGTGCGCGTACTTTCGCCAACTATTGCATGGGTTGCCACAGTGCCAAGTTCCAGCGTTACGAGCGTGTGGCCGATGACCTCGGAATCCCGCACGAACTGATGCTGGAAAAACTGGTGTTCACCGGCGCCAAGATCGGCGATCACATGAACATCGGCATGCAGCCGGCCGACGCCAAGACCTGGTTCGGCGCAGCGCCGCCTGACCTGACCCTGGTGGCTCGTGTTCGCGGCACCGACTGGCTCTACGGTTACCTCAGGTCGTTCTACGAAGATCCTGCGCGTCCATGGGGCGTGAACAACAAGGTCTTCCCGAACGTCGGCATGCCTAACGTGCTGGTCGGCCTGCAAGGTCGTCAGGTTGTGGGTTGCAAACAGGTACAGATCGTCGAAGACGGCAAGAAACAATATGACCCGCTGACCGGTACGCCTCTGACTCATGAAGCGTGCGATCAACTGACCATCGTGCCGAAAACCGGAACCCTCAACGAAGAGCAGTTCGATGAGAAGGTCAAGAATCTGGTAACCTTCCTGGCTTACTCGGCTAACCCGGTTAAGCTGCAACATCAGCGCATCGGTACTTACGTCTTGCTGTACCTGGCGTTCTTCTTTGTGTTCGCCTACCTGCTCAAGCGTGAATACTGGAAAGACGTGCACTGATAACGCTTCAAGCAATTGCTGTTAATCGCGCGCGCCCAAGGGCGCCTCTGAAAACGCAACGCCTGGTTCGCCGGCCGTTGCGGGAGGCGCCCTCTGGGCGCGCGCGTTTTTCCGGCTCCGACCATTTCAACAAGCGAGGAGGATCGCCATGGGCGTGACCAATCGGTTGGCCTGTTACTCCGACCCCGCCGACCACTATTCCCACCGAGTGCGCATCGTGCTTGCAGAGAAGGGTGTCAGCGCCGAAATCATTTTTGTGGAGGCTGGTCGTCAGCCGCCTAAACTGATTGAAGTGAACCCTTACGGCAGTCTGCCCACGCTGGTCGATCGTGACTTGGCGTTGTGGGAGTCGACCGTGGTGATGGAGTACCTGGATGAGCGTTACCCGCATCCGCCATTGATGCCTGTGTACCCGGTGGCGCGTGCCAACAGCCGTCTGCTGATTCACCGCATTCAGCGCGACTGGTGTGGTCTGGTGGATCTGATTCTGGATTCGCGCACCAAGGAAGCGGCTCGTGCCGTGGCGCGCAAGGAATTGCGCGAAAGCCTGACGGGCGTGTCGCCGCTGTTTGCCGACAAGCCGTTTTTCCTCAGTGAGGAACAAAGTCTGGTGGATTGCTGCCTATTGCCAATACTCTGGCGTTTACCGATTCTGGGTATAGAACTGCCGCGGCAGGCCAAGCCGCTGCTTGATTATATGGAGCGTCAGTTTGCGCGTGAGGCTTTCCAGGCGAGTCTGTCTGGTGTCGAACGCGACATGCGCTAAGGCTTAAGGAGCCGCTATGAACTCCAGTCGACCTTATCTGGTCCGCGCGCTCTACGAGTGGATTGTGGATAACGATTGCACCCCGCACATGCTGGTCAATTCCGAGTACCCGGCAGTGCAGGTGCCACAGGGTTTTGCCAGCGACGGGCAAATTGTCCTGAACATTTCGCCAAGTGCCGTGCGGCACTTGCACATGGACAACGACGTTGTGACCTTTGAAGGTCGCTTCGGCGGCGTCCCGCACAGCCTTTATGTGCCGATTGCTGCAATCCTGGGGATCTACGCCCGGGAAAACGGTCAGGGCATGGTGTTCGATCTGGAGTCGCCGATGGATGACGGAGACGAGATCGAGCAGGATGACGATGTTCCTCCACCGGACAGCGAGCCACCGCGCCCAAGCGGCCGGCCAAGCCTGAAAGTGGTGAAGTAATAAAAAAGGCGATCCAGTTGGATCGCCTTTTTTTGTGCCTGCATTTTGCGGTTCAGTCGATGTACTCGAACAGCTTCACAATCTTCTGCACACCGGAAACACCCTGAACCAGGTTGGTCGCCTGGGCGGCTTCCTGTTTGGTCAGCAGGCCCAGCAGATAGACGATACCGTTCTCGGTCACGACCTTGATGCGCGAGCCGGGAATGCTGGCATCGGTGAGCATCTGGGTCTTGATCTTGGTGGTCAGCCACGAGTCGTTCTGACGGGCAATGAAGCCGGAAGGGGGGATTACTTGCAGTTCGTTATGGACCTTTTTCACGCGCTGAACGTTGGCAGCGGCTTGTTCGGCCTTTTCCTTGAGGTCTGCGCGCGGGGTCTGGCCGGCCAGCAGCACGACGCCGTTGAAGCTGGTGACGACGATGTGCGAGTCGTTGTCCAGGGCCGGATCGGCCTTGGCCACGTTGACGCCGACTTTGGTTTCGATCAGCGAGTCATCGATCTTGCTGCCGAATGTGCGGGTACCACGGTCGTCTTCGATCGGCGCTTCACGGCTGGCATTCACCACCGACGTGCAGCCGCTGATGCCGAGGCACAGGGTCAAGGCCAGAAGGCCAAGGCGATTAGGGGTCATTCTTCACTCCCGAACA
Organism: Pseudomonas sp. MCal1; assembly: GCF_026341415.1. NCBI lineage: Bacteria > Pseudomonadati > Pseudomonadota > Gammaproteobacteria > Pseudomonadales > Pseudomonadaceae > Pseudomonas > Pseudomonas sp. MCal1. Next base: position 102,786 of record NZ_JAKUMP010000006.1, read on the forward strand.
GTTGGCTGTCGATCAGATCGCAAAGGCAATGGATCGCCAGCAAGTGGACTTCCTGAATACGTGCGGTGACGTTGGCCGGTACGCGAATCTCGACGTCTTCGGGCAGCAGCAGCGAAGCCATGCCGCCGCCGTCGCGTCCGGTCAATGCTACGACAATCATTTCGCGATCATGTGCGGCCTGGATCGCCTGAATAATGTTCGCCGAGTTGCCGCTGGTCGAAATGGCCAGCAGCACGTCACCCGGCTGGCCGAGTGCGCGGATTTGCTTGGAGAACACTTCGTTGTAGCTGTAGTCGTTGGCGATCGAGGTGATGGTCGAGCTGTCGGTGGTCAGCGCGATCGCCGGCAGGCTGGGGCGTTCACGTTCGAAACGGTTGAGCAGTTCCGAAGAAAAGTGCTGGGCATCGCCGGCCGAGCCGCCGTTGCCGCACGAGAGCATTTTGCCCTCGTTGAGCAGGGCGTTGACCATCACCTGGCTGGCTTGCTCGATGTGCGGTGCAAGTACGTCCATCGCCTGTTGCTTGGTGTCGATGCTGGCCTGGAAAAGCTGGCGAATTCGGGATTGCATGTCCATCTGTGTGACCTTAATTAGCGCGGCTGTCCGGCACGTGAATGTGCAGCCCGCAAAGCAAAGAGCAAAAGTGTTGAGTGAAAATGTCCGGGTCGGAGCAGGTGCTCAGCTGTCGAACGCATTCTGCAACCAGTTCAGCTGACCCTGGTGGCTGTCGATGGCCACCACGTCGAAGCGGCAGGGGGAATTGGCCCAACGCGACTCGCGCTGAAGAAAAAACTGCGCGGCGAAAATCAGTTTCTGCCGTTTGCGCCCATCGATGCTATCGAGTGCGCCGCCCCATTGAGTGTTCTTTCGGTAACGAACCTCGACGAATACTACTGTATCGCCATCAAGCATGACCAGATCAAGCTCACCGCGTTTGCATGACCAGTTCTGCGCCAGAAGGCGCAGACCCTGGCACTGCAGATGCTCGAGCGCCTGGCGCTCGGCATCCTTGCCGCTTTGCAGGTGTGACCTGTCGGGCATCAGCGTGGAGTGTCCGGCAGGCGCTGGATCTGGCCGCTGACAAACTGCGCCCATGGCAACTGACGTACGACGCGTTGGGACTGGGTCATGCCCAGGCTGCCCGACTGACCTTCGATGCGGCTGTCCGGCAGTGCCTTGAGCTGATCCAGGCGCGGCGCCAAGCGATAGGCATCGACGCCCATCGCATAAAGACGGCCGAGGCTGCCGGCGGCTTGTGGCCATTGCGCGGTGACCTGCTGACGCAGCGGGTCGCTGGTTTCCAGCAGCCATGGGGTTTCGCAGAAGCGCACGCCGTTCATGTCGTTGTACTGGTTGACATCACCGCTGGCGCTGAACACGTGGGAGGTTGCGTAGACCGGCACGTCACCGGCGTACTGGAAGTTCAGGGTCGGCTTGATCTGCTGCGCCTGCTGCGGGGTGGCGGCGAGGAAGATGAATTCGATGTCCTGGCGACGCGAAGGCTGGGCGGCAACGTTGGTGCCGGCAGCGTTCTGCAGGCTCTTGGCGCGGGCTTCGCTCTGACGCAGCTGGAACATGTCGGCGATCTGCTGGGCCAGTTGCACCGGCTGGTCGACACGTTCGGTGGCGACGATGCTGCCGCCGTTGGCCTGCCAGTCCTGGCTGAAGGCACGCAGAACGCGGTCGCCCCATTCGCCTTTCGGCACCATGATGGCGGCGCGATGCAGGCCGTCGGCACGGGCGCGGCGGGAGACTTCGCGGGCTTCGTCCTCAGCGGCCAGGCCGAACTGGAACAATTGCGCCGGGCCTTGATCGCCTTCGCTGTAGTTCAGGGCGAGGGTGGTGATCGGCAGTTGCGGACGGGTGCTCAACTGTTTGACCAGCGGCTTCTCCAGCGGGCCGACGACCAGTTGCACGCCATCGGCCTGGGCCTTGCGGTAGAACTCGTCGAGGTTGGTCAGCTTCGAGCTGTCATAGAACTCGATGGCTGGTGGTTTCTGGCCGGCTTGCTGAGCCTGGTAGTGCGCAGCCATGAAGCCGTCACGCAGGGCCTTGCCGACCGAGGCCAGTTGGCCGTCCTGTGGCAGCAGCAGGGCGATCTTGCTCAGGGGCTGGCTGGCCAGCTCCTTGAGTTTGGTCAGGGGTAGAGGCAGATTGATCGCGGCCGGGTGTTTTGGATGCTGGTTGCGCCAGTTGTCGATGGCGGCTTGCTGTTGTTCCAGAGTGCCGGCGGTTTTCACTGCCAGGGCCAGGCTCATCCAGCCACCGAGATCATCGGTGGTGTTCGCTTGCAGTTGATCGGCCGGCAGCGATGCGATCAGGGTCCAGATCGCCTCGTGGTTCTTGCTGGCGGCTTCGCCCTCCAGCATCGGCGCGATGAAGATGCGCTCGCGGGCGGCGGCCAGAGTCTGGCCGTCGGCCTCAAGGGCGCGGGCGTGAACGGTGCCGGCGCGAACTTGCAGCGGTACGGACATTTCGCTCAGGCGTTGCAGGCTTGGATGGCTCAGGGCAGTCAGCGCGGCTTTCGGCTGGTTACGGGTCATGGCCAGTTCAGCTGACAGCGTGCTGGCGAACGCCTGCTGGCCAGGCTGGAGTTGATCCATCGGTACTTGCTGCAGGATTTGCGCGGACTGTCCGGCATTGCCCTGACGGTAGGCCATGTCTGCCGCACTCAGGCGCAGCAGCGCAGCCTTGTCCGGCGATTTGGCCTGGGCAGCCTGTTCGAGCAGTTGCTCGATGGTGGCATCCGGGGTCCGTGGAAGTTCGCCAAGGCTGGAGGAAGGGGAGCTGGCGCAAGCCGCCAGCAAGGCAGCGAGGCAGAGGGCAGTGAACAGCCGCAGGCAAGCGATCATGTAAGTGTTCCTGATACTCGATCAAATTAGCGTCGAATTGTACCCAAGCACTGGCCGGGGCGCGATGTTACTGGCGTGAAACCGTGAATTTAGCTGATACAAAGAGTGCGCAGCCTCACAATGGTGCGACAAACCGTGTCCGACCCGGACGCATCGTCCGGCGCACGACGCGCTACAATGGCGGCTTTTACCGATCATGAGGTGTGCGCTTTGACTGCTCCAGGTCCTTTGAATTCCGCTGCGGGCTCGCTTTATGTGGTGGCGACGCCCATCGGCAACCTGGATGACATCAGCGCCCGGGCGTTGAAGATCCTGCGCGAGGTGGCACTGATTGCTGCGGAAGATACGCGCCATTCCCAGCGCCTGATGCAGCACTTCGGCATCTCCACTCCGCTTGCAGCCTGCCACGAGCACAACGAGCGGGATGAAGGCAGTCGCTTCATTACCCGTCTGCTGGCGGGTGACAATGTCGCGCTGATTTCCGACGCCGGTACGCCGCTGATTTCCGATCCGGGTTATCACCTGGTGCGTCAGGCGCGTGCCGCCGGGATCAATGTGGTGCCGGTGCCGGGCGCATGCGCGTTGATCGCAGCGTTATCGGCTGCCGGCCTGCCGTCTGACCGTTTCATCTTCGAAGGCTTTCTTCCGGCCAAGGCCGTAGGGCGCAAAGCGCGCCTGGAAGCTATCAAGGAAGAATCGCGCACACTGATTTTCTACGAGGCGCCGCATCGTATTCTGGAGTGCCTGCAGGATATGGAGGCGGTATTCGGCGCTGATCGTCCGGCATTGCTCGCTCGTGAAATCACCAAGACCTTTGAAACACTCAAGGGATTGCCGCTGAGTGAGTTGCGGGCATTCGTCGAGGCCGACAGCAATCAGCAGCGTGGCGAATGCGTCGTGGTGGTGGCGGGCTGGACCGCGCAGGAATCCGAAGACGCCGTCAGCAGCGAGGCGATGCGCATCCTCAATCTGTTGCTGGAAGAGATGCCGCTCAAGCGTGCGGCGGCCCTGGCGGCGCAAATCACCGGTGAGCGCAAAAACGTGCTGTATCAGGTGGCGCTGGATCAGCAAAAAGACGCGTAACCCGTCGCGCAGACCGGTTTGCGGGCTATTAGCGCTTGTTCTTCGGCCGCTCTGCCGTTAACCTGCGCGGCGGAGAGTCGATCGGACAGTCGCTGCCCTCTATGAAAATTAGAGGGGGGAGGAAAGTCCGGGCTCCATAGGGCGAAGTGCCAGGTAATGCCTGGGAGGCGTGAGCCTACGGAAAGTGCCACAGAAAATAACCGCCTAAGTGCTTCGGCGCCGGTAAGGGTGAAAAGGTGCGGTAAGAGCGCACCGCACGTCTGGCAACAGTTCGTGGCTAGGTAAACCCCACTTGGAGCAAGACCAAATAGGGTCCCAAGGCGTGGCCCGCGCTGGGACCGGGTAGGTTGCTAAAGATGTCCAGTGATGGCCATCGTAGACGAATGACTGTTCAAGACAGAACCCGGCTTACAGATCGACTCTCCACCTTTTTCTTTTCCCTGCTTGAATTAAAGGCGACAGGGCTGTTTATTATCAGCAGGCCTGCGCTGGAAATCCGGCAGCGGCAAACGCAGTAATAGCCATTTCCCACCTTGCTTCAATCAACAGCAGAAGCGCTTTTGTAATACCGAAAAAATCTTACTCTTAACAAATTACTTTAACTTTCGAGCGCAGCTTTCAGTGCTGCTTCAAGTTATTGGATAAAAGCATCCGCCAGATTCTCGTTGCTCCTCCTTTTATGCTCCTAAATCTCCGTTCTGTAAGGGTTTTCCTTTAATCCGCGCCTTGACGGTGTGGTGGGCGCATTCCTATAGTGTGCGCAAGTGGCGGAAAGTGGCATGAAGTGGGTTTTTTGAGCTCAAAACGATAAAAATTGGAGAAACGCTGACGTGTTTCGCGGAGCTAACGCTATCAGTCTCGACGCAAAGGGCCGTCTCGCCATGCCGAGCCGGTACCGTGACGAGCTCGTTTCGCGCAGCTCCGGCCAGTTGATCGTGACCATTGATGCCGTTGATCCGTGTTTGTGTGTCTACCCGCTCGATGAGTGGGAAATTATTGAAACCAAGTTGCGCGCACTTCCTTCTCTTCGCGAAGAGAACCGTCGTCTGCAACGTTTATTGATTGGTAATGCCGTTGACCTCGAGCTCGACGGCAGTGGTCGTTTCCTGGTGCCGCCGCGTCTGCGCGAATACGCGAAGCTCGACAAGCGCGCAATGCTGGTGGGCCAACTGAACAAGTTCCAACTGTGGGACGAAGATGCCTGGAACGCGGTTTCTGCCGCTGACCTGGCTGCCATACAACAACCGGGCGCCATGCCTGACGAACTGCGTGATCTGATCCTGTGACTATTGATAGCGGCTTCAACCACATCACCGTACTGCTTGACGAAGCCGTCGAGGCTCTCGCCGTACGTCCTGATGGCTGCTATCTGGACGGCACGTTCGGACGCGGCGGGCACAGCCGGTTGATCCTGAGCAAGCTCGGGCCGGATGGTCGGCTCATCGGATTCGACAAGGATCCTCAAGCGATTGCCACCGGGCAAACGCTAGCGGCCGAAGACGGCCGCTTTGTCGTTGTGCAACGCAGCTTTGCCGAGCTCGGCTCGGTGGTTGCCGAACAGGGGCTTACAGGCAAGGTCAGCGGCATTCTGTTGGATCTGGGCGTGTCTTCGCCTCAGCTCGATGATGCCGAGCGCGGCTTCAGTTTCCTCAACGACGGCCCGCTGGACATGCGCATGGATCCGTCCCGTGGCATCAGCGCCGCCGAGTTCGTCAATACCGCGCCGGTGGAAGAAATCGCCCGTGTCTTCAAGGAATACGGCGAAGAACGTTTCTCCGGTCGCATGGCCCGTGCCGTGGCCGAGCGTCGTGACATCACGCCGTTCGAGCGCACCGCCGATCTGGCTGAAGTCCTGAAAGTCGCCAACCCGGCGTGGGAAAAGGGCAAGAACCCGGCAACCCGCGCTTTCCAGGGCCTGCGCATTCACGTCAACAACGAACTGGGCGATCTGGAAGCGGGCCTCGAAGCCGCGCTCGAATGCCTGGAAGTGGGCGGTCGTCTGGTCGTAATCAGCTTCCACTCGCTGGAAGACCGTATCGTCAAACTGTTCATGCGCAAGCTGGTGAAAGGCGAAGCCGACAACTTGCCGCGCAACCTGCCGGTTCGCCACGTTGCGTTCGAACCGAAAATCAAAGTCCATGGCAAAGCGCAGACGGCCTCCGATGCCGAACTCAAAGCCAACCCACGTTCCCGTAGCGCCGTCATGCGCGTCGCGGAGAAATTGCGGTGAGCAAGCTTTTCGCCAAGCCATTGCCCGGCGGCAGCTTTTTGATGCTGCTGTTGTTCATCGGCGTGCTGGTGTCGGCCATCGGCGTGTCTTACAGCGCCCACTGGAACCGGCAATTGCTCAACACCCTTTACAACGAGCTGAGCGTGCGCGACAAGGCGCAGGCCGAGTGGGGGCGCCTGATTCTGGAGCAAAGCACCTGGACCGCCCATAGCCGGATCGAAGTGCTGGCTACCGAACAACTGAAGATGCACATCCCCGGCGCAGCTGACGTGAAGATGGTGGCGCCATGATGAAGCTCGAAGGGGCACTCTTCCCGTGGCGCTTCCGTCTGGTGGTCGGTCTGCTGGGTATGATGGTGGCGGCGATCTGCTGGCGCATCATCGACCTGCAAGTGGTCGACCGCGACTTCCTCAAGGGCCAGGGCGATGCGCGCAGCGTTCGTCATATCCCGATTCCGGCGCACCGTGGCCTGATCACCGACCGTAACGGCGAGCCGCTGGCCGTCAGTACGCCGGTGACCACCCTGTGGGCCAACGCCAAGGAAATGCAGCTGGCCAAAGAGAAGTGGCCGGCACTCGCTGCGGCGCTGGGGCAGGATCCTAAAGCACTGGCCGAACGTCTTGAAGCACAGGCCAACAAAGAATTCATTTATCTGGTGCGCGGGTTGACCCCTGAGCAGGGCCAGGCCGTGCTCGACCTGAAAGTGCCGGGCGTCTACGGCATCGAAGAATTCCGCCGGTTCTACCCGGCCGGTGAAGTGACGGCGCACATGGTCGGGTTCACCGACATCGATGACCACGGTCGTGAAGGCGTCGAGCTGGCCTACGATGAATGGCTGGCCGGCGTGCCCGGCAAGCGGCAAGTCATCAAGGATCGGCGCGGACGGCTGATCAAGGATGTCCAGGTCACCAAAAACGCCAAGGCCGGCAAGCCCTTGGCGTTGTCGATTGACCTGCGTCTGCAATATCTGGCCAACCGCGAGCTGCGCAACGCGATCATCGAGAACGGCGCCAAGGCCGGCAGTCTGGTGATCATGGACGTGAAGACCGGCGAGATCCTCGCCATGGTCAACCAGCCGACCTACAACCCGAACAACCGTCGCAACCTGCAACCGGCGATGATGCGTAACCGCGCAATGATCGACGTGTTCGAACCCGGTTCGACCATGAAAGCGATCTCGATGAGCGCCGCGATCGAAACCGGCCGCTGGAAACCGAGCGACACCGTCGAGGTGTATCCGGGCTCCCTGCAGATCGGTAAATACACGATCAAGGACGTATCGAAAACCGAAGGTCCGGTACTCGACCTGACCGGTATTCTGATCAATTCCAGTAACGTCGGCATGAGCAAGGTCGCGTTCGATATCGGCGGCGAAACCATTTTCCGCCTCGCACAGAAAGTCGGCCTCGGCCAGGACACCGGCCTCGGCTTCCCGGGCGAGCGTGTCGGCAACCTGCCGAACTACCGCGAGTGGCGCAAGGCCGAGACTGCAACGCTGTCGTACGGCTACGGTATTTCGGTGACCGCGATTCAACTGGTGCATGCGTTCTCGGCGTTGGCCAACAACGGTCGTCTCGCACCGCTGACCCTGATCAAAACCGACAAGGCGCCGCAGACCACCCAGGTGCTGCCGGAAGCCGTCGCCAAAACCATGCAAGGCATGCTGCAACAAGTGATCGAAGCCCCGCGCGGGGTGTTCCGTGCGCAGGTGCCGGCCTATCACGTGGGCGGCAAGTCCGGTACCGCGCGCAAGACATCGGTCGGCACCAAGGGCTACGCCGAAAACTCTTACCGCTCGCTGTTCGCCGGCTTCGGCCCGATGAGCGATCCACGTTATGCAATTGTCGTGGTGATCGATGAACCGACCAAGGCCGGTTACTTCGGTGGTCTGGTCTCGGCGCCGGTGTTCAGTCGCGTGATGTCGGGCACCCTGCGCCTGATGAACGTCACCCCGGACAACCTGCCGACGACACAACAGGCCAACGCCACCCCGGCCGTTCCGCTGAAAGCCAATGGAGGGCGCGGCTGATGTCTCTGAGTCTGAACAAGATTTTCCCCCACGCCGGCCACGATCTGTTGATCCGTGAACTGGCGCTCGACAGTCGCAACGTGCGCGCGGGTGACCTGTTCCTCGCGGTGCCGGGCGGCAAGTTCGACGGTCGTGCGCACATCGCCGACGCCTTGCAGCGCGGCGCGGCTGCCGTGGCTTATGAAGTGGAAGGCGCCACCGTGCTGCCGATCACCGAAGTGCCGCTGATTCCGGTCAAAGGCCTGGCTGCGCAGCTGTCGGACATCGCCGGGCGTTTTTATGGTGAGCCAAGTCATCATCTGAATCTGATTGGCGTCACTGGCACCAACGGCAAGACCAGCGTGACTCAGTTGGTGGCGCAGGCGCTGGACCTGCTCGGTCAGCATTGCGGCATCGTCGGCACCTTGGGCTCCGGTTTCCACGGCTCGCTGCAAAGCGGCCTGCACACCACGCCGAACCCGATTGCCATGCAAGCGACTCTGGGCGACCTGAAAAAGGCCGGCGCCAAAGCCGTGGCCATGGAAGTCTCGTCCCACGGTCTGGATCAGGGCCGGGTTACCGCGCTGGCGTTCGACGTCGCGGTGATGACCAACCTGTCCCGCGATCACCTGGATTACCACGGCACCATGGAAGCGTACGCCGAGGCCAAGGCCCGGCTGTTCGCCTGGAATGACCTGAAGTGCCGCGTGGTCAACCTTGACGACGATTTCGGCCGGCAACTGGCCGCTGAAAAACGCGAGTCGCGGTTGATCACTTACAGCCTGCTCGACAGCAGTGCCTATCTCTATGTGCGTGAAGCGCAGTTCGACGACCATGGCGTGCGCGCCACGCTGGTGACGCCACAGGGCGAGCATCATCTGCGCAGCACGCTGCTCGGTCGTTTCAACCTGAGCAATGTACTGGCCGCCGTCGGCGCCTTGCTCGGTCTCGACTACGCGCTCGACGAAATCCTCAAGGTGTTGCCGAAACTCGAAGGTCCGGCCGGACGCATGCAGCGTCTCGGCGGCGGTACCCAGCCGCTGGTGGTGGTCGATTACGCCCACACGCCGGATGCCCTGGAAAAAGTTCTGACCGCATTGCGTCCGCACGTCAAAGGCCAATTGTTGTGCCTGTTCGGCTGCGGCGGTGATCGCGATCGCGGTAAGCGTCCGCTGATGGCCGAAGTGGTCGAGCGTCTGGCCGACCGCGTGCTGGTGACCGATGACAATCCGCGTACCGAAGATCCAGCCGTCATTTTTGATGACATCCGCGCCGGTTTCACGGCTGTGGACAAGGTGACGTTCGTGGCCGGTCGCGGTCAGGCCATCGCGCAACTGATCGCCGGTGCTTCGGCGGATGACGTGATCGTTCTGGCCGGCAAAGGTCACGAGGACTATCAGGAAATCAACGGCGAACGCCATGCATTCTCGGATCTGGTCGAGGCCGATCACGCCTTGACCGCGTGGGAGGTGGCCCATGCTTAAGGCCCTGAAACTCAGCGAGTTGACCAACGCGCTCGATGCCCGTCTGATCAGTGCCGACGCCAGTTTTGACGGCGTGAGCATCGACAGCCGCGCGATCAAGGCCGGCCAACTGTTTATCGCCCTGACCGGCCCGCGTTTCGACGGTCATGACTATTTGAATGAAGTGGCTGCCAAAGGCGCCGTTGCTGCATTGGTCGAGCGCGAAGTCGCCGACAGCACGCTGCCGCAGTTGCTGGTCAAGGACACCCGCCAGGCGCTCGGCCAATTGGGTGCGCTAAACCGTGCCGCGTTCACCAAACCGGTCGCCGCCGTTACCGGTTCCAGTGGCAAGACCACAGTCAAGGAAATGCTCGCGAGCATCCTGCGTACGCGCGGTTCGGTACACGCGACCCGTGGCAACCTGAACAACGACCTCGGCGTACCGCTGACCCTGCTCGAACTCGCCCCGGAGCACAGCGCGGCGGTGATCGAACTGGGTGCTTCGCGTCTGGGTGAAATCGCTTACACCGTAGGGCTGACCAAGCCACACGTGGCGATACTCAACAACGCCGGAACCGCCCATGTCGGCGAGTTTGGCGGGCCGGAGAAAATCGTTGAAGCCAAGGGCGAAATCATCGAAGGACTGGCAGCCGATGGCGTCGCGGTGCTGAACCTCGATGACAAGGCGTTTGGCATCTGGAAGACCCGCGCTGCCGGTCGCAAGGTACTGACGTTTGCTCTGAGCAACACTCAGGCGGATTTTTACGCCAGCGACCTGGCCACCGATGCCCGTGGCTGCCCGGCGTTCAACCTGCACACTCCTGAAGGTGTGGAACGGGTTCAACTGAACCTGCTCGGCACCCATAACGTCGCCAACGCCATGGCTGCCGCCGCTGCCGCGCACGCCTTGGGCGTGTCGCTGTTCGGCATCGCCACGGGGCTTGGCGCGGTACAACCGGTCAAGGGTCGCACCGTCGCGCAGCTGGCGAAAAACGGCATGCGCGTGATTGACGACACTTACAACGCGAACCCCACCTCCATGTGCGCGGCCGTTGATATACTCGCCGGCTTTTCCGGCCGCACCGTCCTGGTGCTCGGGGATATCGGCGAGTTGGGCGACTGGGCGGAGCAGGGGCACCGCGACGTGGGCGAGTACGCCCGGGGCAAGGTTTCCGCGCTTTATGCCGTCGGGCCGAACATGATCCACGCCGTCAACGCATTCGGCGAACAGGCGCATCACTTCGGCACACAGGCCGAACTGATCCAGGCCCTCGACGCCGAGCAGGACACAAACACCACCATTTTGATCAAGGGTTCGCGCAGCGCGGCGATGGAAAACATTGTTGCGGCCCTGTGCGGGTCCAGTCTGGAGAAACATTAATGCTGCTGCTGCTAGCGGAGTATCTGCAACAGTTCTACAAAGGCTTCGCGGTCTTCCAGTACCTGACCCTGCGCGGGATTCTCGGTGTGCTGACCGCGCTGGTCTTGTCGCTGTGCTACGGCCCGTGGATGATCCGCACCCTGCAGAACCGTCAGATTGGTCAGGCCGTTCGTAACGACGGCCCGCAATCGCACCTGTCCAAATCCGGTACGCCGACCATGGGCGGCGCGCTGATTCTGTCTTCGATCGGTGTCAGCACCCTGTTGTGGGCCGACCTGAGCAACCGCTACGTGTGGGTCGTGTTGCTGGTGACCCTGCTGTTCGGCGCCATCGGCTGGGTCGACGACTATCGCAAGGTGATCGAGAAGAACTCCCGTGGTCTGCCGAGTCGCTGGAAATATTTCTGGCAGTCAGTGTTCGGCCTCGGCGCGGCGATCTTCCTTTATATGACCGCCTCCACGCCGGTGGAAACCACCCTGATCCTGCCGATGCTCAAGGACTACAGCATTCCGCTGGGCGCAGGCTTCATCGTGCTCACGTACTTCGTGATCGTCGGTTCGAGCAACGCGGTCAACCTCACCGACGGCCTCGACGGTCTGGCGATCATGCCGACAGTAATGGTCGGCGGCGGCCTGGGCATCTTCTGCTACCTGTCGGGTAACGTGAAATTCGCTGAGTACCTGCTGATCCCTTACGTACCGGGCGCAGGCGAGCTGATCGTGTTCTGCGGCGCGCTGATCGGTGCCGGCCTGGGCTTTCTGTGGTTCAACACCTACCCGGCGCAAGTCTTCATGGGCGACGTCGGCGCACTGGCGCTGGGCGCGGCCCTGGGCACCATCGCGGTGATCGTCCGTCAGGAAATCGTCCTGTTCATCATGGGCGGCGTGTTTGTGATGGAAACCCTGTCAGTCGTCATTCAGGTTGCGTCCTTTAAGCTGACCGGTCGCCGTGTGTTCCGCATGGCACCGATTCACCACCACTTTGAACTCAAGGGCTGGCCCGAGCCGCGCGTGATCGTCCGTTTCTGGATCATCACCGTGATTCTCGTGCTGATCGGCCTTGCCACCCTGAAGCTGAGGTAGAACGAGTGTCTCTGATCGCTTCTGACCACTTCCGCATCGTTGTCGGCCTCGGCAAGAGCGGCATGTCCCTGGTTCGCTTCCTGGCGAACCGGGGCGTGGCGTTTGCCGTGGCCGACACGCGGGAAAATCCACCGGAACTGGCCACGCTCCAGCGTGACTATCCGCACGTGGAAGTGCGTTGTGGCGAGCTGGACGTCGAGTTCCTGTGCCGTGCCGACGAGCTCTACGTGAGCCCCGGCCTGGCGCTGGCGACCCCGGCCCTGCAAGCCGCTGCGGCCCGTGGCGTGAAGCTGTCCGGCGACATCGAGCTGTTCGCGCGTAACGCGAAGGCGCCGATCGTGGCCATCAGCGGCTCCAACGCCAAAAGCACCGTCACCACTCTGGTCGGCGAGATGGCGGCTGCGGCCGGCAAACGCGTCGCTGTGGGCGGCAACCTCGGTACGCCGGCGCTGGATCTGCTCAGCGATGACGTCGAGCTGTACGTGATGGAGCTGTCGAGTTTCCAGCTGGAAACCACCGACCAGCTCAACGCCGAAGTGGCGACCGTGCTCAACATCAGCGAAGACCACATGGACCGCTACAGCGGTCTGCCGGCCTATCACCTGGCCAAGCACCGGATTTTCCGTGGTGCGAAGCAGTTCGTGGTCAACCGTCAGGACGCCCTGACCCGGCCGCTGATGGGCGAGGGCCAGCCTTGCTGGACCTTCGGCCTGACCAAACCCGATTTCAAGGCATTCGGTCTGCGCGAAGAGAATGGCGAGAAATACCTGGCCTTCGAATTCCAGAACCTGATGCCGGTGCGCGAATTGAAGATTCGCGGTGCCCACAACCAGTCCAACGCCTTGGCGGCGCTGGCGCTCGGCCACGCGGTCGGGCTGCCGTTCGACGCCATGCTGGCAGCGCTGCGCACCTTCGCCGGTCTCGAACACCGTTGCCAGTGGGTGCGTGATCTGGACGGCGTCGGTTACTACAACGATTCCAAGGCCACCAACGTGGGCGCCGCACTGGCTGCCATCGAGGGTCTGGGTGCGGACATCACCGGCAAGGTCGTGCTGATCGCCGGTGGCGACGGCAAGGGTGCCGACTTCAAGGACCTGCGCGATCCGGTGGCGGCCCATTGCCGTGCCGTGATCCTGATGGGGCGCGACTCCGACAAGATCGGCGAAGCCATTGGCGATGCCGTGCCGTTGATCCGCGCCACCACATTGATCGACGCCGTCGAGAAATGCCGCGCCGCCGCCCAACCGGGTGACGTGGTGCTGCTGTCGCCGGCCTGCGCCAGTTTCGACATGTTCAAGAACTACGAAGACCGTGGTCACCAGTTCGTCCGCGCCGTGGAGGATCTGGCATGAGCTTGAGAAACATCATCAAGCCATACCCGTCGCCACTCATTACCGGACGTGGGATCGACCTCGACTTCCCGATGCTCGCCGGTTGCCTGGCGTTGCTCGGCCTGGGCCTGATCATGATCGCCTCGGCTTCCACCGAAGTGGCCGCCGTACAGTCGGGCAGCCCGCTGTACTACATGATTCGTCACCTGATTTACGTGGTGCTGGGCCTGGGGGCCTGCGTCGTCACGATGATGATCCCGATCGCCACCTGGCAGCGCCTGGGCTGGATGATGCTGATCGGTGCGTTCGGTCTGCTGGTGATGGTGATCATCCCGGGGATCGGTCGTGAGGTGAACGGTTCGATGCGCTGGATCGGTTTCAGCTTCTTCAACGTCCAGCCGTCCGAGATCGCCAAGGTGTTCGTGGTGATCTACCTCGCCGGTTATCTGGTGCGTCGCCAGAAAGAAGTGCGCGAGAGCTGGATGGGCTTCTTCAAGCCGTTCATCGTGCTGCTGCCGATGGCCGGCCTGTTGCTGATGGAGCCGGACTTCGGTGCCACCGTCGTGATGATGGGCGCCGCGGCGGCGATGCTGTTCCTCGGCGGGGTCGGGCTGTTCCGGTTCTCGCTGATGGTGGTGCTGGCCGTGGCGGCGGTGGTGTTGCTGATTCAGATGCAACCGTACCGGATGGCGCGTCTGACCAACTTCGCCGACCCGTGGGCCGACCAGTTCGGTGCCGGTTATCAGTTGTCGCAAGCCTTGATCGCGTTCGGTCGCGGTGAATGGCTGGGCGTAGGCCTGGGCAACAGCGTGCAGAAGCAGTTCTACCTGCCGGAAGCACACACCGACTTCGTGTTCTCGGTTCTGGCCGAAGAGCTCGGCGCCGTGGGTTCTCTGTGCACCGTGGCGCTGTTCGTGTTCGTGTGTATTCGCGGCATGTACATCGGTCTGTGGGCCGAGAAAGCCAAACAGTTCTTTGCCGCTTACGTTGCCTATGGGTTGTCCTTCCTGTGGATCGGCCAGTTCCTGATCAACATCGGCGTGAACGTCGGCCTGCTGCCGACCAAGGGCCTGACCTTGCCGTTCCTCAGCTATGGCGGCAGTTCCCTGGTGATCTGCTGCGCCTGCCTTGGCTTGTTGCTGAGGATCGAATGGGAGAGCCGGACCCACCTGGGCAGTGAAGAGATGGAGTTCCATGAGAGCGACTTCGCCGAGGAGCCGAACCATGGGCGCTAACGTTTTGATCATGGCTGGCGGCACCGGTGGCCACGTATTCCCGGCGCTGGCCTGTGCCCGTGAATTCCAGGCGCGCGGCTACACCGTGCACTGGCTCGGCACGCCGCGCGGAATCGAAAACGATCTGGTGCCGGCGGCGGGTCTTGAATTGCACCGCATCAACGCCACCGGCCTGCGCGGCAAGGGCAAGCTGTCGTTGCTCAAGGCACCGTTCATGTTGCTGAAATCGGTATGGCAGGCGCGGGCGATCATTCGCCGGTTGCGTCCGGTGTGCGTGGTCGGATTCGGCGGCTATGTGACCGGCCCCGGCGGTATCGCCGCCAAACTGGCCGGCGTGCCGGTGATCGTTCATGAGCAGAACGCCGTGGCCGGGACCGCCAATCGGTTGCTGGTGCCGTTCGCCGCCCGGGTGTGTGAAGCCTTCCCCGACACCTTTACCCTGTCGGACAGCCGCCGTACCACCGGTAACCCGGTGCGCAGCGAGCTGTTCCTCGAAACACCGCGCCCGGCCCTGGCCGGACGCAAGGCGCGTTTGCTGATCCTGGGCGGAAGCCTGGGTGCAGAGCCGTTGAACAAGTTGCTGCCTGAAGCCCTGGCACAAGTCGCTGCCGACTTGCGTCCGGAAGTGTTCCATCAGGCGGGCAGAAACCACGATGAAGTGACTGCAGAGCGCTACCGCGCCGCCGGCGTGGATGCGCAGGTGCAGCCGTTCATCAAAGACATGGCCCAGGCCTATGGCTGGGCTGACCTGGTGGTGTGCCGCGCCGGCGCATTGACCATCAGCGAACTGGCCGCCGCCGGTCTGCCCTCGATGCTGGTGCCTTTGCCCCACGCGATCGACGATCACCAGACCCGCAACGCCGATTATTTGGCCCGCGAAGGCGCTGCCTTCCTGATGCCGCAAAGAACGACTGGCGCCGCGGACCTTGCCGCGCGCCTGACAGAGGTCTTGATGCAACCGCAACGACTCGAACAAATGGCCCAAGCGGCCCGCCGTCTGGCAAAACCCGAAGCCACCCGCAGCGTGGTGGATACCTGTCTGGAGGTGGCCCATGGTTGAGAATCAGAAAGCCATGCCACAACCGGAAATGCGCCGCATCCGTCGCATCCACTTCGTCGGGATCGGCGGCGTGGGCATGTGCGGCATCGCCGAAGTGCTGCTGAACCTGGGCTATGAAGTATCCGGTTCGGACCTTAAAGCTTCGCCGGTGACCGAGCGCCTGGAATCCTTCGGTGCGCAGATCTTTATCGGCCATCGTGCCGAGAACGCCGCTGCCGCCGATGTGCTGGTGGTGTCGAGCGCCGTCAACACGTCCAACCCGGAAGTGGCGACCGCTCTGGAACGCCGCATCCCGGTGGTTCCGCGTGCCGAAATGCTCGCCGAACTGATGCGCTACCGCCACGGCATCGCCGTCGCCGGTACTCACGGCAAGACCACCACCACCAGCCTGATCGCTTCGGTGTTCGCGGCCGGTGGCCTGGATCCGACGTTCGTCATCGGCGGCCGTCTGAACGCCGCGGGCACCAATGCCCAGCTCGGCACCAGCCGTTACCTGATCGCCGAAGCCGATGAGAGCGACGCAAGCTTCCTGCACTTGCAACCGCTGGTGGCCGTGGTCACCAACATCGACGCCGACCACATGGCGACCTACGACGGTGACTTCAACAAGCTGAAGAAAACCTTCGTCGAGTTTTTGCACAACCTGCCGTTCTACGGTCTGGCAGTGGTGTGCCTGGACGATCCGGTGGTGCGTGAAATCCTGCCGCAGGTCAAACGTCCGGTCGTCACCTACGGTTTCAGCGAAGAAGCCGACGTGCGCGCGATCAATGTTCGCCAGCAGGGCATGCAGACCTTCTTCACCGTACTGCGCCCCGAGCGTGAGCCGCTGGATGTGTCCGTGAACATGCCGGGCAACCACAACGTACTCAACGCACTGGCAACCATCTGCATCGCCACCGACGAAGGCGTCAGCGATGAAGCCATCGTCCAGGGCCTGTCCGGGTTCCAGGGTGTTGGCCGGCGTTTCCAGGTCTACGGCGAACTGCCGGTGGACGGCGGCAAGGTGATGCTGGTCGACGACTACGGTCACCACCCGACCGAAGTCGCAGCAGTCATCAAAGCCGTGCGCGGTGGCTGGCCTGAGCGCCGGCTGGTGATGGTCTATCAGCCGCACCGCTACAGCCGCACCCGTGACCTGTACGACGATTTCGTCAATGTACTGGCCGACGCCAACGTGCTGCTGCTGATGGAAGTCTATCCGGCCGGCGAAGAGCCGATCCCGGGGGCCGACAGCCGCAAGCTGTGCAACAGCATCCGTCAGCGCGGTCAGCTGGACCCGATCTACATCGAGCGCGGTGTCGATCTGGCGCCGCTGGTCAAGCCGCTGCTGCGTGCCGGCGACATTCTGCTGTGCCAGGGCGCCGGTGACATCGGCGGCCTCGCACCGAAACTGTTGAAAAGCGAGTTGTTCGCCGGTGCCGTGGCGGCGCCGGTCGAGGGGAAGTTGAAATGACTGCTGCCTACGCCAATCTGTTCTCCACCATTGCCCCGAAAGACTTCGGCCGCGTTGCCGTGCTGTTCGGTGGCTTGAGTGCCGAGCGTGAAGTCTCGCTGAAGTCCGGCAACGCTGTGCTCACTGCGCTGCAAAGCGCCGGTGTGGACGCGTTCGGGATCGACGTCGGCGCAGACATTCTGCAGCGCTTGCTGAGCGAAAAAATCGACCGCGCGTTCATCATCCTCCACGGTCGTGGCGGTGAAGACGGCAGCATGCAAGGCCTGCTTGAAGTGGCCGGCATTCCATACACCGGCAGCGGCATCCTGGCTTCGGCGCTGGCGATGGACAAACTGCGCACCAAGCAGGTCTGGCACACGCTCGGGATTCCGACGCCGCGTCACGCCGTGCTGCGCAGCGAGGCCGATTGTATTTCGGCAGCGACGGAACTGGGCTTCCCTTTGATCGTCAAACCGGCGCATGAAGGTTCAAGTATCGGGATGGCCAAAGTGAGTTCTGCGTCCGAGTTGATCGACGCATGGAAAGCGGCCAGTACCTACGATTCGCAAGTGTTGGTCGAGCAATGGATCCACGGTCCCGAGTTCACCATCGCCACCCTGCGTGACCAGGTGTTGCCGCCTATCGCGCTGGGCACGCCACACACGTTCTACGACTACGACGCCAAGTACATCGCCAACGATACCCAGTATCGGATTCCGTGCGGGCTCGATGCCGCCAAGGAAAAGGAACTCATGGACCTCACGGCGCAAGCCTGCGAGGCGCTGGGTATCGCCGGTTGGGGCCGGGCGGACGTGATGCAGGACGCCGACGGCAAATTCTGGTTTCTGGAAGTCAACACCGCTCCCGGCATGACCGATCACAGTCTGGTACCGATGGCGGCGAAAGCGGCCGGTCTGGATTTCCAGCAACTGGTCCTGGCCATTCTGGCCGCCAGTGTCGATGCCGATGGCAAGAAAGAGGCGCGAGGTTAAGACCATGCAAGGCGCACATCTCAGACATCAGCCACCCGCACCCGGCCGCAAGCCGGTGCCGCGGGGTGCCAGCCGAATGGTGGCCAAAGAGCCGATGTCCGCGCGCCTGCCGAAAGCCAACTTCGGCTTCTTGAAAAGTCTGTTCTGGCCGGTGCTGCTGGTGGCCCTGGGGTTCGGTACTTACGAAGGCGCGCAGCGTTTGTTGCCGTACGCCGACCGGCCGATCACCAAGATCGCCGTGCAGGGCGACCTGAGTTACATCAGCCAGCAAGCGGTGCAGCAGCGGATCGCCCCGTACGTGGCGTCGAGCTTCTTCACCATCGACCTGGCGAGCATGCGCACCGAGCTTGAGCAGATGCCGTGGATCGCCCACGCCGAAGTACGTCGGGTCTGGCCGGATCAGGTGGTGATCCGCCTCGAAGAGCAACTGCCGGTGGCCCGCTGGGGCGACGAGTCGTTGCTCAACAACCAGGGCCAGGCGTTCACGCCCAAGGAACTGGCGAACTACGAACACCTGCCGCAGCTGTTCGGCCCGCAGCGGGCCCAGCAGCAAGTGATGCAGCAATACCAGGTACTGAGCCAGATGCTCCGGCCATTGGGCTTCTCGATTGCGCGGCTCGAGCTGCGTGAACGTGGCAGCTGGTTCCTGACCACCGGTGCCGGCAGTTCCGGTCCCGGGATCGAACTGCTGCTGGGACGCGGCAACCTGGTGGAAAGGATGCGCCGCTTCATTGCCATCTACGACAAGACGCTTAAAGACCAGATTACGAACATTGCGCGCATCGATCTGCGCTACGCCAACGGCCTCGCTGTTGGCTGGCGGGAACCAGTAGCGCCGACGACAGCCCAACCCGCTGTCGCAAAGAATTAAGAAGAGGCAGGACCCATGGCAAACGTGCAAAGCGGCAAAATGATCGTCGGTCTCGATATCGGCACCTCCAAGGTGGTGGCGCTGGTCGGCGAGGTTGCGGACGACGGCACGCTCGATATCGTCGGGATCGGCACCCATCCGTCCCGCGGCCTGAAAAAAGGCGTGGTGGTCAACATCGAGTCCACCGTGCAGTCGATCCAGCGCGCGATCGAGGAAGCCCAGTTGATGGCGGGCTGCCGCATTCACTCGGCGTTCGTCGGCGTGGCAGGCAATCACATCCGCAGCCTGAACTCCCACGGCATCGTCGCGATCCGCGACCGCGAAGTCAGCTCCGCTGACCTGGAGCGCGTACTCGACGCCGCCCAGGCCGTGGCGATCCCGGCTGACCAGCGTGTGTTGCACACCCTGCCGCAGGATTACGTGATCGATAACCAGGAAGGCGTGCGCGAGCCGCTGGGCATGTCCGGCGTGCGTCTGGAAGCCAAGGTTCACGTGGTCACCTGCGCCGTCAACGCTGCACAGAACATTGAAAAATGCGTGCGTCGCTGCGGTCTGGAAATCGACGACATCATTCTTGAGCAACTGGCCTCGGCCTACTCGGTCCTGACCGACGACGAAAAAGAGCTGGGCGTTTGCCTGGTCGACATCGGCGGCGGCACCACCGACATCGCGATCTTCACCGAAGGCGCCATCCGCCACACGGCGGTGATCCCGATCGCGGGCGACCAGGTGACCAACGACATCGCCATGGCGTTGCGCACTCCGACCCAGTACGCCGAAGAAATCAAGATCCGTTACGCCTGCGCCCTGGCCAAACTGGCCGGTGCCGGCGAGACCATCAAGGTGCCGAGCGTCGGCGACCGTCCGCCGCGCGAACTGTCGCGTCAGGCACTGGCCGAAGTGGTCGAGCCGCGTTACGACGAACTGTTCACCCTGATCCAGGCCGAGCTGCGCCGCAGCGGCTACGAAGACCTGATCCCGGCCGGCATCGTGCTGACCGGTGGTACCTCGAAGATGGAAGGCGCTACCGAACTGGCCGAAGAAATCTTCCACATGCCGGTCCGCTTGGGCGTGCCGCACGGCGTGAAGGGGCTGGATGACGTGGTACGCAACCCGATTTATTCCACTGGCGTTGGCTTGTTGATGTACGGCCTGCAGAAGCAGTCCGACGGGATCTCGTTCTCGGGCATCAGCAACCGCGACAGCTACAGCAGCGATGAGCCGCAGGCGCCGTTGCTGGACCGTTTGAAGAAGTGGGTTCAAGGCAACTTCTAACGCTTTACCGCAGCACCGCAACAAATCAGCAGTAGGCGAAAAAACTAGAGAATGTAAGGAGAGGGAAAATGTTCGAACTCGTAGACAACATCCCCGCAAGCCCGGTAATCAAAGTTATCGGTGTTGGCGGTGGCGGCGGCAACGCTGTCAACCACATGGTCAAGAGCAACATCGAAGGCGTGGAATTCATCTGCGCCAACACCGATGCTCAAGCGCTGAAAAACATCGGCGCGCGCACCATTCTGCAACTGGGCACCGGCGTGACCAAAGGCCTGGGCGCCGGCGCCAACCCGGAAGTCGGCCGTCAGGCTGCGCTGGAAGATCGCGAGCGCATTGCTGAAGTGCTGGCCGGCACCAACATGGTGTTCATCACCACCGGCATGGGCGGCGGTACCGGTACCGGTGCTGCGCCGATCATCGCCGAAGTGGCCAAGGAAATGGGCATCCTGACCGTTGCGGTCGTGACCCGTCCGTTCCCGTTCGAAGGTCGCAAGCGTATGCAGATCGCCGACGAAGGCATCCGCATGCTCTCGGAAAGCGTCGACTCGCTGATCACCATTCCGAACGAAAAACTGCTGACCATTCTCGGTAAAGACGCAAGCCTGCTGTCGGCTTTCGCCAAGGCTGACGATGTACTGGCCGGCGCCGTTCGCGGTATCTCCGACATCATCAAGCGTCCGGGCATGATCAACGTCGACTTCGCCGACGTGCGCACCGTGATGAGCGAAATGGGCATGGCGATGATGGGCACTGGCTGCGCCAGCGGTCCGAACCGTGCACGTGAAGCGACCGAAGCAGCCATCCGCAACCCGCTGCTGGAAGACGTGAACCTGCAAGGCGCACGCGGCATCCTGGTGAACATCACTGCCGGTCCTGACCTGTCTCTGGGTGAGTACTCCGACGTGGGTTCGATCATCGAAGCCTTCGCTTCCGAGCACGCAATGGTCAAGGTCGGTACCGTGATCGATCCGGACATGCGCGATGAACTGCACGTGACCGTGGTTGCTACCGGTCTGGGCGCGAAAATCGAGAAGCCTGTGAAGGTCATCGACAACACCGTTCACACCTCGATGGCGGCTGCTCCAGTGCAGCAACCGGCACCCGCTCGTCAGGAACAGCCAGCGGTGAACTACCGTGACCTGGACCGTCCGACCGTCATGCGCAACCAGGCTCAGGCCGGTGCTGCGACTGCCGCGAAGATGAATCCGCAAGATGACCTGGACTACCTGGACATCCCGGCTTTCCTGCGTCGTCAGGCCGATTGATGAAATGTATCAGGGGTATTCAGGTGATTGGTGTTCAGCAAAGGCTCGGTCTGCTATCATCGCCAGCCTTTGTTGATACCAGTTCGCAATTTGCGCTGAAGCGGCCCATGCCATGATTAAACAACGCACACTGAAAAATATTATCCGTGCCACCGGTGTAGGTCTGCACTCCGGGGAGAAGGTTTACCTGACCCTCAAGCCTGCACCTGTCGACACCGGGATCGTCTTTCGTCGTGCCGATCTCGATCCGGTTGTCGAGATACCGGCTCGCGCGGCCAACGTCGGCGAGACAACCATGTCGACGACGCTGGTCAACGGTGACGTGAAGGTAGACACGGTGGAGCACCTGCTCTCGGCCATGGCTGGCCTGGGCATCGATAACGCCTACGTCGAGCTCTCCGCGTCTGAAGTCCCGATCATGGATGGCAGCGCAGGACCTTTCGTATTCCTGATTCAATCGGCTGGCTTGGAAGAACAGGACGCCGCCAAGAAATTCATCCGCATCCTGCGTGAAGTGACAGTGGAAGACGGCGACAAGCGCGCCACTTTCGTCCCTTTCGAAGGGTTCAAGGTGAGCTTCGAGATCGATTTCGATCACCCGGTTTTCCGGGACCGCACCCAAAGTGCAAGCGTGGACTTTTCCAGCACTTCGTTCGTAAAAGAAGTCAGCCGCGCCCGTACTTTCGGTTTCATGAGTGACATCGAGTACCTGCGCAAGCACAACCTCGCACTCGGCGGTAGCGTGGAAAACGCGATCGTGGTCGATGCCGATGGCGTACTGAACGAAGACGGCCTTCGCTATGAAGACGAATTCGTGAAGCACAAGATCCTCGATGCGATTGGCGACCTGTACCTGCTGGGCAACAGCCTGATTGGTGAGTTCAAGGGCTTCAAGTCCGGCCACGCACTGAACAACCAGCTACTGCGCAAGTTGATTGAGCAGAAAGATGCCTGGGAAGTCGTGACGTTCGAAGACGCCAGCACTGCACCAATCTCTTACATGCGCCCGGTTGCGGCGGTGTAAGTAAAAAACCTCTCTAGTTTTTTGAAGGCCACCTTTGGGTGGCCTTTTTTTATGCCTGCTCTCAGGCCATGACTACCCGGTTTCGCCCACCTTCCTTGGCTTGATACAGCGCCTTGTCCGCTGCGAACAACAGCTGCTCCAGGCTGATCTCGCTGGTGGCTGTCCAGGTGCTGATGCCGATGCTCACGGTCATCGGTGACTGGTCTTGATTCACGCCCGGCAGTTGTTCCACCGCCGCGCGAATGTGCTCGGCGATCTGTTGTGCTCCCAGGCTGTCGGTCTCTGCGAGAATCACCGAAAACTCCTCACCGCCATACCGCGCCACCAGATCCGCCGGACGCCGCACATTGGAGGTGATTACCCTGGCCAGTTCACGCAACGCCTGATCCCCGGCCTGGTGCCCGTGTCGGTCGTTGAAGGCCTTGAAGTGGTCCGCGTCGATCATCAGCAATGACAGCGGCTTGCCCGAGCGCTGGGCGCGGAACCATTCGTGGCGCAGCGACTGATCGAGCATTCGCCGGTTGGCGACCCCCGTCAGGGC
Source organism: Pseudomonas sp. MCal1 (assembly GCF_026341415.1). Classification (NCBI taxonomy): domain Bacteria; kingdom Pseudomonadati; phylum Pseudomonadota; class Gammaproteobacteria; order Pseudomonadales; family Pseudomonadaceae; genus Pseudomonas; species Pseudomonas sp. MCal1. The sequence goes on from NZ_JAKUMP010000006.1 coordinate 125,909, forward strand.
ATCGGTCGCCGCCAATTGCGCCAGTTCCCGTTCGGCCCGCTGGCGCAGGCGCAGCTCCCGGGCCAGCAGCCAGGTCAGCCACAGCAGGCCGGCACACAGCACGCCGGTGGCGCCGCTGATCAGGATCGCCGTGCGTCGCCACGCGCCGAATACTTCTTCGCTGGACAGGGCAACGATCACCGTCAGCGGCAGATTGCCGACCCGCGAATAGGTGTACAGCCGTTGCTGATAATCCATGCTCGAAATGCTGTTGAAACTGCCGCTGCCGTTGCTGTCGCGCAGGATCCGCACCACATTGGGCCGGGTGGCGAAGCTCTTGCCGATCGAATCACTTTGCAGGTAAGGCTTTTGCGCCAGCAGGATGCCGTCGTTGTTGATGATGTTCAGGGTGCTGTCGATGCCGATATCGAGGCTGTTGAACAGCTGATCGAAGTAGTCGAGTTTCATCGACGCCACGGCCACGCCCAGGAAATCGCCGGTGTCCGAGGAAATCCGCCGGCTGAAACTGATCCGCCACTGGTTGGCGTCGTCGCAATCGCAACGGGGCTTGAACGGGCGGCTGATGAACATGCCGGCGTCGCGGTTGAAGGCGTGGGCCAGGAAGTAATCGCGGTCGGCGAAATTGCCCGGTAGCGGTTCGACCCGCGAGGAGTCGGCGATGACCTCGCCATGCTTGTCGAGCAGCAGAATGTCGCCCTTGAAACGCGCTGTGGTGGAGCGATCGAACAGCGCCAGGTGACGGATCTGCGGCGACACGTTTTTCAGGTCGTCGCGCTGGGCGGCGGCGATCAGTCCTTGCAACGTCAGGTCATACAACTCGACGGTGCGCAGCACATCGGCGTCGATCAACTGGGCAATGGTAGTGGCGCTGCGGGTGGCCGATTCCTGAGCGTTGGCGTGTTCGCGGATCAGCAGGAACGTGACGATACACACAATCGCGATCACGCTCAGCAGGCTGCCGAGGATCAGCAGCAGCTCGGGACGTCCGGTCTTGCCCGCAGCAGGTGGGGTACGGCTCGCGATCATGGTTGGGTTGTCGGTTGAGGAGTCTTATAAGCGTAGTTGTACAAACGTCGCTGCCGCACACGCAAGAAAAAGGCCAGCGCATAAGGCCGGCCTCTCAACTGTAGCGCCGATCTTAGAAGACGTTGATCGGGTAGTCGATGATCACACGGTATTCATCCGTGTCCGTATCCAGCGCACCGTAACCGTTGCCGCCACGGTTGGTCGCCCATTGCAGGCGCACTGCGAGGTCTTTGGCCTGACCGCTCTGCACCACGTACTTGAGGTCGATATCGCGCTCCCAGTGTTTGGCGTTGCCGCCATCGGCGCTGTACCACGAGGCGTAACCCTTGCTCTGCGGATCGACCTTGGTCAGGTCCAGCGTGCCGCGCGAGTAGGACAACGAAGAGGTCAGGCCTGGCAAGCCGAGTCCTGCGAAATCGTAGGCGTACTTGAGTTTCCACGAGCGCTCGTTCGGGCCGTTGAAGTCCGAGTACTGCTGCGAGTTGTCGAGGTAAACGCTGTCGCCCTGGCTGATGTAATCGAACGGCGTGTTGCCGTTGATCCGCTGGTACGCGGCGGTGACGCTGTGATTGCCGATACCCACGGTGAGATGCAGGCTGTAGGTGTTGTTGTCGATGTTGCCCAGCAGCGCGTCGCCGGTGTCCTGCGTGTGATAGAAGTGCAGGCCCGGGTTGAGGGTCACCCGATCGTTCAGCGCCCAGGTGTAGTCGAGGTCGTAGTAGTACTGGTTCCAGATGTCCTTCAACTCGGAGGCGTACAGACTGCTGGTCAGGCCTTCGACACCGCTCCAGGCCACGCCGGCCCAGTTCAGGTGTCGGCTCTTGTCGCCGTCGGCGAGGGTGCCGTAAGAAGTGCCGATGCGTTTGTGGCCACTCTGGTTGTAGGGTTTGGTGAAACTGGCCTGGCCGCCTTCGATCATCCAGCCGTCGAAGCTGTGGTTGGTCAGGCTGAGGCCACGAAAAGTCTGCGGCAGCATGCGCGTCTCGCCACCGGCGATCACCGGATTGGCGAGGAACAGGTCACCGGCCTTCAGTTCGGTATCGAACGCACGCATTTTCAGCGTACCGCCCGCCGTGGAGAACGAGCCCGGCGCTTTGCCGTTGCCGTCGCTGACGGGCAGGATGCTGGAGTTATCGGTGCCGCCACCGCCGTCGAGTTTCAGACCGAGCATGGCGTGGGCATCAATGCCGAAGCCGACCGTGCCTTCGGTGTAACCCGACTCGAATTTGCCGAGCAAACCCTGGCCCCACTCGATGTTGTCATCCGTCTGCTGCAGACGGTTGCGATTCATGTAGTAGTTGCGCGCGTTGAGGTTGAGACTCGCGCCTTCGATGAAACCTTGTTTCTCGGCTTCGGCAGCATGGGCGGCGGGGGCAATCGTTGCGGCAATTGCAATGAACAGCGGGGTAAAGCGAACTGGGTAACGCACGTGCGGTAAAGCTCCTTGGGTCAACTGACACTTCAATGTCTTGAGGTGCGGGATGTTTCAGTTGTTAAAGACGCACCAGACAGCTTTCACACCACAACGAAAAAAGGCCGCTGAAAATCAGCGGCCTGGAAGGACGACGGTTGAACGGGAAGAGCCAAACAACCGCGTCGAGGGAAACGGAGCGGTGCGCGCCTCAGCTGTCGGATCCGGAGTCGGACTGCGCTTGGGAAAGGCCGGCCTGCGGGGCTTGCGTGGCGTCCTTGGCCTTGGCCATCATTTCTGCCTGATGCTGTTCATACGCTTGAGCGCGAGCTGCATTGTGCGCTGCGAACGACTGCGATTCTTCAGCCATCGCCATCGGCGACAGGATCAATGAGGACAAAACGAAAGCGCTGGCAATACCCATACTGTTGGACATCTTGAAAACCTTCTTGCTTGGCAAGTGCTGTTTGGTGCGGGCAAAGATAAGGTTGCCGGGCGTTGGGAAACAGCGTGATTTTCATAAATGACTGTTACAGCGCAAGCAAAGATCAACAGGTGAACATTACTGGGTTCGGCGTGGGAACACCTTGATGGAAGCTCTGTGTTCGACTTTGGAATGGAACGCGGAGCGTCCCGGGCGGCATTCCCACGCAGAGCGTGGGAACGATGAGGGGTGGGGTCAGACCGGCAAGTGAATCCCGAAGGTATTGATCCCGCGATCACTGCGCACAAACACGTCGCCGCCATGCATCAACGCAATCGCCTTGACGATCGCCAGCCCCAACCCGTGATTGTTGCCGCTGTTGGTGCGCGATGCATCGACCCGGTAGAAACGCTCGAACAAGCGCGGTAAATGCTCGCTGGCAATCGGCGAGCCGGGGTTGGCCACGCCGATGCTGACCTGATGTTCCTCGACCGCGATCTGCACTTCGATCACCTGTCCGGGCGCGGTGTGTTGCACCGCGTTGCTCAGCAGATTGATCAACGCCCGGCGCAGATGAGCGATCTCGATCTGCACCTGCGCATCGCCGCTCACCCGAACCTGAACCTGCGCATCTTCGAGAATGAAGTCGAGGTATTCGAGGGTGGTCGCCACTTCATCGGCCAGTGAAGTCGAGGTCAGTTTGGTGGCCTTGCTGCCCTGATCGGCGCTGGCCAGAAACAGCATGTCGTTGATGATCGAGCGCAGGCGTTCCAGCTCTTCGAGGTTGGATTGCAGCACTTCGAAATAATGCTCGGCAGAGCGCCCGCGAGTCAGCGCGACCTGGGTCTGGCCGATCAGGTTGGTCAACGGCGAGCGCAGTTCATGGGCGACGTCGGCGTTGAAGGATTCAAGCCGCGAATAGGCTTGTTCAACCCGCTCCAGCGTCGAGTTGAACGAGTCGACGAACTGCTCCAGTTCCGGCGGCAATGGCGACATGCGCAGGCGCCCGGCCCGCAACGGCGGCGCCAGACGTTGGGCTTCATGGGACAGTTTGATCAGCGGTTTGAGGCCGATTCGCGCCACCCAGTAACCCAATGCCGAGGCCAGCAGCACGCCGATCACCGCCAGACTGATCAGCGCGATCAGCAACTGATGCTGGGTCTGGTGAAGGGTCTCGGTGTCGATGCCGATCATGAAGCGCAGCGGCGGGCGCTGATCCTTGGCCGGCAGTTCGGTCAGCAGCACTTTCAGCGGGTAAGGATGGTTGGGCAGTTGCAGGTCGCGCATGCCCGGCGCACCTTGGGCGAACGCACGGATCAAGGCATCCGGCTCGCCGAATTCGTACCCCGGATTGCCGCTGACCACCCAGAAATGGATGCGCTTGTCTTCTTCGCCGAGCAGCTTGAGCTTGGCATTGATCTTTACCCAATGCTCGGGAGTGCCATAGCGGTTGAGCGCGGATTCGAGCACGCTGTAACGCGCATCCAGTTCCGCTTCCGGCAGCAGGCCGAGGCCCTTGTCCACTTGTTGATACAGCGCGCCGCCGATCAACAGGAAGACCAGCAGCGCCACCAGCGTGAACATCCCGCTCAGGCGCAGCGCTATTGAGTTACTGGACACCGCGGCTCTCCAGCACATAACCCATGCCGCGGATCGTGTGCAGCAATTTCTCCTCGAACGGCCCGTCGAGCTTGGCCCGCAGGCGCTTGATCGCGACTTCGACGACGTTGGCGTCGCTGTCGAAATTGATGTCCCAGACCATTTCCGCAATCGCGGTTTTCGACAGGATTTCGCCCTGACGCCGGGCCAGCACGCTGAGCAGCGAAAACTCTTTCGCCGTCAGATCCAGCCGGGTACCGGCGCGGGTGGCCTTGCGGCTGATCAGGTCGATCCACAGGTCGGCGATGCTCACTTGCACCGGTTCATGGCCACCGCTGCGGCGGGTCAGCGCTTGCAGGCGCGCCACCAGTTCGAGGAAGGAAAACGGTTTGCCGAGGTAATCGTCGGCGCCGTCGCGCAGGCCCCTGATCCGGTCCTCGACCCGCTCGCGGGCGGTGAGCATGATCACCGGTGTCTGCTTGCGCGCACGCAATGCGCGCAGCACGCCGAAACCGTCGAGGCCCGGCAGCATCACGTCGAGGACGATCACCGCGTAGTCGCTTTCCAGCGCCAGGTGCAGGCCCTCGATACCGTCGCGGGCCAGATCCACGGTGTAACCCTGTTCCGTCAGGCCGCGGTGCAGGTAGTCCGCGGTTTTCTCTTCGTCTTCGATAATCAGAACGCGCATGACCCGCCTCAGTCTGTCGTTGCCAGCGCCGCGACGGGCGCAGGTTTGGGCTTGTGGAACAGCCGCTCAAGCCACAAGTATATGACCGGCGTGGTGAACAGCGTCAGCATCTGGCTGACCAGCAAGCCGCCCACCACCGCGATCCCCAGCGGCTGGCGCAGTTCGGCGCCGGTGCCGTAGCCGAGCATCAGCGGCAGCGCGCCTAGCAGCGCGGCGAGGGTGGTCATGATGATCGGCCGGAACCGCGTGATACACGCTTCGAAAATCGCATCCTGCGGCGACAGCCCGCGATGACGCTGCGCCTCAAGGGCGAAGTCGATCATCAGGATTCCGTTCTTCTTGACGATACCGATCAGCAGTACCAGCCCGATCAGCGCCATGATCGAAAAGTCCTGACCGCAGATCCACAGCATGATCACCGCGCCCAGACCCGCCGCCGGCAGGGTCGAGATGATCGTCAGCGGATGGACGAAGCTCTCGTAGAGCACGCCCAGGATGATGTACACCGCCACCAGCGCCGCGAGAATCAGCCACGGCTGACTTTTCAGCGAACTCTGGAACGCTTGGGCCGCGCCCTGGAAGTTGCCGCTGATTGCGGTCGGCATGCCGATTTCGGCTTTGGCCTGATTGAGCAGAATCACTGCATCGCCCAGTGCCACACCGGGCGCCAGGTTGAACGACAGGTTGGCGGCCGGGAACATGCCGTCGTGGGCGATGGACAGCGGGCCGATGGTCGGCGCGTCGAAGCGGGCCAGCGCCGACAGCGGCACCATTTCTCCGCTCAGCGGTGAGCGCAGGTAGAAATAGTTGAGGCTTTCGGCCTTGCCGCGCTGCTTGGTGTCCAGCTCCAGGATCACGTTGTACTGGTTGACCTGAGTCTGGAATTCGTTGATCTGCCGCTGGCCGAAGGCGTCGTACAGCGCTTCATCGACATCACTCGCCGTCAGGCCGAAACGCGCGGCGGCGCTGCGGTCGATGCTGATGTGGGTGATGCTGCCGCCCAGTTGCAGGTCGTTGGAAATGTCACGGAACGCCGGAATGCTGCGCAGCTTTTCGGTGAGTTTCTGGGTCCAGGTGGCGAGGGTCGGCCCGTCGTTGCTCTTGAGCACGTATTGATACTGAGCACGGCTCGGGCCGGAGCTGAGGTTGATGTCCTGGCCGGCGCGCAGGTAAAGCACGATGCCGGGGACTTTCATCAGTTGCGGACGAATGCGGTCGATGAACTGGCTGGCTGAAACATCTCGGTCGCCGCGTTTTTTCAGCGCAATCCAGAAGCGCCCGTTGGCGATGGTCTGGTTGCTGCCGGATACGCCCACCGAGTGGGAAAACGCCTGGACGGCCGGATCGGCGGCGACGATTTCGGCCATCGCCAGGTGTTTTTTCACCATGTCGCTGTAGGAGATATCGGCTGCAGCTTCGGTGGTGCCGAGGACGAAGCCGGTGTCCTGCACCGGGAAGAACCCTTTGGGGATAAACACGTAGCCGCCAATCGCCAGTGCGACGGAAAGGCCGAACACGCCGATCATCAGTTTCTGGTGGGCGAGGGCGCGGCGCAGGCCCTTCTCGTACCAGCCGAGCAGGCGTTCGCTGAAGCCCGGTCTGTCATGGGCGTGATGCACCGGTTTGCGCATGAACAGCGCGGCGAGGGTTGGCGCCAGAGTCAGCGACACCACCACGGAAATCAGGATGGTCGAGGTGGCCGTCAGGGCAAATTCCTTGAACAACCGCCCGACCACGCCACCCATGAACAGCAGCGGAATGAACGCCGCCACCAGCGAAAAACTGATCGAGACCACGGTGAAACCGATCTCGCCGGCGCCCTTGATTGCGGCGTCGCGCATGCTGTCGCCGGCCTCGAGGTGGCGGTGAATGTTTTCCACCACCACGATCGCATCGTCGACCACGAAACCTACCGCCACGACGATGGCCACCAGCGTCAGGTTGTTCAGGCTGAAACCGAGCAAGTACATCAGGGCGAAACTGGCGGTCAGCGACACGCCGAGTACCGCCGAAACGATCATCGTTGCCGACAGCTGACGCAGGAACAGTGCCATCACCGCCACCACCAGCAGGATCGCGATCAGCAAAGTGATTTCCACTTCATGCAGCGAGGCGCGGATGGTCTGGGTACGGTCAATCAGGGTTTTGACCTGCACCGAGGCTGGCAGCATGGCTTCGAGGCCGGGCAGGGCGGCCTGAATCCGGTCCACCGTTTCGACGATGTTGGCGCCGGGCTGGCGGAAGATCACCAGGTTCACGCCCGGCTGATCGCCAGCCCACGCTTGCACGTAGGCATCTTCCGAACCGTTGACGACTTTGGCGACATCCTTGAGGTGAACCGGGGCGCCGTCCTTGTAGGAAACGATGAGCTGACTGTATTCCTCGGGGTGGAACAACTGGTCGTTGGTCGACAGCGTGGAAATGCTCGACTCGCCGTACAGCGCACCTTTGGCGAGGTTGAGGCTGGTCTGCTGGATCGCCACGCGAATATCGGCGAGGGTCAGGCCGATGGCTGCCAGTTTGTCCGCCGAGGCCTGTACGCGAATCGCCGGACGTTGCTGGCCGGTGATGTTGATCTGGCCTACGCCGTCGATCTGACTGATCTGACGCGCAAGGAGGGTTTCCACCAGGTCACTGAGTTCGGTGCCGGGCATTTGCGTGGAGCTGACGCTGAGGATCAGCACCGGGCTGTCGGCCGGGTTGACCTTCCTCCAGGTCGGCAGGGTCGGCATGTCTTTTGGCAGTTTGCCGGCGGCGGTGTTGATTGCGGCCTGCACTTCCTGGGCGGCGGTGTCGATGCTCTTGTCGAGGGTGAATTGCAGGGTCAGCAGAGTGGAGCCCAGCGCACTGCTGGAGGTCATCTGGGTCATGCCGGGGATGGCGCTGAATTGCACCTCCAGCGGCGTGGCCACGGACGAGGCCATGGTGTCCGGACTGGCGCCGGGCAACTGTGCGGAAACTTGAATCGTCGGAAATTCCGCTTCCGGCAACGGGGCGACCGGCAGGCGCGGGAAGGCAATCACTCCGACCAGTACCAGCGCGATGGTCAGCAGAATCGTCGCCACCGGATGATCGATGCACCAGGTCGAAACGCCTTTGTGCTGCTTCATGGCTGGGGCTCCGCTTGCACCACCTGCGGCGGTTCGCTCATGACCTGCACGGTCGAGCCGGGCTTGAGCCGCGACTGGCCATCACTGACCAATACGTCGCCGGGTTTCACGCCCTTGATGATGTCCTGGCCGCTGCCCTGGTAAACCATCTGCACTTGCACGGCTTCAACCTTGTCGCCGTTGACCCGGTACACGAAGTGTTGATCGAGGCCGCGTTGTACGACGGTGGGCGGGACCACCAGCGCATCTTTATCCAGCGCTGTCTGAATCTTTACCGTCACCAGCAGGCCGGGCCAGAGCTTCTGGTCCGGGTTGTCGAATTCGGCCTTGGCGCGGATGGTGCCGGTGTTGGCGTTGATCTGGTTGTCGATCAGCGTCAGGTGACCTTCCCCCAGCAGGTTGCCGGTTTCTCCGTCGGTGTCGGCGCCGATGTACGCCTTGACCTGAGCGCGCTGCGGATCGCTGATCAAGCCTTGCAGGGTCGGCAGCATTTGCTGGGGCAGGGAAAACTCGACGGCGATCGGGTCGATCTGGGTCACGGTGAACAGACCCTGGGTGTCGGTCATGCGCAGGAAATTGCCTTCGTCGACCGTGCGAATCCCGACGCGGCCGGTGACCGGGGAGCGAATCTGGGTGTAGGAAAGTTGTACCTGAGCCGCGTCAATCGAAGCCTGATTGCCCTGGGCGGTGGCCTTGAGCTGGTTGACCAGTGCCTGTTGCTGGTCGTAGGTCTGCTTCGATACGCCGTCGTCGACGCTCAGCAGTTTGTAGCGCTTGAGGTTGACCAGAGCGACTTGCAGTTGCGCCTGGCTTTCGCCCAGTTGCGCCCGGGCCTGGTCGAGGCTGGCGCGGATCGAGCGGTCGTCGATGGTGGCGAGCAGGTCGCCCTGTTTTACCAGTTGACCTTCCTTGACCAACAGCTTGGTGAGGATGCCGTCGATCTGTGGGCGCACCACCACGCTGTGCAGCGAGAGGACCGAGCCGATGCCGCTGGTGTAGCGGGGTACGTCTTTTTCGCTGACGGCGACGACCCGCACCGGGATGGCGGTGGGGGCGGCCAGTTTGGCCGGGGCGGGTTTTACCGCATACCACAGGCCGGCGGCTGCAAGGGCGATCAGCAGGGTGGCGAGCAGGGCCTTTTTCTTCTGGATTTGCATGCTTGTGGGGCGCCAGGGGGACGGGGTTTGGGCAGGTTTTGTCTTTATAAACTTGTTTGCGGGTCAGGAGGGTGACGGCTAACTGACGGCGCTGTCAGTTTCAGCTTTTGACTTGGCGGCCTTTGGGCCGACCATGCTGTTTTGGGTTTGGGTGTATATCCGTTTCTTCGGGTGTTGCGGCTGGCGGTTTCGCCCTTACGGCGAGTCCCTTTTTCAAACGCCAAAAAGGAACCAAAAGGCTTGGCCCCTGCGTTCGGCGCCTCGCTGTGGCTCGGCGTTCCTTCGTTCCGGGATTCATCCGGGGGCATCGCCTACGGTTTGCTTCGCTGCACCTCCTCTCGATGCATGCGGCTGCGCCGCACGGTCGCTGCGCTCCCACCCCCGGATAAATCCCTCCACTCAGCCTTCCGATGGGGCCGGCACGTCAAAAGCGGTACTCGAGCTAACGCTCATTGTGTTGAGTGGTTAGAAGCAGAAAGCAGAAAGCAGAAAGCAGAAAGCAGAAAGCGGACTGCTTTTGCTCTGATCGTTCCCACGCTCCGCGTGGGAATGCAGCCCGGGACGCTCCGCGTTCCATTTTCGGATGTTTGGAAATGTGGGGGGGGGGGTACCGTTTGTTGTTGCAGTGCTTTTGATCGTTCCCACGCTCCGCGTGGGAATGCAGCCCGGGACGCTCCGCGTTCCATTTTCGAATGTTTAAAGATGTGTGGGATTCACTGAACCTTCCCACAAGGTTTTCAGGTTGTCCGTCGGAAGCACGCTCTCTAGTCTTTGGCTGTCGCTGCCAATTCAGCGAACAGGTGTGGAAACCTGATTTCAAGTAGTTGCAAAGCTTCTCCCCGTAACCGTTGCCGACGTCTTCTTTCGTCTGCAAACTGCGTCGCGGCGGCTGTGCGCAGGCAGACTTCGGTCTGGCCGGTTGCCTACTTATCGGTTTTCCACCCTGCGTACAGCTGCCACCTTTTGTCGTGTGGAAACGACGAGGGATGGCTCCATAGCCAAGTAGGAGTTTTTCATGGACAAACTGATACCCGATCCACCCTACGAATCCCCCACCCCTCTCGAAGAAGCCATGCGCGCCGAAGACCTCGCCCGTAACCGCGAAGCCATCAAACGCGCCCTCGACTATTACCTTTGCCCGAAGCCCTCGAAACCACGCCCGAGCACGATGTACATGGTCACTCCCAACGTCGATACCGAAAGCCTGTTGGTCAATGCCTGCGAATCCCTGGCCTCGGCCAGTACCATCGCCAGCAATTTCGCCAACGAACTCACAGGCCCGCAGCGCAGTACGGCGCTCGGGATCCAGCAGATCATCATGCTGGCTGAGCTTGCAGTGAATCGGGCGCTGGATCGGGTTGATCCGCCAACGTGATCCGCTAGGCGAAGAGTCCCGAAAAGGAACCGGTCATGCCCTTTCGGGGGCTCTTTAAAGTCTGCGCGCGCAGGTATACTGCGCGTCTTCGCGGCTCATTCACCGGGCCGGACTTTTGCTTCCCGGAGCTTTCATGACTTCCCCAATCGACAACGCTGTGAGCGATGTCCCGGCAGAGCTGGCCGAGGCCGGCGAGACTAAACCGACCATTCCTGCCTTCAAGTTTCCGTTCAAACCAGGTGAGCTGGCCGCCGCCAAAGGCGCCAGGCAGCCGCAGTTCAAGGGCAAGGACGGTGACCGTCACGCCAGGACCCCGGGTGTGGCGCCGTCGGGCACGCGCCGTTCGATGGGCAAGCGCTGATTCATTCCCGCCTCGGCCGTCGCTGTGATTTTCGGTCACAGTGATGGCTAATTGCTCAGTTCCTGAGCCAGATCAACGTTTAACCGATGAGTGCGCTTAGAGTCAGCAGCCCTGCCGACTCTTTCCAATAAAACGAGCGCGCTTTCCATGAAGATCAATCTCCCGGTGACCGGGCGCAATGTCGATGTTGCGCCGGATGCGAACATTCTCTCGACCACCGATCTGACCAGCGCGATCACCTACGCCAACGACGATTTCATCAGGATCAGCGGTTACAGCCGCGACGAGCTGCTGGGCGCGCCGCACAATTTGCTGCGTCATCCGGACATGCCCGCGCAGGCGTTTGCCCATATGTGGCAAACGCTCAAGCGCGGGCGGTCGTGGATGGGGCTGGTGAAGAATCGTTGCAAGAACGGTGATCACTACTGGGTCAGTGCCTATGTCACGCCGGTCACGCAGAACGGCGCGGCGGTGGAGTATCAGTCGGTGCGCACGCGGCCGGACGCGCGGCAGATTGCGGCGGCGCAGCGGGCGTATGCGCAGTTGCGCGAGGGGCGGGTGGCGTGGTGGCAGCGGCTGCCGGTGTTGGGTTTGCGGGCGAAGATCATGGCGTTGACCAGTTCGGTGCTGGCGGTGGTGCTGGGGATGGAAGCCTGGCTGCGGCCTGAATCCATGGGCATCGAAGCCGTCGCGCTAGTGGCTGGCAGTGGCGCGTGTGCGCTGGGCGTGGGTTGGTTGCTGGGGCCGTTGGAGCGGCTGACCGAGCGTGCTCGGGTGATTGCTGATAACCCGTTGAGCCAGGGCATTTATACCGGGCGGCGGGATCAGTTCGGGCAGATCGAGTTTGCCTTGCAGATGCTTGAAGCACAGGTCGGCGCGGTGGTCGGGCGGATCGGTGATGCGTCGCAACGGCTGGCCGGACATGCGGCGCAACTGGTGGATCATCTGCACAGCAGTCACACCAGCACGTTGGCGCAGCAGGCGGAAACCGATCAGGTGGCGGCGGCGATTCATCAGATGGCGGCCAGTGTCGCGCAGGTGGCCAGCCATGCGCAGCAGGCCTCGGTGGCGGCGGATATGGCCGGGACGGAAACCCGTGAAGGGCATCTGCTGGTGGGCGAGAGTCGCAGTGCGGTGTTGCGGCTGGCCGAGGAGTTGGGGCGGGCCACCGAGGTGATTCATCAGCTCGAAGACCACAGCAGCGAGATTTCCGGGGTGCTGGAGGTGATTCGCAGCATCGCCGAGCAGACCAATCTGCTGGCGCTCAACGCGGCGATCGAAGCGGCCCGGGCCGGGGATGCCGGGCGTGGGTTCGCGGTGGTGGCCGACGAGGTGAGGGGGCTGGCCCAGCGCACCCAGCAGTCGACCAACGAGATTCAACGGATGATCAGCACCCTGCAAAACGGTGCGCGGGATGCGGTGCTGGTGATGCAGCAGAGCAGCGAACATGTGGATAACAGCGTCGAACAGGCGCAACGTGCGGCGCGGGCGCTGGACGGGATCAGCGGGCGGGTCGAGCAGATTACCGAGATGAGCCTGCAGATTGCCGCAGCGGTCGAAGAACAGAGCGCGGTGAGTGAGGACATCAACCGCAACATCGTCAGTATTCGCACGGCTTGCGAGCTGACAGTGGATGAGGGGCGCCAGAGCCAGCTCAATTCACAGGACGTGGCGGGGCTGGCGGGGGATTTGCGTTCGCTGGCGCGGGAGTTCTGGGGGCGGCGGCAGGGCGTTTAGGCCGCCCGCAACGAAATGAACGCGTAAGTCTGCGGCGGCTCGGACACCACTTGTGCTCCGGCCGCGCGCACTTGCCCGGCGATGTCGTCGCCGGAGACATGGAACAGCCATTCGCTGTGGCCGGCAGTCAGTGGCTGCGACGTGACCTGATCGATCACCGAGGCAAACGCGCTCATGTCCGGCAGGTATGCGGTGAACCCGTCGCCCTTGAGCGCGGTGGTGCGGATGCCGAGCAAACCGCAGATCGCATCCTTGATCCGGATGTCATCGCGATCTGCCTGACGGGAGCGCTGGATCAGTGTCAGCAGTTCCTGATCCACCAGTTCACCACCGACGATCAGGTCCGGCCCTTGCTCCCACGACTCCGGCGGGCAGTCCTTGGCGGCAGGGTTCAGCGCAATGTGCGGATTGATTTCGGCGGGATAGATGCGACACACCAACGGTCGGCGCTCGTAGATGCGGCACAGTTTGTCTTCGTCAAGATTCCGGCAGGGGCCGACGTTGTAGGCGGCAAAAGTGATTGCCACATGGGCGTCGGACATTCCGCTGCGCACCACCGCCGAACGACGTTGCGCATGTTCGCGCTGCTGTTGCGGGAGGCCCAGGCCGTTGGCGAGAAACGCCTCCACCAGCACGATCACCTGACCGCCGTCGGCCGCCCACATACGGGCTTCGGCCAGGGTCAGAGGCACATGGTGATCGGTGCAGCATTTGCCGCAGCCTACGCAGGAAAAGGTCGTATTCATTGAGCGGGCAATCTTCAATCAGGGTGTGAATCGGCGACATAAAGCCGCCGTACAGGCCCGGAGTGAAGCAAGTTGTGCGCCACTCGCTCAGGGTTTGGCAGTCGGGCGGATCGAGTCCCACTCGGTGACAAACGCGGTTTTCGACTTTTTGTTGTACAGGCACAGCTCGGTGCCTTGCTGGCCCTTCATGTGTTTTTGCGGGTACTGGCCTTGCAGCAACAGCGCGGTGTAGCCGACGCGGTCATCGAATTGCGCGGCGTTACCGACTGGTTTGGCGTTTTTCAGGCCGCTGGCCTTGGTGCAACTGGCGAGCACGGTTTTGTCGTAGGCCGCCCAGGCGTCGGGGCTGGAGGCGTGGGTCAATGGGGCGATGAGGCAAAGTACGGAGAGGGCGAGGCGTTTCATGGTTCGGGCATCCTTGGGTTCAGTCCAGGATTGGAGTATGCCTGAGCGAGGAAAGTTGTCTTGCGGCCGTCATCGCGGGCAAGCCCGCTCCCACAGGGGATTGATGACGTATTCAGATTTTGCAAGCACCCGGAAACCTGTGGGAGCTGGCTTGCCTGTGATGGCAGTCTGTCAGTCCGGCACCAGTTCCCGGCGGACCACATACATTCCAGTTCTTTCGTACAAGCTCAGCGCCCGATGGTTGCTCTCCAGCACCTTCAGGTCGACAAACCCTTCACGCCGATCCTGAAATACCTTGAACGCATGCAGCAGCAACGCCCGACCCAGTCCATGGCCCTGGGCGCGAGGATGCACCACCAGATTCTTGATGTAGGAACTGGTCCAGCATTGCGCCACGCCAATGACGCCTGCGGCATCGCTTGCAATGAAACACAGTGCCGGATCGTATTCCGGATCGTTTTCGAACTGCTGTTGCCAGACGTCCAGCGCCGGCACCCGACCACCGCCTTCGCGGTAGCCGATCAGCATCAGTTCATGCACGACGGCCGCGCGTTCGGCGCTGTAGGGGGTGAGTTTGGTACCGTTCGGCCATTCGATGGCCGGCACGTCCTGGTTCAGGTCGCGCCGCATCAGAAAACAGAACGTCTCGCTCAAGACTCAGTGGCCGTGAGCAGCGACATGCTTGGCCGCTTCGATCAGGCAGTGAGTCAGCTCGGGCGAGGAGAACTTGGTCAGCACGCCGTTGGCCCCGGCGAGGCGGGCCTTTTCGCTGTTCATCGCGCTGTCCAGCGAGGTGTGCAGCAGCACATAGAGGTGGGCGAAGTCCGGGGTTTCGCGCAGGGTGCGGGTGAAGGCGTAGCCGTCCATCTCAGACATTTCGATGTCCGAGACAATCAGGTTGATCTGCTGCGCCGTGCCTTGCAGGTCCAGCAGGCAGTCGATGGCTTCCTTGGCGCTGCGCGCGGTATGGCATTGCAGGCCGAGGTTGCGCAGGGTGTGCACCGATTGCTGCAGCGCCACCTGACTGTCGTCGACCACCAGGATTCGCGCGTTGCCCAGCACTTCGGCGTCTTCCATGCTCAGCTCGGTCGGGGCCATTTCGATCTGCGCCGGGGCGATGCCGTGGATGACTTTTTCGATGTCCAGCACCTGTACCAGCGTGCCGTCCACCGAGGTCACGCCGGTGATGTAGGCGCGCGAACCACCGGAACCGAACGGCGGCGGTTTGATGTCGGTGGTCAGGCAATGCACGATCTTGCTCACCGCCTGCACGTGCAGGCCCTGTTTCGAGCGGCTGACGTCGGTGACGATCAGGCAGCCGCCGTTCGGATCTTCCAGCGGCCGCTCGCCGATGGCGCGGCTCAGGTCGATCACCGACAGCGAAGCACCGCGCAGGGTGGCGATGCCTTTGACGTGCGGGTGCGACTCCGGCAGCTTGGTCAGCGGCGGGCAGGGGATGATTTCACTGACCTTCAGCAGGTTGATCGCCATCAGCTTGCCGCTGCGCAAGGTAAACAGCAGAAGCGAAAGTGAATCTGCGCGGGCTTTGTTGGAAGACATAAAAACCTTCTGTGGAAAAGGTGAGCGGCGATCGCACGGATCGCCAGCAGGTATCGATGCCGGGTTATCGACTTGTAACCGGCAGGCTTTAGGGATTCTGGCGCCAATCCGACGGCGGGACTTTTATTTCATCCCCAACCGCTTGGCCAGCCGCCCCAGGTTCGCCCGGTCCAGCCCCAGTTCGCGGGCGGCGCTGGCCCAGTTGTCCTGATTGCGCTCAAGCGCTGCACTGATCAACTGCCGCTGATACTGCTCGGTGGCTGCACGCAGGTCACCGCTGATCAATGGCGCAGTGGCAGTCGCTTCAGACGGCGCCGGCGAGTTATCCACAATCTCGCGCGGCAGATCGAGATCCATCGCGCTCAAGCTGAGGATCTTCGGCCGCACCTTGCAGTTACCCAGCGCCTTCAGTGCGCTGCGTCCGATCAAATGCTCCAGTTCCCGCACATTGCCCGGCCAGGTGTAGGCCAGCAGTGCTTCCTGGGCGTCGCTGTTCAGGCGCAGGCTGTTAAGGCCCATGCGCGAGCGGTTCTGCTCCAGGAAATAGCCGCTGAGCAGCAACACGTCGCGCCCCCGGTCACGCAGTGCCGGCACCCGCAACGGGTAGACGCTGAGGCGATGGTAGAAGTCGGCGCGGTAGCGGCCGCTGCGCACTTCTTCGGCCAGGTCGCGGTTGGTCGCGGCGATCAGGCGCACATCGACCTGATGCTCCTTGTCCGAACCCAGACGTTGCAACTGGCCGCTCTGCAACACCCGCAACAGCTTGGCCTGGACGGTCAGCGACAACTCGCCGACTTCATCCAGAAACAGCGTGCCGCCGTTGGCCAGTTCGAACTTGCCGCGTCGGTCGCTGGTGGCGCCGGTAAAGGCGCCGCGCACGTGGCCGAACAGTTCGCTTTCCACCAGCGTGTCCGGCAGGGCCGCGCAATTGAGGCTGATGATCGGTTTGTCGGCGCGCTTGGATGCGGCGTGGATCGCCTGGGCCACCAGCTCTTTGCCGACCCCGGTTTCGCCGGTGATCAGCACGGTCAGGTCGCTGCCACCGACCAGATTGATTTCTTCCACCAGCCGTTTATGCGCCTTGCTCTGGCCAATCATTTCGCGGTTCTGCTGGCCGCTGGCCTGGCGATAGACCTCGGCGCGCTGGTGTTCGTCCTCGGCACGAATGGCCAGGCGCTCAATGCGTTCGGCGGCATTGACCGTGGCCGAGGCGAGGCTGGCGAAGGCTTGCAGGGCGTCGAGTTCGATCGGTTCGAAACGTTCGGGATCGAGGGCGTCGAGGGTGATCAGCCCCCAGAGTTTTTCATCGACGAACAACGGGCAACCGAGGCAATCGTGAACTTCGAGGTGGTCGTCGAGGCCGTCGACCAGTCCGTCATACGGATCGGGCAGATCGCTGTCGGCGGCAAAGCGGGTGGGTCCTTCACCGGCCAGCAGCACTTCAAAACGCGGATGTTCGCTGACCTTGAAGCGGCGGCCGAGGGTATCGGTACTCAAACCGTCCACCGCCAGTGGCACCAGCCATTCACCGTCGAGACGCAGCAGGGCCGCAGCGTCGCACGGCAGCAGGGCGCGCATGGCTTCGAGCAGGCGTCGGTAGCGCTCGCCTTCGGGCAGTTCGCGGGACAGGTCGGAGACCAGGGGGAGCAGGGCGGTGAGCAATGATTTGGCGGACATGGGTTTGTAGTCAAAGAGACATGTTGTAGTCGAAGCGACTATAGAGGTGCTTGTGTCGATCTGACTACATAATTTTCAAATGCTTGATTTATATAGAAAAAATAGTTGGCACGATTACTGGAATGGATGACGCACTTTTAGAGAAAGCTCAGGAGTCACCCTTATGCTTAGCGTCCAGGATCGTGCCATCGTCAAATCCACTGTGCCTCTGCTGGAAAGCGGCGGTGAAGCGCTGATCACCCATTTCTACCGCATGATGCTCTCCGAATACCCGCAAGTCCGCCCGCTGTTCAACCAGGCCCACCAGGCCAGCGGTGACCAGCCTCGCGCCTTGGCAAACGGCGTGTTGATGTACGCCCGTCACATCGATCAGCTCGACCAGTTGGGCGATCTGGTGGCGAAGATCATCAACAAGCACGTGGCGTTGCAGATCCTGCCGGAACACTACCCGATCGTTGGCACCTGCCTGTTGCGCGCGATCTCCGAAGTGCTCGGCGAAGAAATCGCCACGCCGCAAGTGATGAGTGCCTGGGGCGCTGCCTACGGTCAGTTGGCCGAGATCCTGATCGGCGCCGAAACCGCCATTTATGACCAGAAAGAGCAAGCCGTCGGCGGCTGGCGCGGGGCGCGGGAGTTCATCGTCGCAGCCAAGGTCGAAGAGAGTGCGGAAATCACTTCGTTCTACTTCGAGCCGGCGGACAAGGGCCCGATCCTGGCAGCCGAGCCCGGTCAGTACATCGGCATGAAGCTGATGCTCGACGGCGAAGAAATCCGCCGTAACTACTCGCTGTCGGCCCTGGCCAACAAAGGTCAGTACCGCATCAGCGTCAAGCGTGAACCGGGTGGCCGAGCTTCCAATTATTTGCACGATCAGTTGCATGTCGGTTCCAGCATCCAACTGTTCCCCCCATCGGGCGAGTTCACCCTGACTGCCAGCGACAAACCGCTGGTACTGATCAGCGGCGGCGTCGGTATCACGCCGACGCTGGCGATGTTGGAAGCGGCACTGGAAACCGAGCGTCCGGTGTACTTCATCCACAGCGCCCGCAACGGCAGCGTGCATGCGTTCCGTGACTGGATCGACGGGCTCGCGGCGCGTCATCCGCAGCTCAAGCGCTTCTATTGCTACGCCGAAGATGACGGCGTGAGCCCGGCGGCGGACAAGGTCGGGTTGTTGAGCGAGGAGCAACTGGGCGAGTGGTTGCCGGCGGAGCGTGATGTGGACGCCTACTTCCTTGGGCCCAAAGGCTTCATGGGGGCGATCAAGCGTCATCTGAAGGCACTGGGCGTTCCGGAGAAGCAGAGCCGGTATGAGTTCTTCGGGCCGGCTGCTGCTCTGGAATAATCCGGAATCGAGTCGCCTTCATTCGCGAGCAAGCTCCCATACTGGAATGCAATCCGTTGTGGGAGCGAGCCTGCTCCGGGCGGCGATCCGACGATTGGCCGTTATGCGGTCTTGATTCTTAAATTCTGTTTAAAGGTTAATCGTTTCTTAACCGGTTTATCGTTTATTCCCCGATGCTGATGATAGGCGCTCGTTCGTTTACATGATCAGGATCGCCCCATGTCGCACTTCGCCTCTTCCCGTCGTTTCAGCCTGGCCACGTTGGGCCTGTCGGTTGCCTTGTTGTCCAGCCCGTTTGCCTTTGCCGAGTCCGCCTTGATCGAACCCCGGACCCTGATCGTCGATCAGAGCCTGCCCAAGGCGCAGCGTGATGCGATGGAACTGGCGGCACGGCGTTACGGCAGTTTCTGGAACACCGGCGAAGAGGCGCTGGCCACTGCGGCCCTGTCGCCGCAGTTTGTCGACAAGACTCCACCGGAAGGCCGGGTGCAGGGGCCGACCGGGCCACTGCTGGCATCGAAGTTCTTTCGCACGGCGGTGCCGGACTTGAGTTGCGAGATCGAGCAAATGATCGTCGCCGGGGATCGCGTGGTGGTGCATCTGCACTTTCGCGGGCATTTCACCGGCACGTTCAAGGCTCTCAAAGGGCAGGGCCAGCGTGTAGACTTCCGGGCTACCGATATCTATCAGATCGACAACGGTCGCATCGCGGCCAATTGGCATATCGAAGACAACATCAGCCTGATGGCGCAACTGCAAGCGCAGCCGCCGGCCAGCTGAACCATGGACATGAAAGGGAAACGCGATGAGCGAGGAAACGATTCGATTGGGACGTGAGCGGCGCTATCTGGTGTTGCTGGGCATCATCTGCCTGGCGCTGATCGGCGGCGCGCTGTACATGCAGATCGTGCTGGGCGAGGCACCGTGCCCGCTGTGCATCCTGCAGCGTTATGCGTTGCTGCTGATCGCGCTGTTCGCGTTCATCGGCGCGGCCATGCGCACCCGCCGCAGCATCACGGTGTTTGAGGTGCTGGTGGTGATTTGTGCCATCGCCGGGGCCGGTGTTGCCGGGCATCACGTGTACACCCAGTTTTATCCGGCGGTGAGTTGCGGCATCGATGTGTTGCAGCCGATCGTCGATGATTTGCCGCTGGCGAAGATCTTCCCGCTGGGCTTCCAGGTCGACGGTTTCTGTTCGACGCCGTACCCGCCGATCCTTGGCCTGTCGCTGGCGCAATGGGCACTGGTGGCCTTCGTGCTGGTGGTGATTCTGGTGCCGCTGCTGACCTCGCGTAACCGAAAAGCACTGCGCTGAATCAACTTTTCGGCGCTTGCGCCGATAAAACAAACGCCTCGATTTGCAGTGATGCGACTCGAGGCGTTTTGCATTTCAGGGTCTGTGTGAAAACACCGTGACGAACGGCAAGGAAGGGTGCGACAGGTGTGCGACATGTTGTCACACACGCCCTGTCGCAGGGCGATTCACAGGGCCGCATTGGAGTGCTGTTACAAAAAAGGATTGGTCTGTTTCAGCGTTTTTCGGTTTTTGCACGCGTGTGCCGGAACAGGCAGTTTTAACAGACTCCGACAGATGGCCAAAAGCCTTGGCATATCGGGCTTTGCGCGGATCGCGCGGTGGGAAAAAGCCCTCGGAGCTGTCTGAACTGATGCCGATAGACCTACATTTTTTGGTGTTTTTGTTGAGAATCGATTTCGATAACATGCGGAACTTTTGCAAAAACGGTGATGGATTGTTGCTCTGAGCGATAAAAATTATTTCGGGATAAGACATGGTGTATAGGGCGCTACCTATCTACAATCGCCCGCACTGAATTCCCGGCACTGTTCAGCCTTTATTAAGGAGGCGAGCAGGAAGTCGGGTGTCGAGCAGCCGAGAGGCATGCGAGACACCCAGGTGTCGGTGCCTTCCAACTTTCCGCACCAAATGGAATTGGTCTGTAACAAGGCCTTTGACCACGAATTCGAATAAGAACTGAACGCTGTCCCAGGTTTTGTCGAGCGTCTGACGCGCGACGGGCGGCCCTTATTCAATCCAAAGAAAATGCCAACCCTTGGCAGGGTGAAGTGTTGGCGATCAAAACCCAACTGCATTGCGCAAGCTGCTTTAGAGGTCGTGAGATGAGTAAAAACAGGTACCCCAGATTACTAGGCCTAGTGCCGCTGCTCGGCACGTTGTTGCTGGGAGGCTGCAACATGACCTTGCTCAATCCAACGGGCCAGGTCGGCCTGGAACAGCGCAACCTGATCATCACCGCTACGCTGCTGATGCTGTTGGTTGTTGTGCCGGTCATCGTCATGACCTTCCTGTTCGCCTGGAAGTACCGCGCCTCGAACAAGAACGCCGTCTACACCCCGAAATGGTCGCACTCGACCAAGATCGAAGTGGCAGTCTGGACCATCCCGGTCCTGATCATCATTGCCCTGGGTTACATCACCTACAAGTCGACCCACTCGCTGGATCCGTATCGTCCGATCGAATCCGACGTCAAGCCGGTGACCATCGAAGTGGTCGCGCTGGACTGGAAGTGGCTGTTCATCTACCCGGAACAAGGCATCGCCACGGTCAACAAGATCGTGTTCCCGGCGCACACCCCGGTTAACTTCCGGATCACTTCGGACGCGGTGATGAACTCGTTCTTCATCCCGGGCCTGGGCGGCCAGATCTACGCGATGGCGGGCATGACCACCAAGCTGCACCTGATCGCTGACCGCAACGCTGAAATGGACGGTATCTCCGCCAACTACAGCGGCGCTGGTTTCACCGGTATGAAATTCAAAGCGATCGCAACTTCTCAGGAAGATTTCGACGCCTGGGTAAGTGAAGTCAAAAAGGCACCTAAACAGCTTGAACCAGCTGAATACGCAGCCCTTGCCAAGCCAAGCCAGAACAATCCAGTCGAGCTCTACTCCTCGGTCACGCCGAACCTGTTCCAGACCATCGTCGACAAGTACGAAGGCATGAAACCGGGCAAGCCGCTGAAGCACGAGAAGAAAGAGAAAGAAGTGGCGGCAACGGATATGGACTCGAATTCGCATTCAGCTGCCGGGGCAGAGGAGTAAACGATGTTTGGTAAATTAAGTTGGGAAGCGATCCCTTTCCACGAGCCGATCGTGATGGTCACCATCTCGATGATCGCGCTCGGTGGTCTGGCGTTGTTCGCTGCAATCACCTACTTCAAGAAGTGGACTTACCTGTGGACCGAGTGGCTGACGTCGGTCGACCACAAGAAAATCGGCGTGATGTACATCATCGTCGCCATGGTCATGCTGCTGCGCGGCTTTGCCGACGCCATCATGATGCGTACCCAGCTGGCCATGGCCACCGAGGGTTCGCCTGGCTACCTGCCACCTGAACACTATGACCAGATCTTCACCGCTCACGGTGTGATCATGATCATCTTCATGGCGATGCCATTCTTCACCGGCCTGATGAACCTTGCAGTGCCGCTGCAGATCGGCGCGCGTGACGTTGCGTTCCCGTTCCTGAACTCCCTGAGCTTCTGGCTGCTGGTGTCCGGCGTCGTGCTGATCAACCTGTCCCTGGGCGTCGGCGAATTCGCCAAGACCGGCTGGGTTGCCTATCCACCGCTGTCGGGTCTGCAGTACAGCCCTGGCGTGGGGATGGACTACTACATCTGGGCGCTACAGCTATCGGGTCTGGGTACAACGTTAACCGGGGTTAACTTCCTGGCGACCGTGCTGAAAATGCGTACCCCGGGCATGAAGCTGATGGACATGCCGATCTTCACCTGGACCTGCACCTGGGCAAACGTTCTGATCGTGGCTTCGTTCCCGATCCTGACCGCTACCCTGGCACTGCTGACCCTTGACCGTTACATGGATTTCCACATTTTCACCAATGAACTTGGTGGCAATCCAATGATGTACGTCAACCTGTTCTGGGCGTGGGGCCACCCTGAGGTTTACATCCTGATCCTGCCGGCCTTCGGCATCTTCTCGGAAGTGATCTCGGCCTTCACCGGCAAGAAACTGTTCGGCCACCACTCGATGATCTACGCTTCGGGCGCGATCTCGGTACTGGGCTTCATGGTTTGGCTGCACCACTTCTTCACCATGGGTTCGGGTGCGAGCGTCAACGCCTTCTTCGGTCTGGCGACGATGCTGATTTCCATCCCGACGGGTGTGAAACTGTTCAACTGGCTGTTCACCATCTACCAGGGCCGTCTGCGCTTCACCAGCCAGGTTCTGTGGACTCTGGGCTTCATGGTGACCTTCGCCATCGGCGGCATGACCGGCGTACTGCTGGCCATCCCGGGTGCTGACTTCGTTCTGCACAACAGCCTGTTCGTGATCGCGCACTTCCACAACGTGATCATCGGCGGTGCGGTATTCGGCTACATCGCAGGTTTCGGCTTCTACTTCCCGAAAGCGTTCGGCTTCAAGCTGCACGAAGGCTGGGGTAAAGCAGCGTTCTGGTTCTGGATCTCGGGCTTCTTCGTCGCGTTCATGCCGCTCTATGCACTGGGCTTCATGGGCATGACCCGTCGTCTGAACGCCACCACCAACCCTGAGTGGGTACCGTACCTGTACGTTGCCATGTTCGGTGCGATCCTGATCGCCGTTGGTATCGCTTGCCAGCTGATCCAGCTGTACGTCTCGGTACGTGACCGCAACAAGCCGGAAAACATGTGCGAACACGGTGACCCGTGGAATGCCCATACCCTGGAATGGTCGACCTCGTCGCCACCTCCGTTCTACAACTTCGCTGTGCTGCCTAAGGCTGACTGCATCGACCCGTTCACCGAAGCCAAGGAAAACGGTACTGCGTACCAGACTCCGGCCAAGTACGAGCCGATCCACATGCCGAACAACACCGCCACTGGCGTGGTGATGGGCGCACTGCTGACCGTATTCGGTTTCGCGATGATCTGGCACATCTGGTGGTTGGCGATCGCCAGCCTGGCCGGCACTGTCATCTACTTCGTGATCCACGCTGCACGTGACGACCAGGGCTACATGGTTCCGGTTGAAACGATCGAGCGCATCGAAGCCGAGCAGCACAAGCGTCTGGTAGCGGCCGGGAAGATCCCTGCTTCCGCGACCCGTGTTGAAACCAAGTTGGAACAGGCTTAAACAATGTCGAACTTAGTGACCAATGCTGGACACGCCCATGGCCACGACCATGGGCACGATGACCATCACCACGACTCGGGCGAGATGACCGTATACGGTTTCTGGCTCTACCTGATGACCGACTGCATTCTGTTTGCGTCGATCTTCGCGGTATACGCGGTACTGGTAAACAACGTCGCCGGTGGCCCGTCGGGCCACGACATCTTCGAACTGCCATACGTGCTGGGCGAAACCGCTCTGCTGTTGTTCAGTTCGATCACCTACGGCTTCGCCATGCTGGCGTTGTACAAAGGCAAGAAGCAGCAGGTTCTGGGCTGGTTGTTCCTGACCTTCCTGCTCGGCGCAGGCTTTATCGCCATGGAGATCAACGAGTTCCACCTGCTGATCTCCGAGGGCTTCGGTCCTAGCCGTTCGGGCTTCCTGTCGGCGTTCTTCACCTTGGTCGGTACCCACGGTCTGCACGTATCCGCGGGTCTGATCTGGATGGGCATCATGATGTACCAGGTCAACAAGCACGGCCTGACGGCGACCAACAAGACCCGTCTGAGCTGCCTGAGCCTGTTCTGGCACTTCCTGGACGTGGTGTGGATCTGCGTATTCACCGTTGTTTACCTGATGGGGACCCTGTAATGGCTAATGCACACTCCCATGACAGCCATGATGCTGGCCACGGCAGCGTAAAGTCGTACGCCATCGGCTTCATCCTGTCGGTAATCCTGACCGTCATCCCGTTCGGCCTGGTGATGTTCCCGACCCTGCCGAAGTCGACGACGCTGGCAATCGTCCTGCTGTTCGCCGTGATCCAGGTGATCGTTCACCTGTATTACTTCCTGCACCTGGACCGCTCCGTGGCTCAGCGTAACAACGTGATCGCGTTCGTCTTTACGGCCATCGTGATCCTGCTGCTGGTCGGCCTGTCGCTGTGGATCATGTTCAGCATCCACACGTTCATGATGGCGAAGTGAGGTAGACCCGATGTCGCTCAAGCACTTTATCCAAATCACCAAACCGGGGATCATTTTCGGTAACGTGCTTTCTGTGGCAGGCGGGTTCTTCCTGGCCTCGAAAGGGCATGTGGATCTGGCGGTGTTCCTGGCCGCCATGATCGGCACTTCCCTGGTCGTGGCCTCCGGTTGCGTGTTCAACAACTGCATCGACCGCGACATCGACCTGAAGATGGAGCGCACCAAAAACCGGGTGCTGGTTCAGGGCTTGATCTCCCTGAAACTGGCCCTGGTCTATGCGACCGTCCTGGGTGTCGCCGGCGTTGCGTTGCTGTACAAGGTGGCCAACCCGTTGGCTGCCCTGTTCGCCGTGATCGGCTTCATCATCTACGTCGGCTTCTACAGCCTGTACCTCAAGCGCAAGTCGGTTCACGGCACGCTGGTGGGCAGTCTGTCGGGCGCCATGCCGCCGGTGATCGGTTACGTGGCCGTGACCAACAGCTTCGACATGGCCGCGTTGACTCTGCTGGTGATGTTCAGCCTGTGGCAGATGCCGCATTCCTACGCCATCGCGATCTTCCGCTTCAACGATTACCTGGCCGCATCGATTCCGGTGCTGCCAGTGAAGCGCGGGATCCAGGTGGCCAAGAAGCACATCCTGTTCTACATCCTGGCTTTCCTCGTGGCGACCCTGATGCTGACCTTCAGCGGCTACGCCGGCATGAGCTACCTCGCCGTCGCCGCGGCCATGGGCATGTACTGGCTGTACATGGCCTGGACCGGCTACAAGGCGGTGGATGACACGGTCTGGGCACGCAAGCTGTTCGTGTTCTCGATCTTCACCATCACCGCGTTGAGCGTCATGATGTCCCTGGACTTCAAGGTGCCGACCGAGCTGCTGCTGACGTACGCGCCGTAAGGTTCGAACGTTGTACGAGAAACCCCGTTCATCGAGAGATGAGCGGGGTTTTTTGTTGCTCGGATGCTGGAGAAACGACGTCAATTGTCGCCGACAGACCTTCTCCCAAAAGGGCGCGGTAACCAGCCATTCTCCCGAAGCGACTCGCTCGAAATCGACAGGTTGCGGTCGGTAGGCAAAAGCCCTAGATTCGGATCCAACGACATGCATCGATCAAGAGGCTGGGCGAAATGACTGAGAGGATGACCTGCGACGAGCGCTTCATTGCCCTGGCAAAAGAGCTGAATTACGACATCAATGGCGAGAACACGGTGGGCGGCAATTACGCGCCGCTGGTGCGTCATCGCGATGAGCTGTACATCAGTGGCATGGTGCCGCGCACCGAGGGCAAGATTCAGTATCCCGGCCGGGTCGGGCTGGAGCTGACGCTCAAGGATGCGCAAGCCGCCGCGAGCATCAGCGCCATGCGTTGCCTGGCGTTCATCGTCGATGCAGTCGGTTCGCTGGACAAGGTCAGGGCGTTGTTGCGGGTCACGGTGTACGTGAAGTCCACGCCGGATTTCGTTGACCTCAGCGAAGTCGCCAACGGCGCTTCGGATGTATTCAGTTATGTGTTGGGCGATGTCGGGCGTCACACTCGCACCACCGTCGGCGTTTATCAGTTGCCGAAGAATGCAGCCATCGAAGTCGACATGATTGCCGCCGTGCACCCATCGGCATAATCGCCAATCAGAGCCCAACAAAAAGCCCCGCCTGAATTTCAGAGCGGGGCTTTTTCGTCAGCGCCGGTATTACTGGGCGGCGATGCTGTAACCGTCGAACGCGGTCTGCTGTTGCAGGGCGGTGATGATGTTCTTGCGGTTGATCGCGTGCTCGGTGCCAGCGTTGTCGACGAACGTTTCGCCTTCGATTTCCGCCTCATCGCCTTCACCGACGAAGGTGAAACCGAGGAATTCCAGCGCCTCGCGATCCACGCTCAGGCGCGAACGTGGTGTGCGCATCGGCAAGGTCACGCTGATGCCGTCCTTGCTGATGCTGAATACTTCGACGTCTTTCTTGGCGCGTGCGGCTTTGCCCTTGCCGCCGCTCGGGTTGCTGATCGCTTGATGGGTCTGGTTCAGCACTTTGAGGGCCAGGCCGTAGACGATTTCCTGGAACGCCGGATCGTCCTTGAAGCTGGACAGGATGCGGCTGATCGGGAATTTGCTGCTCAGGTCTTCGAGCGCGGCGGTGTCAGCGGCCTCGGCGTCCTTCAGCGCTTTGAGCTGACCCATCAGTTCGTAAGCCTGATCGTCATCGAAGCGATCATGGGCCTGACGGATCGCGGCGCGCAACTCGCGGATCTGATCGCTCTCGCGGCTCGACTGGAACGCGTCCAGCACCATCTCGCTGATGATCTTCGCCTGTGGGATGTGTTGTGAAAGATTGATGGAGTTTTCGTATTCCGCTTTGGACGACAGAGTGACTACGGATTCAGCGGTGTTGAAATCGGACATTGAAATTTCACTACTTTTTTAACTTGAGATGAGACGAGAAAGCGCTGAAGGCTTTTTCAGGCCGACTAATTTAGGGGAGCGCGGCGGCGTTGTCACGGAGCAAGGGGCCGGCGGTGCCGATTATTTATCCTGATGTTTTCTGATGGGTAACCAGGCACCGCGAGCGCCCTGCGTTATTCATTGGCGACGGCATTTATCGGTAACCGCCGGGACGCCAGGTTACGCAGCGTCCAGTAGAGCTTCAACGAGCGGGTACCGATCAGGCCGCACATGAAACCCGCAATGCCGGCCTTGAACAGCAGCATGTCCGGCGACGCAGAACGCTCCGGATGCACGTCATGCTGATAATTGAAGTAGTAGTTTGCGAAAAAGAACATCAAATACATGATCAGGGTTTTTACCGTGCCGGGCATGATCAGCCCGGTCGCGGAGTCGTCGAGCTCTATGCCCCGCCGGGAGAACACCAGCCAGGCCGAGATTCCACCCAACATAAGCGAACCGAACCAGATGCTCAAAAACAAGACCGGGTTGATCGTCAGACTCACGCAGTACAGCGACCACGCGAGAAACGCCGGGGGTGTTATGAGCATTGAGGCGCGGCTTTCACGGCGAGGAGAAAATGCCTTGATACCGAGACAGACCACCAGCAGAAGAATCAGGTAAACCCGCAACGGGGTGTTTTGCAGAATCGTGAGCATTGCGCAGCATCCATGCTGGAGAAGGAGGAGGGTGGAGCATAGCCGGGGTCACAGTAAACGTCGGCTATTTCAGCCGCAAACGCTCCATCGCAATCACCGATGTTTCAAATCCCAGACTGGCGAAAAACGCTTCCGCGCCTTCGCGCCCGGCACGCAGGACCCAGGTGATGTCGGTGTTGTCGCCCATCACATGTTCAACCAGCGCCCGCCCGATGCCCGAGCGCCGATGTTGCCCGTCGACCACTACCATCGACAGGTAACCGTTGGACAAACCATCGGTGAGGCCTCGGGCGAAACCGACAATCTGCTGGCCGCTCAATGCCACGGCGGTGCGCTGAGAGTTCTGAACAAGCTGTGCGAAATGTTCGGCGGTGCCGGTGCGATGGCCCCAGCCGTGCCGCTCGAGAAACTGCCTTGCTGCCTCCACTTCCGTGGACATGAGATCGCGTACTGAAATGTCTTCGTTCATTCGTTGATCCCTTCCCTGGTGTATTTCCAACGGTAGTCGCGTTGTTTACGGTCTGCCCCACGTCTGCATGGCGAACTCGACGAAGCGACGCAGTTTCGGCAGCCGATAGCGATCAGGCGCGTAGAGCAGATGCATCGGGCGGTTTGGCGGCTGGTATTGCGGCATCACGACAACCAGTCGGCCGTCGCGCAGATCCTGTTCCACCAGCGCGTCCGGCAACATCACGATCCCCATGCCGGTGCGCGCGGCCTGATGCAGGCCGGCGGAACTGTTGATCAGCATCGGGCCTTTGACATCGACCATGATTTCGCCGTCCGGGCCGCTGAGGCGCCACTGCTTTTCCACCGATTGCCAGTCGTCACCGGCGGGATAGGCGAAGGACAGGCAGTCGTGCTGGCGCAGTTCCTCAGGCGTGAGCGGCATGCCGCGTCGGGCCACGTATTTCGGGGAGGCGCAGACGGTCAGGGTGTAGTCGATCAGCGGGCGGGCGATCAGGTTGGACTGGTCGAAGTGCCCCAGTCGGAAGGCCACATCGAGACCACTTTCCAGGAGATCCGGACGGCGGTTGGTCAGGATCACATCGAGTTTGACCTGCGGGCATTGCAGGGAAAACTCACTGAGCGCCGGGGCCAGGCGTTCGACGCCAAAGGTCAGCGGCGCAGTAACTCGCAGGATGCCGCGCGGTTCATCGAGCGTCTGCTCGGCGAGCCGCTCGGAGTCGGCGACCAGACCGAGCACTTCCAGGCAGCGCTGGTAGTAAACGCTGCCGAACTCGGTCAGTCGCTGGCGGCGGGTGGTGCGTTGCAACAGTTGTACGCCGAGCCGTTGCTCCAGCGCCCGCAGGTGGTTGCCCACCATGGTCGTGGACATTTCGCACTGCAGCGCGGCCGCCGTCATGCTGCCGGATTCCACAACCTTGACGTACACGCTCATCGACTGGAACAAATCCATTATCAAGCCCGGCTTTTAAATGATTGAAGTTTTACCGAGTTTATCCAGTTCAGGTGGATAACCATACTGCCAGCACCTCTCACCTCGCTGGAGTTTGCCGACATGACCGCCGCCCTGATGAACACTTATCAACCGCTGGACTTGAGCTTCATCAGAGGCCTGGGCACCCGACTCTGGGATCAGGCGGGCCGCGAATACCTGGATGCGGTGGCGGGCGTGGCGGTGACCAATGTCGGCCATTCGCACCCGCGCATCGTCTCGGCGATCAGCGAGCAGGCGGGATTGCTGCTGCACACTTCCAATCTCTACAGCATCGACTGGCAACAATCGCTGGCGCAGAAGCTGACGCGGCTGGCGGGGATGGAGCGGGCGTTCTTCAACAACTCCGGTGCCGAGGCCAACGAAACCGCGCTGAAACTGGCGCGTCTGTACGGCTGGCGCAAAGGTATCGAACAGCCGCTGGTGGTGGTGATGGCCAACGCGTTTCATGGCCGTACCCTCGGCACCCTGTCCGCCAGCGATGGCCCGGCGGTGCGCCTGGGTTTCAATCACTTGCCCGGGGATTTCGTCAAAGTGCCGTTCGGCGATCTTCAAGCGCTGGAGCAAGTGCAGCGCAAGCATGGCCAGCGGATCGTGGCGATTCTGGTCGAGCCGATCCAGGGCGAAAGCGGCGTGCAACTGGCACCGCCTGGCTACCTCAAGGCCCTGCGCGAGTTGTGCAACCGCCACGCGTGGCTGCTGATGCTCGACGAAATCCAGACCGGTATCGGTCGTACCGGCCGCTGGTTCGCGTTCCAGCACGAAGGCATCGTTCCCGACGTCATGACCCTCGCCAAAGGCCTGGGTAACGGCGTGCCGATCGGCGCCTGCCTGGCACGGAGCCGGGCGGCGGATCTGTTCACCCCCGGCAGCCATGGCAGCACCTTCGGCGGCAATCCATTGGCGTGTCGGGTGGGTTGCACCGTGCTTGAGATCATCGAAGAACAAGGCCTGCTGGAAAATGCCAGGGTTCAAGGCGAGCGACTGCTGACCCGTTTGCGCGCAGAGTTGGCGGACAATCCGAATGTGCTGGCGATTCGGGGGCAAGGGTTGATGATCGGCATCGAACTCAAACAGCCGGTCCGCGACCTGACACTGATTGCCGCGCGGTATCATGGACTGCTGATCAACGTCACTCGCGGCAAGACGATCCGGCTGCTGCCGCCGCTGACGATTGATGAGCGGGAGGTGGGGATGATTGTCAGAGGGGTGGCTCGGGTGCTGGGCGAAAGCTGATTGTCCCGGTCGCGTCTGAAATGGCTGCCGTTTTTTCGGCAGCCATTTTTTTTAATCAGGGTAGTCCGACAAATCCGGCGCCAGCATTCGGGTCTTCGGTGCGCCGTTCGCGTTGTGCTGAATGATGTCGTTCGGCTGTCCCTGTTGATTGAAAAACACCTGGCCGATCCCCGCCGAATTCCACAGGCGTTCACCCGCTTCGGCGTGCTCGGGCACATAAGGCACGATGCGCATGCGGCGGCGTTTGGTCAGCCAGTTGAGCGGTGAGCGCGGCGAGTAGAGCCAGCGGTTGAGGCGGTCGAACCATTCCAGCAGGGTCGGCGGGAATTCGTTCTTGATGCCGCTGCTGGTGATCTGCCAGATGCGCGGGCCGGCCTTGCGATGTCGGATCAGGACTTCGTAGACGAAGGAATAATGCACGTCGCCTGACAGCACCACGTAACTGCCCGGTGTACGTGAGTGTCGGAAAATGTTCAGGATCACCTGGGCCGCGCCGCGATGGGCCATCCAGTTTTCCGCGTCCACCAGCAGGGGATAACCGCACCAGCTGAAGACTCGTTGCACGGTTTCGATCAGCTTCACACCGAAGATCGGTGCCGGCGAAACGATGATCGCCGAAGGGTGGTCGAGCAGTTCCTGCTGCAGTTCGCTCAGAGCTTCCCAGTCCAGCAGACCCGACGGTTGCTTGAGCGCCATTTCGCTGCGCCAGCGTCGGGTGCGGGTATCGAGTACCACCAGCGCCGGGCTGGTCGGCAATACGAAATGCCATTGCTGAAAACGCAGCAGTTCCTCGATCAATGCGTCCTGCACGGGCGCGTCGAGGTAGCGATCGTCACCGCTCGCGCTCAGGCCTCGGGTTTTCTCCAGCACTGCGCTGAATGCATCCGGATGGTTGCCCCAGCCCTGACACAGCATGTAGGCGATCAGCGCGTTGCCGATGATGCGTTTGGAGAACGGGTGGCCGTAGGCCGTTTCCTCCCATTGCGCGGACAGGTTCCAGTCGTCGGTGATGTCGTGGTCATCGAAAATCATCAGGCTCGGCAAGTGCGCCAACGCCCGGGCAACCTGGCCGAGTCCGGCCTTGAACCCGTCAATGCGGGTCTGCTCGAGGGCATAGCGCTTGAGGCGTTCAGTCGTCAGCGCTGGCGGTTGCGGGTTGACCAGTGCCCAAGGGGTTGGCGACCACACCAGCAAATACATCGCCATCACTTCGGCAAACGTCACGAGGTGATTGTCGGCGCTGCTGCTGGTGAAGATCGGCTTGCGCGCACCCCCGAAGAAACGCTCGCGCAGTGTCTCGTTACTTTCCAGTGCCGGCAGCAAATCCGCACGGTGGTAGTAACTGGCCGGGTGTTCGTAGAGCATCGCGCTGTCGCTGACCACCGCGCCTTCGAGGTGCTCACCAAACAGGCCGAGGCGCTCGATCAGGGCATGAATTGCCCGCAGCATCGGACCGGCCACGTCATCGGCGTAAACCTGATCACCACTCATCATCAACAGCGCGGGGCGCTGCTGCGGATCAGTTTCGGCGGCCAGCAACCGGTCAACGCAGAGCAGACCGTCGGCGGCCGGGTGATGCGGCTTGCGGCAGGAACCGTGGAGCAACTGGTCGATGCGCGAGCGCAGGACGAAGTTCGGGCCGCTGGCGTTGTCGTAGAGCAGGTGTGGCGCCCAGTCGGCGATGGGCTGCTGGCCATCGATCAACAGGTCGTAGTCGATGCGGGTGTCGCAGGGCAGGGCCGTTTCCAGCGCAACGTCGATCAGGTGAACAAACGCCCCGGTGCCCACAGGAATGACCGTGCATTTCCCGGCATCCAGTGGAATGTCTCCTACGCCTTGCAGGCGCAAGGTCAGCGACAGCTCGCGGCTGCCGACCAGCCAAAGCACCAGGCGCGTCGGTTCCAGTCGGCGCAGCAGTGGCCCGGCCAGAACAGCAGGCAACGGGCTCAGGTCATCAGGTGTCGCAGGCATTGGGGAAAAAGCTCAAGGCGCACAGGCCGGCGATGATAGCGCAGCCGGCGCCTTGAACCCTTAAACCAGGCTTAAGAGCCGGCTTTTTCCAGCTTCAGCGCCAGCAGGCGCCATTCGGCAGGTGTCGCGTCGACGCTTGGCCGTTCCTGTACGGAGCAGTCGAAGCGGTAGGTCACGTCGTCGCCATTCATGTTCCGTGCGGTGACGGTGTTGCTGAACGAGTAAACCTGATCCTTGAAGCGCTGTGGCGTGAGGCTTTTGCTGTCGGCAAACCGGGCAGAGGCGGGGAAGCGCAAGGTGCTGGTCACAAACGGGCTGCACATCACATACGCGAGCATTGATTTGTCGCCCTGGGCGTCGGCGCGCGATTTTTTGCTCAGCGCCGTCAGGGCCTTGCGCCCCTGATCGTCACTCTGGTCGATCACGGTTTGCACCGACATCGTCTTCGGGGCGCGACTGGCGTAGTTCGGCAGCAATGCGGAATCCGCTGGAGAAGGCTTGTTGTCCGGCTCGATAGCGGCAAACACCGGCGCGTCTTTCAGCACAGCAGGGCTTGCGACCGCCTCGGCTTCCGGCAGCAACGAGGTCGGCTCGGCTTCCTGCTGTGCCACGACGTTTTCAGTCTGCGCAGTTTCGTAGCGATGCGCCGACGGGAACAGCGAAAACGTGATCGCCAGCACCACCATCGAAACAATGAAACCGCCCGCTACACCGACCAGGTTGGCGTAAAACAAATGCCAGCTGCCGCGGTTTTTCACCACCCAGCGCCACATCAAACCCCAGGCCGCGACAAATGCCAGAAAACGCAGAAACTCCATTCGATCCTTTCCTTAAACCTGCAAAAACCTGAAAACAGTGCGTCGCGCAGAATGAGTCCCGACGATGGGGCGGCAAGATACCAAAATGGAAGTCTGACGCCACGAAGACATTTACATGCCGTTTTTGGGTGAATTGATGATTGCAAACAATATGATCGCCGCCAAGCACGCCCCCATGCCGCATGCGGCGCCTTGAAGCTGACGCATGGCGGGGTGTTCAGCCTGCGAGCGACGGGCAACCAGCATCCAGACACCCACCAGCGTGGCAACCGTTGCCATTATTTCCAGCAATATGCCCATGACGCCGTAAATCGGCGGTCGGGTTGATCCGAACAGGCCGATACAGAGCTCGCTGACCGTCACAGCCACCACCATGCCGCTGGCTGCGCCCAGCACATTGGCGAGAAGCAGATTCCACGCGCCGCGTTGCCGGACAACCCACACCCACATGCCGGCCCAAGCCATTAAGGCAATCACACCATCCATCGAATTCATCCTTTTGAATCAGTCGCGTTGCATGCGTTTGATAAGCCTGGCGACAGTGGACGGCACGATAGCAAAATAGTAGCTTCGCGCCACTCCTGATTCCTGTAATGGACTACTCATGTCAAAAGTCGCCCCTGCTCTGCGTCTGCTGTGTGCAATCACTTTCGCCAGCGCCATGACCCCGGTATTCGCCGCCTGGAAAGAGCACCCGGAAAACAGCTGGAAGTATTACCTTGCCAACTGTCAGCGCATGCAGGAAAAAATGGCCGACGTCCAGAGCGGTCGTGTATCCGGCGCCTTTGAGGTGATGGGCAATCTGGAGAACAGCCTGGGGAGCATGAATGAACGCCGCACGAACCTGCCTCCCCAATACCTCGCCTCGCGGGAATTCGCTCAATGCGAAAACGTGGCGGCCGAGGCCGATGCGATGATTGCCCGTGGCAAAGCCGAGTTCGCCGACAGAATGAACCAGGCCGCCGAGCAAGGCCGCATCGCCCACCAGAACTCCCCCGAATACCAACGCGCCCGTTCGCTCGGCTTCAGCGATGTCGGCGAAATTTCCTTCCTCAAACTTCACGAAGACACGGACGGCGAAGCACGCCTGAAAACCATGCTGATTACCGTCGATGAAGTCTGCGGCCAATACTTTCGCGCCACGCAATATGTGAAGCCGTATGTGATCTACACCGTTCGGCCGTCGGATGGCGGCTGTGGTGAGGAAAAACGCGTGGCGATCGTCGGCGGCAGGTCGGTGGAGAAGGGGGATTACATCGATGGGCGGGGCGAATTCCAGTATGTGGGCTGGAAGAAAATGGTCGGTGCGGACGGTTTTGCGACGGATGTTCGGGTGTTGAAGGCTCGGCGCTGACTGCAAAGCAGTCGCACCGTTTCTCCGGATCGCGCGTCTGAATTACAGAATGTCCTTGAGATAACCCTTGAGCGCGAGGAGCGGCTGATCCAGCTGCTCCAGCGATTGCGCCTGACTGAGGTCGGTCGACAACTTGTGCAGTTCCCGCCCCAGCGGTTTCTCGACGCCACCCAACGCATCCATCGCCAGCGCCAGGCACTCGTTCATCTTGAACTGGATCGTCTCGACATCACCCCGGCGCACCAGCAGTTCGAATACGTCTTTCTGATAGTCGCCCATGACCATGTCATCGCGCAGAATCGGGCTCAGGCCTTCTTCCTCGTAAGCGAGTTTCAGGGAGAAAAGGGCGACGGTTTCCAGTGACGTTTCCATGGGGTGAACCTGTGCGAGATCACGCCGGAGGGCCAGCGGCACTTTCCGACAGACGAAAAAAAAGGCCTTGCTAAGCAAGACCTTTCTTGATTTTGGTGCCCCGAGGGAGACTCGAACTCCCACTCCTTTCGAAAACGGATTTTGAATCCGCCGCGTCTACCAATTCCGCCATCAGGGCTCAATGGCGGCGAAGTATAGAGAGGTGCCTACCGTTGGTCAATCACGTTTCATGGTCAATTTTCGATATTTCCGCTAGACTTTCCGGCCCTGCTAGACGAACCCCATCATGCGCGTTGCTGACTTTACCTTCGAGCTTCCTGATTCGCTGATTGCCCGCCATCCTTTGGCCGAGCGTCGCGGTAGTCGCCTGTTGACCCTGGATGGGGTCAGCGGCGCCCTGGCACACCGTCAATTCACTGATCTGCTGGAGCATTTGCGCCCCGGCGATCTGATGGTGTTCAACAATACCCGGGTGATTCCGGCGCGCCTGTTCGGGCAGAAGGAGTCCGGCGGCAAGCTGGAAATCCTCATCGAGCGCGTGCTCGATTCCCACCGCGTGCTGGCCCATGTGCGCTCCAGCAAGTCGCCGAAACCGGGTTCGAAGATCCTCATCGACGGCGGCGGCGAAGCCGAGATGCTGGCGCGTCACGATGCGCTGTTCGAGCTGGGGTTTGCCGAAGAAGTGTTGCCGCTGCTCGATCGCGTCGGGCACATGCCGTTGCCTCCTTATATAGATCGCCCGGACGAAGGTTCGGATCGCGAGCGCTATCAGACCGTGTATGCCGAGAAGCTCGGCGCGGTGGCGGCACCGACCGCCGGGCTGCATTTTGATCAGACGCTGATGGACGCGATCGCCGCCAAGGGCGTCGAGACTGCGTTCGTCACGCTGCACGTTGGCGCGGGTACGTTCCAGCCAGTGCGCGTCGAGAAGATCGAAGATCACCACATGCACACTGAATGGCTGGAAGTCGGTCAGGAAGTGGTCGATGCGGTCGCGGCCTGTCGCGCCCGTGGCGGTCGAGTGATTGCTGTCGGCACCACCAGCGTGCGTTCGCTGGAAAGCGCCGCCCGCGACGGCGTGCTCAAGCCGTTCAGCGGCGACACCGACATCTTTATCTTCCCGGGCCGGCCGTTCCATGTGGTCGATGCGCTGGTCACCAATTTCCATTTGCCCGAATCCACGCTGTTGATGCTGGTTTCGGCGTTTGCCGGTTATCCCGAGACCATGGCCGCCTACAAAGCTGCCGTCGACAACCAATACCGCTTTTTCAGCTACGGTGATGCGATGTTCATTACCCGTAATCCCGCACCACGTGGCCCTGAGGAAACACTATGAGTCGCCAATGCCGTATGTCGTTTGAGCTGCTTGCCACCGATGGCAAGGCTCGTCGCGGTCGTCTGACCTTCCCGCGTGGCACCGTCGAGACCCCGGCCTTCATGCCGGTGGGCACCTACGGCACGGTCAAGGGCATGTTGCCGCGTGACATCGTCGCCACCGGCGCGGAGATCATTCTGGGCAACACCTTCCACCTGTGGCTGCGCCCGGGTACCGAAGTGATCAAGGAACACGGCGACCTGCACGATTTCATGCAGTGGAAAGGCCCGATCCTGACCGACTCCGGCGGTTTCCAGGTGTTCAGCCTCGGCGCCATGCGCAAGATCAAGGAGGAGGGCGTGACCTTCGCCTCCCCGGTCGACGGCTCGAAAGTGTTCATGGGCCCGGAAGAGTCGATGCAGGTTCAGCGCGATCTGGGCTCGGACATCGTGATGATCTTCGACGAATGCACCCCGTATCCGGCTGACGAAGACGTTGCCCGTGTCTCCATGGAGCTGTCGCTGCGTTGGGCCCAGCGTTCGAAGAACGCCCACGGCGACAACACGGCGGCGCTGTTCGGCATCGTCCAGGGCGGCATGCACCAGGACCTGCGCATGCGCTCGCTGGAAGGCCTGGACAAGATCGGTTTCGACGGCCTGGCCATCGGCGGCCTGTCGGTGGGCGAGCCCAAGCACGAAATGATCAAGGTGCTGGATTACCTGCCAGGCATGATGCCGGCTGACAAACCTCGTTACCTTATGGGCGTTGGCAAACCGGAAGATCTGGTTGAGGGTGTGCGCCGCGGTGTGGACATGTTCGATTGCGTGATGCCAACCCGTAATGCCCGCAACGGGCATCTG
This sequence comes from Pseudomonas sp. MCal1, assembly GCF_026341415.1. Lineage (NCBI taxonomy): Bacteria > Pseudomonadati > Pseudomonadota > Gammaproteobacteria > Pseudomonadales > Pseudomonadaceae > Pseudomonas > Pseudomonas sp. MCal1. The sequence continues at coordinate 163,087 of NZ_JAKUMP010000006.1, forward strand.
TTCATTGATACAGGCGTGCTGAAGATCCGTAACGCGTTCCATCGCCATGATGATTCGCCTCTGGATCCCACCTGCGATTGCTATACCTGCCAGAACTTCTCCCGCGCTTATCTGCATCATCTGGACAAGTGCGGCGAAATGCTCGGCAGCATGCTCAATACCATCCACAATTTGCGCCATTATCAGGTGCTGATGGCTGGTTTGCGCGAGGCTATTCAACAGGGTACATTGGCCGCCTTTGTCGATGCCTTCTACGCCAAACGCGGGCTTCCCGTTCCGCCTTTGGACTGAGTTTTCTGACCCCAAGATTCAACATTTGCAACTGGAGTGCTAAATGAGCTTTTTTATCTCTAATGCCATGGCTGACGCGGCTGCACCGGCTGCAGCGCCTATGGGCGGCGGCTTCGAGTGGATTTTCCTGGTCGGCTTCCTGGTCATCTTCTACCTGATGATCTGGCGTCCACAGGCCAAGCGCGCCAAAGAGCAGAAGAACCTGCTGAACAGCCTGCAGAAGGGCGACGAAGTGGTCACCACCGGCGGCATCGCCGGCAAGATCACCAAAGTGGCCGATGACTTCGTGGTTCTGGAAGTTTCCGACACCGTGGAAATGAAGTTCCAGAAGGGCGCCATCGCCGCCACGCTGCCAAAAGGCACGCTGAAAGCGATCTAAGGTTCCAACTTCTACTCAATCGACGGGGCGCGCAAGGCGCCCCGCGTTCATAACGGGCGGCGTGATGCTGAACAAATACCCTCTGTGGAAATACATTCTGATCCTGGCGGTGCTGGCGATCGGTCTGATTTATTCCGCTCCGAATCTATACCCCGATGACCCGGCCATTCAGATCAGCGGCGCCAGCACGGCCCTGCAGGTCAATCAGGCCGATCTGGATCGCGCGAGCACCGCGCTCAAGGAATCCGGGATCAACGTCAAGGCTTCGAGCCTGGCTGCGAACGGCAAGGGCGGTCTGATCCGTCTGACCAAGGCTGAAGACCAGCTGCCGGCCAAGGACGTTGTCCGCAAGGCATTGGGTGATGACTACGTCGTCGCGCTTAACCTGGCGCAAACCACCCCGCAATGGTTGCGCAACCTGGCCGCGCACCCGATGAAGCTGGGTCTGGACTTGTCCGGTGGTGTGCACTTCCTGCTGGAAGTGGATATGGACAAAGCCCTCGACGCCCGCCTGAAAGTCTATGAAGGCGACGTCAAGAGCCTGCTGCGCAAAGAGAAACTGCGCTATCGCAGCCTGCCGCAACTCAATGGCGCCATTCAGTTGGGCTTCAGCGATGCTGACTCCCGCGAACAGGCCCGCGCGCTGATCCGCAAGAATTTCAACGATTTCGACATTGTTCCGGCCGACCTCAACGGTCAACCGGTGCTGCGTCTGGCGATGACCCCGGCCAAGCTGGCGGAAATCCGTGAATACTCCATCAAGCAGAACCTGACCACGGTACGTAACCGCGTCAACGAGCTGGGTGTTGCCGAACCGATCGTCCAGCGTCAGGGCGCCAACCGTATCGTGGTTGAGCTGCCGGGCGTGCAGGACACTGCCGAAGCCAAGCGTATCCTCGGCAAGACCGCCAACCTCGAGTTCCGTCTGGCTGCAGAACCTGGCGCTTCGAAAGCCACTTCCGAAACCTTCGAGTTCCGTGAAGGCAAGCGTCCTCCTGCCCAGATCGAGCGTGGCCTGATCATCACCGGTGACCAGGTGACTGATGCCAAGGCCGGTTTTGATTCGCAGCACGGTACGCCTGAAGTGAACATCCGCCTGGATGGTCACGGTGGCGATCTGATGAACCGCGCGACCCGCAGCAACGTCGGTCGCAGCATGGCGGTGATCTTCATCGAGCAGCGTCCGGTCACTACTTACGTCAAGCAAATGGTTGATGGCGTCGAGAAAGACGTTCCGGTGCAGACCTTCAAGGAAGAGAAGAAAATCATCAGCCTGGCGACCATTCAGTCGCCGCTGGGTGCGCAGTTCCGTATCACCGGCCTGAACGGTCAGGGCGAGTCGTCCGAACTGGCGCTGCTGCTGCGTGCCGGTGGCCTGGCTGCTCCAATGTACTTCGCTGAAGAGCGCACCATCGGCCCGAGCCTGGGTGCGGACAACATCACCAAGGGTATCGATGCATCGCTGTGGGGCATGCTGTTCGTCTCGCTGTTCATCATCGCCATCTACCGTTTCTTCGGCGTCATCGCCACCGTTGCTCTGGCAGTGAACATGGTGTTGCTGCTGGCGCTGATGTCGCTGCTGGGGGCTACGCTGACCCTGCCGGGTATCGCCGGTATCGTGTTGACCATGGGTATGGCGGTCGACGCCAACGTGCTGATCTTCTCGCGGATTCGTGAAGAGATCGCCGCCGGCATGACCGTGCAGCGTGCAATCAACGAAGGCTTCGGCCGGGCATTCACTGCGATTCTTGACGCCAACCTGACCACCTTGCTGGTCGGCGGCATCCTCTTCGCCATGGGCACCGGCCCGGTGAAGGGCTTTGCAGTGACCATGTCCCTCGGGATCTTTACCTCGATGTTCACGGCCATCATGGTGACCCGCGCAATGGTCAACCTGATCTTTGGCGGACGTGACTTCAAGAAGTTGTGGATTTAAGGGGCTGCCATGTTACGTACAATCAACTTCATGGGCGTCCGCAACTTTGCGTTCGGCGTCACAGTATTTCTGACCTTGCTGGCCATCTTCAGTGTGTTCCACAAGGGCATGAACTGGGGACTGGACTTCACCGGTGGTACGCTCATCGAGCTGACCTACGAGCGTCCGGCTGACGTCACCAAGGTGCGCGAGCAGCTGGTGACTTCGGGTTACCACGAGGCCGTCGTGCAGAACTTCGGTGCAACCACCGATCTGCTGGTGCGCATGCCGGGTGAAGACCCGCAACTGGGTCATCAGGTTGCAGAAGCGCTGCAAAAGGTCGGCGGCGATAATCCTGCTACCGTCAAGCGCGTGGAGTTCGTCGGCCCGCAGGTCGGTGAAGAGCTGCGTGACCAGGGCGGCCTCGGCATGCTGCTGGCACTCGGCGGCATCCTGATCTACCTGGCTTTCCGCTTTCAGTGGAAGTTCGCGGTCGGCGCCATCGTATCGCTGGTCCATGACGTGATCGTGACCATCGGTATCCTGTCGTTTTTCCAGATCACCTTCGACCTGACGGTGTTGGCGGCGGTGCTGGCGATCATCGGCTACTCGCTCAACGACACCATCGTCGTATTCGACCGGGTGCGTGAGAACTTCCGTGTCCTGCGCAAGGCTTCGCTGATCGAGAACATCAACATCTCGACAACTCAGACTCTGCTGCGGACCATGGCGACGTCGATCTCCACCCTGCTGGCGATCGCGGCGCTGCTGTTCTTCGGTGGCGATAACCTGTTCGGCTTCTCCATCGCCCTGTTTATCGGTGTTCTGGCGGGTACCTACTCGTCGATCTACATCGCGAACGTGGTGTTGATCTGGCTGAACCTGAGTTCTGAAGATCTCATTCCTCCGGCCAACACCGAGAAGGAAGTCGACGACCGTCCATAACGGCCATCGTTTTCCCGGCGGTCAGTCAAAAAAGACGCGAGTTGAACTCGCGTCTTTTTTTTTGCTCCAAGGCTGGGAGAAGCGCGGGCGCGTTCCCGCATGTGATGGTCAGGAGGTTCATGTGAACAAGTCGTTGCTGGTTGGTGCGGTATTGGGTGCTGTCGGTGTGACTGCCGGGGGTGCTGTTGCCACCTACAGCCTGGTGAAAAGCGGCCCTGAGTATGCGCAAGTGCTGGCGGTAGAGCCGGTCAAGACACAGATCAAGACTCCACGTGAAGTGTGCAAGGATGTGACGGTGACCCGGCAGGCGCCGGTGAAAGACCAACACCAGATCGCCGGCACCGTGGTCGGTGCGCTGGCAGGTGGCCTGCTGGGTAACCAGATCGGTGGCGGTACCGGCAAGAAGATTGCCACGGTGGCCGGTGCGGTCGGTGGCGGTTACGCCGGTAACAAGGTTCAGGAGGGTATGCAGGAGCGTGATACCTACACGACGACTCAGACTCGCTGCAACACGGTGAATGACATCAGCGACAAGGTCGTGGGCTATGACGTCCGGTATTCGCTGGACGGCAAGGAAGGCAAGGTGCGGATGGATCGTGATCCGGGCAACCAGATTCCGGTCGACAAGGAAGGCAAGCTGATCCTGTCGCAGAACCAGCCAGGTCAGTGATTGGCTGATGGCTTATAGAAAAAGCACCTTTCGAGGTGCTTTTTTCATGCCCATAAAAAAACACCCCGAAGGGTGTTTTTGGTTTCGCGAAACGCTTAGCGCTTCAGCGAGGCCGGCAGGTGCGGCTGGATCGCCGTCAGAACTGCCTTGAAGCATTTGGTGTTGCCGGCAACGACGTGGCCTTTTTCAAGGAAGTCGTGACCGCCGGTGAAGTCGCTCACCAGACCGCCTGCTTCCTGAATCAGCAGGGCGCCGGCAGCCATGTCCCATTCGGACAGACCCGACTCCCAAAACGCATCGAAACGACCGGCGGCTACGTAAGCCAGGTCCAGGCTCGCCGCACCGGCGCGGCGGATACCGGCAGTCTGGCCAACCAGGGCGCGGAACATGCCAAGGTAGTTGTCGAGGTTGTCCATCTGGTCGTCACGGAACGGGAAACCGGTGCCGAGCAGGGCGCCTTCAAGGCTGGTGCGACCGCTGACACGCAGGCGACGACCATTCAGTTGAGCGCCGCGACCACGGCTGGCGGTGAATTCTTCCTGACGAACCGGATCCAGAACAACGGCGTGTTCCAGGCGGCCGCGGTATTTGCAGGCAATGCTGACAGCGAAGTGAGGAATGCCGCGCAGGAAGTTGGTGGTGCCGTCCAGTGGATCGATAATCCACAGGTATTCTTCGCCTTCGATGCCGGTGCCGGCGTGCAGGCCAGTCTCTTCACCCATGATCGAGTGATTCGGGTAAGCCTTGCGCAGGGCGTCGATGATTTTCTGTTCGGCAGCGCGATCCACCTCGGATACGTAATCCTTGGCGTCTTTTTCGTCGACCTTGATGGTATCCAGGCGCTCGATGGAGCGGAAGATCAGTTCACTGGCGCTGCGGGCGGCGCGCAGCGCGATATTCAGCATGGGCTGCATGGATGTGTCACCTAAGGTTGTTAAAGAAAGCCGCGCATTCTATCAGAACTTTTCTTCAGGTGAAGGTCGCTGTTCGCTTTCATAGCTTAACGGTAGGCTGTTCTGTAAGATTTGCACCCCTTTGCCGAGTCCGAGAGCGCCCGCCGTGCTGCAAAATATTCGTGTCGTCCTGGTCAATACCAGCCATCCGGGAAACATCGGCGGGACCGCGCGCGCCATGAAAAACATGGGCCTGTCGCGTCTGGTGCTGGTTGATCCGCGTGTCTTTCCGCATCACGAAGCCGATGCCCGCGCTTCGGGTGCCGGCGACATCCTTGAAAACGCGCAAGTCGTCGCCACCTTGGAAGACGCCCTGGTCGGTTGCAATCTGGTTCTCGGCACCAGTGCCCGTGACCGGCGTATTCCCTGGCCATTGCTGGATCCGCGCGAGTGCGGGACCAAAGTGGTCGAGGAGGCAGGGCAGGGCGCGGAAATCGCGCTGGTGTTCGGTCGTGAAGATTCTGGCCTGACCAATGACGAGCTGCAGCGATGTCACTATCACGTGCACATCCCCTCCGATCCTGGGTTCAGCTCGCTGAACCTCGGGGCGGCGGTGCAGGTGTTGAGCTATGAAGTGCGCATGGCGTGGCTGGCTGCACAAGGCCAGCCGACCAAGATTGAGAAGGAAGAAGTGGCCTCCGTGAAAAGCGCAGAGCTTGCGACCATGGATGAGCTGGAGCGGTTCTATGAACACCTTGAGCAAACCCTGGTGGCCATCGAATTCCTCGATCCGGAAAAACCGCGGCACTTGATGGCGCGCCTGCGCCGGTTGTACGGACGCAGCTCGGTCAGCCGGGCGGAAATGAATATTTTGCGTGGCATCCTCACGGAAACCCAGAAAGCGGCCCGTGGCGAGCTCCTTAAGCGGAAGGATTAATGATGTTCGAGCGTTTGCGTGAAGATATCCAGAGCGTATTCCACCGAGACCCGGCGGCGCGTAACGCTTTTGAAGTCCTGACCTGCTACCCCGGCATGCATGCAATCTGGATTCATCGACTGGCCGGCATGCTCTGGCGCAACGATTTGAAATGGCTGGCGCGGCTGGTGTCGAACTTCGCTCGCTGGCTGACCGGGATCGAGATCCATCCGGGCGCCAAGGTCGGTCGACGCTTCTTCATTGACCATGGCATGGGCATCGTGATCGGCGAAACCGCTGAAATCGGCGATGACGTGACGATCTATCAGGGTGTGACTCTGGGTGGCACCAGCTGGAACAAGGGCAAGCGTCACCCGACGCTCGGCGACGGCGTTGTGGTGGGCGCGGGTGCAAAGGTGCTTGGTCCGTTCACCGTAGGCGCTGGCGCCAAGGTCGGTTCCAACGCCGTGGTCACCAAGGAAGTGCCTCCGGGCGCCACTGTTGTGGGGATTCCGGGGCGGATCATCGTCAAGTCTGATGATGAGGTCGACGCCAAGCGCAAGGCGATGGCCGAAAAGATCGGTTTCGATGCCTACGGCGTCAGCGAAGACATGCCCGATCCGGTGGCGCGCGCCATTGGCCAGTTGCTCGATCACCTGCAAGCGGTGGACGGGCGTCTGGAGGGAATGTGCGGCGCGCTGAAGGATCTGGGCAGCAACTACTGTGCGAAAGATCTGCCCGAGCTGCGTGAAGAAGACTTCGCCTGCGTCAAGGGCAAGGACGAATCCAAGCTCCATTGACGCGCTTGCAGGGCTGCTGCCGACCGGTGTGCCATTAGGCCGCAGACCCTGCTATCATTCGCGCGCTCTTTTGCGGGTAAACCCGACTAAAGCACTAGGTCTTATAGTTGACTTAAATGCTCGGGAATTGCATACTCCCGCCCATTCCGAACTCCGTGGTAATTGTCCATGCGACTGACTACAAAAGGCCGATACGCCGTGACCGCCATGCTTGACCTGGCGTTGCACGCGCAACACGGGCCCGTGTCCCTGGCCGATATCTCCGAGCGCCAAGGCATCTCCCTGTCCTATCTCGAACAGCTTTTCGCCAAGCTGCGCCGCAGCAACCTGGTTTCCAGTGTTCGCGGTCCGGGCGGTGGCTACCAGTTGTCCCGCGACATGCAGGGCATCCAGGTGGCGCAGGTGATCGATGCGGTGAACGAATCGGTCGATGCAACAAAATGCCAGGGCCAGGGCGACTGCCACTCCGGTGACACTTGCCTGACCCACCACCTGTGGTGCGATCTGAGCCTGCAGATTCACGAATTTCTCAGCGGTATCAGCTTGGCCGACCTCGTAACTCGCCGTGAGGTGCAGGAAGTGGCCCAGCGTCAGGATCAGCGTCGTTGCAATGGCAAGGCGCCGCGCCTGGACAAGATTGAAGCGTCCGCCGTCGAATGACAGCCAGAGAGCTAGCGGCACGCCAGCCAGCCTGATTTAGGAGATAGTCCATGAAATTGCCGATTTACCTTGATTACTCTGCGACCACCCCGGTCGATCCGCGCGTTGCGCAAAAAATGAGTGAATGCCTGCTGGTCGACGGAAACTTCGGCAACCCGGCGTCCCGTTCCCACGTGTTCGGCTGGAAGGCCGAAGAGTCCGTCGAAAACGCCCGTCGTCAGGTGGCCGACCTGGTCAACGCCGACCCGCGTGAAATCGTCTGGACCTCCGGTGCCACCGAGTCCGACAACCTGGCAATCAAGGGTGCGGCACATTTCTACGCCTCCAAGGGCAAGCACCTGATCACCTCCAAGATCGAACACAAGGCTGTCCTCGACACCATGCGCCAGCTGGAGCGTGAAGGTTTCGAAGTCACCTACCTCGATCCGACCGAAGACGGCCTGATCACCCCGGCCATGATCGAAGCCGCGCTGCGCGAAGACACCATCCTGGTGTCGGTGATGCACGTGAACAACGAAATCGGCACCGTCAACGACATTGCCGCCATCGGCGAGCTGACCCGTTCCAAAGGCATCCTGTTCCACGTCGACGCCGCTCAGTCCACCGGCAAGGTCGAAATCGACCTGCAGAAACTGAAAGTCGACATGATGTCGTTCTCCGCTCACAAGACTTACGGCCCTAAAGGCATCGGCGCGTTGTACGTCAGCCGCAAGCCGCGTGTGCGCATCGAAGCGACCATGCACGGCGGCGGTCATGAGCGCGGCATGCGTTCCGGCACCCTGGCGACTCACCAGATCGTCGGCATGGGCGAAGCGTTCCGTGTGGCCAAGGAAGACATGGCTGCCGAAAACGTTCGCATCAAGGCATTGAGCGATCGCTTCTACAAGCAGGTCGAGCATCTGGAGGAGCTGTACGTCAACGGCAGCCTCACCGCGCGCGTTCCGCACAACCTGAACCTGAGCTTCAACTACGTTGAAGGCGAGTCGCTGATCATGGCGCTCAAGGATCTGGCGGTTTCGTCCGGTTCGGCCTGCACCTCGGCGTCGCTGGAGCCTTCGTACGTACTGCGCGCCCTGGGCCGCAACGACGAACTGGCACACAGCTCGATCCGTTTTACCTTCGGCCGTTTCACCACCGAGGAAGAAATCGACTACGCCGCGCAGAAAGTCTGCGAGGCCGTTACCAAGCTGCGCGCTCTGTCGCCGCTGTGGGACATGTACAAAGACGGCGTCGATATCTCGAAGATCGAGTGGGCGGCACACTAAATATAGAAGCCGCCGGATACGGATCCTGTAGCGACGCGGCGGTTTACGCAGCGCAGTTGCAGGGTCTCAAGAGCGGCCCTGATGAGTGAGGATTGAGAATCATGGCTTACAGCGAAAAGGTCATCGACCACTACGAAAACCCGCGTAACGTCGGCAAGATGAACGCCGAAGATCCGGACGTTGGCACCGGCATGGTCGGCGCTCCGGCGTGCGGCGACGTGATGCGTCTGCAAATCAAGGTCAACGATCAGGGCGTTATCGAAGACGCCAAGTTCAAGACCTACGGCTGCGGTTCGGCTATCGCCTCCAGCTCCCTCGCTACCGAGTGGATGAAAGGCAAGACCCTGGACGAAGCTGAAACCATCAAGAACACTCAGCTGGCTGAAGAACTGGCCCTGCCGCCAGTGAAAATCCACTGCTCGGTTCTCGCTGAAGACGCCATCAAGGCCGCCGTTCGCGATTACAAGCAGAAGAAAGGCTTGATCTGACTTTCAAGATTTGGCGACGAGTAAGGAGTCAACGATGGCTATCAGCATGACAGAAGCGGCTGCTCGACACGTGCGGCGCTCCCTTGACGGGCGCGGCAAGGGTGAGGGGATTCGTCTGGGTGTTCGCACCACGGGCTGTTCCGGCCTTGCCTACGTGCTGGAGTTTGTCGACGAGGTGGTTGCAGAAGATCAGGTGTTCGAGAGTCACGGCGAGAAAGTGATCATCGACCCGAAAAGCCTGGCCTACCTCGACGGCACCGAGCTTGACTTCGTCAAGGAAGGGTTGAACGAAGGCTTCAAGTTCAACAACCCCAACGTACGCGGTGAATGTGGCTGCGGCGAAAGCTTCAACATCTGAGGCTTGTCGTGGGTACTCCTTGTCATTTCGCTTTATTCGAGCTGCAACCGGGCTTTCGCCTGGATCTCGAGCAGTTGGCCACGCGCTATCGCGAGTTGGCGCGCGGCGTTCATCCTGACCGCTTTGCCGATGCTTCCGAGCGCGAGCAGCGGTCGGCGCTCGAGCAGTCTGCGCGGCTCAACGATGCCTACCAGACACTCAAGAGTCCGGCCCGGCGTGCACGCTACCTGCTGACCATCAGCGGGCATGAAGTGCCGATGGAAGTCACCGTCCACGATCCCGAGTTTCTTTTGCAGCAGATGCAATGGCGCGAAGAGCTCGAAGATCTGCAGGACAGTGCCGACCTGGACGGTGTCGCGGCTTTCAAGCGTCGCCTGAAAACCGCGCAGGAAGAGCTCAACGAAAGCTTCGCAGCCTGTTGGGATGATGCAGCGCAACGCGAACAGGCCGAACGCCTGATGCGGCGCATGCAGTTCCTCGACAAGCTCACCTACGAAGTGCGCCAGTTAGAAGAGCGCCTCGACGATTAACCCAGTGCCGCTCCGGTCGCACGCCTGATATACAGATAAGTCCTGATCACGATGGCCCTACTGCAGATCGCCGAACCCGGCCAAAGTCCTCAACCGCACCAGCGTCGTCTGGCTGTGGGGATCGACTTGGGTACTACCAATTCGCTGGTCGCTGCATTGCGCAGTGGTCTTTCCGAGCCGCTGGCCGATGCCGAAGGACGGGTCATCCTGCCTTCCGCCGTGCGTTATCACGCCGATCGCGTCGAAGTCGGCGAGTCGGCCAAGCTGGCTGCGTCCTCCGACCCCCTGAATACCGTGCTGTCGGTCAAGCGCCTGATGGGGCGTGGTCTGTCCGACGTCAAGCAATTGGGCGATCAGCTGCCGTACCGCTTTGTCGGCGGCGAATCGCACATGCCGTTCATCGACACCGTGCAGGGCCCGAAAAGCCCGGTCGAGGTTTCCGCCGATATCCTGAAAGTATTGCGTCAGCGCGCTGAAGCCACCCTCGGCGGCGAGCTGGTGGGCGCGGTGATCACCGTTCCGGCGTATTTCGACGATGCCCAGCGCCAGGCTACGAAGGATGCGGCGAAACTCGCCGGTCTGAACGTGCTGCGTCTGCTCAATGAACCGACCGCAGCAGCGGTGGCATACGGTCTGGATCAGCATGCCGAAGGCCTGGTCGCCATTTACGACCTGGGTGGCGGCACATTCGATATTTCGATTCTGCGTCTGACCGGCGGCGTGTTCGAAGTCCTGGCCACCGGTGGCGACAGTGCCCTGGGCGGTGACGATTTCGATCATGCGATTGCCGGCTGGATCATCCAAAGTGCCGGTTTGTCCGCCGACCTCGATCCGGGTGCACAGCGCAGCTTGCTGCAAGCCGCTTGCGCTGCCAAAGAAGCCCTGACGGACTCTGACACTGTTGAAGTTGCCTACGGCGACTGGAAAGCACAGCTGACCCGCGAAGCCTTCGATGCGTTGATCGAACCGATGGTCGCCCGCAGTCTTAAAGCCTGCCGCCGTGCCGTGCGTGATTCCGGCGTCGAGCTGGAAGACGTGCACGCCGTGGTCATGGTCGGTGGTTCGACCCGCGTTCCGCGTGTTCGCGAAGCTGTCGCCGAAGCGTTCGGTCGTCAGCCGCTGACCGAAATCGACCCGGATCAAGTGGTGGCCATTGGTGCTGCGATCCAGGCCGATACGCTGGCCGGCAACAAGCGTGATGGCGGCGAATTGCTGCTGCTCGACGTGATTCCGTTGTCCCTGGGTCTGGAAACCATGGGCGGCCTGATGGAGAAGGTGATTCCGCGCAACACCACCATCCCCGTCGCACGCGCACAGGACTTCACCACCTATAAAGATGGCCAGTCGGCCATGGCGATCCATGTGTTGCAGGGCGAGCGTGAGTTGATCAGCGATTGCCGCTCACTGGCTCGCTTCGAATTGCGCGGTATTCCGGCGATGGTGGCCGGCGCGGCGAAAATTCGTGTGACCTTCCAGGTTGATGCCGACGGTCTGCTCAGCGTCTCGGCCCGTGAACTGGGCTCGGGCGTTGAGGCGAGCATCCAGGTCAAGCCGTCCTACGGGCTGACCGACGGCGAAATCGCCAAGATGCTGAAAGATTCGTTCCAGCACGCCAATGACGACAAGGTCGCTCGCGTGCTTCGCGAGCAGCAAGTCGATGCCCAGCGCCTGATCGAAGCGGTGCAGGGGGCTCTGGAGGCGGATGGCGAGCGTTTGCTCGACGCCGAAGAGCGCATGGTCATCGATCTGCAGGTGCAGGAACTGACCGAACTGATGAAAGGCACTGATGGCTATGCCATCGAGCAGCAGACCAAGCGTCTGTCGCAAGTGACCGATGCTTTTGCAGCCCGTCGTATGGATCAGACGGTGAAAGCCGCTCTGTCGGGGCGCAATCTGAATGAAATCGAGGATATCTGATGCCGCAGGTCATTTTTCTGCCCCACGAGAAGTTCTGCCCTGAAGGCATGGTGGTCGAGGCTGAGCCCGGCACTTCGATTCTCGAGCTGGCCCACGAACACCATATCGAGATGGAAAGCGCCTGCGGCGGTGTCTGTGCCTGCACCACTTGCCACTGCATCATCCGCGAGGGTTTCGACTCGCTGGAAGAGGCTGACGAGCTGGAAGAAGACTTCCTTGATCGCGCCTGGGGTCTGGAAGCGCAATCGCGCCTGGCCTGTCAGGCGATCGTCGGTGAAGAAGACATCACCGTCGAAATCCCGAAATATTCGCTTAACCATGCGGCCGAAGCGCCGCACTGACTGGTAAGACTGTCATGAGCTACGGTTGGAATGATGTTCAACGTATTGCAGAAGAGCTGGCCGAGGCCCATGAGGGGCTCGATCCGTATTCTGTAGGTTTTGTCCGTCTGCAGCATATGATCGAGGAACTGCCTGACTTCGATAAGACTTCTGGCCGCGTTGGCGAGAAGGTTCTGGAAGCGGTTCAGGAGCTCTGGGCCAATGAATTGGACTGATCGTCTCGCAGGTTAGGCAATACCCAAGAACCCGCGTATAATTCGCGGGTTTAATTTTTCGCAAATTACCGTTTCTGGAGTTACACCATGGCTGTTCAACGTACTTTCTCCATCATCAAGCCTGACGCCGTTGCAAAAGGCGCTGCCGGCGAAATCGTTACCCGTTTCGAAAAGGCTGGTCTGAAAGTGGTTGCTTCGAAAATGAAGCAACTGTCCAAAGCCGAAGCTGAAGGCTTCTACGCTGAGCACAAAGAGCGCGGTTTCTTCGGTGACCTGGTTGCTTTCATGATCTCCGGTCCAGTGGTTGTTCAGGTTCTGGAAGGCGAAAACGCCATCGCTCGCAACCGTGAGCTGATGGGCGCTACCAACCCTAAAGAAGCTGCTCCAGGCACCATCCGTGCCGACTTCGCTGAATCGATCGACGCCAACGCCGTTCACGGTTCGGACTCCGAAGCCGCTGCCGCTCGCGAAATCTCGTACTTCTTCGCAGCTACCGAAGTAACCACTCGCTAAGCATTGGCTTGAGAGTGAAGGTGAATCCATGACTACATCGACTGTTAAAACCAACCTGCTGGGGCTGACCCAGCCGGAAATGGAAAAATTCTTCGACTCAATCGGGGAGAAGCGTTTCCGTGCCGGTCAGGTAATGAAATGGATTCACCACTTTGGCGTCGATGATTTCGACGCCATGACGAACGTCAGCAAGGCCTTGCGCGAAAAGCTCAAGGCTGTTGCCGAGGTCCGTGGTCCCGAAGTGGTCAGCGAGGACATTTCCAGCGACGGCACCCGCAAGTGGGTGGTGCGCGTGGCGTCCGGCAGCTGTGTCGAGACCGTTTACATCCCCCAGGGCAAACGCGGCACTCTGTGCGTTTCGTCCCAGGCAGGCTGTGCCCTGGACTGCAGTTTCTGCTCCACCGGCAAGCAAGGCTTCAACAGCAACCTCACCGCCGCCGAAGTCATCGGCCAGGTGTGGATTGCCAACAAATCCTTCGGCAGTGTTCCGGCTACCATCGACCGCGCCATCACCAACGTGGTGATGATGGGCATGGGCGAACCGCTGCTGAACTTCGATAACGTCGTGGCCGCCATGCATCTGATGATGGATGACCTGGGCTACGGGATCTCCAAGCGCCGCGTGACCCTGTCCACGTCGGGTGTGGTGCCGATGATCGATGAGCTGGCCAAGCATATCGACGTATCCCTGGCGTTGTCCCTGCACGCACCGAATGACGCATTGCGTAACCAATTGGTGCCGATCAACAAGAAATATCCGCTTAAGATGCTGCTCGAGTCGTGCCAGCGCTACATGTCCGAACTGGGCGAGAAGCGCGTGCTGACCATCGAGTACACCTTGCTCAAGGACGTCAACGACAAGCTTGAGCACGCCGTGGAAATGATCGAGTTGCTGAAAGACATTCCGTGCAAGATCAACCTGATTCCGTTCAACCCGTTCCCGCATTCCGGGTACGAGCGGCCGAGCAACAACGCCATCCGCCGGTTCCAGGATCAGCTTCACCAGGCCGGTTTCAACGTCACTGTGCGCACCACTCGTGGTGAAGACATCGACGCGGCTTGTGGTCAATTGGTAGGGCAGGTGCTGGATCGCACCCGTCGCAGCGAACGTTACATCGCCGTGCGTGAATTGAGCGCCGACAGCGATCTGGCACAGAACGCCGCGAACACTAACTAAGAGAGGATCTCTATGTCCCTGCGCTTTGCGCTGCTGTTGCTGTTGACCAGCCTGTGTGCTGGTTGTGTCCTGTCGGGCGATTACAACCCGATGAAGACCAGCAAGGGCCGTGACGAAGCGCGTGCTGCCTACGTGCAACTGGGGCTGGGATACTTGCAGCAGGGCATGACCGAGCGGGCCAAGGTTCCACTGAAGAAGGCCCTGGAGCTGGACGGTTCGGATCCCGACGCCAATGCCGCGCTGGGGCTGGTATTCCAGGCTGAAATGGAACCGAAACTGGCTGACGAACACTTCCGCAAAGCCTTGTCCTCCCGTCCCGCCGATGCACGCATCCTCAACAACTACGGCAGTTTTCTCTACGAAGAACAGCGTTACAAGGAAGCCTACGAGCGATTTGAACAGGCAGCCGCCGATACCCTGTATCCTGAGCGTTCGCGGGTATTCGAAAACCTCGGCATGACGGCGGCGAAGCTCGGGAAGCGTGATCTGGCGCAGCAGCAGCTGGAAAAAGCGCTGCGTTTGAACCGCCAGCAGCCAAGGGCATTGCTGGAAATGGCTGAGTTGTCATTCGAAGACAGGCATTATGTGCCCGCGCGTGACTATTACGACCGTTTCAGCCAGCTCTCCGAGCAAAATGCACGTAGTCTGTTGCTCGCCGTTCGGTTGGCAAAAGTATTTGAAGATCGCGACAAGGCCGCCAGTGCGGGCCTGCAATTAAAACGACTCTATCCCGGTACGCCGGAATATCAGCAATACCTGTCGGAGCAATGATGAAAGCGGCGCATCCCGAAGTTGTAGCAGCGAATCGCGTTAATCCCGGTGAGACCCTGCGCCAGGCCCGCGAAAGCAATGGCTGGTCGCTGGCCGAAGTGGCCCTCAAGCTCAACCTCACCGTGACTTCCCTGAGCAATCTTGAAGCCGGCGCATTCGACAAGTTGCCCGGGCATACCTTTGCTCGCGGCTACATTCGCGCGTACGCCAAATTGCTTGGCATGGACCAGACCGTTCTGGTCCAGCAATTCGACCAGTCCACCGGCACCGATTCCCAGGGCAGCAACGTCCACGCCCTGGGCCGTATCGAAGAGCCGGTGCGGGTTTCCCACACCATTTTGCGTATCGTCAGCCTGTTGCTGCTGATTGCGGTCATCGGCGGCGGTTTCGTCTGGTGGCAGGATCAGACTTCGCTGCGTACCAAGGACCTGATCGGCCTGACCCCGGAACACGTCGAAGTCGAAGGCGCCGACGGCACCACCCAGATTCATCCGCTGGACGAGCCGGAAGACCAGGCCGTCGCGGAAGGCGAGGCCGAGGGCTCCACCTCTCTGGCGCTGCCACAGTCGGAAACCACGGCTGAATCGACCGGTGCCGAGACTGCAGCCCCAGCGACCGCACCGGTTGCTCCGGCACCCGCTGCGCCAGCCGCCACTCCGGCTGCCCCGGCCCATACGCCAGCGCCTGTGGTTACTGCTCCAGCGAATCCGGCACCTGCCGCTCCGACCACGCCGGCGCCGACCGTCACCGCCCCGGCAGCTCCGGTCGTCGCTGCACCCGCGCCGACAGCGCCAGTTGCTCCGGCTGCAGGTCAAGGCCAGGTTCAGGTGCAGTTCATCGCCGATTGCTGGACTCAAGTGACCGATGGCAGCGGCAAAGTGCTGTACAGCGGCCTCAAGCGTAAGGGCGACAGCCTGTCTGTCGTCGGCAAGCCTCCGTTTGCCGTGCGTCTGGGCGTAGCCCGTGGCGCCCAGGTCAGCTACAACGGCCAGCCGGTCGATGTTGCTCCGTTCACCAGTGGCGAGACCGCTCGCCTGAAGTTGGGTCAATAAGTCATGCACGGCGAATCTCCAATCAAACGTCGCGAATCGCGCAAGATCTGGGTCGGTAACGTGCCCGTGGGCGGCGATGCCCCTATCGCTGTGCAGAGCATGACCAACAGCGACACCAATGACGTCGCTGCCACCGTCGCGCAGATCAACCGTCTGGAAGCCGCCGGCGTCGACATCGTCCGCGTTTCGGTGCCGGACATGGACGCCGCCGAGGCGTTCGGCAAGATCAAGCAACTGGTCAAGGTGCCGTTGGTTGCCGACATCCATTTCGACTACAAGATCGCTTTGCGCGTGGCCGAACTGGGTGTGGATTGCCTGCGCATCAACCCGGGCAACATCGGTCGCGAAGACCGAGTGCGTGCGGTGGTCGATGCCGCCCGTGACCGCGGTATCCCGATCCGTATCGGCGTCAACGCCGGTTCCCTGGAAAAAGACCTGCAAAAGAAATACGGCGAGCCGACGCCGGCCGCGTTGGTCGAATCCGCCCTGCGTCACGTCGAACACCTTGAACGCCTGAATTTCCAGGACTTCAAGGTCAGCGTGAAGGCTTCCGACGTGTTCATGGCCGTTGAAGCCTACCGTCTGCTGGCCAAGGAAATCGTCCAGCCGCTGCACCTGGGCATCACCGAAGCCGGTGGATTGCGTTCCGGTACAGTGAAATCCGCCGTGGGCCTAGGTATGCTGCTCGCCGAGGGGATTGGCGATACCATCCGCATCTCCCTGGCGGCCGACCCGGTCGAGGAAGTGAAGGTCGGTTACGACATTCTCAAGTCTTTGCATCTGCGTTCCCGTGGCATCAACTTCATCGCCTGCCCGAGCTGCTCGCGGCAGAACTTCGATGTGGTCAAGACCATGAACGAGCTGGAAGGGCGCCTTGAAGACCTGCTGGTGCCGCTGGATGTCGCGGTGATCGGTTGTGTGGTCAACGGCCCCGGCGAAGCCAAGGAAGCCCATATCGGCCTGACCGGCGGCACGCCAAACCTGATTTACATCGACGGCAAGCCGTCGCAGAAGCTGACGAATGACAATCTGGTGGACGAGCTGGAAAAGCTGATCCGCGAGAAAGCGGCCGAGAAGGTCGAAGCTGACGCAGCGGTTATCGCGCGCGGCTGATCGAACGAATTAAGGAATTTCTGTGAGCAAGTCCCTGCAAGCCATTCGTGGCATGAACGACATCCTGCCGGAACAGACTCCGGTATGGCGCTACTTCGAAGGCACTGTTTCGCGTTTGCTGGATAACTACGGTTACAAGCAGATCCGCATGCCGATCGTCGAGTTCACCGAGCTGTTCAAGCGCTCGATCGGTGAAGTGACCGACATCGTCGAAAAAGAGATGTACACCTTTGACGATCGCAACGGCGACTCCCTGACCCTGCGTCCGGAAGGCACGGCCGCTTGCGTGCGTGCGGTGCTCGAGCACGGCATCACCGGCGGTGGCCAGGTACAGAAACTCTGGTACATCGGCCCGATGTTCCGTCACGAGCGCCCGCAAAAAGGCCGTTATCGCCAGTTTCACCAGATCGGTCTGGAGGTGTTCAACCTCGACGGTCCGGACATCGACGCCGAACTGATCGTGCTGACCTGGCGCCTGTGGGGCGAGCTGGGCATCCGTGATGCGGTCAAGCTCGAGCTCAACAGCCTCGGCACCAGCGAGTCCCGCGGTCGTTATCGTGAAGCGCTGGTCGAGTATCTCTCGGCGCACCACGACAAACTGGACGAAGACAGCCAGCGTCGCCTGAAAACCAACCCGCTGCGCGTGCTCGACACCAAAAATGCCGACACCCAGGCCGTGCTGGTCAATGCGCCGAAAATGGCCGACTACCTGGATGACGAATCCCGTGCCCACTTCGAAGGCCTGAAGGCCCGTCTGGATGCCGTCGGCATTCCTTACGTGCTGAACCCGAAGCTGGTGCGTGGTCTGGATTACTACAGCAAGACCGTATTCGAATGGGTCACCGACAAGCTCGGCGCCCAGGGCACCGTCTGCGCGGGTGGGCGCTATGACGGCCTGGTCGAGCAGATGGGCGGCAAGCCGACTCCGGGCGTCGGTTTCGCCATGGGCATCGAACGTCTGGTGCTGCTGCTGGAAACCCTGGAGCAGATTCCGGAAGAAATCTCCCGTCAGGTCGACGTCTATCTCTGCGCCTTCGGCGAAGAAGCAGAGCTGGCCGGTCTGGCCCTGGCCGAGCGTGTACGCGACCAACTGCCCAACCTGCGTCTGCAAGTCAATGCCGGCGCCGGAAGCTTCAAGAGCCAGTTCAAGAAAGCCGACAAGAGCGGTGCGTTGTACGCACTGATCCTCGGTGACGACGAAATGGCCCAGCAAGTGGTAGGTTTCAAACCCCTGCGTGGCCAGGGCGAACAACAAAGCATTGCCTGGGATGCGCTCGCTGCACACCTGGCCACCTGCGTCGTGCAGGGTTGAAGCTGTCCAAACAGCCGATTTAGCGATTAAGGAGTATTGGGGTGTCGAGTACCGAAGACGAACAGTTGGCGGATTTGAAGGACTGGTGGACACGCAACGGCAAACCTCTGGTCACCGGCGGCCTGTTGGCGCTGGTCATCGTGTTCGGCTGGCAGGCTTATCACAAGTATCAGAGCAACCAGTCGCAAGGCGCCTCGGTGCTCTATCAGCAATTGCTGGAAACCACGCTGACCCCGGACGGCAAGCCTGACGCCGCGCGCGTTGCGGATCTGGCCGGCAAGCTCAACAGCGAATTCGGCGGTTCTGCCTACGCGCAGTACGGCAGCCTGTTCGTGGCCAAGGTAGCGGTCGACAGCGGCAAGCTGGACGATGCTGCGACCGAACTCAAGGCCATCGTGGCCAAACCGGCCAACCCGGCGCTGGGCGAAATCGCCCGTCAGCGTCTGGCGCAGGTACTGGGTGCACAGAACAAGGCCGATGAAGCCCTGAAACTGCTCGAAGGCGATGCCGACAAGTCGTTCCTGGCCACTCGCGAAGAACTCAAGGGCGACCTGCTGGTACAGCTGGGCCGTACCGACGAAGCGAACGCGGCGTATCAAAAAGCCAAGGCGGCACTGTCGGATGAAGCGGCGGTCGGTGGCCTTCAAATCAAGCTGGACGACCTGGCCAAAGGGGATGCGTGACGTGATCGGTTGGAAGCATGCAGCAGTGCTGGCTCTGGCCATTCTGGCCGCGGGTTGCAGCAGCAACAGCAAAAAAGAACTGCCACCGGCCGAGCTGACCGACTTCAAAGAAGAAGTGGTCCTGCACAAGCAGTGGAGCCGTTCGATCGGTGACGGTCAGGGCGAAACGTACAACATGCTGGTGCCGGCGATCGACGGTGACACCATCTACGCGGCCGACGTGACCGGTATCGTGATGGGCCTGGATCGCAGCAATGGCGACGTGAAATGGAAGAAAGACCTTGAACTGCCTGTGTCCGGCGCCGTTGGCGTGGGTTACGGTCTGGTCATGGTCGGCACCCTGCGCGGTGAAGTCGTTGCCCTCGATGCCATCAACGGCGAAGAGAAGTGGCGCTCGCGCGTCAACAGCGAAGTCCTCGCGCCACCGGCCAGCAACGGTGACGTGGTGGTGGTACAGACCCAGGACGATCGTCTGATCGGTCTGGACGCGTCCACCGGCAACCAGCGCTGGGTGTATGACAGCACGCCGGCCGTACTGACCCTGCGCGGCACCAGCGCACCGATCGTCACCAACCGCCTCGCGGTGGCTGGCCTGTCGACCGGTAAAGTGGTCGCTCTCGACATTTCCAACGGCGTGCCGGTCTGGGAACAGCGGATCGCGATTCCACAAGGTCGTTCGGAGCTGGAGCGCGTGGTCGACATCGACGGCGGTCTGCTGCTGTCCGGCGGCACCTTGTACGTAGCCAGCTATCAGGGTCGCGTTGCGGCGCTGGATCTGGAAAGCGGCCGTCAACTCTGGCAGCGCGACGCGTCGAGCTACGCCGGTGTTGCACAGGGTTTCGGCAACGTTTACGTAAGCCTGTCGTCGGGCACCGTTGAAGGCGTCGACGAGCGTTCCACCACAGCACTGTGGAGCAACGACTCCCTGGCCCGTCGTCAACTGTCGGCGCCGGAAGTGTTCTCCAGCTACGTTGCAGTTGGTGACCTGGAAGGTTACCTGCACCTGCTGAGTCAGGTGGACGGTCGTTTCGTCGGCCGCGAGCGCATCGACAGCGACGGCCTGCGCGCCCGTCCGCTGGTGGTGGGTGACACGATTTATGTGTATGGCAACAGCGGCAAACTGGAAGCCCTGACCATCAAGTAATGGTTTGACTATGCTTGGGGTTGATCCCCAAGCGGCCCTGCTCCGGCAGGGTTTGCAACACCCATGGGCGTTGCCCCGAGCACCAGCCGCTGCCTCGCAGCGGCTTTTGTATTTTCTGAAATAACGAAGTGGAGAGCCGCATGGTTCCCGTAATCGCCCTGGTGGGCCGACCGAACGTCGGCAAGTCCACCTTGTTCAACCGCCTGACCAGGACTCGCGACGCCATCGTCGGCGACTTGTCCGGTCTGACCCGTGATCGCCAGTACGGTGAGGCCAAGTGGCAAGGGCGTTCCTACATTCTGATCGACACCGGCGGTATCTCCGGTGACGAGCATGGTATGGACGAAAAAATGGCCGAGCAGTCGCTGCTGGCCATCGAAGAAGCAGATGTCGTTCTGTTCCTGGTAGATGCCAAGGCCGGTTTCACCGCCGCCGACCAGATGATCGGCGAACACCTGCGCAAGCGTAACAAGCGTTCCTACGTGGTCGCCAACAAGGTCGACAACATCGATCCGGAAATGGCTCGCGCAGAATTCGCGCCGATGGGCATGGGCGATGCGATCCCGATCGCCGGCGCGCATGGTCGCGGCATCACTCAATTGCTGGAAATCGCCCTGAGCGAATTCCCGAAAGATGAGGACGAGCCGCAGGAAGGCGAAGAGCAGGAGGAAGTCGCCGAAGGCGAGGAAGCCAAGCGTATTCCTGGCCCGAGCGAAAAGGACGGCATCAAGATCGCCATCATCGGCCGACCGAACGTCGGCAAGTCGACGCTGGTCAACCGCATGCTCGGTGAAGAGCGGGTGATCGTCTACGACCAGCCGGGCACCACTCGCGACAGTATCTACATCCCGTTCGAGCGTAACGACGAGAAGTACACGCTGATCGACACTGCCGGTGTGCGCAAGCGCGGCAAGATCCACGAAGAAGTCGAAAAGTTCTCCGTGGTGAAAACCCTGCAGGCCATCAAAGACGCCAACGTGGTGATCTTCGTGATGGACGCCCGCGAAGGTGTGGTCGATCACGACCTCAACCTGCTCGGTTTTGCACTGGAGTCTGGCCGTGCATTGGTCATCGCGCTGAACAAGTGGGATGGCATGACGCCGGGCGAGCGTGACTACGTGAAGACCGAGCTGGAACGCCGGTTGTTCTTCGTTGACTTCGCCGACATCCACTTCATCTCGGCCCTGCACGGTACTGGCGTGGGGAACCTCTACGCTTCGGTGCAGAACTCCTTCAAGTCGGCGGTCACCCGCTGGCCGACCAGCCGTCTGACCCAGATCCTCGAAGACGCGGTCAGCGAGCATCAGCCACCGATGGTCAACGGCCGCCGGATCAAGCTGCGCTATGCCCACCTTGGTGGCGCCAACCCGCCGCTGATTGTGATCCACGGCAACCAGATCGAAAAAGTGCCGAACTCGTACGTGCGCTATCTGGAAAACACTTATCGCCGTGTGCTCAAACTGGTCGGTACGCCGATCCGTATCGAGTTCAAGGGCGGTGAGAACCCGTACGAAGGCAACAAGAACACGCTGACCGACCGCCAGGTCAACAAGAAGCGTCGCTTGATGTCGCACAACAAGAAAGCCAGCAAGAAGCGCCGCGACAAGCGCTGATCCCGGTCATCAAGAGAGAAGGGCGCCGTCTGGCGCCCTTTTTTTATGGGCGCCGGATGGGCTATCCTCGGGCTCTCCCGCGCCGTCGTCAGAGCCGGGGCAGAGCAGGGAACCCCGATGATCACCAGCAAGCTGCCGAATGTCGGCATCACGATTTTCACGCAGATGTCTCAGCTCGCGGCGCAGACCGGAGCGATCAACCTTTCCCAGGGTTTTCCCGATTTCGACGGCCCGCAGGCACTGCGCGACGCGGTCGGTCGACACATCGCCAGCGGCCATAACCAGTATTCGCCCATGACCGGCCTGCCGGCGCTGCGCCAGCAGATCGCGGCGAAAATCGCCCGCAGTTATAACGTCAACGTCGATGCCGACACCGAGGTGACCGTGACCCCGGGCGCGACCCAGGCGATCTTCTGCGCCATCCAGGCGGTTATCCACAGCGGCGACGAAGTCATCGTGTTCGACCCCGCCTATGACAGCTACGAGCCGTCGGTGGAACTGGCCGGTGGGCGCTGTGTGCATGTGCAACTCGGTCTGGATGATTTCTCCATCGACTTCGACAAGCTCAGTGCAGCGCTGAGTCCGCGCACGCGGATGATCATCCTCAACACCCCGCACAACCCCAGCGGCGCCCTGATCAGTCGCGCAGAGCTGGACCAGCTGGCGGCGCTGATCCGCGATCGCGACATTTATGTGATCAGCGACGAAGTCTACGAACACCTGGTGTACGACGGCGTTCCGCATGTCAGCGTGCTGGCCCACGAAGAGTTGTATCAGCGCGCCTTCGTGGTCAGCTCGTTCGGCAAGACCTATCACGTCACCGGCTGGAAAACCGGTTACGTCGTGGCGCCGCCAGCGCTGACCGCCGAGCTGCGCAAGGTGCATCAATACGTCAGTTTCTGTGGCGTGACGCCGCTGCAGTATGCGCTGGCCGATTACATGGCCGAGCATCCGGAGCACGTCGAAGAACTGCCGGGGTTCTATCAGGCCAAGCGCGATCTGTTCTGTGATTTGCTCGCGCCGTCGCGATTCAGTTTCACCCGGGTCACCGGCACCTATTTCCAGTTGGTCGATTACTCGCAGATTCGCCCCGACCTGAACGATGTCGAAATGGCAATGTGGATGACCCGCGAGCACGGCGTGGCGAGTATTCCGGTGTCGGTGTTCTACCAGAGTCCACCTGAAGGCCAGCGCCTGGTGCGCCTGTGCTTTGCCAAACGTGAGGAGACGCTGCGGGAAGCGGCGGCCAAACTATGCGTGATCTGAGTGCGTTGCCCGATCTCAATCTGGCGCTGATCCAGACCAGCCTGGCCTGGCATGACCGTCAGGCCAATCTCGAGCATTTCGACGTTTTGCTGGAGCAGGCGCGCGGTGCGGATCTGATTATCCTGCCGGAAATGTTCACCACCGGATTCTCCATGGAATCCGAAACCTTGGCCGAAGCCGAAAACGGCCCGACCAGCAAATGGCTGCGGGCCCAGGCTGCGAAGCTGAACGCGGTCGTCACCGGCAGCGTGATCATCCAGGCCGCCGACGGCAGCCACCGCAACCGCTTGCTGTGGGCTCGCCCGGACGGCGAAGTGCTGTATTACGACAAGCGTCACCTGTTTCGCATGGCCGGCGAGCACAACCACTACACCCCCGGCGAGCGCCAGGTGCAGTTCGAACTCAAGGGCTGGCGGGTGCGTCCGCTGATCTGCTACGACTTGCGCTTCCCGGTGTGGAGCCGCGACGCGCAGGACACCGATCTGTTGTTGTACACCGCCAACTGGCCGGGCGCGCGGCGTCAGCACTGGAACCGGCTGCTACCGGCCCGGGCCATTGAAAACCTTTGTTATGTAGCGGCGGTCAACCGGGTTGGCACCGATGGCAAAGGCTTTGCGTATACAGGCGACAGTCAGGTGCTGGACTTCCAGGGCGAGACGTTGCTCGCGGCCGGAGAGGCTGACGGGGTGTTCAAGGTGGTTCTGGAAGCGGCTTCGCTGGCGGCTTACCGCGAGCGGTTTCCGGCGAATCTGGATGCGGACACCTTCGAGTTCACCTGATAGCCCAGATCACCTAGATCGTTCCCACGCTCCGCGTGGGAACGATCAGATAGAAAATAAAAAGGCCCCGGAGTGCGAACTCCGGGGCCTTTTGCATTGCAGCGATCAGTTACGCCGCTTTCGCTTCCGGCTGGCTCAGCGAGCGGTTCAGCGCGCTGAACAGGGCCTTGAAGCTGGCGGTGGTGATGTTTTCATCGATACCCACACCGTGCACCGCACGCTCGCCGTTCACACGCAGTTCGATGTAGGCCGCCGCCTTGGCGTTGGTGCCTGCGCCGATGGCGTGTTCGTTGTAGTCCATGATTTCCACCGGAATCGGCAGACCGGCCACCAGCGCTTCCAGCGCGCCGTTGCCCTTGCCGCGCCAGTGCAGGTTGGTTTCGCCCTGACCTTTGCTCGCCACTTCCACTTCGACGGCGCTATTGCCGTTTTCTTCCTGCAAGCGATGGCTGACCAGCGCGTACGGGGTATTGGCTTGCAGGTATTCGCTGTGCAGCAGCGCGTGGATCTGCTGCGCAGTCATCTCCAGGCCCAGGCGATCGGTTTCACGCTGCACGACCTGGCTGAATTCGATCTGCATGCGACGCGGCAGGCTGATGCCGTATTCCTGTTCCAGCAGGTAAGCGATGCCGCCCTTGCCCGACTGGCTGTTGACGCGGATCACCGCCTCGTAGCTGCGACCGATGTCGGCCGGGTCGATCGGCAAGTACGGTACTTCCCACAGTGCGTCGGATTTCTGCTGGGCGAAGCCCTTGCGGATTGCGTCCTGGTGGGAGCCGGAGAATGCGGTGTGCACCAGGTCGCCGACGTATGGGTGACGCGGGTGAACCTGAATCTGGTTGCACTCTTCAACGACTTTGCGCACGCCGTCGATGTCGGAGAAGTCCAGTTGCGGGTCAAGGCCCTGGGTGTACATGTTCAGTGCCACGGTCACGAGGTCGACGTTGCCGGTACGCTCGCCGTTGCCGAACAGGCAGCCTTCGACGCGGTCGGCACCGGCCATCAGGCCCAGTTCGGTGGCGGCCACGCCAGTGCCACGGTCGTTGTGGGTGTGCAGGCTGATGATCACGCTGTCACGACGGTTGATGTTGCGGTGGAACCACTCGATCTGGTCGGCGTAGACGTTCGGGGTCGCGCATTCAACGGTGGCCGGCAGGTTGAGGATGATCTTGTGCTCAGGCGTCGGGTTCCAGACCTCGATCACCGCATCACAGACTTCCTTGGCGAATTCCAGCTCGGTGGCGCTAAAGGTTTCCGGCGAGTATTCGAATGTCCACTCGGTGTCCGGCTGCATGGCTGCGTATTTGACGAACAGCTTGGCGGCGTTGACGGCGATGGCCTTGATCCCGTCCTTGTCCTGGTTGAACACGATGCGACGGAAAGAAGGGGAGGTGGCGTTGTACAGGTGAACGATGGCTTTCTTCGCCCCGCGCAGGGATTCGAAAGTGCGCTCGATCAGGTCTTCACGGCCCTGGGTCAGCACCTGGATGGTGGTGTCGTCCGGGATGTGGCCGTCTTCGATCAGGGTGCGCACGAAGTCGAAGTCGGTTTGCGAAGCGGCCGGGAACGAGGCTTCGATTTCCTTCACGCCCACCTGCACCAGGGTTTTCCAGAAGCGCAGCTTTTTCACCGCGTCCATTGGCTCGATCAACGACTGGTTGCCGTCACGCAGGTCGGAGCTGCACCAGATCGGCGCGGCATCGATGGTTTTCGATGGCCAGGTACGGTCCGGCAGGTTGATCACAGGAAACGCGCGGTATTTCGAAGACGGGTCTTTGAGCATGCTCATCGGGAAATTCCTTATTGTCTGGGCCGAAAAGAGGCGGCCTGCCGGTGGAACGAACGTTCTTGGAAAAGCGTGGGACGAGGCGCAGCGATTCAGCCCGGCAGTCGTGCGCTGACGAGGCACAGGCTGCGGTGCTGGCGAAGCTGAATGAGGGTGTGAGAGGTTTTCATGCCCTCAACCCTAACCGCGGGGGATGAGGATGGCAAGCAGTCGAAAAAAATTGAGAGGAATACTCGGAAAGCGGTTTTTTCCGAGATTTTATTCTCTGAATCAGATTGATTGTTTGCAGAGATTGCGCAGTCCGTTCGTCGTGCGCAATCGCTGTGGGAGCGAGCTTGCTCGCGATGAGGGCCGTCGCCTCATCCGCAAATCAAGGCTGGAAAGCCCCGATGAAAATCGCCGGATCGACTCGCGCATCGTTCAGGCTGACGTTCCAGTGCATATGCGGTCCGGTCGCCCGACCTGTGGCGCCCACCTTGCCAACCACCGCACCACGCGCCAGTTGCTGGCCGTTCTGCACATCAATCTTCGACATATGACAGAACATACTGATGAAGCCCTGGCCGTGGTCGACGAACACCGTGTTGCCATTGAAGAAGTAGTTGCCGATCAGGATCACCTTGCCCGCCGCCGGGGTCTTGATCGGCGTGCCCGCCGGCACCGCGAAGTCCAGACCTGCGTGTGGATTGCGCTCTTCACCGTTGAAGAAACGGCGCACGCCGAACTTGCTCGACAGCGGCCCGTTGACCGGTTTGTCCAGCAGCAGGTTGCTTGGGGTGTTCGGGCTGAAACTGCGATAGGCCTTGATCTGCTCGGCCAGTTCGCTCTCGATGCGCTTGAGATTGGCCGGGTTCGGATTGACCTGCTGAGTGTTCTTCAGGGTGATGTGCTGTTCCGGGTATTTCTTGTTGCCGACATTGAAGTTGAGGTTACGGCCGCCACTGCTGATCTGTTGAATACCGGGTTTGACGGTCAGCGGAACGCCGACAATCGCCAGCCAGTTGTTCTGTTCCTTGACGACCAGCACCGGTTTGCCCTGGTACGTGGCTTTCGGCGCTTGCGCGGCGCTGCCCAGATTGACGACTGCCACGCCGCCCGGCACCGGTTTGTTCAGCAGGCGGGTGATGTAACTGTCGGCGTGGGCGTTGAAGGTCAGGCACAGCAACAGCAGCGGAGCGAGAAAACGCGGCATGGATCAGTCCAGTAAAGAGAGAGTGACGGGCGTCAGGTGGTTGTCCTCGACGCGCACTTGCAGCTCGCCTTCGCCCAGTCTGGCTTTGAGGCGCTGGCCGGTGTGGGTCTGCGCGGCGTTGCGGATCGCATTGCCGCGCTCATCCAGCAGAATGCTGTAGCCACGGCCGAGCGTCGCCAACGGGCTGACCACGTGCAACGTCTGCATCTGGCTTTGCAGCTGCAGGCGGCGACGTTTCAGGCCTTCGTTCATGGCGCGTGGCAGGCGTTCGGCGAGGCTGTCGAGGCGTTGGCGCAACAGGGCCAGTTGGCGTCCCGGGTGTTGCCCGGCGAGGCGGGTTTCCAGGCGGATCAGGCGTTCGCGGCGGGTATTGAGCTGACGCTCGAAGGCACGGCGCATGCGCATGTCGAGGTCATCCAGACGCTGTGCCTGCTGGCGCAGACGTTCGCCGGGATGGCGCAAGCGGCGGGTCACGCCCTCGAGCCGCAGGCGATCGCGCATCAGGCGATCACGCATGCGCATCACCAGTCGGCGATGCAGGCTTTCGACCTGACGGATCAGGTGACTGGAGTCCGGTGCAAGCAGTTCAGCAGCAGCGGACGGCGTGGGGGCGCGCACGTCGGCCACGAAGTCGCTGATCGACACATCGGTTTCATGGCCGACTGCGCTGACGATCGGCGTGACGCAGGCATCCACTGCCCGGGCCACGGCCTCTTCGTTAAAGCACCAGAGGTCTTCCAGCGAGCCGCCGCCACGGGCCAGGATCAGCGCGTCGAAGCCACGGGCATCCGCCATTTTCAAAGCGCGGACGATCTGCGCGGTGGCTTCACGGCCCTGAACGGCAGTCGGGATCAGCGTCAGTTGCACTTGCGGCGCGCGACGGCGAAACACGCTGATGATGTCGCGAATCACCGCGCCGGTCGGTGAACTGATGATGCCGATGCGTTGCGGATGCGCCGGAAGCGGCACCTTGCGTTCGGCACTGAACAGGCCCTCGGCGCTGAGCTTTTCCTTCAGCGCATCGAAGGCCAGGCGCAGGGCGCCGTCACCGGCAGGCTCCACGGTGTCGAGGATCAGCTGATAGTCGCCACGCCCTTCGAACAGCGAGACCTTGCCGCGCACCTTGACCGCCAGGCCATCCTTCAGCGCCTGACGCACCCGCGCGGCATTCTGGCGGAACAGTGCGCAACGCACCTGCGCGCCGCTGTCCTTGAGCGTGAAATACACGTGGCCGGACGCCGGGCGGGCGAGGTTGGAGATTTCGCCTTCAACCCAGATGTTGCTGAACACGTCTTCAAGCAACACCCGCGCGCGGCCGTTGAGCTGGCTGACGGTCAGGACTTCGCGGTCCAGGCCGAGTCTTGCAAAGGGATCTTTAATCATGGGGCGCAGTTTAAAGGCATTCGCCGGTGAATGTCTGGAGGAAGTGTTGCACCAGAGCTGTGGGATTTTGCCGAGAGGCGAGGGCGACGGTGCTCTGGCAATCGCCGGTCAGCGGGACAAATCTCACACCGGCGGGCGCGATATCCTGCATCGATTCCGGCAGTAGCGCGATGCCGAATCCGGCCTGGATCAACTGCAGTTGCGTGGTCTTGCGCGACATCACCCGCGCAGCCTGAGGGAAGAAACCGTGACGCATGCACAGGTCGGCGCACAAATAACTCAGCCCGCCGCGCTGCGGATGCGGGATGGAGATAAACGCTTCGTCCCTCAATTGCGCCAAGTCGACTGCCTCCACCAACGCCAGTCGATGATTCGTCGGCACGGCAAGCAGCAGGCGCTCGGTATAGAGCGGCACAACCTGAACGCCTTCACGCTGGCGCAGTACTGGCAGACGCAGAAGGCCGATGTCGAGCCGGCCCTCGGCCAGTTCTTCAAGTTGTGTTTCCGAGGAGAGCGTGCCGATGTCCAGCGAAACGCCGGGTTGTTGCTCAAGATATGCGCTCATGTCGCTCAGCAGCCGGCCACTGATCGGGACGGTGCTGGAGTGACACACGCGCAAAGTGCCGCGTTGGCCCTGGCCGATCTCCGTGGCCAGGGTGCTGGCCTTGTTCAGTTCATTGAGCAGGTTTCTCGCCCGGGGCAGGAACGCTTCGCCAGCAGCGGTGAGCCGGGGCTGACGCGCGGTGCGTTCGAACAGCGGTGTTTGCAGGCGGGTTTCCATGTCCTTGATCTGCCGGCTCAACGCCGATTGAGCGATGAACAGCCGTTCGGCTGCGGCGCTGAAGCTGCCGCTTTCGGCGATTTCCACGAAGTAGCGCAATTGACGGGTTGAAAGCACGAGGCATGCCTTTTCGAGATGGCTTGGCGAATTCGATGATATTAGTCGCAACCCTCGGCGCTGGCTAAAGTCATCGCAGGTCTATAAAGGAAGCGAATGGATGAGCGTGGCGGGTTTGTTGAGCGAATGGTCGTGGGGCGCGCAGGGCTGGGTGGTGATCGGACTGGCCATCGCGCTGGCCTACATCGTCTTCGGGATTGCCGGTTTCGGTACGGCGCTGGTGGCGGGGCCAATTCTGATTCTGTTCATGCCGCTGTCGAAAATCGTGCCGTTGCTGGTGTTGCTGGATTTCGTCGCGGCGTTCGGCAATTTGCTGCCTTCGCGGCGGGATGTGGCGAAACCGGAATTGCTGCGGCTGCTGCCGTGCATGGCGGTGGGTTGCACGCTGGGGGTGATTTTTCTGCTGAACCTCAAATCCGATCTTTTGCTGCTGTTGATGGGGCTGTTCATCAGTGCCTATGCGATCTACAGCTTGTGGATCAAGGCACGGCCGACGCAGTTGTCCGCCGGGTGGGCATTGCCGATGGGCACGGTGGGCGGGCTGTTCGGGGCTTTGTTCGGCAGTGGTGGCTTTCTTTATGCGATCTACCTCAACAGCCGACTGCCCAAGGACGCAGCCCGGGCCACGCAAAGTGCGCTGATCAGTTGCAGCACGGTGGTGCGTTTGAGCCTGTTCGCCATTGCCGGTGTGTATGCCGAGCTACCCTTGTTGATGCTTGCGCTGTGCCTGTTGCCAGCCATGGCGCTGGGCTTGTGGGGCGGGCGGCGCTTGACCATGCGTCTGTCCCGCGAGGCCTTCGTGCGGCTGGTGACCTGGCTGGTGCTGGCAAGCGGGATTGCGCTGATCGGCCGCTATTTAAGCACTTGACCGGATTTTGTCAGGGATTAAGCTGCCGGCCGCGTTCGTCGCAGAACATCCTTTGACGCAGCAGGCTTGCACCATGAATTCCCAAAGCATCATCGTCCCGAAAATCTCCAACCTGCCGGTGCACGAGCCCCGGGCCCGGGCGATCCTGCGCTGGCTGGTGCGCAAGAACATCGTCAAGGAAGAGCTGAGCACCTGTGGACGCACCGGCAATCGCATGGCCTACGCCATCGCCGATGGCGCCCGCGCGGTGGTGCTATACCCCGAGGCGCTGCCGTTCGGTGAGCCGATCAATGGGCTGGAAGTCATCACCAAGCGCTGTATCTACACGCCAGCCAAGGGTTTTCTCGAGGAGGCTGGTTGTGCCGAGTGCCGTCAGGAAATCGGCGAAGCATTGTTCGAAAGCCTGGAAGACTGGATGCCGGGCCGCACTGACAACTTCACCTGCCCTGAGTGCGGGCATGAAGACGACATCAACGGCTTTCTGTATTTGCAGGAGTGCGGTTTTTCCAACCTCGGGTTCATCTTCAACAACTGGCTGGAGGCGGGGTTCAAGCAGAGCTTCATAGACGAATTCGCCGACTGGCTGGATCAGCCGGTGAGCTGGGTCAAGGTCGAGCTTTAGAGGCCGCTTTTTCCGTACATCAGCAACATTGATATAAGACAAGTTTTACATTGAACCCGAGGGGGTGTCTGACTATAATGGCGCGCTTCCATTTTCCCGCTCGGGAGCCCCCGCGATGCTGCGTATCAGCCAAGAAGCTCTGACCTTCGATGACATTCTCCTAGTGCCCGGTTATTCCGAGGTGCTTCCTAACGAAGTCAGTCTGAAGACCCGCCTTACCCGTGGCATCGAGCTGAACATTCCTCTGGTTTCTGCCGCCATGGACACCGTTACCGAAGCCCGTCTGGCAATCGCCATGGCTCAGGAAGGTGGCATCGGCATTATCCACAAGAACATGACCATCGAGCAGCAAGCTGCCGAAGTTCGCAAGGTCAAGAAGTTCGAAGCCGGTGTGGTCAAGGACCCAATCACCATCGAGGCTGACGCCACGGTTCGTGATCTGTTCGAACTGACCCGCATGCACAACATTTCCGGCGTTCCGGTTCTGCACGATGGCGACCTGGTCGGCATCGTCACTTCCCGTGACGTGCGTTTCGAAACCCGTCTGGACGCCACCGTTCGCGAAGTGATGACGCCCAAAGAGCGTCTGGTCACTGTTCGCGAAGGCGCCGACAAGAACGAAGTCCGCGAGCTGCTGCACAAGCACCGTCTGGAAAAAGTCCTGATCGTCGACGACAAGTTTGCCCTCAAAGGCATGATGACCGTCAAAGACATCGAAAAAGCCAAGGCTTACCCACTGGCCAGCAAGGACGACCAGGGTCGTCTGCGCGTCGGCGCTGCGGTCGGTACCGGTAAAGACACCGGTGACCGCGTTGCTGCCCTGGTCAATGCCGGTGTGGACGTGGTGGTGGTCGACACCGCTCACGGTCACTCCAAAGGCGTGATCGACCGCGTTCGCTGGGTCAAGGAGAACTTCCCTGAAGTGCAGGTGATCGGCGGCAACATCGCCACCGGCGCAGCCGCCAAGGCTCTGGCCGAAGCTGGCGCCGACGCGGTCAAGGTCGGTATCGGCCCTGGCTCGATCTGCACCACCCGTATCGTCGCCGGTGTCGGCGTTCCGCAAATCAGTGCCATCGCCAACGTCGCCGCAGCCCTTGAAGGCACTGGCGTTCCGTTGATCGCCGACGGCGGCATCCGTTTCTCCGGTGACCTGTCCAAGGCCATCGTGGCCGGTGCGTCCTGCGTGATGATGGGCTCGATGTTCGCCGGTACCGAAGAAGCGCCGGGCGAGATCGAACTGTTCCAGGGCCGTTCTTACAAGGCTTATCGCGGCATGGGTTCGCTGGGCGCCATGTCCCAGGCTCAAGGCTCCTCCGACCGTTACTTCCAGGACTCCTCGGCAGGCGCCGAGAAACTCGTTCCGGAAGGCATCGAAGGCCGTGTTCCTTACAAGGGCACCCTGAGCGCGATCATTCACCAGTTGATGGGCGGTCTGCGTTCCTCGATGGGTTACACCGGCAGCGCCAACATCGAAGAGATGCGCACCAAGCCTGAGTTCGTGCGGATCACCGGTGCAGGTATGGCCGAATCCCACGTCCACGACGTGCAGATCACCAAGGAAGCGCCAAACTACCGCGTAGGTTGAGGCTTCAAGCAAAACGTCAAATGACCGGGGCTGTTTTATTCAGCCCCGAGTTGTTTCTGAATCAAGACTGTTTCTGAATTACTTAGACGAGACTGAATCATGGCCCTCGACATTCACGCTCACCGCATCCTGATCCTCGACTTCGGTTCGCAATACACCCAACTGATCGCACGCCGCGTGCGCGAGATCGGTGTGTACTGCGAACTGCACCCGTTCGACATGGACGAGGATGCGATCCGCGAATTCGCGCCAAAAGGCGTGATCCTCGCCGGCGGTCCCGAGTCCGTGCACGAAGCCAACAGCCCGCGCTGCCCGCAAGCGGTGTTCGATCTGGGCGTACCGGTTTTCGGTATCTGCTACGGCATGCAGACCATGGCCGAGCAGCTGGGCGGCAAGGTTGAAGGCTCCGAACTGCGTGAGTTCGGTTATGCCCGCGTTGACGTGGTCGGCAAGAGCCGCCTGCTCGACGGCATCGAAGACCACATCGACGCCGACGGCCTGTTCGGCCTCGACGTGTGGATGAGCCACGGTGACAAGGTCACCAAAATGCCAGGCGATTTCCACATTCTGGCCAGCACCCCGAGCTGCCCGATCGCCGGCATGTTCAACGACGAGCGTGCTTACTATGGCGTGCAATTCCACCCGGAAGTGACCCACACCAAGCAGGGCGGTCGCATCCTGTCGCGTTTCGTTCTCGACATCTGCGGCTGTGAAGCCCTGTGGACTCCGTCGAAGATCGCCGAAGACGCCATCGCCAACATCCGCGCACAGGTCGGTACCGACAACGTGCTGCTGGGCCTGTCCGGCGGTGTGGATTCCTCGGTAGTTGCGGCGCTGCTGCACAAGGCCATCGGCGATCAACTGACCTGCGTCTTCGTCGATAACGGCCTGCTGCGTCTGCACGAAGGCGAGCAAGTGATGGCCATGTTCGCCGAGAACATGGGCGTCAAGGTGATCCGCGCCAACGCTGAAGAGCAGTTCCTGAACAACCTGGCCGGCGAAGCCGATCCGGAGAAGAAGCGCAAGATCATCGGCCGCACCTTCATCGACGTGTTCGATGCCGAATCCTGCAAGCTGGAAAACATCAAGTACCTGGCCCAGGGCACCATCTACCCGGACGTGATCGAGTCGGCTGGCGCGAAAAGCGGCAAGGCCCACGTGATCAAGTCGCACCACAACGTGGGCGGCCTGCCGGAAGAAATGAACCTGAAACTGGTCGAGCCACTGCGCGAACTGTTCAAGGACGAAGTCCGTCGTCTGGGCCTGGAACTGGGCCTGCCGTACGACATGGTCTACCGCCACCCGTTCCCGGGCCCGGGCCTGGGCGTGCGGATCCTCGGTGAAGTGAAGAAGGAATACGCCGACCTGCTGCGTCGCGCCGACCACATCTTCATCGAAGAACTGCGCAAGGCCGACTGGTACCACAAGGTCAGCCAGGCCTTCGTCGTGTTCCAGCCGGTGAAATCGGTTGGCGTGGTCGGCGATGGCCGTCGTTACGCCTGGGTCGTGGCCCTGCGTGCCGTGGAAACCATCGACTTCATGACCGCGCGTTGGGCACACCTGCCTTACGAACTGCTGGAAACTGTCAGCGGCCGCATCATCAATGAAATCGAAGGTATTTCGCGCGTGACTTACGACGTGTCGAGCAAGCCGCCGGCGACCATTGAGTGGGAGTGATCCCACGCAGGCCGTAATGGTTTGAATGCTGGATGAAAAAGCCGTGTGAACGTGAGTTCACACGGCTTGTTGCATTTGTGTCGTCCACTGGATTCATGCCCCTGCGGCCTGTGGTCACGGCCGCGTTGCTGTTTCTTTCTCAATTGCAGGTGTATCGTATTCGCCCTTTACGGGCCTGCGGGCCCGCCGCAGATACGTGAGGTAGTTGAGTTCATGTCCTTTACCCGTCGCCAAATCCTCGGTGGCCTGGCCGGTCTTGTTGTCGTTGGCGTGGGAGCGGGGGGCGCGTCGCGTTACTGGCTGGGCAAGATGGCCGATGCCGATGCGGGGCATGACTACGAGCTGATCGCCGCGCCACTGGATGTCGAGTTGGTGCCGGGGCACAAGACCGAGGCGTGGGCGTTCGGTCCGTCGGCGCCGGGCACCGAATTGCGCGTGCGTCAGGGCGAGTGGTTGCGGGTTCGCTTCATCAATCATCTGCCGGTCGCGACCACCATTCACTGGCACGGCATCCGCCTGCCGCTGGAAATGGACGGTGTGCCGTATGTGTCGCAATTGCCGGTGCTGCCGGGCGAATACTTCGATTACAAATTCCGTGTGCCGGACGCCGGCAGCTATTGGTATCACCCGCACGTCAGCAGCAGCGAAGAACTCGGTCGCGGGCTGGTCGGGCCGTTGATTGTCGAGGAGCGCGAGCCGACCGGGTTCAAGTACGAAAAGACCCTGAGCCTGAAGAACTGGCACATCGACGACGAGGGCAACTTCGTCGAGTTCAGCATTCCGCGCGAAGCAGCCCGTGGCGGTACGGCAGGAAGGCTGTCGACCATCAACGGCGTGCCTTCGCCGGTGATCGAGTTGCCGGCGGGGCAGATCACCCGCGTGCGCCTGCTCAACCTCGACAATACCCTGACCTATCGCATCAATATTCCCGGCGTCGAAGCGCAGATTTATGCGCTGGACGGCAACCCGGTCGAGCCGCGCCCGCTGGGCAAGGAATACTGGCTCGGCCCGGGCATGCGCATCTGTCTGGCGATCAAGGCGCCGCCGGCCGGTGAAGAACTGTCGCTGCGCAATGGCCCGGTTCGCCTGGGCACTCTGCGTTCGGTAGCCAACAATGACGCGCCGACCGACTGGCCGAACGCACTGCCGGCCAACCCGGTGGCCGAGCCGGACCTGGCCAATGCCGAGAAACTCAACTTCAATTTCGAATGGGTCGGTTCTGTGTCGGTGAATGTTGATAACGGCAAGCCGCCGAGCCTGTGGCAGATCAACGGCAAGGCCTGGGACATCACGGACAAGACCTGCGCCGACCGGCCGATCGCCAGCCTGAAACTGGGTCAGAGCTATATTTTCGAACTGAAGAACATGACCCAGTACCAGCACCCGATCCACCTGCACGGCATGAGCTTCAAGGTGATTGCGTCGAACCGGCACAAGATCGTGCCGTACTTCACCGACACTTATCTGCTGGGCAAAAACGAGCGCGCGCAAGTGGCGTTGGTGGCGGATAACCCTGGCGTGTGGATGTTCCACTGCCACGTGATCGACCACATGGAAACCGGCCTGATGGCCGCCATCGAGGTGAAGTGATGCGCCAGATTCGCCCCGCGGCGATCATCGACCGCAGCCGTGACCGCGACTTCATGCGCGAAGCCCTGGCGTTGGCGGCCCAAGGCGCAGCCCTCGGCGAAGTGCCGGTGGGCGCGGTGCTGGTGCAGGATGGCGAGATTATCGGTCGCGGCTTCAATTGCCCGATCAGCGCCAGTGACCCGAGTGCTCATGCGGAAATGGTCGCGATCCGCGCCGCTGCTCAGGCTGTGAGCAACTATCGCCTGCCGGGCAGTACGCTCTACGTGACGCTGGAACCGTGCAGCATGTGCGCCGGGCTGATCGTGCATTCGCGGATTGCGCGGGTGGTGTACGGCGCGCTGGAGCCCAAGGCCGGGATTGTGCAGAGTCAGGCGCAGTTCTTCACTCAGGGCTTTCTCAACCATCGAGTGCTGTATGAAGGTGGGGTGTTGGCGCAGGAGTGCGGGGCGGTGTTGACCGAGTTCTTCAGGGCGCGGCGGGCGAAACCCGCAGACTGAAGCACAACATCAAACCCTGTGGGAGCTGGCCAGCCAGCTCCCACAATTTTTTGCAGTGTCTGGAAGGGGTCGTTACTTCTTCGCGACGATGACGGCGCGCATCGGCGCCGGCAGCCCTTCGATCGTCTTGCTGTGATCTTGCGGATCGAGGAAGTCGCTCAACGACTGATACTTCATCCACTCGGTCCCGCGCTGCTCTTCGACGGTGGTGGTGCTCACATCCACACATTTCACATCGGTGAAACCCGCGCGCCGCAGCCACAGTTCCAGCGCCGGCACCGATGGCAAAAACCACACATTGCGCATCTGCGCATAACGGTCTTCCGGCACCAGCACTTGATGCTTGTCGCCTTCGACCACCAATGTCTCCAGCACCAGTTCGCCACCCTTCACCAGGCAATCCTTCAGCGCCAGCAAATGCTCGATCGGCGAACGACGGTGGTAGAACACGCCCATGGAAAACACCGTGTCGAAGCCTTCCAGGTTCGGCGGCAGGTCTTCGAACGGGAACGGCAGGTGCCAGGCATTCGGCTCTGACAGATAACGTTGCACCGCCTGGAACTGGCAGAAGAACAGCCAGTTCGGATCGACGCCGATCACGCTGTCGGCACCGGCGCCGAGCATGCGCCACATGTAGTAGCCGTTGCCGCAACCGACATCGAGGATGCGCTTGCCCTTCAGGTCCAGATGCGGAGAAACCCGCGACCACTTCCAGTCCGAGCGCCATTCGGTGTCGACATGCACGCCGAACAGATCGAACGGCCCCTTGCGCCACGGCGACAGGCCCATCAGTGCGGTGCGCATCTGTGCGCGGGTTGCGTCGTCGCAATCGGTGTCCAGCTTCAGGCCGTCGAGCAGGTCGACTTCGGTCGGCTGGAGCTTCGGCAAAGCGTCCAGCGCACTTTGCCAGCGTTCCAGATCGCCGTGGCCTTTCTCCATTTTCTTGTCGAGCTGCACTTGCAGGGTGTTGGCCCATTCGGCCAGCGGCGTACCGGCCAGACGGCGGGCGAGGGGAGACAGATCAATCATGGCAAGGCAATCAACGAGGCAAAGTTAAGACACTGGAACCACGGCACGACTTTCGAGAACCCGGCCGCCAGCAGGCGCTCGCGGTGTTCTTCGAGGCTGTCGGGCTTCATGACGTTTTCGATGGCGCTGCGCTTCTGGGCGATTTCCAGTTCGCTGTAGCCGTTGGCGCGTTTGAATGCGACGTGCAGATCGGTGAGCAGCGCGTGTTCTTCGGCATCGTTGAAGCGCAGCTTCTCCGACAGAATCAGCGCGCCACCCGGCAGCAACGATTGGCGAATGCGCGACAGCAACGCGGTGCGCTGATCCGGGGCGATGAATTGCAGAGTGAAGTTCAGCGCCACCACCGAGGCCGGTTTGAAATCGAGGGCGAGGATGTCGCCTTCGATCACCTCCACTGGCAGCAACTCCTGAAACATCGAATCCTGACCGTTGAGGTATTCGCGGCAGCGCTCGACCATCGCCGCCGAGTTATCCACCGCGATCACCCGGCAACCGTCGGTGCGCACGTGCCGGCGCAGGGCCTGGGTTACCGCACCGAGGGAGGCGCCGAGGTCGTAGAGCACGCTGTTCGGCCGGGCGAACTGCGCGGCGAGCACGCCGAGGTTTTCGACGATGGTCGGGTAACCCGGCACCGAACGCTTGATCATGTCCGGGAACACCCGCACCACGTCTTCGTTGAAGGCGAAGTCAGGCACCTGGGCCATCGGCTGGGCGAAAATGCGATCGGGTTCTTTGCTCACGGCGGTTCCGGCGGTGTCGATGAAAAGGCCGGCATTTTAGCCAAACTGGCGCGCAGATGCGCGGGTTGTCTGATAAACCGCCGGGTCAAAGGGCCGGACGTTTGCTCTGGGAAAATGCCGAGGCGGCGATGCCCCACTGCCCCAGCCAGTAACTGAGGATGATCACATACGGAGCAGCGTGGAACGGTGCGACAAAACGATCGATGCCGATCACGCTGTCAGAAAACACGAACGCCACTGCACCACCCGCCGCCAGCAATGCCGAGCGCTGCGGCACGCCGCTGCCGAGCCGGGCCAGGGCGC
This sequence comes from Pseudomonas sp. MCal1, assembly GCF_026341415.1. Lineage (NCBI taxonomy): Bacteria > Pseudomonadati > Pseudomonadota > Gammaproteobacteria > Pseudomonadales > Pseudomonadaceae > Pseudomonas > Pseudomonas sp. MCal1. The sequence continues at coordinate 201,263 of NZ_JAKUMP010000006.1, forward strand.
GCCAGAGCATGGCGCTGATGGCGGTGCCGTAAACGATCACCGGCACGGTCAACGGACCCAGTCCACTGGAAATCAGAATGCCCAACAGCACGGCGCCGACGCTGAGCGCCAGGATCAGCGGCAGCAATGCCAGGCGCCGGCAATCACTGAGATAAGCCTTGAGATACGCAAGATGCGCGACCAGAAACGCACCCAGGCCGAAGACGAACAAATCCCCCGGCCACGCCAGCAGCACATCGCCGATCAACGAGAAAATCAGTCCGAGGCTGATCCAGCGGCGATATTCGCTCGGCGGCGCATCGTGCAACCAGCCGAGCAATGCCAGCACCGGCAGCGGTTTGACCAGCAGGCAAAGCAACGCCGCGTGGGTACTGACGCCGTAGAGAAAAGTCACGGCGCCCATCAGCGCGAGGATCAGCCAGCCCACGATCAGTTCACCGAAATGGCGCAGTCAAAGGTTTCCACCGGCAACACTTCCGGTGCCCATGGTTGCTGTGAAGTCAGACGCAGACGACCGGTGCCGGTGGCGAAAGCCTGGAAGCGCCAGGTCGAGAGACCGGCCGCGCCGACCACGCCAGCATCTTCCGGATTGCTATAGACCTCGGGGCTGAGGGCGCGCAATACCCCGCCGGCGGAATCCTGGATAGCCCAGCGGTAGCCGGTGGTGGGGTTGCTCGGGAGCATGACGATCAGGTTTTGCCCATTGGTGAGTTGCACCGGGCATTCGCTCTGTTTTTCCACGGTCACGTTGGTTTTCGGTTGCGTGGCGCAGGCGGCCAGCAGGGCGAGAGACAGGGGGACAAACAGGCGAAGGGGGGACATGGATTCAGAGGCTCCGGCGTTGGCGACGAACGGCGAGCATAACTGAAGATGAGACAAAGTGTGACAACGCCAGGCTTGGCGTGATCGTTCCCACGTCGAGGCGTCGAACCGTCCGCGTGGGAATGCCGCCCGGGACGCTCTGCGTCCTTTGCAAGCGTGACGCAGAGCGTCAAAGGATGCATTCCCACGCGGAGCGTGGGAATGATCAGCAGGGGAGGGTTAGAAAAGCACCTTCGCCACATCCGCAAACTTCTTGGCGAAATGCACGGTGATGCCTTCTTTCAGGTAATCCGGCAGTTCCTCGAAGTTGCCGCGATTCGCCTCCGGCAGAATCAACTCGAAAATCTTCTGCCGCCGCGCCGCAATCACCTTCTCGCGCACCCCGCCAATCGGCAGTACATGCCCGGTCAGTGTCAATTCACCGGTCATCGCCACGCCTTTTTTCGGCGGCTGGTTACGAGCGAGGGAGAGCAAGGCACTGGCCATGGTCACGCCGGCGCTCGGGCCGTCTTTCGGTGTTGCACCTTCCGGCACGTGCAGGTGGACGAAAGCTTCATCGAAGAATTTCGTATCGCCACCGAAGGATTTGAGGTGCGAGCTGACGTAGCTGTAGGCGATCTCGGCCGATTCCTTCATCACATCGCCCAGTTGCCCGGTGAGTTTGAAACCACGATTTAACGTGTGAATGCGCGTGGCTTCGATCGGCAGAGTCGCGCCGCCCATGCTGGTCCACGCCAGGCCGGTGATCACGCCGGTGCCGGACAGCACCTGTTCGTTGCGGAACACCGGATGGCCGAGGGACGCTTCGAGATCTTTCGGGCCGATCTTGATCACCGCTTTCGGGTCGTCGATCAGCTTCATCACCGCTTTGCGCACCAGTTTGCCCATCTGTTTTTCCAGCTGACGCACGCCGGCTTCACGGGCGTAACCGTCGATCAAGGCCTTGAGCGCCGTGTCGCTGATGCTCAGGCTGCCCTTGGACACGCCGGCCTTTTCCAGCAGTTTCGGCCACAGGTGACGCTTGGCGATGGCGACTTTTTCTTCGGTGATATAACCCGACAGGCGAATCACTTCCATCCGGTCCAGCAACGGGCCGGGAATCGAATCCAGAGTGTTGGCGGTGCAGACGAACAGGACTTTCGACAGGTCCATCCGCAGGTCCAGATAGTGGTCGAGGAATTCGACGTTCTGTTCCGGATCGAGGGTTTCCAGCAGCGCCGAGGCTGGATCGCCCTGGTAGCTCTGGCCCATCTTGTCGATCTCGTCGAGCATGATCACCGGGTTCATCACTTCGACGTCTTTCAACGCCTGCACCAGTTTGCCCGGCTGCGCACCAATGTAAGTGCGGCGGTGGCCCTTGATTTCGGCCTCGTCACGCATGCCGCCGACGCTGAAACGGTAGAACGGCCGGCCGAGCGATTCGGCGATCGATTTGCCGACACTGGTTTTACCCACGCCCGGCGGGCCGACCAGCAGCACGATGGAGCCGCTGATTTCACCTTTGTAGGCACCGACCGCGAGGAATTCGAGGATCCGGTCCTTGATGTCGTCGAGGCCGGCGTGGTGTTTGTCCAGCACCTTGCGCGCGTGCTTGAGGTCGATCTTGTCCTCGCCGTACACGCCCCACGGCACCGAGGTCGCCCAGTCGAGGTAGTTGCGGGTGACCGCGTATTCCGGCGATCCGGTTTCGAGGATCGACAGCTTGTTCATCTCTTCTTCGAGACGCTTCTGCACCTGGGTCGGCAGGACTTTGCCTTCCAGGCGCTGCTCGAACTGTTCGAGGTCGGCGCTGCGGTCGTCCTTGGTCAGGCCGAGTTCCTGCTGGATGACCTTGAGCTGTTCCTTGAGGAAGAACTCGCGCTGATGCTCGCCGATCTTGCGGTTCACTTCGGCGGAGATTTCTTTCTGCAGGCGCGCAACTTCGACTTCCTTGCGCAGCATCGGCAGGACTTTTTCCATGCGCTTGAGCATCGGCACGCAGTCGAGCACTTGCTGCAGCTCATTGCCGGTCGCCGAGGTAAGGGCGGCGGCGAAGTCGGTCAGCGGCGACGGATCGTTGGGGCTGAAGCGGTTGAGGTAGTTCTTCAGCTCTTCGCTGTACAGCGGGTTGAGCGGCAGCAGTTCCTTGATCGCGTTGATCAGCGCCATGCCGTAGGCCTTGACCTCGTCGGTCGGCTCGGTGGGCTGGTGCGGGTATTCGACTTCCACCAGATACGGCGGGCGGTGGTGTTTGAGCCAGGTCTTGATGCGGACGCGGCTCAGGCCCTGGGCGACGAATTGCAGTTTGCCGTTTTCGCGGCTGGCGTGGTGCACCTTGACCAGGGTGCCGTATTGCGGCAGTGCCTTGGTGTCGAAGTGGCGCGGGTCTTCCTGGGGCGTGTCCATGAAGAACAGGGCCAGGGAGTGGTGTTCGGATTTGCTGACCAGTTCGAGGGTTTCAGCCCAGGGTTCTTCGTTGACGATGACCGGCAGGACCTGAGCCGGGAAGAACGGGCGGTTGTGGATCGGCATGATATACACCTTGTCCGGCAGGTTCTGGCCGGGCAGGGCCAGACCTTTGCCAGGGACGTGGTGTTCGATGTGTTCGGCGTCGGTTTCGGTGATGTCGTCGGGGTTCTCGGGGAATTCTTGCTGGTCGCTCATGGGGCACCTGCGCAATGGGGTATGGCTGTTAGATGGGGCAGGGTTTTGGTGGTTTCAATGGGGTGGGTGTTTCTGGTTGTGTGTTCAGGGCTTTGACAGGTTTAGGACCTCGTCTGGAAGTGTATGTGTACCACCTTGTCAGGACTGCCCTTCGCCATGCTGCGCCCTCATTCTCAACATGGACGTGTGCCAATGAGTATCACCACCCCCGAAGAGATCAAAAACGATCTCAACGTGATCGCCCATTATTTGTTCAATACCCAAACCCCATTGCTTCCCGAACAGAAACCGACCAGCGAACAGGCCTTCCTGAAACGCCTCGATGAGCAACTGAAAACCTACCGTACAAGCTACCTGCAACGCAGTCGCGCGCTGTATCAGGTGGTGGAAAACAGCGATCTGAAAAGCGCCGACGGCAAAAAGTTGATCGCAACGCTGAAAAACGGACTGGCTAGCCAACTGGCCGGCATGGACATGCGCGACCGCATCGACGGCAAACCGGCAAAAAGCTTCCTCGTATATGACGCGGGCTTCACCGCCATCGGCAACGAAGCAAGGCAAGCCGTCAGCGACCGCCTGCTGCACCCGCAAGCCGGCGAGCTTCTCCAAAAACTCAATAGGGTACCTATGCTGCGTCCAGCCACTTACGCGCTGCAGTTCAGCTACCAGGACACCATCGTCGAGCTGGCCGGCGCCTTCCTCGTCACGGAAAAAAACACCCGCCAGGTCAAGGATCTGCAGACAGACCAAGGCATGGGTTACGCGTTGCTGTTCACCCCCGCAAGGGGCATCGAATTCTTCAATTCCCTGGCTGATCTCGACAACCAGTTGCGCGCGTCACTGAACCAGGCCAGTGCAAGCCAAGAATTCATGCACATGCTGCCGACGCGCTATCACGCTGTGGGCGCAGCAGGTATCTGGCCGCTGTCGCTCGTACCGATCGACAGCAAGCCCTTGTTCGAACACATCTACGATGCGCTGATCGAAAAACGTACGCAGGATATCGAGCGCGCCTTGAGCTTCTCCGATAACCCGCTGCAAGACCCCACGCTATTGCTCGCGGCCCTGGAGCGCGCAATTGCCGCCGCATTGCCGGATCTCACGTCGCGTATGGAATTGCGCGCGCAATCCTTGTTCGAACGCCATCTGCGCGATAGCGCACCGCACTGGTATCGGAGCGCCAGCACTGCGCAAAAAAACGCACTGACGCAGCACCTGCGCAACTACCAGCAGAGGCGGCAACACCTGCTCGACCTGATGGGACCGGCAGGCAGCCTGACGGCCCTGGCCCGCCAGCAATGGCTGGAGCGCCTGAGCGAAGATCTGGAAATCGACGATATCGAGCCCGAAAAATTAAGCCTATCCACCGTTCGTCAAGTACCGGGATACGGTAATTATGTGCAACAAAGCAGTTTGCTTGAGCTGACCTTGCGCGGCCCGCACACCGGCGATGAATTACCGGACTCGGCGTTTTTGAAGCACACCACCCTCACTTACAATGACGAGCCTTTGCCACCAGCCTACGCTGACGTGACACCAGCGTGGCTGATCAAGCAAGCCCTGGAACTGCAGCCTCGAACTGATTTCTATGACTTGCAAAAAGCGCTACAGGCCAGGCCTGCGATCAAGTCCGCCATCGAGCAGATGCTCGATCACCGTATCGTCGCCCTCGCTCACACGGCAGTGCTGCAAGGGCATCTGCTCGACAGTGACCTGCAACTGATCCAGCGCCTGCGTGACGGCCGCGATTCCCGCCTGCGCGCCGCCACCGTGTCGCTGCACGGCGCACAGTTACAGGACTTGTGGGTGCTGTGCCAGAACGATGACGGCGGCGCGATCAAACGGTTGTTGCTGTGTACGCCAGAGGCGCCGCGAGAGCAGCAATTCCAGGCTTTCGACAGTGAGCTCGAATGCCAGACTCACTTGCTTGGCTGGGCCCGGCAAAGTGTCGCCGACAGCATGGCCGGCTATCTGATCCGTCGCGCGCCCATGCGTTTTCGCCAGAAGGTGCGCCAGGTGTTGTCCGGACTGAGTTTCAAGCCAGAGGCGCACGAGCATCACAAGGTCACGTTCGCTCACGGCAGTCATCTTGATTGCCTTGGTGCGATGGCCAGGCACATGCTCGCTACACGGACCGACGACTACGATTTCAGTACACCGTTGTGGTATCGCTCGACCACCTCCGTCAACCGCCGGAAACTGACGACCCATGGCGAAGGCGCCGACGGAGTCTTGCGTGCGTTCATTAGCCACGCCTTGTCGGGCAGTCGCTTTCCGACCTTTGATGACTATGTGCACGAGCAAGCAAAAATAAGCTTGAATCGCTTGCTCAAACGCACGGCCAACGATGTCGACCCGGATACCGTCTGGGCATTCTCGCCGACCTCCATCATGCCCTCGTGGACACCGACACCTTTGACGTACACGGAGCTTTATCGCGACGGTTACGCCGACGGCGTCGGTTTTCTCGATGAAAAATTTTCCCGCTCGGCGCGCTTCAGAGGTCCGCAGGGGATCGATATCAGCAACCTGACCGCAGAGAATGTCGCGCGTTCGGTCACCGGTGTATGGATCGGCCAACGCTACATCGACAAAGTCAAGGCCGAGCTGCAAAGTTCGACAAGCGAAGGCTATGACTTCAGGCGTAATGCGACCCTGGCGATTACCCGGCTCCAGATGAAAAACGCCGCGCTGGAGTGCCAGCTGCAAGGCCATATTGCCAGTCATGACCTGCAATGGCTGGAGCGCAGTATTGACAGTATGGGTGAGACTTCAGGTGCCACGCGCACCAATTATGCGCTTCACCGTCTGATGATCGACGGCGAGTGGGTGATCGATACGTGGCTGTTCAGCCACGGCGACAACCCGGTCCTGCTCTACACACCCGATGCGCCCGACGGCGTGGTTTTTCGCGAGGCGCGGCTGTTCAACTACCTGCTTAAACAGCTGTCCGGCATGCTCGAATACCTGGTCTCGCGAGTCAGCGTCAGCGCCCGGCCCCGTGTAAGCAAGTACCTTGAAAATATCAGGAAGGAGCTGCCCGCAGGCCTCAATAAAACGACACCCAGCCCTGCGCGTTACGACTCGACCCACGCGGTCGCGGCAGTCAGTGATCTGCGCTTTGCCCTTTACAACATGAAGCTGCAACGTCGGATCGACGACGTTAACGCGACCACCACCAGCCGTGCCGGAATGATCGCCGGTCTGGTATGGATCACTGTCGAACTGTTCACCGCCATTGCCACTGCGCCGTTCCCGCTGCTGAGCCTGAGTAGCGGTCTGTTGTTGGCTTTCAAGGACGGCATGCTCGCCCTGCACGCCTATCGCCAGGGTGACCACGGTGAAGCTTTTGAGCATTGGCTCGGCTATCTGTTCAACAGTGCCGGGGCGGTACTGACCGACCTGCGTCCGATGTTGAAACCGCTCAAACCCACACGCAGTCTTTTGCTGCCACGCCTCTCCAGTGCCAGCGCCAGAAATCAACTGGAACATGTCATGGCCGTGATTGATGACGTGGCACCCCAACCTCATTTGAAAGACATGCATGTGGTGTCTTTCAGAAACCAACTGTTCTATACCAGGAACAGTCCTGACGAACTCGGTCGTTATTTGCTCTATCGGTTCAAGCCGGATTCCAGCGAACTCGTTTCTACCGGCATTCTGACCGTGCGCAATTCCGATGGCGTTCTGGTACGTAGTGGCATGGTCGGTGGAGCGCCCAAGTATGAGCCTGTACCAGAGCCCCCCGGACCGTATAAGGACTATGGCGTAGAGCCCAAGTACCGGGAACGCATCGAAACGGTGATGAATCCGCAAACCCGGCAGAACATCCTCCTGCGCAGTCAGGACGATATAGCCATCACGCCCGCCGTCGTCATGGAAGGCGCCGCCCATGAGCTTGCCTCGACACGCACCGCATACCTCAAGCAGGTCGAAAAGCTCAGCGCAGACGCCACTGCTCATTTCGCCGGACTTGCCCCGCTGGCAGCCCGCGCCGAAGTCCCGGCAGTCGCCGGCGACCTGTCATTTGCCCGGTTGATCGGCAGCGATACTGTCAAAGGGAAAAATCTGGTGATCGGCGCCCGGCCCGATTCGATCGCCAGCAAACAACTGCTGATCGATAATCTGGACGCACTCGTCAGTCACGGCTACAAGCGGCTTTACGTGGAATACCTGGCGGGTGATGTCTTCAATGTCAAGCTGGCAAAAATGAACAAGGGTGGAACCTGGAAGCACATCAAAACTCATCTTGAAGCCGTCGACCGTGCACTGGGACATGAGAAAGACGCACCACACTCGTATCTGGCACTGGTGCGTGCGGCTCGCGAAAAAGGTCTGAAAATCCATGCGCTGGATGCTTCGACCAGCTACAACCTGGACGGGGCTCTGGTCCTGGCCGATGTCTCGCCATTAACCCCTCGAAGCAACCTCATCAGAAATTTCTATTCACACAAGACGCTGGCCGCCGATATCGCCGATGCGCCCGAGGAGCGCTGGGTGGTTCTCACTGAACAATCACGCATGTGCACCTCCGACAAAACCCCTGGCCTGGCTGACCTGCATGCTGCTGTCGCCGTGCGTGTAGAAGACGTTGCCCTGGATCAGTCAGCACGTATCAGCCTCGATTCGGCCGGGACAAACGCGGGGGATGCGGCTGCCAAGGGCGATTATCGTGTGCAATGGCCGACGGCGTATAAGGCTCCCCAGCCCGTCTCCAGGCCCGCTCCGATTGCTTCTGTTGTCGAGCATTTCAGCGACTACGATATCCCGGCCTCCCTGCGTGACGATATCGCGAACATGTTGCACCAACGCCATGCCTTGGATTCACGTTATTCCCCGTCCGCACCTAAAGAAAGACCGGCGCATGATGCGTTCATCACCAACCGCGAGCGTCTCGGGAAAAAAGCCCGGGACACTTTTGCTCAGTACACTCCCCCCGCAGCTGCCAGGCTCCCGACAATCACCTCAGACACCTCATTCGAAGGTTTTTTGCGGCAGTTGGCTGACGGACGCTTGAACCTGCTGATCGGCGAGGCCCATAGCGACGTATCGAGCAAAGTGCTGCTGAAAAAACACATGAAGGCGCTCAAGCAAGCCGGGTATGACACGCTGTACATGGAGCATCTGTTCACCGATCTGCATCAGGCTGACCTGGATGTTTTTTACCGGACACAGCGCATGCCGGACCGACTGAAGGCTTATCTGCGCGTTCAGGACCGTGGCCAGATGCCCACCCATGCCGGTAACGATACGTACACAGAGGTCTGTCAGGCGGCGGCCAAGTACAACATCCGTATCAGGGCACTCGATTGCACGGCGTCGTACCACGTCAAGGGCTTGCGTGACACCGATATTTCTCGCAACGAGATGTTCAGCTATTTCGCCACTCAGGTGATCAAAGCCGACCAACTGGCACACGGACCGCATAAATGGGTGGCCCTGATCGGCAGTGCCCACACCAATTACAACCTGGGTGTACCGGGGCTGGCGGATACCCTCTCGGCAGTCAGTCTCCATGTGCGCGACACCGCTCCGGAACTGGCCAAAGGTATCCATCGCGGGGGGTGGGAAGTTGTGGCCGGCAGGATGGGAACCACTACCCGCGCCCTGCGCAGCGATTTCTTGATGGAGGTGGCCGTCGCCGGAGGGAAAAAACCAGTCCCGGTGCAGTCTGTCAGCCGCAGCAAACTGACCGGTGCCGGGATGTTCATGATCGACAGTTCAGACACGGGTGCGCTCCGTCTGGTGCATAAATCCAGGACCGGTGAAATCGTCGAGACACCGATCCAGGTCAACGATCACGGCTTGCTGTTCATTGATCGCTGGGGGAAAAAAGATAAGGGATTCAAATACCTGCAGAGCTTGATCGGTATGCTTGAGCACGATCTGCAAATGATCAAGGTGAGTTAAAAACCGGCTGGCTCCGGACATTGTCAAAAAACAACGGATTTGACGGTCGGAAGGGCTCGTGGTGCCTCAGGCAGAACGCACCACAAGCCCTTCTTCGCGCAGCGGTATTTTCAATAATCAGGTTGGATACCGATCGACCTCAACATTATCCAGCACCCGATTCACCGCCAGTTCAGCCAGCATGATGATTTGCTGAATGGCCAGAATCGTCCGCCGCTGCGGGAGGTCGATGTGTGCGGCGATGTCGCTGGTCATGAGGCTGGCCTGTGCCAGTGATTCGCAGGCGTGCACCAGCAGGCTTTCGCTGTCCTGATCGGGGGCGACCTGGAACATGGTGCTGGGTTTATGGAAGCGCAGGGTGGTGGCGTTGGGTTTCAGGTAATGGTCGAGGGCGCGCTCGGCGGCTTCGTGGAGTTTTTTGGAATCTGGCGATTCGTAGGGCGATGCGTCGTTTGATTCGGGGGGATTGGGTGTTGGTTTTTTCATGGTGAATACTCAGTTGGTGAAGTTGGAGCTGCCTTCGATTGCCGCGACGCAATCTGAGGTGGCAGCTGTACGCGGGTTCGCGGACCGATAACTGAGGAATCGGCATACCTCCAGAGAAGGTATCCCGCGCACAGCCGCCATGACACAAACAACAGGCACCGGGGTGCCGTGAGGTTGGCGATTATGCATCAGTTATCGGGCCGCGACGCCCCATCGCTGAATGTTTCAGCGACCCTGAAAGCCTATCCACCCCGTTTCCTAGGGACAACCGACGCGACTTGTCGGAATCATCCCCAAAAAACACCCCGTCTGTAGGACGCAAGTTTCAAAACAGATGCTGCTCCAGCCGCCGGGGCCCGTCGCCCGCTCTATCGAGTATCCAGCGCTGGATGTCAGGCAGTTTGCGCAGTGCAGCAAACACGCGGGGGGAATGTTGCGGCGTGCACAGCACATGTACGTTGGGGCCGGCGTCGAGGGTGGCGCAGACGTCCAGGCCTTCGCGACGCAGTTGGCGGACCTGTTCCAGCACGGCCAGTGTCGCCGGATGCCAATAGAAAACCGGTGGCTGCGAAGTCATGGCGATCAGGTGCAGTTCGATGGCTTCGCGCTCCACGGCATCGGCCAGTCGGGTGAAGTCGCGTTCGAGAATGGCGCGGTGCACTTGTTCCAGACGCTCCGGCAGCAGCTTCAAACGGGTCGGATAAAACTCGCTGCTGGTGGCCAGCAGATGACCCTGGCGGGAGCTGACGGTTTTGTGTCGGGCATCGACCACGGCGATCAGATCATGCAGTGGCCAGTGGCGTGCGGGAGCGATTTGCAGGGCCGGCCCCGAAAGCAGCTGCGCATTGCCGGGCCACTGCACAAAACCACCACAGACCGAGCGCGCCGCCGAGCCGGAGCCGGACAGGCGCGCCAGATCGCTGAGGGTGGGATGCGTCAGCGAGTGTCCGCGATACACGGCAAATGCCGCTGCAAGTGCGCTGAAACCCGCTGCCGACGAGGCGATGCCGGCGCCGGTCGGGAAACTGTTGGTGGTTGCGATGCGTAGCGGTTGCCAGTGATCGAAATGTTCGCGCAAGGCGTGCAGGTGATGTTCGATCCCGGCGCGCAGGGTGGGGTCGGCCGGTACCAGTGTGCCTTGCCTGTTTTTCCACAGAAATTCATCGGCCGAGCCACCGGGCAATGGCGCCAGCGTGCAGATACTGACGCAGCGGCTCAGGGTCATCGAAAGCGAGGCGTTATTGGGCAAGGTGTTGTGAGCGTCGCGCATGCCCCAATACTTGATCAGTGCAATGTTGGCCGGGGACGAGACGCTGGTGCGATTCATGAACGGATGATCTCGAGTCCCGCCACCGCGAGCGGTGCGTCGATTCGCTGATACCGCGAAAGCTGCGGCACCTCTTCTGCGCCCATCACCAGCAGTGCCCCGGCCTGGTGACCGGTCAGGGCTCCCGCGCCGCAGATTTTGGCTGCTCCTCCTGCGTTTTCTATCGAGCGAATCAAGCGGGCGACGGCGGCGGGGACGACGCCCAGCTTTTCCAGATCCGCCTGGTAATCGCGTATCACCGCACGAAGCGTTTCCGGCATCGGTCGCGATTGTTGCAGCAGCGAACAGAAACGCTCGGTATTGCGTTGCATGCTGGCCAGTAATGGATTGTTGGCGCCTTCGAGCCGGTATCGGGTGGCGGCGATGACTTGGCCGGTGCTCTCGCGGGCGGTTCCGGTGTTGAACACTCGCAACGTGCCGGGCGGCAGGAGCACAGGGCTGTCGGGTAGCGTGAGCAGATTGAACGGGCCCTGCGCGTCATGCCGGCCTATGACAACCGAGCCCAGCAGGCTGGTGTTGTGGTCGATGCCCGAAGGTTCGCCGTGCTGATAGCGTTCAAGCGCCAGGGCCAACTGTTCGAGCGGACAATCGGCTTCTGTCAGCCGGAACAGCTGCGACAGTGCAGCCATGAGCGTGACGGCCAGTGCGCCGGAGCTGCCGAAGCCGGCGCCGGTCGGAATCTGTGATTGCACCCGCAGGACAAAGCCCTGCCAGTTGGCGGGCGCGAGTCGCAGCAGGATTTCACCCATGGCGCATTTGATCAGGTGGTCGGGGGCGCTGACGTTGAGTCGCGCAAAACTGGAGGTACTCGGGCCGCGCCGATAATGCGCCCAGGCCAGACGAACATGGCGGATGTAGTCGGCCAATTGCTCGGGGTCATAGCGGTGCTGGAACGCAAGGTCGGGCAGTTGCACGTCGATCTGCCGGCTCTCGTGCGGGGATATCCACACGTTGCAGTAAAGCCCCACGGCACAGGCAATGGCCGGACATCCATGCAGCGCGGCATGTTCCCCCATCAGGATGATTTTGCCGGGCGCTCTGGCATGGATCACGGGCATGCTCAGCGCCCCAATCGCTGATGGGCTGAAACCAGCTGATGCGAGGCTTGGGCGGCCATGATCGACAGTTCCCCCGCGAGTACCAGCGCACCGAGAATTTCCGCCAGCCGCCGGGTATCGACGCCTGGCTTTTTACTGCCCGGGACGATCCCCATCAAGGCCAGGGCTTCGCGCTGGGTGGACAACCCGGTACCGCCGCCGACTGTTCCCAACGGCGTGTCCGGCAACAGGACCGAGGCGTAAATGGCTCCGTGTTCACAGGCTTCGATACACGTAATGCCTACCGCACTTTCAGCCACTTGAGCGACATCCTGACCGGTGGCGATGAAAAACGCGGCGAGGATATTGGCGTGATGGGCGTTGTGGCCGATGGCGCCGGCCATGGCGGAACCGAGCAGGTTCTTGCGGTATTGCAGTTCGCACAGGTCGGTGGAGTTGGTTTTGAGAATATCGCGCAGGATGTCGGCGCTCAGGTGGGCTTCGGCATGAATGCGCTGGCCGCGTCCGTTGAGGAAATTGACCATTGCCGCTTTTTTATCGGTGCAATAGTTGCCCGAGATGCTGATGCAGGGCACGCCTGTTTCCGGGCTGATCAACTGGATAATCGCTCGGTCGCAGGCAAGGGTTGCCATGTTCATGCCCATGGCATCGGCGCTGTGGAAGCGAAAACGCAGGTAAATCGTTCTGCCGACCACTGCCGGCACGATTTCCTGCAATTGCAGATAGTGGCTGTCCTGCTCGCAACATTGCTTGATCTGCGGGTAGTGGTCGCGGATCCAGGCGAGAAAGGTTTGGGCCTGTTCAATGCCGCTGGTGCGAAACACAGGCGCGCGGGTAATGCCCACGTCCTCGACCCGCACTACGGCGCCGCCGGCGGCATGCAAGGCGCGGCAACCGCGCGAGGTGCTGGCGATCAGCGCGCCTTCGGTGGTGGCCATGGGCACATAGACCGGTTCCTGAGCCGTAATGGCCTGGCCTTTGACAAGCAGCGGTCCGGCTACGCCCAGCGGAATCTGTATGGAGCCGATGCGGTTCTCGCAATGAACCGGTCGCGCGTCGTGCTGATATTCGCCGATCGCCTGCAGGGACGACCCGTTGATTCGTTGCAGGGCCTCGCGTCGTATCAGGTTGGCTTCATCGGGCGCAAGGTGTGCGGGCAACTGATGGAGCCGGGTCTGTCCGTTGACCAGAGACTCGATCCAGTGGTTGCCAAAGTGGTGGGGGGCGGGCATCGCTGGCTCCATGATTCAACCGCTTCTCAGGGTTGATGATCGGAGCAAATGAGCAGAACCGCGCCTGTCAGAGTTGACAGTCTTTTATATCGATTGGCGATTGGCGCCCACAAAAAAGGCGACACCCTTGGCAGGGCGTCGCCTTTGCTTTTACCGCCGCTAAAACTTATTCCGGCAGTTTGTACGCAATCACATAGTCACCCATCTTGGTGCCCAGCGAACCGTGACCGCCGACAACGAGCAGAACGTATTGCTTGCCGTCCTTGCCGGTGTAGGTCATCGGGGTCGCCTGGCCGCCGGCCGGCAGACGCGATTTCCACAGTTCCTTACCGGTGTTCACGTCATAGGCGCGCAGGTACTGGTCGAGGGTGCCGCTGAGGAAGCCGACGCCGCCGGCAGTGACGATCGAGCCGCCCATGCTTGGCACGCCCAGGGTGAAGCCGATCGGGATTGGCGAGCTGTCGCGGCTGGTACCGTTTTTGCGTTTCCAGACGACTTTGCCGGTGGTCAGGTCGATACCGGCGACGTAGCCCCAGGCCGGGGCCTGGCACGGTACGCCGAGTGGCGACATGAACGGGTGCATGATCACCGCATATGGCGCGCCGGTGTTCGGTTGCACGCCAGCGGTTTCGCTCTCGCGCTTGCTGCCGGCGGCGACTTTTTCGCGCGGCACCATTTTCGAGACGAAGGCCATGTAGTTCGGGCTGGTGAACAGCATCTGGCGAACCGGGTCGACCGATACGCCGCCCCAGTTGAACACGCCGACGTTACCCGGATAAATCAGGCTGCCCTGTTCCGACGGAGGCGTGTATTGGCCTTCATAGCGCAGTTCCTTGAACTGGATGCGGCACAGCATCTGGTCGAACGGGCTGGCGCCCCACATGGCTTTTTCGGTCAGTTCCGGGGCCAGCAGGTTCAGGTCCGAACGGGCCTGGGTCGGGGCGGTGTGGTCGCCTTTCACGGCGCCTTGCGGAACCGGGATCTCGCGGATCGGGATGATCGGCGTGCCGTCACGACGGTCGAGGACGTACAGGCTGCCCTGTTTGGTCGGGGCGATCAGTGCAGGCTTGATGCCGTCGGCGGTTTTCATGTCCAGCAGGGTTGGCTGGCTGCCGACGTCCATGTCCCACAGGTCGTGGTGGGTGAACTGGTAGTTCCAGCGCACTTTGCCGGTGGCCAGGTCCAGGGCGACGACGCCGGCGCTGAATTTCTCGGCGCCCGCGGTGCGGTCGGCGCCCCACTGGTCTGGCGTCTGGTTGCCCAGTGGCAGGTAAACCATGCCGAGTTTTTCATCGACGCTGGCCAGCGACCACATGTTGGCCGAGTTGCGGCTGTAGGTCTCGCCCGGGGCCAAAGGCTCGGTGGCGTCAGGCTTGTCGCTGTCCCAGTTCCACACCAGGTGACCGTCGCGCACGTCGAAGGCGCGGATCACGCCCGATGGCTCGTTGGTCGATTCGTTGTCGGTGACATGGCCGCCCATGATCACCAGATCACGGGTGATGGCGGCTGGCGAGGTGGAGTAGTAACCACCGGCGGTGAACGGGCCGATGCCTTGGGTCAGGTCAACCACACCGTTGGTGCCGAAGCCTTCGCAGATCTTGCCGGTGTCGGCGTTCAGTGCGATCAGGCGGGCATCGGCGGTCGGCAGGTACAGGCGACGCGGGCAGGCCTGGGCGACGGCTTTGCCGGCCTCGGAGATGACGGCGGACGCAGCGTTTTGCGACTTGGCGTACGCGGCTTCGTCGTAGTACGACACGCCACGGCAGGTCATGTGGGCGAAGCCCTTGAAGCCGACCGGGCTCTTGATCTGCGGGTCGAAGCGCCACAGTTCCTTGCCGGTGTCCGGGTCCAGCGCCAGCACTTTGCTGTGGGCGGTGCAGGCGTAGAGCATGCCGTTGGCTTTCAGCGGGGTGTTTTCGTTGGTCAGCTCGACCGGGTCATCAGCGCTCGGCAGGTCGCCGGTCTGGATGCGCCAGGCTTCTTGCAGCTTGCCGACGTTGGCCGGGGTGATCTGCTTCAGAGGCGAGTAGCGATCACCGAACTCGGTGCGGCCATAGGCCTGCCAGTCGCCGTCGGGCATGGCTGGCGCGGTGCTGGTGGTACCGGCGGTGTCGCGACCCAGTTCGCCGAAGGTTTCGCCCGGGTGGGTGAACAGACTGGCCAGAGCGGTGACGCCGGCCAGAATCACGGCCACGGTCAAACCACCGGTGCCCATCGGCGCAGGGCCTGCGAGCAACAGCGGACGACGGAACCACGGCAGCAGCATCACGAAGCCGAGGACAAACCACAGCGCCAGGCGCGGCACCAGTTGCCACCAGTCCAGGCCGACTTCCCACAGCGCCCAGACGGTGCTGGCGAACAGCACGATGGCGTACAGGCCCAGTGCTGCGCGACGGCGCATCAACATCAGAATGCCGGTCAGCGTGATGCCGATGCCGGCCAGCAGGTAGTACAGCGAGCCGCCGAGCGTGCTCAGCTTGATTCCCCCGGCCAGCATGGCCAGGCCCATCAGTAGAAGCAGAATGCCGAGCAGGTTCGGCAGAAGACGGCTTCGACTCGAAGCACCTTCAGTGCTCATAGTGTGATTCTCCGTGACGTTTATGTAGTCCCGCGCTGTAGTCACTGTAGATGACGATTTGGCGTGGGCATGGTTCAAGTAAAACTTGTGTAGCTAGCTAAATTTCGTGCAAGGCGGTGTCGATCAGAACGACGACTGGATCTTGATCCCGCCGATCAGCGCGTCATCGACCTTGTCCACGCCGCCCGGATGGCGGATGTATTGCAGGTTCGGGCGCACGGTCAGCCAGTTCGTCACGTGCACGCCGTAATAGAGTTCGGCGCTGTATTCGGTGTCCTGCGGCGGCAGGTAGGACGGATCGTCGTAGTCGTAGACGGCGCGGGCCTGGTTGGTCGCTTCGGCGTTCTTGCGATAGGCCGGATTGACGTGAACCCGAGCCAGAGCGAAACCGATGTCGTCCCTGGCGCGGGCGTCGAACAGGCCTTTGTAGACCACGCCGGCCTGGACGTAGTTGTCGATGGCGTTGGTCTTCTTGTCGTGCATCGTGCCGTTGGCGAACACGCTTAAGCCGCGAGAGTTGTCGCTGGCGACGCTGGTGATCTGCTGCTGCACGCCGAGCCACACACCGTGTTTGCTTGAAGCGCTGCGATAGGCTTCGCCGCTCAGGGCCGCCGGCTGGCCGTTGCTGTCTTTATAGGCGTCGGTGGCCTTGGCGTTGCTGTAGTAGTAACCGGCGCGGTATTCGCCCGGCAGGCCGTTGAGCTTTGGTTTCCATACCAGTTCGATCGGCAGGATCGCGCCCTGGGTGCCGCTGCCGCTGAGTTTGAAGCCGTTGCCGCGATCGAGGTTCGACGGGTTCTGCTCATAGGCGCCGACTTGCGCGTACAGCTCCGGCGTCAGGTGATATTTGACGCGCATTGCCCATTGGCTGACCGGCCAGTTGTACCAGATGCCGCCGACCCAGTTGCCGACCTGCGAGCCGCAGAACGCCAGGTTCTGGAAGTCGCACGGGAAGCTGTTGAAGTCTTCGCCTTCGCCGAAGCGGCCGACCTTGATGTCGAGTTTCTGGTCGAAGAATTTCTGCTGGTACCACATCTGCGTCAGGCGGGTGGTCTGGCCACGGCCCCAGACTTCCTGGGCCGAGGTGAAGCCACCGACGCGCGGGTCGTTGATGCGGTCGTTGCTGATGTTGTTGCCGCTGCGTTTGGTCACGGTCAGCTGGAATTCTGCGTCATCCCAGCCCAGCAGTTTTTGCAGGTCCAGATGAGTGCCGAGGCCCCATTGGTCGCTGTAGCGCGCGGTGCGGTCGTGGTCGTAGCCGCCGTGCAGGTTGCTGCCCATTTCACCGGTGTAGTCGAGCTTGAAGTCGATGCCTTTTGCCGAGAGTTCGCTGCGGGTGCCGTTCCAGTCACCGAGCATCCACGGTGATTCACTGTCGAAGGCCGAGGCGGCCTGGGTGCAGGTGGCGAGGCCAAGGGCGGTGCAGCCGCCGATCAGGCGCAGGGTTGAGATAGCGCTGTCTCTGGAGAGCGGAAAATCGGGCATTGAATAGGTCTTTCTTGATCTTTTTGGGGGATAGGCTGGCCGCTACGATTTGACGCAGGCAGTGAAGCGATTCAGCAGAAGGGCGGCAGGATAATGTCCTGTTACAAAAACACAAAGTGCTTTTGCAGACATGAACCCTTTCGGATTCGGTAACAGTGCGGCAATCGATCACATTGCCCGGGATGATGGAGCCTGCGATCTTGTGCGGTTCACCTACATTTGAAGGAAGGCCTTCCACCGGCTCTGCCCCTCGGCTAAGGTGCGCGGCTTCTGCATTTTCACTTCGCCCAAAGGCCCGGCATGAACGACCACAATCCCGATCCGCTGCACGGCGTGACCCTCGAACAAATCCTCAATGCACTGGTAACCCACTACGAATGGTCGGGCCTGGCCGAGCGCATCGACATCCGCTGCTTCAAGAGCGATCCGACCATCAAGTCGAGCCTGACCTTTTTGCGCAAGACGCCATGGGCGCGGGAAAAGGTTGAGCGTCTGTACGTGAAGCTGATGCGCACCAAGCGACCGCTCTGAGATGAACGCCCTATGGCGGCGACGCCTGATCACTTCGGCCGCGGTGCTGGGCTGGGCCGGGCTGGGGATTCAGCTGTACCTGATTTTCTTCGCACGGCTGAGTGTCGGCGCCAGCCTGTTGGGCGGGCTGGTGAGTTTCTTCAGCTACTTCACCGTGATCACCAACACCCTGGTGGCGGTGGTGCTGACCTGCGCGGTGACCCATCGCGAATCCGCTGCGCGCCAGTGGTTTGTGCAACCCCGGGTCAGCAGCGGGATTGCCGTCAGCATTGCGGTGGTGGGCCTGGCCTACAGCATTCTGCTGAGACATCTGTGGCATCCGCAGGGCTGGCAGTTTATCGCTGACGAATTGCTGCACGACGTGATGCCGCTGCTGTTTCTGGCTTATTGGTGGTTGTGTGTGCCGAAGGGCACCCTGCGTCTGAAGCACCTGCCGCTGTGGCTGATCTATCCGCTGGTGTACTTCGCCTATGCGCTGTTGCGCGGGCATTTGCTGGGGGCTTACGCCTATCCGTTCATTGACGTGGCGCTGCTGGGTTATCCACAGGTGTTCGTCAATGCCGGGGGGATTCTGCTGGGCTTTGTGCTGATGGCGTTGCTGGTGATCGGGCTTGATCGCTGGCAAGGGCGGCGCCTTTAACCGCGCCGCCGCGCGTATTCACTCTTCTTCCGAGCCTTCGGCACGCCAGTAGCCGACGGCTTTGACGAACTGCTCATCCAGCCCGTGCTCATCGAGCAGTACCCGGCGGATCTGCCGCGAGACTTTTGTTTCCGTCGCCACCCACGCATACAGATTGCCCTTGGGCACCTGCAATTGTTTGATGGTGGCCAGCAGATTGTCTTTGCCGCCCTCACGCAACACCCAGATCACATTGACCTGCGCCGCGCTTTCCAGGGTTTGCTGCTCCTTGCCGTTCTCCACTTCGATCACCACCAGCGCCTTGCGATTGGCCGCCAGGCCTTCGAGGCGGCGGGCGATGGCGGGCAGGGCGGTTTCGTCGCCGATCAGCAGGTAGCTGTCGAAGATGTCCGGCACGATCATCGAGCCACGCGGGCCGCCAATGTGCAGGAACTGCCCCGGTTTGGCCTGTTCGGCCCAGGTCGAGGCAGGGCCGTCGCCGTGCAGGACGAAATCGATGTCCAGCTCAAGCTTGTCGAGGTCGTAGCGGCGCGGGGTGTAGTCGCGCATCGGTGGCATCGGCACGTCGTTCTTGCCGGCGCCGAGCACCAGGGTTTCCAGCGCGGCGGCCTGTTCGGCGTTCTGCGGGAACAACAGTTTGACGTGATCGTCGGTGCCCAGGCTGATGAACCCGGCCAGTTCCGGCCCGCCGAGGGTGATGCGGCGCATGCGCGGGGTCAGGTCGACCGCCCGCAGAACCTCGAGCCGGCGGCGTTTGATTTCATGCATCACACGGTGGATGCCTTGGGTCTGGACTTCAGTCATTCGGCTTTCTCCGGGGCAGATTGAACGGCAGGGCCGTCGACGATGGCTTTGGCGGTGTCGTTGAGCAGGTCGCGCACCCGCAGGATTTCTTCCGGGCTCCAGCGCCCGTGGTGCATCTGCAAGGCATGACGCAGGTTGTGTACCGCTTCATGGATTTCCGGCGGCCGGTCGTGACCGCGTAGCGAGCGCTTGCTGACGTCGATGCGCATGCGCACGCCGTCCAGCGCCACCGCTTGTTCGCTGAGGGATTGCCGGCCGGCATCGGTCACGGCGTAGCGCTTTTTGCCGCCCTCGGCGTCGCCGGTGATCATTTCGCTCTCTTCAAGGAATGTCAGGGTCGGGTAGATCACGCCGGGGCTGGGGCTGTAGGCGCCGTCGAACATGGTTTCGATCTGGCGGATCAGGTCGTAGCCGTGGCACGGCTGTTCGGCGATCAGTGCCAGTAGCAGCAATTTCAGATCACCGGGAGCGAAAACCCGCGGGCCGCGACCGCCGCGCTCGCGGCCGTGGCGTTTTTCGAAGCCGTCACGGCTGTCGCCGTGGTCGCGGTGGGGGGAATGATGGTCTCTCATTTCAGTCGTCTCTCGTCGTATTTAGATACAACTTAAGATATATCTTTCAGGCCGGGCAAGGCCTTTTTCTTCGAAAGGGAATGGCCGCTGACGAGCGGTCGAAGCGCGTGAGCAGGGTTTCAAATGATTTTTTTGCCAAAAAGACCGGTCACGCAGAAATAACCATGAAGTTAAAGCTATGACTCTATTAATCGTTGATCTTATATTCTAAAACTTGAGGAAAGTACGACTGGGTCGTGTTGAAAGTGCTGTAATGCTTTTTACTTGAAACTGTAGGTAGGGAATTGCTTACAGTCACTTTATTGAATTTGTGATTTTGGATGTTTTTTCTTTCGAGTTGTAAGGGTGTTGAACTACAAGTGCGTGGGAAGTTGCCTGCTTACATTTAATCTACAAGCGTTGATCATGCCGCGGAGTTGAACTTCAGTGTCTCGGGCCTTATCGGCCGTTGTGAGCTGAACTTCAATGTTTCGATTCCTTAAAAAGAAAACAGGTACTGATCGATGTTCAAGAAAATCGCAATCACCGCTTCTCTCGCTGCCCTCGCCCTCAGCTCTTCCGTGACCTTTGCTGCCGGTGAAGCGCGCCACTCCATCAGCCTCATCGCCCATGTGCCGACCAATGGTTTCTACGTGGTGCCAACTGATGCGGATCTGGTCAACAAAGACCAGGACATGAGCTATCAGCCAAGCACCGGCAAAATGCGTGAGATCAATGGTTTCTTCGATGTGCGCAACAACAACGGTTCGGTTCACGCCAGCCTGGAAAGTGTTCCGCAATTGATCTATGGAAGCGAAACCATCCCGCTGGAAGTTTCGTTCAACAACAAAGTACTGACCCTGACTCCACAAATGGTCGTGGGTGAGTCCGAGTCCGACGTGAACTATCGCGCACCGATCAAAATCCGCGCCACAGGCAGCTCTTTCCCCTCGGGTGATTACACCGGTACTGTCGCGCTGACCTTCGACGCTGTACCGCCGATCGCTGCGCTCTGATCGGGCAGCTGCGCTGACCGCTCGGTAGCGTTTCCCGGCGGGACACCCATTCCCCAATGTCCCGCCGGACTTCAACTTGTTCGAAATCAGAGTAAGAGTTCATGTTCCCGATGACACCCATCGCGGTCGCGCTTGCACTGTTGTTTTGTGCCGGTGCGACGGCGGCACCTGTTTCCGCGGGTTCGACACCCCGCAGTCTGCTGGCGCAAGCCAAAGGTTTGCCAGCGGATTTCGAGGAGCATTTCTTTGACGTGCCCTTGGCCGTGCGGGTCGAGCTTGACCAGCAGCCTTTGGGAGAAGCTCTG
The DNA here is from genome assembly GCF_026341415.1 of Pseudomonas sp. MCal1. NCBI lineage: Bacteria > Pseudomonadati > Pseudomonadota > Gammaproteobacteria > Pseudomonadales > Pseudomonadaceae > Pseudomonas > Pseudomonas sp. MCal1. Next base: position 222,651 of record NZ_JAKUMP010000006.1, read on the forward strand.
GTCGTGCTGTCACGCGATGACCGCATCACCTTGCTCGAATTCACCGATACCAGCGAAAACCGCTACGGCCCGGCTGAACGGGAAAAGTGGGCGGCCTATCTCAAGCCCGGCGTGCCATTGGGCGATTGCTCCGGTGCGTGCCCGAATGATGTGCTGGCCGTGCATTACAACCTCGAAAGTTCCCTGGTCTCGATCCTCACCCGCAATGCCGAGCGCGATCTCGAGGCCAAGCGTTTTCACGATCAACCCCTCGAAGGCAGCAGCGGCCTGATGGTGCGCAATCAGCTCAACCTCAATGGTGGCCAGGATCAGGACCTGGGTGGGCGCTATGGTCTGGAGGCCAGTGGCAGCCTGGGTAACTGGAGCCAGACGTTCAACATGCAAATGGCGCGCATGGGCGGTCCCGACGACAAGCTGTACCACGCCGTGCACGAGCTTTACACCCAACGCGAGCTGCAAGGCAGCTTCTTTCGTCTGGGTTATTTCACCCCCAATTCCGAAGGCCTGACCCGTCAGCCGCGTACATTCGGCACCAGCCCCGACACGGCGGTCGGTGTGATGTACGGCAGCTCCGACAGTCTGGCCATCAACAACGCGATGCCCAGCGTTTATCCGATTTATGTCACCGCCAACCGTCAGGGCTCGGTGGAGATTTACCGCGACGGCCTGCTGATCAACACGCAGTCGGTGCCGGCCGGATTGCAGACCCTCGATACCCGACCGCTTCCCGGCGGCATCTATGAAGTGGAAGTGCGGCTGATCGAAGACGGTCAGATCACCTCCACCACCCAGGAGCTGGTCTACAAGCCGAACAACTGGCGCAACCTTGACGAGCGCTGGCGCTACAACCTGTTCGCCGGCGAAGAGAGCAAGCTGCTCAGCAACTGGGATCAACAGGCCAGCGGCAGTCCCACGGCCGGCGCTTCGATCAATTACCTGGCGCACCCGCGGGTGATTCTCGGGCTGTCGGCACGCCAGATCCGGGAAACACTGCAGTACGGCACGTCCATCGACTGGACGCTGGCCAACCATCTCAGCCTGTATGCCAACGTCTACCAGACCCGGGACTACGGCACCGGACTGGACCTGCAGAGCCTGTACAACTATGGCTCCGGCAGCCTGATCTTCAGCCACACCCGCAGTTGGCTGGACACCACCGATCTTTACGAAACCCTGCCCGATGGCACCCGTGTGCGCCAACGCAACGTGTTCGTCGGCCAGACCAGCAATTCTTCGCTGGCGATCAATCATCGCGTCGATCAGCGCAACTCCCTCAACGCCCGGGTTTCGCACAGTGAAGGCAACGTCGAAGGCTTCGGCGTGGATCTGGGCTGGAACCGCCGTGCCGTGCTGTTCGGCAACGATGCCAATTGGCGCCTGTCGCTGTTTGATCGTCCCGGCAGTTTCAGCAGCGGCAATGATCGCAGCCGGGGTGTCGATCTCAGCCTGAACCTCGCCATCGGCGCGCCGGGCCAGCAGTTGACCGGCAGCATCGGTTCACGCACCGATCGTGATGGCGGTCGCGACAACAATGCCTCTCTGGGCTGGCGCAAGGACTTCAAGGATCACGTGCTGCAGAACGTATCGGTCACCGCGCTGAGCGATACCTACGGCATGGGCCTGTCGAGCCTGGCCAACTTCCGCACCGACACGGTCAATGGCGACGGTTTCGTTCAGCGTTCGTCCTATAACAACAAGTTCACCGGCGGCCTGAACCTCGACAGCACGCTGGTGGTGGGCGGGCAGAAAATGCTGATGACCAGCGAATACGAGATGCGCGGCGCCGGCATGATCGTCGATGTGGAATCGGACATTGACGGGATTGTCCTGCGGGCCGACGACCTGAGTGGCGGCGGTGCTTCATTGAAGCCGGGGCGCAATTTCATTCCGCTGACGGCGTACCAGAACAGCTCCGTGAGCTTCGACTTCGAGGGCAACCATGTGCCCGCCGCGACCATCGCTCCGGCCCGGACCCGCTATCACCTGAACAAGGGCGGCGTGGATTACCGGCAGATCCGGGTGATGAAAACCCTCACTGTCCTCGGTCGTCTGGTGGATGCGCAGGGGCGTCCGCTCAGGGGCCATCACGTGATCAACCACGCCAGTCGCGGAGTGACCGAAGTCGACGGGTTCTTCTCGATGGAAATGAATGCTGGCTCCCCGACGCTGGAAGTGCGCCGGGATAACAACCTGCTGTGCCAGTTCCGTCTCAACGAGAAGGATCACCGCAGCGAAAACAATGTGTTGATGATCGGTGACCTGCGCTGCACGCCCGACACTCTCGCCGATCTCGCATCCATCGAACAGAAGGCGGGTTGATGCCATGAAAGCGACAAAGTACTGGCTGGGTTTACTAACGGCGTTGAGCCTTTCGGCCGAGGCAGCCACTCATGAAATAAAGGCGTTGTTCCAGCCAGACCCCTCGCAGCCAAACAAGAACATTTTTGTCAACAAGACGCCCAACAGTGGCTATTGCGCGAGTTATCCGGGTCAGTGCTCGGCGCACAATATGTTCAGTATTCAAACGCCGGTGCGGTTCACGTCCACGCGGCCCTTCGCCCCTGGCGACAGTCTGGGAGTGAGGGTTCCGGCCAATTGGCGGCGGTTGACCGTCACCAATCGGGATACGCAGGAAACCGAAACCGTTGAAGTGCGAATCATCGGCATCGGGTCCACCTATGTCCTGAGCCATCCGGCGGCCGAACTGACAGGCGCGGCGACCCCCCTGGAGGGACATCAGCAACTCTGGACCAGTAGAAGTTGGGTCTATGTTCCGGCTCCGTGTCAATACAGCGGTGTAGGGTTATATACATCGGCAACCTACAGGTTTTTCTGGAAGGCACCGGAAGAGGCTGCCTGTACCAAGGTCGCCGCGTACACGATTCCGTCGATGTCATTCGACACCCTCGATTTTGCCTATGAATTGAGAACGCCCAATCCGTTGGGTATGTCATCCGGGCTCTACACCGGGTCGTTGTCCTACACCATGGGCCCCGATGGTGATTTTCAGATGGGCACGACGATGGTGCCGGACGATAGCGATCTGACTCTGGATTTCGTGTTGGACGTACAGCACACGCTGAAAGTCGAACTGCCTCCTGGCGGAAACAAAATTGCGCTGGAGCCGGCAGGCGGCTGGCAACAGTGGATCGACAGCGGCCGCAGGCCGACCGACATCTTCCGTAATCAGCCGTTTTTCCTGTCCGCTTCATCGCGTTTCAAGGTGATGTTGCAGTGCAGTTCTCTGGGAGGGGCCGACTGCAACATAGGCAATAACCAGGTGGGCTTCTCCAAGTTCCAGGTCCGGCTGACGATGCCACCCGGCATTGTCGGCCCCGGGAATACCGATGGCTGGTCCGGCACGCTGACTTACAACACCTGGCTTGGACCGTTCGAGCCCAGCCGTTATGTCGATCGCAAACAAGGCATGTTGCGCTTCTTCATCTCTCCCAGGTTTCTGGATTTTTTGAAGCCCGGCATGAACGGCACGCTGTGGGGCAACGCCACGATCATTTTCGATTCGGAAGTATGAGCATCTGCCAACGGGGCATTGTGATTTTCATGAGGTTGAAAGGATGAGACATCTGTTTTTGCTGTTGCTGTGCGCGGTGTTCTGGACCACGGCCCAGGCCGGACCGCAAATCAATGTGGGCACGGTGTACGACTACCTGGACGGCGACAAAAGCACCTACCTGAAACGGGTGTTCAACAGCGGCGACAGCACGGCATTCGTCAAGGTCAACGTGCTGGAGATCGTCTACGACGGCCAGGGCCAGCCCCAGGAGGTTCCGGTTGCGAGCGCCGCTGATGGCGCGTCGCGCAACGGCCTGATGGCCAGCCCGGCACGCCTGATCATTCCGGCCCAGGGCATGCAGGGCACGCGTCTGCTGTATATGGGGGAGCGCGACCGCGAGCGCTATTTCCGTGTGCGCTTCGTGCCGGTGGTGCCGGAGAAGGAGGACGATTTTGTGGTGTCCAGCGAAGAGCGCGAAGACTACAAGAAGACCCTTTCGGCGGGCGTCAACGTGATGACCGGTTTCGGCACGGTGTTTTTCGTACGGCCGAAAGACACTCGCTACGACACGGTCCTCAACGACACCGGCAGTCGGTATGAAGTGCGCAACAACGGCAACACGGTGGTTGTGGTCGACGAGTTCAAGAGCTGTTCACTGGTAAAGGAAACCGACTGCGGCGCGACCGTCAAACACCACGTGATGGCCGGCCGCACGTTCGCTTTCGACAAGGAAAAGGGCCGCGAGTATCGCTTCAAGCTCGTCGAAGGCGAGCGCAAGCAGGATCTCAAGGTCGTCAGCCGCTGACCCGCAGGAAATGACATGAACAAGTATTGTGTGGCCGCCGTACTGGCGGCAATCAGCACGTTGACCGCAACCGCTGTCTCGGCGGCTCGGGAAACGCTGCATTTCGAAGTGACGCTGACCATCCCCCAGCCGACCGTTTTACATCCTGCCGTCGGAACCGGACTGGATCCACCGACCGCAGATTCTGGCCTGGAACTACCCGGATTCGACCCTCGGTGGGTTCAGCAGGAACTTCGATGTGCGGCATGACACCAGCGCCATCGAGGCTCGGCTGGAAAGCGCGCCGTACCTGTCGACGGGCAGGCCCGGCGAGAATATCGATCTGCGGGTGCGCTTCAACAACGTGGAGCTGAGTGCCGCTCCGGCGTACCGTCAGGTGCTGTCAAAGGAGGAGGCCGCGATAGGCAAGCGAGTGCCGCTGGAGATCGATCCGATCATGCCGGCCGGTGGTTACAAGGCGGGAGATTATTTCGGCAACGTACTGGTCGTGTTCAACGCGAGGGCCCCGGGAGAGTAACAAGCGGCAGTCGCTGATCGGTATCCGTTTGCGGACGGATAAAGGAAAGATCGCGATCATTGCCGGGCTGGGCAGCCGCCAGGGAGGCGGATTTTCCATCGATGCAAAGGAAAGCGACATGATCAAGCAAGTGGTGATCGCCGTGTGCGTTGGCGTTTTGACGCCGATGGCCGGTGAAGCCTTCGCAGCACAGGAAAAGCACATTTTTGAAGTCTCGGTGGATATTCCAACCCTGGAATTTTATGTGATACCGAGCGAAACGGACTGGATACACCATCAACAGACGCTGCCCTGGGACATCGCCACTTCGACCCTTGGCGGCTTGCGCAAGAACTTCGATGTGCGCACTGACAGCAGTGCCATCGAAGCCCGCCTCGAAAGCTTTCCCTTTCTCTCCAGCGGCCTGGATTCACGGGATGACATCAGTCTGCGCATCAACTTCAACGGTACGGAGTTGAGCCATCACCCTGTTCCGGTTCAGGTCGTGTCGCGCGAGGAGGCTGTCGCGGGCAAGAGGGTGCAGCTGGAAATCGAGCCGCGGGGGCCTGCCAACGGTTATACGCCGGGTGATTACTACGGCACCGTCAACATCATCTTCAATGTGGCAGCCCCGACGGGTTGATCGTTGAACCAATAAAAGACCGTTTGCTGAGCAAGGAGCTGGTAATGGTTTCAGGGTTGCGAACATTCAACAGATTTGGCAAGGCAAAGTGGCAGGCGGGTCTCTACGGCTGGTTGATCTGCTCATCAGCGCACGCGGTGACTCAGGAAATCAGGGCGGTCTATGTACCTGATCCCGCCAATCCGCAGACCAACAGCTTCATCAACCAGACGCCGCAGAGCGGTTACTGCGCCACTTATCCCAACGATTGCAAACCGTTATCGGGCGTCCGGCTGCCGTTGCGATTCGCTTCAGTGCAGGCGCTGGAGCCGGGCTCGTCCGAGCGCAACGGCGCGATGTTCAACATGCCGGCGCAGTGGCGCAGCCTGATGGTCACCAATGTCTTTACCGGCGAGACCGCGACAGTGGACATGCGCATCGGCGGGTTCGGTTCACAGTATGTGCTCAGCGACACGGCGGCCAATCTGACGGGCGAGACCGACGATCAGCAGGCGCACTACAAGTTGTGGGGCACCAGTTGGGGTGTCGCGCCGCTGCCCTGCCGGCCCGGGGCGATGCCGTCTCACGGCCCGGATTTTTTCCAGTTCTTCTGGAAGACGCCGACCGAAGGTATCTGCGCCAAACGGGCCGCGTTCATGATTCCCTGGATGTCCTATGGCTATCTGGACGTGGGCTACGAATTGCACATGCCGGATCCGTTGACGATGTCTGCCGGCCTGTACACCGGTCAGTTGGCCTACGGTGTCGGGCCAGGCATGGACATCGACACCGGCGACAATCTGCTGCCGGATGCGTCGGCCGTGACTTTCCGGTTCGTGCTGGATGTCCAGCACGTTCTGAAAGTCGATATTCCTCCCGGCGGCAACAAGGTCGTGCTGGTGCCCGAGGGGGGCTGGCAGGCCTGGTTGCAACAGGGGCGAAAACCGGCACGGTTGTTTCGCGACCAGACGTTCAACATTTCGTCCTCCTCGCGCTTCAAGATGTTCCTTGAGTGCCAGCACGGCGGCGCGCAGTCTTGCGGGTTGCAGGACTCGGCGGGAGGCAGCACACAGGCGCAGGTGTTCGTCAGCGTCAGCCTGCCCGACAGCATCACTGACAGTGCGGGCCAGCCGGTGCGGCATCGGCCGTTGTCGGCAAGTCCGAGTGTCCCGGGATTTCAGCCGGGCCGGTTTCTGGACCGGGCGCCGGGCACGCTGCATTTCGAAATACCCAAGGACTATGTCGAGCAGATGCTGCAGCCCGGCCAGGCCCGGCGTTACGCCGGCAATGTCACAGTGATCTGGGATTCGGAAGTCTGAGCCCACCCCTTAAGGCAACCTGACCGGTTGCCTTAAGGGCTGCGCAGCGGCTCAGATCCCCGCGCGAGCCATGGCCTCGCGGGTCAGCCGTTGTTTCAGTGCCTTTTCCTGCCGACCGATGCTTTCAAGCCAATCGTCAAAGGTCATCTGACTGGTTTTTTCCTCTGTGAAGAGCAGATCCTCCGGGATCGACAGGCGCTGAGCCAATTCACTGAGGGTGCGTCTGAGCTCGGGGGAGCGATCCTTTCCTTCGCTCCAGCGTTCCTGGGCTTCCTGCAAATCGATCAGCAGGTCGACCTGTTCCTGGTACACGCGCGCGTTGGCTTCGATTTCTCCCGACCAGGTTTCACGCAAATAACGATCCCAGAAAAATTGGTCGAGCATCTGGTCGACCAGACCGCCATCGGCCTCGGCATCGAGAATCCTGTCGCCGGCCGCATCGATGGTTTCGTCGGTGACCCCGGCGATCGCACGGAATTTCATGGCCTCGGATTGCCAGGGCAGTTCAAGGCGTCTGGCCAGACCGGTTTCATAGGCCAGGTGGACTTCCACATCGTCAGCTGCGCCCTGGCGGGCCGCGATATCGGCCCGGGCAATCTCGTTGACTTGCCTGAGGCGCGCAGCACCTTTGGCCAGTGTCACCAGTCGCCGTTCAAGCTCATCGGGAGAACTGGAATAAGTGCGTGCTTCCGATTCCAGCACGCGTATTCCCATGCTGTTGAACAACTGGGCGCCGGCGTCTTCGCAACCTTCGGGGGCAGTCGACATCAGGAACAGTTCTTCGCGCAGCCGGGTATCGATGTTCATGGCGTCGATCATTCGCCAGACACGCTCGGTCAATTGATTCAGTGTCTCTCCACCCAGTTCGTAATCGGCAGAACGGGTCAGACCCTGCAGCACCTGGAAGAAGCCGTCGGAGCCGGGTTCACTCGCCAGGTCATGCCACGCTTCCGGACGAAGCGCCCCGATGCCGGGCGTTTCATCAGCCACTTCGGTGTCCATGGAAATCGGCCATTGCTCCAGCAAGTCTTCAGCAACGGTGGCGTAAGTGTGTGACGGACGCAGACCCACGGACGTGCGATAGCTTTCGTAAGTGGAGCGTGCCTGGCTGGCCATTTGTTCCAGACGAACACGCGTGCGGGCGATCAGGTAAGCCTCATCGGAGCCGGGCCGCACTTCGGGAATGTACCTGAGCGGGTTGTTGCCCAGATCAAGAAAGAACCCTCGGGGGCGGGGAACATCGAACAGGCCCAGCGGCCAGCTGTCGATCTGTGTATTGATCAGACTCAGGATCCGCAATCTCGGCATGCGCCCGACCGACAGGGGCATGCTGATTGGGTTGTTGTCCAGTCTCAGGGTTTCCAGGCGCGTCAGCGTGTTCAAAAGCTGAGTATTGGCAGGCGTCAGCTGCAACAGGTTGTTGTTCAGACGCAGGGTTTCCAGACGCTGCATCCGGTCGATGCCGGCGGGCAGGGTCCTGAGGTTGCAGTGTCTGGCACTCAATTGACGCAGTTGAGGGAAATCCTTCAGCAAGCCGTCGGCCGTTAAAGAAAAACTCTGGCCGTCCAGATTCAGTGTCGTGATCTGATCGAGCCAGGGTTTGAGGCCGTCCGGTAATTGCCCCCACCATTGCTGGAGGTCATGGGGCAGCATCTCTTTCGACAAGTCCAGCGCGTAGCCGCTCTCAAGGCTGATGCTGCGTTCCTGGAACACCTCGGACCTGCGTTCGAAGCACTCCAACAGACGCTCTGCAAGGAAGCGTCCGCCTTTGTGTTGATACTCCCACCAGGTTTGCGGGACGCCCATGTTCTCGAAGTCCACGGGGGCACCCTGGCTCCGGAACCTGAATGCCCAAGAGTCGAGTGTTTGCTTCAGCGTCGTGAGTTCACTTTCAAGCCGCGCGATTTTCCAGTGGGCATCGCCGGTGGCCTGCAATGACCGGGCGAACGTCGCCACTTCTGTTTCGCTGAAGTGCGGATAGAGATTTCCGACTTTTTCTTCCACGGTCAGCGGCGCCTTGGACAGCCTCGGTCCGCGCAACAGCAGCTCGGTTTCCAGCGGGATAACAGGACGGATCGGGGAGCGTGCCAGGATTGTCCTGCGTTCGGCTGGCGTTTCGGTGCAGAGCATCACCCATTGTCTGAACGATTGCCCCTGGCCCGTGCGATAGCCCAGTGCACGGCGTTTGCCTTCGGGCAGGGCGGCCAGTATGGAATCATAGAAGTCAGCAGCGTCGTGCAGTTTGTTGTTCTCACCGTCGCGTACCTCATAACGACCGTGTTCATCCCGGATCAATCTGCGCACTGTTGTGGCATCGTCCGGGCCGGCGCTGCTTCGCAACCGGCCGTCATGCGTGCCTTCGCGAACCTCTATGCGCAAATCTGAGAACGTGTCGGTGTAGATCCTCAGCGCGCCGAGCGTGAGACGTTCGGTATCCGGCACCAGCCATGCCGGATCATGCAAGCCCTCGCTGGCCCGGGTGGCGAGTACCTCGAACGCGGTTTCCCGGGCCTGACTTTTCAGGCGCAAAGGGATGTGTTGCTGCTCGCTCATGATGCCGTGCTCGGCGGCTGTCGCCTCGTTTGTCAGCGATTCGGCGATTCGTGCCGACAAGGGAGGGAAATGGCGCTGGATCAACTGGGCCCCGGCATCGGTGGCCTGGTTTCTCAAGCGGTACTGGTAGTCGAAAATTTCGCTTTCGCGGGTTTGCACGGCGTCGGCCAATCGATTGCGCAAGACCTGTGCCCGCCGGGCTTTGGGATAGTCCCCGCCCAGCAGTGACTGCATGTCGGCGTCATCGAGGAACTCCACCACTCGCTCGGGCAAGCGGTTGTCCAATACGTCGTCAAGTCCGATGGACAGCGTCTGATGATCAAACGCAAGGGGGTTGCCGTATTGCCGGTAAGCGCCGGTCAGATCATTGTTTTGCCAGACTTTGACGGCCTTGTCGGCTGGCCAGCCAGGCATGTCGGTGATCATTCGGTCAAACCAGTGCGAATCCGGGGGAAGGGGCTCTGCGCTGCGAATGCGCTCGCCGAGCCCTTTTGTTTCCTCGCGGATACGGGTGCGGTTCAGCGTGTCCTCGAGCAGGGGCGGTGGCGGGCTGTTTTCCACATGCATCCGGCGCAACGCGTCGATCGGCGTGCCACTGATGCGACGTATCCTTTCCAGTTCGACATCACTGTAAACGTCGACCGAGTGCCCCAGACGTCGCATCAGTTGCGGGCCATCCCAGTCATGCGGGGTCTCTGCTTCGTGAGTCCAGGCCCCCGCTCCGTTGTGCTTCAGCCGCGGGGAGTAAGCCTGCGGTCGGGAAGGGTGCTCGACACGGTATTGGCCGCTTTCGCGGTCGAACCTGACTGAATAGTGCCTGCCCTCCAGCGGCAGAATGGTCTTGCCGGCATGTTGGTGCAGACCCAGGGCATCCGGTCTGGCGCCCTCCGGCAAGGCCGGTTGCGACAGCTCGTACGGTTGGAGGTCCGGGTGCCACAACCGTGTGCTGCCATCGAACGAGCGTACGGCTTTCATGTTTTCAATCAGCGGCGAAAACTTCAGCAGAAACGGCCTGGCGACCACCGCACCACTGGCGAAAGCCGCCAGTTGCAGGACGTCGTTGACCACTCCCACCACATGTTCCGCAGCCTCTTCCCAATGACCCAGTGCCAGATCCACCGCCCCCTCGATGACTTCATTGGTCAATTGCCAGGCGGTGTAGCCGAGCATTGCCAGACCGACGACAGGCACAAAGGGTGCAGCCACCATCACCGCCACGTTCAGGATGTCCTGGACAATTGCGAAAGCGTTCGCCCACCAGTCTGCGCGAGCATTCTCGTCCGCATCGGCGGTAGGCACGGCGATGTTGCGCGCATCGTTGAGGATTTTGTCGAGCTGGCGCTGATAGAGCGATGCCCACAAGGCACCGCTGAACGGTATCGCACCGTATTGCAGGTTGGGATGGCTGACCGGTGTTTCGCGCCAGGAAGGACGTGAGTCTCCACGTTTGTGTGGATACCATTTCACATGCAGCAGACGCTGCTTGAGATCGGCAAAGAAATACCCGCGGTCCTTGTGATCGACGAATTGGCTGAAGAACTGCCAGTAGCTGCCTCCGGTGGAGGGCAGTGTGTCGTTCTTCTGCAACTGGCGAGTCAGCTCGGTCAGAAAGTCGAGGTGGGTGGCGTATTCTTTCAACGGATGTTCCGGGTCGTGCGGAACGTAGGCGATGATCCGCGACGAGGACAGCGGATACCCGGGGTCGGGGCGCAGAATCAGGATGCCGGTCATCTTCAGATCCATGATGGTCAGCTCGCAAGCCTGCATCCGCTGCTGGCCGAGCCTGAGTGCCACCCGACCGTCGAGCAGGGCACGGATCAGCTGCACACCTTCACGGTCGATGTCTTTCTTTGCCAGCGCCACGCGTGCGGCCACCCGCAGCGCGGCCTTCTGGCTTTGCACGACCTGCGTCTTTACGTAACTGCGCGCTACCGGGTCGTCGTTCAACAGCATTTCCTGAAGATGTGCCTGATAAAGCCTGCCGATATCCAGTTCGCGACACAGCGTCTGGAATTGGGCCACGGTCATCAGTCGATCCAGTGGGGAAATGTCGTACTGATCGTTTACAAGTTGCATTTTGAGGACGAACGCGGAATTCGATGCGTAAGTTTCGTTATAGGCGAAGTTGTTCAGGGCAGCTTCGAGCAATGAAATTTTTCTTGAGGTTGAACCACTCAAAATATTTCTGACGTACCAAGGCGATCTGCTTTCGCGATACAGAATCAGAAATGTATTCCTGATATCGACGTCGATGCCGGTTTTCTCCCGCAAGCGTGTCCTCAATAACGGTTCGGCAAACGCGTGAATATCTTTCAGTCGGGCCAGTGCCTTGTCGGCAGCGTTGCGGGCTGCCCAGGCACTGCGATGGACGCTGGCCAGTCGCGGCTGCATCCAGTATTCACGACGCGGTTTTATATTTTTCAATACTTCGCCGTGATGCGGTTTCATATCGGTAAAAACCGGATCGATCCGCGATTTGATTAATTCGTAATGTTGCCCTTTGTATTCGGTTTTTGCAGTCATGGGTGCAGCCTTGAATAAGTCAGGAATGTTGAGCCTAACGTTCAAGTATGCGGAGGATTAGTTCAAAAGTTTGTTTCTCGAGTGCGAGCCAGACAGGGGAACGATTGAATATTGGAATGCATAAAACAAATAGTTATTGCCCCCGCAACTTCATTCGGTGTTAAGCGATGGCAGGTTCGCCAGTGCTACCTGAGAAACGGGCGACGGCCGACATTGCGAGTCGCTGCCGGGTTGCAGATACGGCATCAGGATCGGCGCCATGCCCTTGAGCACCTGCACCGGCAGGGCCGAGGTGAATTTGAAGCTCTCCGCCGACCGCCCTGGAACGAACGCCGTGAGCGTGCCGAAATGGTGATCGCCGATGTAGAACACGAAGGTCGCGGTGCGGTTGATCGACTTGGAACTCAGAATGCGCCCGCCGGAACCGATGGCCTCGATTCGGTTGTCGCCTGTACCGGTTTTTCCGCCCATGGTCAGCGGTGTTCCATCGTTCAGTTTGAAACTGCCGGAAACACGTTTGGCCGTTCCCGAGTCCACCACTTGCGACAACGCTTCACGCATTGCCGTGGCGACTTCGGACGGCATCACCCGTTTACCGACATGAGGGTCGTTGACCAGTTTCGTTTCGTAAGGCGTGCCGGCGGCAAAGTGCAGGCTGTCGATGCGCAGGGTCGGCATGCGCACGCCGTCATTGAGGATGGTGCCGATCAGCTCGGCCAGCGCAGCGGGGCGGTCGCCGGAGCTGCCGATGGCGGTGGCCAGTGACGGCACCAGGTGATCGAACGGATAGCCGACTTTCTGCCAGCGCTGATGGATCTCGAGGAACGCCTCGATTTCCAGCATGGTGCGGATCCGACTGTCGCGGGCGCCTTTGTGCTTGCTCTTGAACAGCCAGCTGTAGACTTCCTGACGCTCGAACTGACTGGCCTTGACGATCTGGCTCCAGGTCGCGTCCGGGTGGTTGAGCAGGTAGCCGATCAGCCACAGGTCCAGCGGGTGGACCTTGGCGATGAAGCCCTGGTCCGGCAGGTCATAGGTACCGGGACCGTAGGCCAGATAAAGCCGTTCGAGGCGTTCGTCGGTGAGTTTTTCGGTGATTTTGACGCCCTTGAGGTGCGAGCGCACAAAAGTATTGAAGTCTTCCTGGCTGGCTTCGGGCAGCAGGTAACGGTGCACGGCGGCCATGCGGATCGGCGTCGGGCGCATGCTGTCGAGGAAGGTGTCGAGGCGGGCCTGGGTGTCCTTGTTCTTGTACTTCTTCCAGAACTTGAGCAGGAACGAGGTGCCTTCGCGGTCGGCGAACGAGGCGAGGTATTCCTGACGGCGCGGGTCGCGGTCGTCCTTGAGCAGTTCGGCGCTGTTGTTGGGGCCGGAGTAGGTGGTGTAGCGCACCAGATCGCGCATCAGGCGAATGAACGGCAGGTTGATCGACTCGCGCAGGGCATCGCGCAAGGTCGGCATGCGGCCGTTGTCTTCCTTGCGAAAGTTATGGAACACATGCAGCCCGCCACCGGTGAAAAACGCTTCACCGGGGCTGGCCGAGTATTTGCGGTCGAGGGCGGCGCCGAGCAGCTTCGACAGATCGTGATCCTTGTTCTGGATCAGGTAGTCGATCACCCACCGGCTCAGGCGATCCTGATCCGGCACGTCGATTTTTTTCAGTTCCGGCCCGGTCATGGCGCCGTATTTGTCATGCAGCTCCGCGATGATTTGCAGGTAGGTTGTCAGCACGCGCATCTTGGCGGTGGAGCCCAGTTCCAGCTTGCTGCCCTCGTTGATGTCGAACGGCTGATCGGTGCTGTCGGTCTGCACCCGCACGCGCGAGCCGTCCGGGGTCAGCTCGAACAGGGTGAAGCTGTAACGCACCTGTGTGGTGCTGGTGGGCGTCAGCAGGCGTTCACCCATCAGACCGACTTCGGTGGCGTAGGCCGGGTCGGCCAGTCGTTTCAGGTAGGCGGTGGCCTGGGTCTGCAGCTCGCCTTGCAAGGTGCTGGTAGCGGACAGGTCTAGACGGTCGAGGTCGTACAGCGGACGGTTGAGCATCGACGCCAACCGGCTGCGGGCGACGCTGATGCCTTTGTTGGTTTCGATCGGCTGAATGGTCGGCTGGGTCTGCCAGTCACGGTAGCTGATGGTGCTGGCCAGCGCCGCATCGGCGAGAGTGGCGTCGATCACACCGTTCTGCTTGAGCACGCGCAAGTGGCTGTTGGTCAGTTCGACCAGCTCTTCGCGGCCCTTGGTCAGGTAATGCGAAGGACGGCGCTGGGCGATCATCAGCGAGAGCATTTCGCGCAGGGCCAGGCCCTTGTCCGCCATGCTCTTCGGATCGGTTTCAGTGCTCGAGAGTTTGCGGTTGGCCTCGTTGAAATCGGCGCCATACCAGACCCGCAGGCCCTCGGCCATGCCGTGTACTTCGCCATGCCCCGGCACCGCCGACAGCGGCACGCTGTTGAGGTAATCACGAATGATGTTCTGCCGCGCCTGCAAGGTGTCCGGGCCGCCCTGGTAGGCGCGCACGCTGGCGGAAATCATCTGGCGGATCTTCTCCGCGCCGGACACCGTCAGGCCATCGGGCGAATGACGATATTTCTCAAGTTGCGTCGCCAGGGTACTGCCACCGGCCGACTGCCCCGGCAAGTGCAGCAACTTGGCGACCTGCGACCACGCGGCCATGCCGAAGCGCGGCCAGTCCACCGCCGGGTTGGCCAAGGGTTGCTTTGGGTCGAGCAGAAAGCGGTTTTCGATGAACAACAGGCTGTTGACTACCACCGGCGGGATTGTGTCGAAACTCGAATACAGCTGCTGGGGGTAGTTGTACTGATACAGCGGTGCGGCGCGGCAATCGGTGATCGACAACCCGGCCTGGATCTTTTCGGAATAGGGCACGAACAGGCCCTTGTCGGTGTAGTTGAGCAGGGCCGGGGAGAAACGCGTCTGTTCGGTGATCACGTAGTTGCGCTTGATCAGCCGTGGCAGGAACTCGTCCAGCGAGCTGTAGCCCAGACGCAGGTCGAACGGCCCGTTGCCCGGATAGCGGATGGCGTCGCTGGGGCCCGGTTGCAATTCGTACTTGAGTTTGGCGGCGTACTGGCTGAGCTCGCGGGACTGAAATCGCGAGGTGCGCATTTCCTTCATCGCAGCCAGACCCACGACAATCGCGATGATCACCAACAGGAGCCAGAAAGCCTTCCACCCATGCCGGTTACGACGGGGTTTTTCAGGGACAGGCGCTTCATCCACACGTTCAGTCGGAACCACTTTTTCACTCGAATCGGTTTGCCACAAAGCGCCCATAGTCGATTGATCCATTCACGCAGATTGATCGGACTTGTCTGAAGCTTAGTCGGTGGTTGGCGTGGGTGAAAAAATTGTGAAGAGGGCACCCTGAACAAATCTGCAAATCCGGCTGCCACCCTCCGGCAAGTGATTGCAAGCCTGAAAGGGCCGGAACAGAGAGGTCTTGAGGTCGATGCGACTTTGGTCGCGGCATGACGCTGCACCATTGCTGTGCAATACTCGGCGCCCATTTGCGCGGTGAATAATCCTCAAAATGCAGGACGATTTGTCTCGTAAGCCGCGTATTTGACGAGGTTTACGTCTGAATCAGATGCCTTATAGAGTGAAAAAACCTGTCGCAAGCTTTTTATACTGCACGCCCCGCTGATCCCGCAGGTTGCTTCTGCGGGACGGTCCTGCCCACGAAGCAGGGCCGGTTTTGACCCAGGCGCAGGCTTATCGGCCGACGCTTGAACACTCGGTGGTCACATCCAATAACAAGACGAGGAAGTCCCCCATGCCAGTCGGCAATCACCCGCCCCATGGCGAAACCGCTCAAGGCGGCCCGCTCAAACGCGAACTCGGTGAACGGCATATTCGCCTGATGGCGCTCGGCGCCTGCATCGGTGTCGGCCTGTTTCTCGGTTCGGCCAAGGCCATCGAAATGGCCGGCCCGGCGATCATGCTGTCTTACATCATCGGCGGTCTGGCGATCCTGGTGATCATGCGCGCCCTCGGTGAAATGGCCGTGCACAACCCGGTCGCCGGTTCTTTCAGCCGTTATGCACAGGATTATCTCGGTCCGCTGGCGGGCTTTCTGACCGGCTGGAACTACTGGTTCCTGTGGCTGGTGACCTGCGTCGCCGAAATCACGGCGGTGGCGGTGTACATGGGCATCTGGTTCCCCGATGTGCCGCGCTGGATCTGGGCGCTGGCGGCACTGGTCAGCATGGGTTCGATCAACCTGATCGCGGTGAAGGCCTTCGGTGAATTCGAGTTCTGGTTCGCCCTGATCAAGATCGTCACCATCATCGCCATGGTGCTCGGCGGCATCGGCATCATCGCTTTCGGCTTCGGCAACGACGGTGTGGCGCTGGGGATTTCCAATCTGTGGGCCCACGGCGGCTTCATGCCCAACGGCGTGACGGGCGTGTTGATGTCCCTGCAAATGGTGATGTTCGCCTACCTCGGTGTGGAAATGATCGGCCTGACCGCCGGCGAAGCGAAGAACCCGCACAAGACCATCCCGAATGCGATCGGCTCGGTGTTCTGGCGCATCCTGCTGTTCTACGTCGGCGCACTGTTCGTGATTCTGTCGATCTATCCGTGGAACGAAATCGGCACCCAGGGCAGTCCGTTCGTGATGACCTTTGAACGTCTGGGCATCAAGACTGCCGCCGGCATCATCAACTTCGTGGTGATCACCGCCGCGCTGTCGTCGTGCAACGGCGGCATCTTCAGTACCGGGCGCATGCTCTACAGCCTGGCGCAGAACGGCCAGGCGCCGGCCGGCTTCGCTCGCACCTCGGGCAACGGCGTACCGCGTCGGGCATTGCTGCTTTCGATCTTCGCCCTGCTGCTGGGCGTGCTGCTGAATTATCTGGTGCCGGAAAAGGTCTTCGTCTGGGTGACTTCGATTGCTACCTTCGGCGCGATCTGGACCTGGGTGATGATCCTGCTGGCCCAGTTGAAATTCCGCAAAGGCCTGAGCGCCAGCGAACGTGCAGGTCTCAAGTACAAGATGTGGCTGTTCCCGGTCAGCTCGTATCTGGCGCTGGCGTTCCTGGTGCTGGTGGTCGGCCTGATGGCGTATTTCCCGGACACTCGCGTGGCGCTGTATGTAGGCCCGGCGTTCCTGGTCCTGCTGACCGTTCTGTTCTACGTGTTCAAGTTGCAACCAAAGGATTCGGTACAGGGCGCGATGCGTTCGGCTTCGTAATTCGTTGTCGCTGAAACCTGAAAGCCCCGGCCGAAAGTCCGGGGCTTTTTCATGGGGCGAAGTGATGCCGCTGGTCTGAAAGCGCCGCAAAAAACGACTTCTGATTCAGAGTCATGTTCGAAGGTTTATCTACGTCGTTTCCAGCGCAGCCGTGAACAGAGGCGCAGGTATGAGGATCAGCGATTTTCTCGTACGAGAACTCGGCCGCCGTCAGGTCGTGTTGTTCTTTCTGCTCGCCACGATGCTGTACATCCTGCCGCTGATCCTCGTCGACTTTCCCTACATCGACGACAACTGGCGCACCCTCGCTGCCGGCAATGCCTGGGCGCGGCAGGGGCGGTTGTTCATGGACTGGTTTTATCAAGCGCTGACTTTCACTGGCGCTGCGCCGAACATTTTCCCGTTGCCGCTGTTGCTCGCCACGGTGGCCATGTCGTTCGCGCTGACCCGGCTGACCTTCCACTATTTCCCCGAACCGACGCTGGCCTGTTGTCTGGTGCCGTTGCCGCTCTGGTACAACCCGTTCCTGTTGCAGAACCTGTCCTATCAATACGACGGGGCCGGCATGGCGCTGAGTCTGGTCGCGGTGATCTACGCGATCACGTTTGGCGGCGCTTCACGCATTCAGCGCTGGCTGGTGCCGTCGATGTTGCTGGCGCTGGCGATCGGGTTGTATCAGATCAGCCTGAATGTGTTTCTCGGGTTGTGCTGCGTGGAATTGCTGCGCAATGTTCATCGGCGAGTGCCGTGGGGTGAACTCTGGTGCCGGTCAGGCTGGCGGCTGGCGCAACTGTTGCTGGCCGTGATGATTTACAGCGTCACGGCTTATCCGTTCACGGACTCGGCACGCACGCAATTGCTTGACGCGAGCGCTGATCCGCTGCTGCAGATCGGCATCAATATCGGTCGGGTGATGGAGAAGGTCGCGCTGTTGTTTCACGGCGGCTACACGGTGGTGTTTGTCGGGCTGGTGCTGTGTGCCGTGTTCGGGGGCGTGCAGTTGGGGCGGCAGATTCGTGAGCGCAACATGTCGCGCGCCAAGGGGTTGCTCCTGAGCTTCAGTTGCCTGCTGGCATTGCCGCTGGTTGTGCTGCTGGTACCGGGGATGACGCTGCTGTTTCGCGACTTCAATGAAGGTGCGCGTACCCTGATGGGGTTCGGCGTGCTGCTGATGTTGCTGTTCTATCTGGCCTGTACCGGATTGACGTCGCTGCACTCGCGGCTGCCCCTGTTGTTGGCGATTCCGCTTGTGGCCACGTTGTCGCTGTCCTTCGCTTACGGGCGAGTACTGACGATGGAAAAGACCTTCGCCAACAGTGCTCTCTACAGCCTCAGTCACGACATTTCTTCCCATCGCGAACTGCGCGACGCCAAACGGATTTATATGTCGGTCACTTACTCCGATCGCTGGCTGGCAAGTGCGACGGGCACGTTCAAACAGTTACCGGTACTGCGCTATCTGCTGAATATCGACTACTTCATGCTCGCGGAAAACCTGCCGTCGACCGGCATCACCAACGTGGTTGCCGAGCGCGAGCGGCGCAACGCCACCCGCGTCGGCTATCAGGGGTTTCCAGCCTTGGTTGATCGACTCTATTACCGCATCTATCTGATCGGTGATTACGGTTTCATCGTCATGAAAGAGCCGCCCCATGGCCGCTTGCTGCAATGGTGACCGTCGGTCTGAAACCACCCCCCTCCTGTAATTTCTGACAGTAGACCCTGCTCACGCTCTGCCCTAGCTTGAAGCACTCGACGGTTGCCGCGACAGCAAGGATTGGCGATGAGAATCTTGTGGAAAGGGTTTTCCGCACAAACGGCCATCGGCCTCGGCGGCATGTTGATTCACTGGCAGATTTTTTTCGTGTTGACCAGCGCCGTTCAGGCGACTCAGTCGGCAAGTAACTTCGCCGCGTTTTGTATCGCCGCCGCCTTCTCGTTTTACATGAACGCGCTCTACACATTCGAGACTGGAACGTCAGTGCTGGCCTATCTGGGCTTCATGAGCGTGATGGGCGTTTTGAGTTATGGCACAGGTGAGTTCGGTGATGCGCGGAATTTGCCGGGACTGGCGACGGTGTCCGTGTTTTCGCTGTTGAATCTGTTGCTGGGGTACTGCTTTTTCCGGTTTGTGCTGTTTCGGGGGCGTCAGACATGAAAAGCCTTGCGAGCGTTGCGGCCTCCGCGGGGTTCACTTCCTTGAGGATCGACAGACTGGCCCTTCTGGCGGTTGTATTCCTCGCCCTGATCGTGCGGTTTTACGCCATCGATGTGCCGAGTATCTGGTATGACGAGGCCTACAGTCTGTTGCTCGCACGCGAAACGCCAGCGCGCATTTTGGCACTGACTGCGCTGGATGTTCATCCTCCACTGTATTACGTGCTGCTGCATTACTGGGTGATGTTGTGGGGGGAGGGAGCACTGCCGGCCCGGGCGATGAGTGCGCTGGCGGATGTGGGAACGCTGTTGTTGTGTGTCAGGTTGATGAGCCTGATTTCCACGCGCCGGGCCACCTGGATTGCTGCGTTGCTGCTGGCGTTGCTGCCGTTATCCGCCGGCTACAGTCAGGAGGCCCGAATGTACACCCTGCTGGGGTTTTGGCTGATTGGCGCAACGATGGCTCTGGTGTGTTGGACACGGGCACCCGAAAAAAAACGGTTTGCGATTTCCTATGTTTTATTGATGGTTGCTGCGTTCTATACGCATTACTTTGCGTTCCTGTGCGTAGCCATTCATTGGCTTTTCTGGTGGAAAACGTGCTCCGAACTTCAAGAGAAGGCAATTGGGGGGCGTGCCTGGATTCTGGCTAACGGCATGATCGTTCTACTGTATGTGCCCTGGCTGCCTGTACTGACTGATCAACTGCTCAGCCGACCGGATTTCGGCTGGATAGCGCCGCTCACCTGGCAATCGGTATTTACCCTCATATGGCAAATAACCGGTACGAGCGAGTCAGTAAGCTGGGCGACATGGTGGCGAGTCTGGCCGTCTGTTTTTATCATCGCCTGCGCGTTTACCGTACTGATGCAACATCGTGACTCACGACGGTATGCCTGGCTTTTGGTGGGATATTTCTTTATTCCATTGCTGTTTTTGCTAGCGATTTCCCTGGTGAAACCAGCGTTTATCCTCCGCTACTTTTACTTTGCAGCTATCGCGATTCCATTGATCGTTGCGGTGGCTATTGATAAGTGGTGGCATCGTCGACGGACACTTGCCTTGCTGCTCATGGCAGCGTTTCTACTGGGCGAACTTCAGGGAATGGCAGACCTCTCCAGGCGTCGAAACAACAGTGCAGGGATGGAGGCACTGGCGATTGCCTTGAATGCCCAGAGCCGTTCAGGCGACGAGATCGTGTTTGACAATCTGTATTGGTATTTGCCGTTCGCGAACTACAACAAAACGGGCATATCACCAAAGATTTTTGTAGGGATGACAAGTGTACGGCTTTCCGGATATCCGGATCGTTCGGGATGGGCGCTGATCCCGGCACCGCAACAATCAATGCTGATTGATGATGATTCGATAAGGGGGCTGGATGCAAAACGAGTGTGGTGGGTCGCGCACAAATCGAATGCCAAAGATCTCTCTTTGTTCTCGAACCAATGGATCAAGATTCGGAGCCTTGACGGAGGTGATATCGAAGCCCGCTTGTTTGTTCACAAGTGAGGGCCTGCCGGCGTTGACAGGCCCTGAATCATTCAAGCAGCTACGACTTCCTGCGGTTCAAAACTGTCCGCCCGCGCCATCTGCCACATCCGCGAATAGAACTCGCCGTTCACTTCCCCGGTGAGCAACTCCCCCGGTTTCAGGAACACGTGCAGCTGTGAAAACAGTTTGATCTCGGTCGCCGACATGCGCCGTACCAAATGCTTGGCCGAGAGTTGCGACGGATGGTCGAGGCCGGCGGCGGCGAGCATTTCCGCCAGCGCCTTGAGCGTATTGCGGTGAAAGTTGTAGACCCGCTGGGCCTTGTCCGGCACCACCAGCGCACGCTGGCGCAGGGTGTCCTGGGTGGCGACGCCGGTCGGACATTTGTTGGTGTGGCAGCTTTGCGACTGGATGCAGCCGATGGCGAACATGAAGCCGCGCGCCGAGTTGGCCCAGTCGGCGCCGATGGCGAGCACGCTGGCGATGTCGAAGGCGCTGACGATCTTGCCGCTGGCGCCGAGCTTGATCTTGTCGCGCAGATTCAGCCCCACCAGGGTGTTGTGAACAAACAGCAGGCCTTCGCGCATCGGCACGCCGATGTGGTCGGTGAACTCCACCGGGGCGGCGCCGGTGCCGCCTTCCTTGCCGTCGACCACGATGAAGTCCGGCAGGATGCCGGTCTCCAGCATGGCCTTGGCGATGCCCATGAACTCCCACGGATGGCCGAGGCAGAACTTGAAGCCCACCGGTTTGCCGCCGGACAGTTCACGCAGCTGCTGGATGAAATGCATCATCTCGATCGGCGTGGAAAACGCGCTGTGGCGCGACGGCGAGATGCAGTCTTCGCCCATCAGGATGCCGCGGGTGTCGGCGATTTCCTGGGTCACTTTGTGCTTGGGCAGAATTCCGCCGTGGCCCGGTTTGGCGCCCTGGCTCATCTTGATTTCGATCATCCGCACCTGCGGGGTCTGCGCCTGGGCGGCGAAACGTTCCGGGTCGAAACGGCCGTCGCTGGTGCGGCAGCCGAAATAGCCGCTGCCCAGTTCCCAGGTCAGGTCGCCGCCGTGTTCGCGGTGATAGGGGCTGATGCTGCCTTCGCCGGTGTCGTGAGCGAAGTTGCCGAGTTTGGCGCCTTGGTTCAGCGCGCGGATCGCGTTGGCGCTGAGGGAGCCAAAACTCATGGCCGAGATGTTGAACACCGATGCCGAGTAAGGCTGGGTGCACTGCGGGCCACCGACGGTGACGCGAAAGCTGCTCGGGTCGCTCAACGGTGCCGGGCGCATCGAATGACCGATGAATTCGAAGCCGGATTGGTAGACGTCGATCAGGGTGCCGAACGGCTTGTCGGCGGTTTCATTCTTCGCTCGCGAATACACCAGCGAACGCTGGGCGCGAGAGAAGGGCAGGGCGTCGCTGTCGGATTCCAGCAGGTACTGGCGGATTTCCGGGCGAATCCCCTCGACCAGATAACGGATGTTGCCCAGGATCGGGTAATTGCGGCGCACCGCGTGCGGGCTCTGCATCAGGTCGAACAGACCGATCAGGCTCAATACGCCGGTGACGGCGGTGATCGGCCACAGCCAGTCGTGTTCGAGAAAGGGCAGGCTGGCGAGGGTGAAAATCACGCAGACGGCAAAGAAGGCGTAGCGGCTCAGGAGTGACAGGCTCATACGGTTTCCTTGGTTCGGACTTGGATTGTTCAGCGCCGCAGATCCCTGTGGGAGCGAGCTTGCTCGCGATAGCGGTGGGCCAGTCAACGCATAAGTCGGTTATGGCGGCCCTTTCGCGAGCAAGCTCGCTCCCACAGAAAAGCTCACAGCGCTGTATCAGGCGTTCTGCGCCTGCAGAAAGATCGAAAACAGCTCCGACTGGGATTTGATCCCCAGCTTGCTGTACATGTGTTTCTTATGGACTTTCACGGTTTCAACAGAGATTTCCAGCTTACGGGCGATTTCTTTACTGGAGCAACCGCTGAGCATCAGGCGCCCGACGTCCAGCTCCCGGGCGGTCAGCTGCGCGCCCTTGAGTTGCTGCACCGACGCTTCGAGCTGCACCCGCCAGTCCGGTTGCGCAGGCGCCGGGGCGAGGGCCACGGTTTCGTTGATTTCATAAGGCAGGCGCTGGCGCAACAGGCCGAGCACCCACGGCTGGATCAGCGACAGCAGGGCAATCTGCTCGCCGGTGAAGCGCTGCTGGCTGCCCAGTGACAGGCACAGCGTGCGGTCGCCTTCGAGCTGGCAATTGAACTGGATTTCGTCGGCCACCACATTCAGACGAAAGTATCGCTGGTAATACTCGGTCAGTTCGAAGTGCTCCGGCGCGACCTCCGACAGGCGATACAACCCGGTGCGCGATTGCTCGCGGCAGGCGATGTAGAACGGATCGAGCAGGTACAACCCGCGCAGATAATCCTGAAACAGCTGGTCGGGACTGCCGTCGGCACCGGGGCATTCGGCGAACACCTGCGGGTGACGGTCGGCGCTGAACAGCAGCGCCACCCAGCTATCGAACGTGACGTACTGGTCGAGCAGGCGCACCAGTTGCGCCCAGAAATTCGGCTTGTCGAGGGCGTCGATCAACTGCCCGACGGCGCGGTGCCAGGTGATGTCGTCAAACGAAACAGTCATGCCTCTACCCCTATCGGGTTACCCCGGCCGCGTAATTCCCTGGCCGGTCGAATGCGAAGCATACTGGCCCACAGACAGCCGCCGGGCAATCTTTCCGCCCCCGGCGCTCATCACAAGGACTCCCCATGAAAGTCGAACTCGCCCAACTGGCGGGCCGTGACAAAGACACGGCGTACAACCTCGAACGCGCCCTCGCCGCGATTGCGGCCTGCGCCACCGACACGCAATTGATCGTGTTCCCCGAGACCCACCTGATGGGCTTCCCGACCGCTGACACCGTGGCGCAGGTCGCCGAACCGGTCGACGGCCCGACCGTCAGCGCCGTGCAGGCCGCCGCCCGTGAACGCAACCTGGCGGTGGTGATCGGCATGGCCGAGAACGATGACGGCCGCTTCTACAACACCACGCTGCTGATCACCCCCGAAGGTATCGCCCTGAAATACCGCAAGACCCACCTCTGGGCGTCGGATCGTGGTGTGTTCGAAGCGGGTGATCGATATGCAACGTGTTTGTGGAACGGTGTGCGGGTCGGTCTGCTGATCTGTTACGACATCGAGTTCCCGGAATCGGCCCGCGCCCTGGCGCAACTGGGGGCGCAGATGTTGATCGTGACCAACGGCAACATGGACCCGTACGGCCCGACCCACCGCACTGCGATCATGGCCCGGGCTCAGGAAAACCAGGCGTTTGCGTTGATGGTCAACCGCGTGGAAGCCGGGGATGACGGGTTGATGTTTGCCGGCGGCAGTGCGCTGGTGGATCCGCTGGGAACGGTGCTGTTCGAGGCTGGACGTGAAGAAGGGCGGTTCAGTGTCGAGCTGGATTTCGGCCAGTTGGCGCTGGCGCGCAAGGATTATCGCTATCTGGATGATCAGCGGTTGAAGTTGCCGGGGGAGGTGGTCGAGCACGCCTCGGGAGTACGAGAGCTGCTGATCCCTTGACCCGTTGTACCCGATCGTTCCCACGCTCTGCGTGGGAATGCCTCCATGGACGCTCTGCGTCCGCTCTTGGGACGCAGAGCGTCCCGGGCTGCATTCCCACGCGGAGCGTGGGAACGATCAGCAAAAACAAAGCAACACCCGAAACATTCGCCGAACTCGGCCTCTGCCATAAATCCAATAAAATCCGGAGTAAGTCGCCCATGGCTCGTTTGCAACGCACCCTTTCGCTGGGGTCGGTGGTGCTGTTCGGCATCGCCTACATGACGCCGATCATTGTCCTCGGCACGTTCGGCATCCTCGCCCAGTCCACCGCCGGCATGGTGCCCGCCGCGTATCTGGCGGCGCTGGTGGCGATGTTTTTCACCGCCATGAGTTATGGCCGCATGGCCGCCGCGTTCCCGGTGGCGGGCTCGGCCTACAGCTACGTGCGCAAGGCCATCAGCCCGAAACTCGGCTTCATCGC
Source organism: Pseudomonas sp. MCal1 (assembly GCF_026341415.1). Taxonomy (NCBI): domain Bacteria; kingdom Pseudomonadati; phylum Pseudomonadota; class Gammaproteobacteria; order Pseudomonadales; family Pseudomonadaceae; genus Pseudomonas; species Pseudomonas sp. MCal1. The sequence goes on from NZ_JAKUMP010000006.1 coordinate 247,380, forward strand.
CGGGTGGGCGGTGCTGCTCGATTATCTGTTTCTGCCGATGGCGATCTGGCTGATCGGCGCCGCATACCTCGCGTCGGCCTTCCCGTCGATCCCGCAGTGGATCTGGGTGCTGGCGTTCATCGGCATCACCAGCGCGATCAACATCATCGGCCTGAAACTGGCCAACGGCATCAACGCCTTGCTGATGCTGGTGCAGTTCCTGGTGCTGATCGCCTTTGTCGCGCTGTGCGTGCACTACGTCGGTGGCGATGCCAGCACGCCGCTGTGGTCGATCAAACCGTTCTTCAATGGCGACATGCAGATGCCGCTGATCATGAGCGGGGCCGCCATCGCCTGCTACTCGTTTCTCGGTTTCGACGCGGTCAGCACCCTCACCGAAGAAACCCGTGATCCACGCCGCACCATTCCTCGGGCAATCATGTTGATCACCCTGATCGGCGGGCTGATTTTCGTCGGCGTATCGTACTTCGTGCAGATCGCCCATCCATCGTTCCAGTTCGACAGCGTCGACTCGGCGGCCTACGAAATTGCGCGCAATATCGGTGGCGACCTGTTCGTGTCGATCTTCCTGATCGGCCTGATCGTCGGTCAGTTCGCCTCAGGCCTGTCGGCGCAGGCCAGCGGTTCGCGGCTGTTGTTTGCGATGGGCCGTGACGGTGTGCTGCCCAAGTCGTTTTTCGGCACCTTGCACGAGCGCTTCGGTACGCCGGTCAACAGCATCCTGCTGTGTGCGGTGGTGGCTTTGCTGGCGCTGAAGCTCGACGTGACCACCTCGACTTCGTTCATCAACTTCGGCGCGTTCCTGGCGTTCAGCCTGGTCAATCTGTCGGTGATTTTTCACTACTGGATCGGCGGCGAGAAAAAAGGCCTGCGCGAGCTGATCCTGTTCCTGATCTTCCCGTTCATCGGCCTGGCGGCGGACTTGTGGCTGATGGTCAGCCTCGATCACCTGGCGCTGTATCTGGGCCTGAGCTGGCTGGCGATTGGTGTGGTGTATCTGGCGGTGCTGACCGGCGGGTTCCGTCGTCAGCCGCCGGAAATGGATTTCCAGGAAGCGGCCTGACGTGCGGTCGAGCCTTTGCCTCACGAGCGGCAAGCGTGTGATCCTTGCCGTTTTTGAGTCATAGGCTTTTCGTTCATGTCGACCGCAAATAATTCCACGATCCGCATCGCTGCCGCGCTGCTGCTCAACCCCGACGGCCAGACCCTGCTGGTGCGCAAGCGCGACACCACGGCGTTCATGCAGCCCGGCGGCAAAATCGAAGCCCATGAGCTGCCGGTGCATGCGCTGGCCCGTGAGCTGGAAGAAGAACTGGGACTGCTGATCGATCCGGCGCAGGCGAGTTTTCTCGGCCAGTTCTCGGCACCCGCCGCCAACGAGCCGGGATTCGTCGTGCAGGCCGAGATCTTTCAGCTGACCATCGACGCCAGGGTGTCTCCGGCCGCCGAGATCGAAGAGGTGATCTGGATCGACCCGGCCACCGACGGCAATGTCGTTCTCGCCCCATTGACACGTGACCTGATCCTGCCGTTTTATCGAGCCTCGCTGACTGCGATCGCCTGATCATTCGTGCAAAGGACTTCGTCATGATCCCGCTTCAAGACCTGCTGATTTTTGCCGCCGCCGCGCTGCTGATGGTACTGACGCCTGGGCCGAACATGATTTACCTGATCTCCCGTTCGATCTGTCAGGGCCGCAAGGCCGGGGTCACGTCGCTGGTGGGCGTGGTGGCTGGGTTCTTCGTGCATATGTTCGCGGCGGCAGCCGGTTTGACGGCGGTGTTTCTCGCGGTCCCGATGGCATATGAGGTGTTGAAGTGGGCCGGCGCGCTGTACCTGTTGTGGCTGGCTTGGCAGGCAGTGAAACCCGGCGCCCGCTCGCCATTCGAGGTGCAGGCATTGCCGGCGGACTCGTCGCGCAAGCTCATCACCATGGGGTTTCTCACCAGCGCGCTGAACCCGAAAATCGCGGTGTTCTACCTCTCGGTGTTTCCGCAGTTCATCACGCCGGAGCACGGCTCGGTGTTCAGCCAGAGCATCATTCTCGGGCTGACCCAGATCAGCGTCAGTTTCAGCGTCAACCTGTTGATCGCCCTGTCGGCGGCCGGTATCGCGTCGTGGTTCGTCAACAACCCGACCTGGCTGGCGGTGCAGCGTTATTTCATGGGCTTTGTGCTGGGCGCACTGGCCGTGCGGCTGATGCTTGAACAACGCAAGGCCGCCTGAAAATGTGGATCGAACGGCTCGACGCCAGTCATGCGTTGGCCTATCGCGAATTGATGCTGGAAGCCTATGACCGGCATCCGCAAGCGTTCACTTCCAGTGTGCGCGAGCGCGCAGTGATGCCGCTGAGCTGGTGGGAATCACGGCTGACCAGCAAGCTCGACGCGGTGTTTGGCGCGTTCGAAGGCAGTCGGCTGGCGGGCATTGTCGGCCTGGCGTTCGAGCCTCGGGAGAAGGCCCGGCACAAGGCAACGGTGTTCGGCATGTATGTGTCGGCCGGGTTTCGTCAACGCGGGCTGGGACTGAAATTGATGGAGGCCGTGCTGGAGGAAGCGCAGCAGCATCCGGCACTGAAAGTCATTCAACTGACCGTCACCGCCGGCAATGAAGCCGCATTCAAGCTATACCAGCGCTGCGGCTTCATCCAGTTTGGTCTGGAACCCCTGGCGGTTCGGGTCGGTGAGGAATATTTCGACAAGATCCATATGTGGTGTGAATCTCGCTGAAGTCCTGGTCGGACTTTCGTGGCGAGGGAACTTGCTCCTGCGGGGCTGCGAAGCGGCCTTTATTCCGCATAGTCACGGTCTGACGGAAGACCACATGTTCACGTTTTCCTGTAGAGGAATCGGAATTTCCCAACGCGAACTGCATGGCCTGCCAATACTCGCCCCCCCACCAAGCCATGGAGAACTTTCGACAGGTACTCAACCGCCCTGATGAGTTGCCTGGCTTTGATGACCTGGCAGGTAATTAATGCCCCCCACTTATTTCACCCGCATTGCTGCGGGCTGTGGGGGCTTTTAACCTTGACGGTCCCTTTTTCCTGCCGGAGCTGGTTAATTAACGCGTTCCCGCGTCCTGCATCTCCTAAACTCTGAATTGAAAAAAATCAGCTGCGGTAGTTATTTGATATCCACCGACATCCTCATCTCCAAGTTGAATTTGCACGCTTTTTATTCCCTTCCCGGAAAATGATATCGGATGATAGGAAATCGACTCCTGTGCCTGCGCAATGGTAGTGTGGAGTAGCGTTTCCTGTGCATCATAAAATCTTATCGAATAAGAATCATACGGGCGACCAGTGCCTCCCCTGCTTATCGCGAACCAAAAACTCACGTAAGAGTAAGTAGAGTTAAATGTATATTTCACTCCTCCATTTTCTACGCATAATGAGCTCTCTTCGTTTTTTCCGGGAGAGTGAGCCCAAGTTGCACTTAGAATTCCGCTATTCAGGGGTAAACTGTGAGGCAAAAGTGTTATTTCTCCGCTGGGGATCGTATATGTAATATCGGGTTGAAATAAGACTCTTTCATTTCCAAAGTCTTCACTCAGTACTTCATTGGTATTCATGGGTAGCGCTCCTTTGCAGGCTCAGCCCCTTACCGGAATGGCAGCAGGCATGCACCATTGAGCGCCGTCGGTAGAAAGTTGCGCACCTGTCAACTTTGACAGTCCAGACGAGTGGTCAAGGCTTGCGCAACGTCTGCTAACGTAGGACATAAATCGGCGGTTCGGGTCGGTGAGGACTACTTCGACAAGATCCATATGTGGTGCGCGCTTTTCGTGCCAACCGCCAGCCTCAACGAACCGCGCTGACCCCATCCAGCGTCGAGAACGAGGTGTCCTTGGCCGTCAGCAGGAAATCGCGCATATACGGCGCGTCCAGCATGTCGGCGCGGATCGCCGCGTACAGCGTTGCAAACAAGCCTTTCTCGCCCAGCCGCTTACCCTTCACGTAGCCCCGCGAGCTGTATTCATGCAGTGCCCAGTGCGGCATGCCGCACACACCACGGCCGCTGGCCACCAGTTGCATCATCATCACCGTCAGCTCTGAGGTGCGCACCTGCGCCGGTTCGATGTCGGCCGGTTCGAGGAAGCGAGTGAAGATATCGAGACGATCCCGTTCCACCGGATAAGTGATCAGGGTTTCGCTCAGCAGATCTTCGGGGACGATGTACGGTTTGCTCGCCAATGCGTGCTGGTTGGCGACTGCGAGCATGGCTTCGTAGGTGAACAGCGGCACGTAGGTGATGCCGGCGATTTCCAGCGGGTCGGACGTCACCACCAGATCCAGATCGCCACGAGCCAGCGCCGGCAGCGGGGCAAAGGAGAAACCCGAAGCGAGGTCGAGTTCGACTTCCGGCCAGGCATCGCGGAACTGATCGATGGTCGGCATCAGCCACTGGAAGCAGCTGTGACATTCGATGGCCATGTGCAGACGCCCGGCGGTGCCCCCGGCCAGACGCCCGATGTCGCGTTCGGCGGCGCGCAGCAGCGGCAGGGTCGCGTCGGCCAGTTGCAGCAGGCGCAGGCCGGCGCTGGTGAAGCGTACGGGTTTGGTCTTGCGCACGAACAGCGGCATGCCCATGCGCTCTTCCAGTTCCTTGAACTGGTGGGACAACGCCGACTGGGTCAGGTGCAGGCGATCGGCCGCATCCACCAGGCTGTCGGCTTCGCGCAGGGCGTGCAGGGTTTTCAGGTGACGGATCTCAAGCACCGCAGGCTCCATGAGTAAAATTTGTGATCAACACGAAAAGGTTGAGTTTGTCTCATGTTGACCTGGCTGTCGACAATGGCGCCATCTTTTACGCAATGGAGAACATTCGACATGGCCGTGGCTCACACTCTGGGTTTCCCGCGCATTGGCGCCGACCGCGAACTGAAAAAAGCCCTCGAAGCCTATTGGAAAGGCGATCTCGATCAGGCCGCTCTGAATCAGGTCGGCCGCGAGCTGCGCGCCAGACACTGGCAATTGCAGAAGGACGCCGGCATCGACTTGCTGCCGGTCGGCGACTTCGCCTGGTACGACCAGGTGCTGACCCACTCGCTGACCTTCGGTGTGATCCCTGAGCGCTTCGACGGTGTGCGCGACGAGCGCGGGCTGCCGACCCTCGACACGCTGTTTGCCATGGCCCGTGGCGCCACATCGTCCTGCTGCGGTGGTGAGCACGGCAAAACTCAGTACGCACAAGAGCTGACCAAGTGGTTCGACACCAACTACCACTACCTGGTCCCGGAATTCAGCACAGACCAGCAATTCAAGCTGAGCTGGGAACAGCTGTTCGATGAAGTCGAAGAAGCCAAAGCCCTCGGTCACAACGTCAAACCGGTGATCATCGGCCCGCTGACTTACCTGTGGCTGGGCAAGGCGAAAGGCAACGACTTCGACAAACTCGATCTGCTTGAGCGCCTGCTGCCGGTGTACAACGAAATCCTCGGTCGCCTCGCCGCACAGGGCGTGGAGTGGGTGCAGATCGACGAACCGATCCTCACCCTCGACCTGCCGCAAGCCTGGAAAAGTGCCTTCGAACGCGCCTATCACATCCTTCAGTACTCGCCGCTGAAGAAACTGGTGGCGACCTATTTCAGTGGCCTGCAAGACAACCTCGGCCTGGCCGTCGGCTTGCCGGTGCAGGGCTTGCACATCGACGCCGTGCGGGCGCCGGATCAGCTCGGTCAGGTGCTGGATCGCCTGCCGACCTACAAGATTCTTTCGGTAGGCCTGGTCAACGGCCGCAACGTCTGGCGCTGCGAACTGGAGCAGGCACTGGCGCAGTTGCAACCGGCGCAAGAGCGCTTTGGCGACAACCTGTGGGTCAGCAGTTCCTGCTCGTTGCTGCACAGCCCGGTGGATGTCGAGCGCGAAGACAAGCTCGACCCGGAACTGAAAAGCTGGCTGGCATTCGCCGTGCAGAAGTGCAGCGAAATCTCTGTGTTACGTGATGCGCTGAACGATCCGCAAGCGCCGAAAGTGCAAAGCGCGCTGGCCGAAAGCCGCGCGATTCAAGAGCGTCGCGCCCGCTCGCCGCGTATTCATAAACCCGCCGTGCAGGCGCGGATCGAAGCGATCAACGCCAGCGACAGCCAGCGTCATTCGCCGTTCGCCAAACGCATCGCCGCGCAACAGGCGCGTCTGAAATTGCCGGCGTTCCCGACCACCACCATCGGTTCGTTCCCGCAGACCGGGTCGATTCGTCTGGCCCGTCAGGCGTTCAAGCAGGGCAAACTGTCGGCCAACGATTACCACGATGCGATGCGCAGCGAAATCCGCCACGCGGTGCAGGTGCAGGAACGTCTGGGCCTCGATGTGCTGGTGCACGGTGAGGCCGAGCGCAATGACATGGTCGAGTACTTTGCCGAGCAACTGGACGGCTATCTGATCACCCGTTTCGGCTGGGTCCAGAGCTACGGCTCCCGTTGCGTCAAACCAGCGGTGATTTATGGCGATCTGTCCCGTCCGAACCCCATGACCGTGGACTGGATCACCTACGCCCAGAGCCTGACCGACAAGGTCATGAAAGGCATGCTGACCGGCCCTGTGACCATGCTGATGTGGTCGTTCCCCCGCGAAGATGTGTCGCGCAAGGTCCAGGCGCAACAACTGGCGCTGGCCCTGCGTGACGAAGTGGTGGATCTGGAGAACGCCGGGATCAGGATCGTGCAGATCGACGAAGCCGCGTTCCGCGAAGGCTTGCCGCTGCGCCGCGCACAGTGGCAGGAATACCTCGACTGGGCGGTGGAAGCGTTCCGCCTGACCGCCTCGGGCGTAAAGGACGAAACCCAGATTCACACCCACATGTGCTACAGCGAATTCAATGACGTGATCAAGGCGATTGCCGACATGGATGCCGATGTGATCACCATCGAAACCTCGCGCTCGGACATGGAATTGCTTGAGGCCTTTGAAGCGTTCGACTACCCGAACGACATCGGCCCGGGCGTCTATGACATCCACTCGCCGCGAGTGCCGGACACAGCGGAAATGGTCAAGCTGATGAGCAAGGCCGTGAAACGGATTCCGGCAGCGCGGTTGTGGGTCAACCCCGATTGTGGCCTGAAGACCCGCGCCTGGCCTGAGACCGAAGCGGCGCTGGTCAACATGGTCGCGGCGGCGCGACAGTTGCGCAGTCAGTTGGCGTAACGCAACACCGAATGAAGAGTGGCGACCGCTCGGCACTCTTCATCAAACTGTCATCGAACTGTGGCAGCGCGCTTGAACAAACTTCATCAGACTCGCGCTCTACTGGGGTTCTGCGTTTCGGTGTTTTTCATGTTCAAGGGAATTTTTGCAATCGCGGCGTTGTTGGCCGCGGTTTTTTTCGTTCCGGCGTCTTCTGCGGCGTCGCGTTGCGACGTCAATGTACCGACCGAGCGGGTCGATCTGGAGCAGGTGAGCCTGGCGTTCCAGAGCATCGGCCGTGGGTCGGATCCGGCGCTGCTGCTGGTGATGGGCCTGGGCGGGCAGTTGATCCACTGGCCGGATGAAGTGGTGGTTGCGCTGTGTCAGCAGGGCTTTCGGGTGATCCGTTATGACAACCGCGATGTCGGTCTTTCGACCTGGCGCCAGGCGCCGGCCGACGCCAACCTGACCTTTGAAGTGCTGCGCTACAAACTCGGGTTGCCGGTGGCGGCGCCTTACAGCCTGACCGACATGGCCGACGATGCGCTGGGGCTGATGGACGCGTTGCATGTCGAGCAATTCCATGTGCTCGGCGCGAGCATGGGCGGGATGATCGCCCAGCACATGGCGGCGATGGCGCCGCAACGGGTCGAGAGCCTGACGCTGATCATGACCAGCTCCGGTGCCGAAGGGCTGCCGGCGCCGAGCGCGGCACTGGTGCAATTGCTGGCTCGACGTGGTGCTCCCAATCGCCAGATCGCGCTGGAGCAACAGGCGGATCTGCTGGCGGCGCTGGGCAGCCCTTCAGTCAGTGATGATCGCCAGGCGTTGCTGCATCAGGCGGCGCTGTCCTATGACCGGGCGTTCAACCCTGAAGGCGTGAAGCGCCAGATCATGGCGATCCTCGCCGAACCGAGCCGGGTGGCGTTGCTCAATCAACTGCGGGTCCCGACGCTGGTGGTGCATGGCACGGCGGATCCGCTGCTGCCGGTGATGCACGGCGTGCATCTGGCGGCGCACATTCGCGGCAGTCAGTTGCGCTTGATTCCGGGGCTGGCGCACCGCTTTCAGGAAGCGTTCAAGGAGCCGTTGCTGGCGGCGGTGTTGCCGTATCTGCGCGAGCATCGCGAAGACACGTCGCACTGGGCGCAGATCGAACCGGTGGCAGAGCACAACCTGCTTTGACTCAGGCGTGAAGCCGTACCCACACCGACACCAGCACCGTCGCCGCCATCAGCCACGCCACCGCCGCGACCGCCAGCGAAGCTTCGAGGCGCATGCGGTCGACCATCACGTACAGCGTCGCCAGATACACGAAGTACGGGATGATCGACCACATACCGAAGACGATGGTGGTCTTCAGGTCGTCGATCGAACGGCCCTTGCCGACGATGTAGTGGGCGATCAGGGCGAAGGTCGGGAACAGCGGCACCAGCCCGGCGATGTAGTAGTTTTTGGTCTTGGCCAGCATGGCGAGGATCACCACCACTGCCGCGCCGAGCGTTGCCTTGAAAATCAGATCCACGTCGTTCTCGCTTAATGGCTCAGGCCGTACTTTTTCACTTTGTCGAACAGCGTGGTCTTGGCCATCCCCAGTTCCAGGCTGGCCTGGGTCAGGTTGCCGCCGCTGCGTTGCAGGGCGTCACTGAGCAGGTTGCGTTCGAACGCTTCCACCGCTTCGGCGAACGCCAGGCCTTGGCCTGTACTGCCCGCGCCGGTTTTCTTGAACGCCGGCAGACCGAGGGCAAAACGCTCGGCGACGTTGCGCAGTTCGCGCACGTTGCCCGGCCAGTCGTGGCTCATCAGGCTCGACAGCGTCTGGTTGTCCAGCTCCGGCAGTGCGCGGTCGAAGCGCAGGGCCGATTGCTGGGTGAAGTGTTCGAACAGTTGCAGGATGTCTTCGCGGCGTTCGCGCAGAGGCGGCAGTTCCAGCGTCACCACGTTGAGGCGGTAGTACAAGTCGCTGCGGAATTCACCGACCTTGCTCGATTCGTCGAGGTCGGACTTGGTGGCCGCAATTACCCGGCAATCCACCGCCACACTCTGGTTCGAGCCGAGGCGTTCAAGGGTGCGCTCCTGTAACACCCGCAGCAGTTTGATCTGCAACGGCAGTGGCATGCTTTCGACTTCATCGAGGAATAGCGTGCCGCCATCGGCGTGTTCGATCTTGCCGATCCGCCGCTTGCCGGCGCCGGTGAAGGCGTTGGCTTCGTGGCCGAATATTTCGCTTTCGAACAGGTTTTCCGGCAGACCGCCGCAGTTCAGCGCCACGAACTGTTTGGTGTGGCGGCGGCTGAAGTCGTGCAGGCAACGGGCGACCAGTTCCTTGCCGGTACCGGTTTCCCCTTCGATCAGCACGTTGGCCGAGGTGTCGGCGACATTGGCGATCAGCTCCCGCAGGTTCTGCATGGCCGGCGAACGGCCGATGATCCGACCTTCAAGGGAATCGCGTTCGGCCAGTTGCCGGCGCAGGGACGAGACTTCGCGATTCAGGCTGCGTTGCTCCAGCGCGCGACGGGCCACATCGACCAGACGTTCGGGGGAGAACGGTTTTTCCATGAAATCGTAGGCGCCTTTCTGCATCGCGCCGACGGCCATGGAGATGTCGCCATGCCCGGTGATCAGCACCACCGGCAGGCTGCGATCACGTTGCTTGAGGCGGGTCAGCAGTTCCAGGCCGTCGATGCCCGGCAGGCGAATGTCGCTGATGACGATGCCGGCGAAGTTGTCGCCGACCTGCTCCAGCGCCTCTTCGGCACTGCCCACGCCGATGCAGGGAATGTCTTCGAGGGTCAGCGCCTGCTGGCAGCCGAGCAGCACATGGGGATCGTCTTCGACGATCAGCACACTAAGGTCGTTGTTCATATTGGCTCGGCAGGAGTAGGGCTTACCAACGGTAAACTGAGGACGAAGGTGGTGCCACCGCTGGCCGGGTGTTCGACACCCAGATGCCCGCCGGTGGCGGCGGCGAGGCTGGCCGACAGGGTCAGGCCGAGGCCCAGACCCTGTTCGCCGGGTTTGGTGGTGAAGAACGGTTCGAACAGATGCTTGCGCGCTTCGGCGTCGATGCCGTGACCGTTGTCGCGTACCCGCAGGCGATATTTGCCGTTGAATTCTTCGCCTTCCAGCCACAGTTCCGGCAGCGGTTGCGCCTGCATGGCGTCAAGGGCGTTGCCGATCAGGTTGACCAGAATCTGTTCCAGTCGTGTCTGGTCGATCTGCACCTGCACATCGTCGAACTGGCGATGCTGTTGCAGGGCGGCTTTTTCGACACGGGCGCCGAGCACTTGCAGCGCGGCATCCACCGCTTTGCCGAGGCTGGCGCGGCCCTTGTCGTCGCCGCGTCGGGCGAAGGAGCGCAGGCTGGCGGTGATCCGGCCCATGCGGTCGATCAGGTCGTTGATGGTCTTAAGGTTGGTGCTCGCGACATCCAGCTGGCCGCGCTCAAGGAAGCGAATGGTGTTGCCCGACAGCGTGCGCATCGCCGCCAGCGGCTGGTTCAGTTCGTGGGCGATGCTGGTCGACATCTGGCCGATGGCCGCGAGTTTGCCGGCCTGCACCAGTTCGTCCTGGGCGCGGCGCAAGGTTTCTTCGGCCTGACGCCGTTCGCGGATCTGACTCTTGAGCCGGTCGTTGCTGGCGCGCAGGTCGGCGGTGCGTTCGGTAATCCGACGCTCCAGCTGATTGTTGGCTTCCTGCAAGGCTTCACGGGCGGCGAGGCGGGTGGCGATGACCTTGCGCCGTTCGTTCCAGGCGATCAGCAGGAACGCCACCAAGGCAAATGCCACGGCCACCAGAATCCCTTGATTGATCGCCTCGCGCCGCAGGTCCTGCAACGGGGTGAGCAGAGTGAAATTCCACGGGGTGTCGCTCAGCGGCCGGGTTTGCGCCAGATAGCTGATGTTTTCTTCATGGCGGTCCTGTTGGCTCGGCACTTCGCTGTTGGCCGGGAAGGTGAGTTTTTCCACGCCTTCGGACAGGGTTTCCCGGGCCAGCGGTTGCAGCTCGTTCAGCGGGAACCAGTAGTACTGCAGGCTGCGGGCGAGTTTTTCCTTGGTCTCGTCGCTCAGCGCAATCACCGATTTCAAGCGCCGCGCCGGGTCGCTGGACAGAATGATGATGCCGTTTTCATCGCTGACGAATGCTTCCAGGCGCGCTCGCTGCCAGCGTTCTTCCATGGCTTCCAGGCGCACCTTGACCACCGCGACGCCGATGATCTTGCCGTGTTCTTCGAGGCCGTGGGCCAGGTAATAGCCGGGTTCGCCGTTGGTGCTGCCGATCCCGTAGAAACGTCCGGGCTGGCCGCGGATGGCATTCTGGAAGTAGGCGCGGAACGACAGGTCTTCACCGAGGTAGCTGTCGACGTCGCGCCAGTTGCTGGTGGCCATGACGCGACCGGTGGTGTCCATGACGTAGATGGCCCGACTGCGGCTGCGCCGGTTCAGGCCTTCAAGGTAATCGTTGACCGTTTGCCGGTGTTCCGGGGTCGGGTCGCCGAGCAACTGCGAAACGCTCGATTCGAGTTCCAGCAGGCTGGGCAGGTAGGTGTATTTGCTGATCTCGCTTTCGACCGCGCGGGCGTGCAGTTCCAGCTGGCGCTGGCCGTTTTCGCCGAGGCTGCGAATGCCGAAGTGTTCACTGGTCCAGAAGCCGATGTAGCCCAGTCCGATCATCAGGGCGATGACCAGCGGCGGCAGGAACAGGTGGCGGATCAGACGGGGTTTCACGGCAAGTGATGGCGGCGTGGCGCGATAGAGAGTGGGGTCGCATTTCATCACAGATGCCTTGGGTCAACCACCCGGATTCCCCGACAGTTGCTGTCGGGGAAACCGGCAGTTTTTTAGTGCTGCAGGATTTTCTCGAGGAAATGCTGCGCGCGTTCGGAGCGGGCATTGATGTCGCCGAAGAATTCCTCTTTCGGGCAGTCTTCGATGATCTTGCCGGCGTCCATGAAGATCACGCGGTCGGCCACTTTGCGGGCGAAGCCCATTTCGTGGGTCACGCACATCATGGTCATGCCTTCGTGGGCCAGCTGCACCATCACGTCGAGCACTTCGTTGACCATTTCCGGGTCCAGCGCCGAGGTCGGCTCGTCGAACAGCATGACGATCGGGTCCATCGCCAGTGCACGGGCGATCGCCACACGCTGTTGCTGACCGCCGGACAGTTGGCCGGGGTGCTTGTGGGCGTGAGCCGACAGGCCGACGCGCTCAAGCAGTTGTAGGCCTTTCTTGGTCGCTTCTTCCTTGCTGCGGCCCAGCACCTTGATCTGCGCGATGGTCAGGTTTTCGGTGATGGTCAGGTGTGGGAACAGTTCGAAATGCTGGAACACCATGCCGACGCGCGAGCGCAGTTTCGGCAGGTTGGTCTTCGGATCCGCAATCGACGTGCCGTCGACCACGATGTCGCCTTTCTGGAACGGCTCCAGCGCGTTGACGCACTTGATCAGGGTCGATTTGCCCGAACCGGACGGGCCGCAAACCACGATCACTTCACCCTTTTTGACCTCGGTGCTGCAATCGGTCAGCACCTGGAAGTCCCCATACCACTTGTTGATGTTCTTGATAGAGATCATACGGCGAACCTTTTTTGCAGACGCTTGACCAGCTGCGAGGCGGCAAAGCTGATGGTGAAGTACACGAGACCTGCGAAGATCAGGAACTCATTCGAGCGGCCAATGATGTCGCCACTGGCGCGCGAGGCGTTGAGGAAGTCCACCAGGCCCACGGTGTAGACCAGCGAGGTGTCCTGGAACAGGATGATGCTCTGCTGCAGCAGCAGCGGGGTCATCTTGCGGAACGCCTGGGGCAGGATGATCAGGCGCATCATCTGGCCGTAGGTCATGCCCAGTGCCTGGGCGGCACCCATCTGGCCCTTGGGAATCGACTGCACGCCGGCCCGGACGATTTCGCAGAAATACGCCGCTTCGAACATCATGAACGCCACGATGCACGAGGTGAACGCGCCGATCGGGGTGTCTTCGCCGGTGATCCAGCGCAGCACGAACGGCACTGCCAAGTAGAACCAGGTAATCACCAGCAGCAGCGGGATCGAGCGGAAATAATTGACGTAGGCGCCGGCGATGCTCGACAGCAGTTTGCTGTGGGACAGACGCATCAGCGCGAGGAGGGTACCGAGGATGATCCCGCCGATCACGCCCAGCGCCATCAGCTTGAGGGTCATCAGCATGCCGTTCCACAGGCCGGGGATGGCCGGAACGATGCCACTGAAATCGAATTCCATTATTTACCCCCCACGGAGATCAGGCCGGGCACGGCGACTTTCTTCTCGACCATGCGCATCAGCAGCATCAGGCTCATGTTCAGGGTGAAGTAGATCAGGGTCGCCAGGGTGAAGGCTTCAAACAGGTTGGCCGAGAACTCGGCGGTCTGTTTGGTTTGCGCCAGAAGCTCCATCAGACCGATCAGCGAGGCCACGGAGGAGTTCTTGAACACGTTCAGGAATTCCGAGGTGAGCGGCGGAATGATGATCCGGTAGGCCTGGGGCAGCAGCACGTTCCAGTAGATCTGCGGCAGCTTGAAACCCATCGCGCGGGCGGCGGATTCCTGGCCACGCGGCAGCGCCTGGATGCCGGTGCGAACCTGTTCGCAGACCCGGGCGGCGGTGAACAGGCCCAGGCAGACGACAACGCTCAGGTAGGCCGAGGTGGTCGGGTTCAGGTCCTGCTTGTACCAGTCCTGCAGGTTCTGCGGCAGCATGTCGGGCACCAGGAAGTACCAGATGAACAGCTGAACCAGCAGCGGCACGTTACGGAACAGTTCGACGTAGCAGGTCGCGATGCCCGCCACGATGCGGTTCGGCACGGTGCGCATGATGCCCAGCAGCGAGCCCAGCAACAGGGCAATGATCCAGGCCACGATGGCGATGGCGATGGTCCAGCCCAGGCCGGAGATGAACCAGTCGAGATAGGTCTCGCTGCCCACGCCGGTGGACTTGAAGAACACGCCCCAGTCCCAGTTGTAATTCATTAGGGTCTCCCCTCGATTCGATCGATGTACAAGTGCCCGCCTGGGGAAGATCCTTTCCCGTCTGACGTTGAACGTCAGGCACACGCGATCGGCTCGAAAACCACCAGGTCGAGTGTTCCAGTTGAAACCAGCAGGTATTAACTGTCACCCGAGGAAGGATGGGCTCCCTCAGGTGACAAGGTTAGATCAGCGTCAGATTTTTACGTCTGGTGCAGGCTTGTCGCTCGGGTTGGCGATCAGCTCTTTAACCTTTTCGCTCATCGGGAAGTTCAGGTTCAGACCCTTCGGCGGGATCGGGCTTTCGAACCATTTGCTGTAGATCTTGTTGATCTCGCCGGACTTGTAGAGCGCGACGATGGCGTCGTCTACGGCCTTCTTGAAGGCCGGATCGTCTTTGCGAACCATGCACGCGTAGGCTTCAAAGGACTGTGGAGTACCGGTGATGACCCAATCGTCCGGCTTCTTGGCCTTGGCTTCTTCGCCGGCCAGCAGGGCGTCGTCCATCATGAAGGCGACGGCGCGGCCGCTCTCCAGCATCTGGAAGGATTCGCCGTGGTCCTTGGCGGAGATGACGTTCATGCCCATCTGCTTGTCGGCGTTCATCGCCTTGATGATGCGCTCGGACGTGGTGCCGGCGGTGGTCACGACGTTCTTGCCTTTCAGGTCGGCGAAGTCAGCGTAGGACGGCTTGCCTTCCTTGTCTTTCTTGACCAGCAGGCGGGTGCCGATTTCGAAGATGTTGACGGTGAAGTCGACTTGCTGGGCGCGTTCGGCGTTGTTGGTGGTGGAGCCGCACTCGATGTCCACGGTGCCGTTCTGCACCAGAGGAATACGGGTTTGCGAGGTGACCAGGTTGTACTTGGTGTTCAGGTCAGGCTTGTTCAGGTCTTTTTTCAGGGCTTCGACGATAGCGACCTGAATGTCGTGGGAGTAGCCCACGGGTTTACCCGAAGCATCGGCGATGTAGGAGAAGGGAATGGAGCTGTCACGATGCCCGAGGGTGATGGTGCCCGAGTCGTTGATCTTCTTAAGGGTGCCGGTGAGCTCGGCAGCGAAAACTGGTGTGCTGATCAGAGCGGCAGCAATGGCTGCGCCCAGGATATGGGGAACGATGCGCATCAAATTTTCCTCGACATTGTTTTTTTTATGGAGCCGGTTGAGCGGGCCCTTTGTACTTCGAATGCCTGACGGCTCCTGTTGTGTTGGCGCAACAGGCATTCGTCGAAGGAGTGTAGAGCATGAGTCGTGCCAGACCAGTTGCGACAGGTTAACTGGTTGATTTTGCTGGTGATTAAAGTTTTGTGATGGCGTTTTTCAGCCTTTCTGATCCGGTAATCCGAACCGACCGACAGGTCGCGTTCGGAAAACCGAATGCCAATGGTTCAGCGCCAGACGGGCAGCAGGTCCAGGGTGAACAGCAGGTGCGAGACCGCGCAGATCACCCCGAAAAACAGCACCAGTGCGATCATGGGCGTGCCGCCCCAGACCCGGTAATGCGGGCTGCCAAAGCGAGTGCGCGAGGCCCGCGCCAGCAACGCCGGGGTGATCACGGCCCAGAGCGTGGCGGCCAGCCCGGCAAACCCGATGGCATGAATGAAGCCTTCCGGCCAGAGGAACCCGCAGATCATCGGTGGCAAAAAGGTGGCGGCAGCCGTTCGCAGGCGGCCCATGGGCTGATCGTCGAAGCCGAGTACGTCGGCCAGATAATCGAACAGGCCCAGGGTCACGCCGAGAAACGAGCAGGCCACGGCGAAGTTGGAGAAGAAGGTCAGCAACAGGTCGACATGGGTGCTGTCCAGGCGCGAACCGAGAGCGCTGATCAGCACATCAATGTTGCCGCCGCGCCGGGCGATGTCCTTGAAGGCTTCGCGGGGAATATTGCCCATGCTGCACAGCATCCACACCAGATACAGGCCCAGCGCGATCAGCGTCCCGCCCAGCAGGCAGGCGCGGATTCGCCGAGGGTCCTTGCCGAAATGCTTCATCAGGCTCGGCACATTGCCGTGGAAACCGAACGAGGTCAGGCAGAAGGGCAGGGTCACCAGCAGGTAGGGCCAGTGACGGCTTTCGCCGCCGTTGAGGTCGAGCAGCGTGGCCGGTTGTACATGGCCGAGCAGACCGCCGAAGGTCAGGAAAAACGCCAGAATCTTCGCGCCAAACACCACAGTGGTCATCCGGCTCACCGCCGAGGTGCTGAGCCAGACGATGAACGCCACCAGTACGGTGAATCCCAGCCCGCCGAGGCGCGGCGACAGCGAGATGCCCATGGATTGCACGGTGTGATGGATCACTGAACCACTGGCGGAAATGTAGGCGTAGGTCAGGGTATAGAGCACGAAGACGATACTCAGACCGTTGATCCGGCTCCAGGCATGCCCCAGCAGATCACGGGTGATGGTCGAGAAACTCGCCCCTTCGTGGTAGTTGAGGTTGGCCTCGAGAATCATCAGGCCCGAATGCAGGGTGCAGAACCAGGCAAACACCAGCACCGCGACTGAACCGTAGAACCACAGCCCGGACATGATGACCGGCAGGGAAAACATTCCCGCGCCGACGATGGTGCCGCCGATGATCATGGCGCCGCCCAGGATCGAGGGCGGCCGTTCGAGGACGGAGGATGAAGCGGGTGAATCGAGTGAGGTGGCACGCATGGCAGGGCCTGCATCGATATTGTTATGAAGAATTCGATCCAGCTCGCCCCTCTCGGAGCGAGCGGCGCTCATCGGATGTTCAACAGTGCTGACAGCCGGCTCACGGCCTGCAACAGGAAACGGTCCTGTCCCGGCAGTGCATCGAACGACAGGCCCACCGGCAGAGCACCCGAGGCCGCTACCGGCACGGTGATGCTCGGCGCTGCCAGGTTGCTGGCCGGGTCGGTATTGCGCACGAAACGCTCGAAATGGCTTTCATCCGCGCAATCAGTCAGCAGTGGCGCGCTGCAACTGACCGTCGGGTAGGCCATCAAGTCCAGTCGGTGATGCTCGAACAGTTGCCGGTACTCCTGCTCCAGCCGGACTTTGCTCATCAATGCCTGCACATAATCGGTGTAGGAAATTGCCGGGCTTTCCAGTTGTGTGGTGAGGATTTTCTTGATGCCGGGGTCTGCGATTTGCGCCAGGACGTCGAGAAAATCCCCGCCACGGCCTTCCTTCATCAGGAAGCGTGGGAAATCAATGAAGAATTCATAGATCGGCAGCGGGAACTGGATGTATTCGTTGATCTCACCGATCACCGCGTCGTCGATCGGTACGATCTCCACACCGTTGCTGGCGAGTGCATCGATGGCGACGCGGCAGTCACGGCTGACGTTGTCGTCCAGATCGGCCCAGAGAAAGCGTTCGGGCAGGCCGATGCGCAGCGGACGATCCTCGGGCAGCGGCGCGATGTGCTGGCCGCTGAGGTGGCCGTGGACGAACCGACAGTCTTCCACCGTGCGTGTCAGCAGGCCCGGGGTGTCCTTGGTCTGCGAGACCGGGACAATGCCGTCGGCCGGATACTCGCCAGTGGTCGGGCGCAGGCCGACGATCCCACAGAAGGCCGCCGGAATGCGCACCGAACCGCCGGTGTCGGTGCCCACCGCGCACGGCACCAGCCCGGCGGCGACGGCGGCGGCACAGCCACCGCTGCTGCCCCCGGCGCTGTGACGTTCGTTCGCCGGGTTGATGACCCTGCCGTGGCTGTGGTTGGCCGAGGTCACGCCGAACGACAGTTCGTGCATGTTGTTCTTGCCCACCACGCGCGCGCCCAATTGCTTGAAGCGCGCCACGATGCCGGCATCGTTCTGCGGCCGGTAATCGGCCAGGCCGGGCGTGCCGGCGGTGGTCGGCATGCCGCGCACATTGATGTTGTCCTTGAAGGACACCGGCAGCCCGTACAGCGGCGCCAGGCGATCGGCATCCGGGGCGTAGCCCAGCGCCGTCGGATCGAGGGTGATGAAACTGTTCAGATGCTGCGCTTTTTTGTGGCGCTCGCGCAGGGCTTGCTGCCAGGTGTCGAGGCAGAGCTCGCCACGGCGCAATCCGTTGACGAGCTGTTCGATGGAAAACTGACTGTACATGGAAGGTCTCGGCGAAAAGAGGAGGGCGCCATCAGCAGTAGCGGTATTGCGGGACCAGACCGTCGAGCGGATTGCCGTCGATCAGGTCGCCACCCAGGCTGCTGATGACCGAACACGCTGCGTTCAGGGCCGTCTGGATCGAGCCTTCGGCCCAGCCGCCGGTGAACGATGCGCCGCAGCCCGCCAGATAAAGACCGGTGTCCTGGCGCGGGTCGAGGGCGGTGCGGAACTGATAGAACAGCCGCTCGGAATAGATGTCATCGCCGGGGAAGTTCAGTTTGAAGGCGCCGAGGGCGTGCTTGTCGGTCAGCCAGTCGTATTCGAGCACGTAGCGCTGATAATCGCCGTCGAGCGGAATCAGGTGGCGGGCAAATTCCGGCGCGCTCATCGCCAGCTCATCCACCAGCCGCAGGCAGCGCTGCACTTTGTCGGTCATGGAGACCATCTTGTGCGAGTCGTCTTCCCAGGTGTAACTGATCAGCACCACGCCCCAGGAGTCTGGATCCTGCGGGGCGTAATCCAGGCAGTACACGCCCTTGACCAGGGTGTCGGTCTGGATGTTCTGCGCCAGGCCGTGTTTGAGCCAGAACTTGTCTTTGGTCAGGATGAACAGCTTGGACGAGCCGACCATGTGGGTTTCGTTGATCGCACGGGCCACGTCACGGTTCACGAATGCCTGGTTCTGCGTCAGCTTGAGATTGACCTGCAAGGCGCGGGTCGTAGTGGTGGTGATCACCCGGTCGCAGGCATAGGTTTCGCCGTTGCTGCCGGCCAGCAGGATTTGCCCGTCGGCGCCCTTGTTGATCGATTCGATGCGCGTGCGACAAATCATGTCGCGCAGTTGCATGCCGTTGAAGCGGGTGTCGGCGATCAGTTCTGCCAGCGAAGAAATACCGTTCGGCACCAGTCGCTGATTGACCTCCAGCGCATTGACCACCAGCCGCAGGATTTCGGTGAACGAGGCGCGATAGACTGACTGGAACCCTCCGGAACCGATGCCCAGCGAGCCGAACAGGTGGAAGTCTTCCGGTTTGCGCCAGACCTTTCCGCCCGGCGGTTTCTGGCTGGTGAAGATGCGCACCATGGCCGAGTAGAACGAGCTGTCGCCGAAGCAATCCAGATAGCGTTGCCACTCCGGCTGAACTTCACTGAAGTTGTGCTGCTTGAGCAAGTCGGTCAGCAGCAGCGGCGGGGCAAGGCAGGTGCCGTCGTCCAGCACGGCGCCTTCGCGCAGAAAGGCATTCCAGCCCTGGTGCACGGTACTGAACAACGCCGGCGGCGGTTGCATCGCGGGCCAGTGGTGGGTCTCGCCACGGTAATGCAGTTCGGTATCGACCACCCCCGGATCGGGAAAGGCTTCGGTGGTCTGGATGCCGAATTTGTCGAGGTAGTGGAACAGTCCGACCTCGCTCGGCGGAAAGCGCATGGCGCCCATTTCCGCGATGAACTGCGGTTGTTCTGCATCGAAGCACTGGGTCAGCAAGCGACCGCCAATATGGCTTTCTTCAGCCTCGAACAGCGTCACGCGACGGGCACCGGCACGCAACAGTTCATAGGCCGCCACCAGTCCGGTCAGACCGGCGCCGACGATGCCGATGTGTTTTTGCGCAGTGTGCGCCGGCAGGCAGCCGATGGCCTGGTCGGCGTTACGCAGGAACTGACCGTAATCGTAAAGCAGGTCGACATAGGGGAAAGACAGGCACGCGGTAGCCTGGCTGGCAGGATTGTTCATGGAGTTCACAGGGGTAATTCTCGGTCGGTCAGATGATGAGCTGCAGGCTTTCGAGCGCGCGGTCGGGATTGAGCAAGAGAATTTTCTTGCCCTGGATTTTCCACTCGCCGTCGAGATTGATCAGACGATGTTCGACGGTGGCCGGGTAATGCCATTCGCGGTCGCCACGGGCTTCGCAATACAGCAGGTTGCAGCTGGCGACGGCGCTGTACGTTGGCTCTTCAATCGTGATCCGTGGTCGCTGGGTAATGTGCAGGCAGCGGCTTTTCGGCTGCTGGGAAAAGTTGCGGGCATTGGCCAGACGGTTGATGCGCAGGGTGGTCAGGAAGCGGTCTTCATACACCAGCGAGGATTCGTGCAGCGGGCTGCGCTGTTCGCGGGTCATCGGAATCCAGTAGGTGTAGTCGTCGCTCAGCAATTGTTGCCAGGCTTCAAAATCCTGTTGGTCGAGCAGGTGCATTTCGGTCTCGAGCAAACGCTCGATGGCCCGTTCAGTTTGATCGTGGTGCATGGTCGTTCCGCATCAGGTTTTGCCAGGTGTCGTAGAAGTTGCGCATCGCCAGTTCACTGGTGCCGGACACCACGCGCGTCTGGTCGTGGGTTTCGCCCGGTTCGAACAGGCGGGCGACGTTGACCCATTCGTTGGCGTCGCTGTGCAGACCTTCCGTGGCCCGCTCGTACATCTCCACGTCGTCATGGGCGACCATCGAGCACGGCGAGTTGATCAGGTTGTTGTACTGCACGGTCCGCTCCAGCAACTGCACCGGAGCGCCTTGCAGTTCGAAGATCCACGATTCGACGATGGTTTCCTGTGCACTCACCGGGCGGATCACCCGCAGGGTCTGGATCGGGCCCTTGACCATCAGGTTGGGGAAATACACGGTGTTGTGACGGGTGTCGTCGAGAATGGCCCGGGCCTGGTCTTCGCCGTAGCTTTCCACCATCAGTTCCCAATAACCGGGAATGCTCGTGTAGGCCTTGTGGATCGAGTTGCTGACCCCGGTGTGTCCGTGGCCGTTGGGCCAGACGCGGATGCCCATGCCGGCGAAGAATTCGTACGAGCCCATGAACGGCGAGAACAACTCCACGGCCATCGGTGCAGGCCGGCTCTGGTCGTCGGTTTCCTTCCACAGGCGGATGGCTTCGCCCGCCGAGGATTCGTGGGCAATCATTGGGTGGCAGGTGTCGGTCTGGTTGTCGACCACCATCTTCCAGTTGCAGCGATGCCTGTGCAGCAGCGGTTGACCGACCACACGCAGCTGACCTTGCGGAGAACGCATGACCATGTTGTCCAGTGTCGACAGCGACTCGCCGAAAAACTCGTCGAAACCCATACCGGTTTCACTCAGGCGCACGAACACGAAGCCGCGATAGTTGTGCACCGCCGCGACGGGTTGCATACCCTTGTGGGCCGAGCAACTGCTCAGGTCGCAGTCGTCGTATTCCTTTTTCACCGGGATGCTCAACAGCTCGCCGTCGGTCTTGAACGTCCAGGCGTGATAGGGGCAACGCATGAAGCGACCCACATTGCCACGCGCTTCGGCCAGCACTTTCACACCTTTGTGCGGGCAGCGGTTGTGCAGCACCACGATGTCACCGTTCTTCTGACGCACCATTGCCAGCGGTCGGCCGGCGAGGGTCGCGGTGAAATAGTCGCCGGTCTCGGGGATCAGGCTGTCGTGGCCCAGATAGCACCAGCTGGCGGCAAAGACACGCTGCTGCTCCTGTTCGAACAGTTGTTGATCAAGGAACAGAGATTTGTGCACTTCTCTGCCATTGAAATAGTTGTCCAACGGGGGAGTCCTCTTCAGATCGCCAGCTTCAGGCGCTGGCTTTTCGCCCGGGAAACGCAAGGGTAGATCCGTGCGCTGCAGGCCGCTTCTTGTTCGCTCATGATGAAATCCCGGTGCTCGACGTCGCCTTCCAGCACGTCCAGCGCGCAGACACCGCACTCGCCGCGACGACAGTCGGAGATCGGGTCGAGGCCGGCGGCTTCCAGGGCTTCGAGCAAGCTCTGGTCGGGGCCGACCTCGATGTTCACGCCGGAATCCGCCGCCTCGACCGTGAAGCCCTGGGCACCTTCGTCCCTGGCGACGTTGAACACCTCCAGATGGATGCGATCACGGGCCAGTCCGGCGGATTTGGCATGGCTCAGGATGTCGTTGAGCATCGCTGTCGGGCCGCAGACGTAGAGCCGGTCTGCGGGGCTAAGGTCGGCGAGCACCTGATGAATCGCCGGGCGTTGACCGGACAGGTGCAGGCTCATCCGTTCCTGCAGCAGTGCGCGCAGCTCTTCGGCATAGGCCGCATCGTCAGCGCTGCGGGCAAAGTAATGCAGGTGTGCCGAACGCTTCAGCGCTGTCAGATGGCGCAGGATGCCGGTCAACGGAGTGATGCCGATGCCGCCTGCGATGGCGATGTCGCGGCCGGTCCGGGTGTCGAGCGGGTAGTTGAAGGTGTTGAACGGGCCTTCGAGCTGCACCCGATCACCGGCCACCAATGAGCGCAGGTAGTGGCTGCTGGCGGATTCGTCACTGAGACGGATGGCGAAGGTGAATTGGCCTTCGGCGCTGTCGCCCAGCTCTACGGTTGAGTAATGGCGCCATTCGCCCGAAGGCGCTATCAGCCATTTGAAGTGCGCCCCGGCGTGGGCCGACTCCGTGGCGGCGGGTGCGCCGCTGACGGTGATTTCCTTGATCGATGCCGACAGCATCCGGCAATGGGTAACGGTGTAATTCATGCCGGGTTTTCCTGGGGCAGCGGCGTTTCGTGCAGGTACAGCCAGCGGGTGCTGTGCTGATGCACGCGCAGGATCGCGACGGAAATGCGCGAGCTCTCGCGCTGGTTCTGGCGATGGGTTTCCTTGTAGCGCAGGGCGACGGTCGGGCCTTCGTGCCAGATCGTGTGCAGGTCGCTGATGTCGATCTCAAGGCCGGGTCGGGCACCGACCGCACCTTTGAACAGTTGCTCGACCTGCGCTCGGCCGACGACGGCGGCCGAGGTGGTGACCATGCTGAAGTCTTCGCTGAAGACATCCATCAGCGGCGCGATGGCGGATTCGCCGGCACCGTCGGCATTGGTGAAAACACGATGAATCAGCTCATGCACGTGGTGGATGCTGTGGCGTGCTTGTTCAACCGGGTTGTTGTTCATGGCATTCCTTTGGAGGGTTCAGTTGACTCATTTGAAACAGCGGGAACAGTCCGACCAGCGCGGCAATCGCGAACGTGGCGTGATAGGCCGGGGTCGAGTCGAATTGTTTGAGCAGCAGGTTGTAGATCATCAGAAATAGGGCCGCGCCGACGCTGAACGACATCTGTCGGTTGATGTTCCAGATCACGCTGGCCTTGTGGGTCTCGCCGCCCTTGAAGTCCATTAGCGAGGTGGTTTGCGCGGTGTTGGCGCCGATTCCGCCGCCGATGCCCATCAGGCTGTAGGCGATCACGATCACCCCGATATCGGTCGGTGCATCCACCAGCATCAGGGTGGCGATGCCGGCGCTGTGCAGCAGCATGCCGAGGGTGAACAGGCGTCGGGCGCCGATTCTGTTGTAGACCCGGCCGCAGATCAGCATCGCGATGAATGCGCCGATGGCGTAGAGGATCATGAACATGCCGGTCAGGCGTGCGCTGAAGTGCAGGGTGTTCTGTAGAAAGAAGATGCTCATCAGGTTGACCCCGGTGAACACGCCGGGAATCGCGTAATAGATGAAGATCGAGGTGCTGAGTTTTTTGCTCTTGAGCAGACTCAGGTCAATGATCGCGTCGCTTTTGCGACGGTAGTGCAGCAGGTACAGCGCCACGAACATCAGGCCTGCCGCGACACAGGCGATGGCTTCGATGGCAGGATAGTCGCCGCCGTACAGCGACATGCCCATCAGCAGGCTGCCCAGGGCGGCGCTGACCAATAGCAGACCGAGGACGTCCGGGCGTGGCAGGCTGGTGGGGCGTGCTTCGCGGATCCAGAACCACGATAGTCCTGCGGCAATCAGCGAAAACGGAATGTTGCTGTAAAACACCCAGCGCCACGAACTGTTGTCGACGATGATGCCACCGACGGTCGGCGAAATCGCCGGGGCGATCAGGGCCACGGCCATCACCAGCGTGGAGATTTTCGCCCGTTGCTCACCCTGGAACAGGTTGAAGGTCAACGCCTGGCCCACCGGAATCAGCAAACCGCCGCCGATGCCCTGGACGAATCGCCAGATCACCAGCTCATGGAAGCTGTCGGCCAGGCCGCACATCCACACGGACCCGGTAAACACCAGCATCGAGGCGGTGAGAATCTCGCGGCTGCCGAAGCGCCCGGCCAGCCAGGTGCTGACAGGAATGATCAGCGTCAGACCGAGAATGTAGGCATTGGCCACCCAGGCCACCGAAGAACTGCTTACTTGCAATGTTGCCGAGATACTTGGCAATGCCACGGCAGACATGAATATGTTTATGCAGTCAATAAAAAAGCCGATCAGAAAGATCAGCGCGATCTTGTAGCGATAGTTCATTGTTATTTCCTCTTTGTCGCAAAGCATAGGGGCGATGGACTTGGAGTGTCGATACGACTATCCTTGAAACAATGTTTGAAGGAATTAAACAGTGAACGCTACCGCCATGCATGCTCATCTGAATCGGGTTCAGACATTTCTCGCCGTGGTCGACTTTGGCTCTTACACCAAGGCCGCGAACTATCTGAGTATCAGCAAAGCCATGGCCAGCCTGCATGTCAAGGCGCTGGAAGAAGTTCTTTCGGCGACACTGCTGATCCGCAATACCCGAAACATATCGCTGACTGAAATAGGTCAGGACTTCTATGAGGAGTTCAAGGGCATTGTCGCGGATATCGATAATGCCTTTGATAATGTGCTCAAGGGTAATAACCGGGTTTCCGGAAAGTTACGAATTAGTTCAACCAGCGAGTACGGCGAGAAGTTCATTCTTCCGTTGATTCCATTGTTCAACGAGCGTTATCCGGAAATCCGCCTGAGCTACAACTTCAACTCGTCGTTGAATGATCTGGTGGCGGAAAAACTGGATCTGGTAGTGCGTCTTGGCAATCTGGCGGATTCGGCCTTCAAGAGTCGCAAGCTGGCGGATTATCAGATCGTGCTGGTGGCGACTCCGGCATTTCTCGAACGTCATCCGGTGGCATTGCCGCAGGATCTGAACGGTGTGCCATGGATTGCCAACAGCAATCTGCAGGCGCCTACGCAATGGGTTTTGCGCGATGATCAGGGGCGGGCGGTGGAGGTCAATGGCATCAGCCATTTCGAATCCAATTCCTCGACGGCGATTCGTTCGATGACCTTGTCGTCGCTCGGTGTCTCGGTGCTGCCGGGCTGGGTGGTCGAGGATGATATCGCCAGCGGACGACTGATTCGCCTGTTGCCGGCCTATGCGTTGCCATCGCAGTCGATCAACGTCGTCTTCCCCAACACCGCGCATCTGCCGCACAAATCCCGGGCGTTCATCGATTTCCTCCTGCTGCATCTGGCGCAGTAACGCGAAAGCCCCTGAATCTCGCGATTCAGGGGCTTTCGTTTGAGCGGCTTGAAGATCAGGCTGCTTCGATCTTGTTGCGGTTCTGCTCGACCTGGTTCAGGTAGGCCGCCAGTTTTTCCTGTTCGGCCGGGGTGGTGAACAGGCCCAGCTTGCTGCGGCGCCACAGGATGTCGTGAGCGGTGGTGGCCCACTCTTCGGCGCACAGGTAATCGACTTCACGGGTGTAGAGACCGCCGCCGATGTGTTCGCCCATGTCGGTCAGGCTGTCCACGCCTTCGAGCATGCGCCAGGTACGGCTGCCGTAAGTGGTGGCCCAGCGGCGGGCGATTTCGGTCGGAACCCAGTCGAACCTGTCGCGGATCAGCGCGCTCAGGGCCTGTGGCGTGGTCATGTCTTCACCACCCGGCAGGGTGGCGGTGGCCGTCCAGCTCGGGCGCATCTGGGTGAAGTACGGCATCAACTGCGCCATCGCCGACTCGGCGAGTTTGCGATAGGTGGTCAGCTTGCCGCCAAACACCGACAGCAGCGGCGCTTCTTCGGTGCTGCCGGACAGCGCGAGGGTGTAGTCGCGGGTCACGGCGGACGGGTTGTCGGATTCGTCGTTGCACAACGGACGCACGCCCGAGTAGGTGTGCAGGATGTCGTCACGGCTGATCTGCTTCTTGAAGTGGGCGTTGACCACTTTGAGCAGGTAATCGGTTTCGCCGTCGGTGATTGCCACTTTTGCCGGATCCCCGGTGTACTCGCGGTCGGTGGTGCCGATCAGGGTCAGGTTGTTCAGGTACGGAATGGTGAAAACGATGCGCTGATCTTCGTTTTGCAGGATGTGCGCGTGATCGCCTTCGTACAGCTTCGGCACGATGATGTGGCTGCCCTGGATCAGACGAATGCCGTACGGCGATTCCATCTTCAGGTCGTCACGGATGAACTTGGCGACCCATGGACCGGCGGCGTTCACCAGCGCTCTGGCAGTGATCGAAAACAGGCTGCCGTCGGCGCGTTCCAGGTTCAGGTGCCACAGGCCCTTGGCGCGACGAGCGCTGACGCAACGGGTCTGGGTGTGAATGTGCGCACCTTTTTCACGGGCGGCCATGGCGTTCAGAACCACGAGGCGGGCGTCGTCGACCCAGCAGTCGGAGTATTCGAAGCCTTTGCTGATTTCGCTTTTCAGCGCGCTGTCGGCACCGAACTTCAGGCTTTTGGAGCCTGCGAGTTTTTCGCGCTTGCCGAGGTGGTCATACAGGAACAGACCTGCACGGATCATCCACGCCGGACGCAGATGCGGGCGGTGCGGCAGGACGAAACGCATTGGCTTGACGATGTGCGGGGCCTTGGCCAGCAGCACTTCGCGTTCGGCCAGGGCTTCGCGCACCAGACGGAATTCATAATGTTCGAGATAGCGCAGTCCACCGTGGATCAGCTTGCTGCTGGCCGACGAGGTGTGGCTGGCCAGATCGTCCTTTTCGCAAAGGAACACCGAAAGACCGCGACCGGCGGCATCCGCTGCGATCCCCACGCCATTGATCCCGCCGCCGATGACGGCGAGGTCGTAGATCTCGGAGATGGGGGGCGTACGCAAGGTAGAGGTGGACATCGGCTGGCCTCGGGCTCTTTTGATTTTCTGTCTTGGAAATCGAACATAAATGTTCATTTGCGAAAATGGTAGCCCATAAAGACGCGCGCAGCCAGTCGACTTCGATTGAAAAAACTCATCGAAGGACGGTTAAAAGAAAATTTTCGAACATTAGATGCGCGTAAGGCGCCGGAGCAGGAGTGATCGTTCCCATGTCGAGGCGTCGAACCGTCCGCGTGGGAATGCATGCATTGACGCTCTGCGTCATCTTCTGAATGGGACGCGGAGCGTCCCGGGCTGCATTCCCACGCAGAGCGTGGGAACGAGAAACAAAGGGGGGTTAAACGACTTCCAGACGAATCTTGTGCTGACTCAGCAGTTGCGCCAGGGCCGGCACCGGTTGCTGATCGGTGACCAGGCAATCGATCAGGCTGATCGGGCCGAGGCGGATCATAGCGTTACGGCCGAACTTGCTGGAGTCCGCTGCCAGGATCACCTGTCGGGCATTGGCGATGATCGCCTGGGACACCCGCACTTCCTGGTAATCGAAGTCGAGCAGGCTGCCGTCCTCATCGATACCGCTGATGCCCACCAGCGCGAAGTCGACCTTGAACTGATTGATGAAATCCACACTCGCCTGACCGACCACGCCGCCATCGCGACGGACATTGCCGCCAGTCAGCAGCACATCGAAATCATCCTTGGCGCTGAGCATCGAAGCGACGTGCAGGTTGTTGGTGATGATCTTCAGGTGGCTGTGATTGAGCAGGGCGCGGGCAATCGATTCGGTCGTCGTGCCGATATTGATGAACAGCGAGGCGTGATCGGGAATCTGCGCGGCGATGGCTTCACCGATGCGTTGCTTTTCATCGCGCATCTGATCGGCGCGCATCGCATAGGCGGTGTTTTCGACGCTGGAATCATAGGCGGCGCCGCCATGGTAGCGGCGCAGCAGATTGGCTTCCGCCAGTTGATTGATATCGCGGCGGATGGTTTGCGGGGTAACAACGAACAGCGTGGCCATTTCCTCGATGCTCACATAGCCGCGCTCGCGGACCAGTTCGAGGATTTGCTGCTGACGGGGAGGCAGATTCATGGGGCTTCCTTTGGGCTGCCGTGCAAAATTTGCCCATGATGCCGCAGGAATCCGCTCCCGACCAGTTACATGCCGTTACCAGTCCTCAGACTGGCTTATTCAGCGTCCTCACGTTCCCAGTCGCGGGTGCGGCTGACGGCTTTTTTCCAGCCTTTGTAGAGCTTCTCTTTTGCCGCTTCGTCCAGGCTTGGTTCGAACTCGCGCTCGATCACTGCCTTGCCGCGCAGTTCTTCCAGGCTGCCCCAGAAACCGCACGCCAGACCGGCCAGATAAGCTGCGCCCAGCGCCGTGGTTTCGCGCATTTTCGGACGCTCGACCTGAGTGCCGAGGATGTCGGCCTGGAACTGCATGAGGAAGTTGTTCGCCACTGCACCGCCATCCACGCGCAGGGCCTTGAGGCGTTCGCCGGAGTCCTGTTGCATGGCGTCGAGAACGTCGCGGGTCTGGTAGGCGATCGACTCCAGTGCGGCGCGGATGATGTGATCCACACGTACGCCACGGGTCAGGCCGAACAGGGCGCCACGGGCATACGGGTCCCAGTAGGGAGCGCCGAGGCCGGTGAAGGCCGGCACCAGATAGACGCCGTTGCTGTCCTTCACTTTATTGGCGAAGTATTCGGTGTCGAGGGCGTCGTTGACGATTTTCAGTTCATCGCGCAGCCACTGTACGGTCGAACCGCCGTTGAACACCGCGCCTTCCAGGGCGTAAGCCACTTCGCCGCGCGGGCCGCAAGCGATGGTGGTGAGCATGCCGTGCCGGGATTTCACGGCTTTGTCGCCGGTGTTCATCAGCAGGAAGCAACCGGTGCCGTAGGTGTTTTTCGCCTGGCCCGGCTCGACGCACATCTGGCCGAACAGCGCAGCCTGCTGGTCGCCGGCGATACCGCCGATGGCGATGCCGCTTTTGGTGCGGCCGTAGATTTCCGACGACGCTTTGACTTCCGGCAGCATCTCGCGCGGGATGTCGAGGATTTCCAGCATCTTCGCGTCCCACTCCAGCGTGTGGATGTTGAAGAGCATGGTGCGCGAGGCGTTGGTGTAGTCGGTGACGTGGACCTTGCCGCCGGTAAATTTCCAGATCAGCCAGCTGTCGACAGTGCCGAACAGCAATTCGCCGTTGCGCGCGCGCTCGCGGCTGCCTTCGACGTTGTCGAGGATCCACTTCAGCTTGGTGCCGGAGAAGTACGGGTCGGTGACCAGGCCAGTGGTATCGCGGATGTAATCTTCATGACCGTCGCGCTTGAGCTGCTGGCAGATCTCGGTGCTACGGCGGCATTGCCAGACGATCGCGTTGTACACCGGGCGGCCGGTGGTCTTGTCCCAGACCACGGTGGTTTCACGCTGGTTGGTGATGCCGATGGCGGCGACCTGGTCATGGTGCAGACCGGCCTGGGCCAGGGCTTCGACCATCACCGCGCTCTGGGTGGCGAAGATTTCCATCGGGTCGTGTTCGACCCAGCCGGCTTGCGGGTAATGCTGGGCGAATTCGCGTTGTGCGGTGCAGACCACGTTCGCGTCGCGGTCGAAAATGATCGCGCGGGAGCTGGTCGTACCCTGATCGAGGGCAATGATGTAGTTCTTGTTCTGAATGTCGGTCATGTCGATTGCCTTGGACGAAATAAGGGAGAGTGGGCCGTGGCGCGGGCTCTATAAGGGCAGGAGCCCGCGCCGACTGTTTCAAGAAGTTCTTGGTTTGCCGTCAATGGCCGGTTCTGCATCCTTTGTAGCAGGTGTGGCGCCGGTCAGGTGACGGGCAATCAGCCCGCGATACCCGGCAGCGCCGAGGCAGGCACCGACAATCGGTGCAAAAATCGGAATCAGGAAGTACGGGATTTCACGTGCGCCAGTGAAGGAAATTTCACCCCAGCCGGCGAAGAAAGTCATCAGTTTAGGACCGAAGTCCCGGGCCGGATTCATCGCGAAACCGGTCAGCGGGCCCATCGAGCTGCCGATCACGGCAATCAGCAGACCGATCAGCAGCGGCGCCAGCGGGCCTTTCGGCAGGCCGTTGTTGTCGTCGGTCAGGGACATGATCACGCCCATCAGGATCGCGGTGATGATCACCTCGACCAGAAACGCCTGGGCAGTCGACAGCGCCGGGTTCGGGAAGGTGGAGAACACCGACGCCAGTTCGAGGCTGGCTTCAGTGCCGCGAACCATATGGTGAGTTTGTTCGAAATCGAAGAACAGGTTGCTGTACAGCGTATAAACCAGCAGCGCACCGCAAAAGGCGCCGGCGACCTGGGCCAGAATGTAGAACGGCAGTTTGCGCTTTTCGAAGTCGGCAAAAATGCTCAGGGCAATACTGACGGCAGGGTTCAGGTGCGCGCCGGAAACGCCGGCGGTGAGGTAGATCGCCATGCTGACGCCGACGCCCCAGATGATGCTGATTTCCCACAGACCGAAGCTGGCGCCTGCGACCTTGAGCGCGGCGACACAACCCGTACCGAAAAAGATCAGGAGTGCAGTGCCCAGAAACTCGGCCAGACACTGGCTCGAGAGCGAAGGTTGCTGTAACGCAGTTGTCATTGAAAACCTCGGTTTTTGTTGTTGTCTGGCGCGTTGCCGAAAGGGCAAGGCGCGATTTTCGCCGAGGCAGGATCCCCATCCTGTTCCCGGTTTACTGCTGGGTGCTGCGATGACGATAATTCTTTCATTATTCAGATTCGAAAAAATATAGACAAGAAACAAACCTGTCAAAGGTCGAAAGTGAACCATCAGTCACAAATAAACTATCAGTCATGTGAATGATCCTGCAGGTCACCCGGTCTGCGCGGCTGTTATCAGCCTGCAAACTCCGGGAAACGTGGCGCGTGTTAGAGCCTTTTGCACAACGATGGCCTAGAATTCGCCGCAGGATTTTTTGCCACTGCCGAGCCCGGAGCTGCCATGACCCCTGCGTTGGACTTGTTGAAAAAAGTTCGTGCCGAACATCGCGTGCACAGTTACGAACATGACCCGAAGGCCGCGTCGTATGGCCTGGAGGCCGCGGAAAAGCTGGGGCTCGATCCGGCGCAGGTGTTCAAGACGCTGCTGGCGGCCAGTGAGAAGGGTGAGTTGCTGGTGGCCGTGGTACCGGTCGTCGGAAGTCTCGACCTCAAGGGGCTTGCCCACGCCGCCGGAGTGAAAAAAGTCGAGATGGCCGACCCGGCTGCCGCGCAACGTTCCACCGGTTACTTGTTGGGCGGCATCAGTCCGCTGGGGCAGAAAAAACGCCTGCGTACTTTCATCGATAACTCGGCCCAGCCTTTTGCGACCATCTACGTCAGCGCCGGTCGGCGCGGGCTGGAAGTAGAGCTGGCGCCGGCAGTATTGGCAGAACACACCCAGGCGAAATTTGCCGACATCGGTCGCCCTTGACGTCTGTATGAAGAAAATTGGCCGGCACTGTCACTGGCGCTGATCCGGCCGGCGCTGCATGCTCGTTCGACTGACACAGGGAGAAGGTTATGCAGCTCGAGTTTCATCAGGTCGATGCGTTCAGTGACCGGCCGTTCAGCGGCAATCCGGCAATGGTCTATCGGCTCGACGCGTGGCTCGCGGACGAACTGATGCAAAAGATCGCCGCCGAGCACAATCTGGCGGAGACCGCGTTTATGGTGCGCGAAGCACAGGCGTGGCATATCCGCTGGTTCACACCGACCACCGAGGTGCCGTTGTGTGGTCATGCGACCCTGGCCAGCGCCTATGTGCTGTTCGAGATTTATAAGGAAACGGCCGAGCGTCTGGACTTCACCTGCAAGTCAGGGCCATTGAGCGTCAGTCGCGAAGGCGGCACGCTATGGCTGGATTTTCCGGCCATCGAAGCGGTGGAGAAAGGCGTCACCGTGGAGATCGAGCGGGCGCTGAATGTCCAGGCAGTGGATGTTCTGAGTTCCAACGAGCTGTTTGTGGTGTTGGAGTCCGAGCAGGCGGTGCTTGATTGCCAGCCGGACATGGTCGCCCTCGCCAAATTGCCGTGGTTGGGCGCCATCGTCACCGCCCCGGGCAATCAGCATGACTTCGTCTCACGCTATTTCGCCCCGGCCATCGGCATCAATGAAGACCCGGTGACCGGTTCGACCCATTGCAGTCTGATCCCCTACTGGTCGAAACGTCTGGGCAAATCCAGCCTGACCGCGTGCCAGCGTTCGGCGCGGGGCGGCGAATTGTTTTGTCGGCTGGAAGGCGAGCGAGTGAAGATCGGCGGGAATGCGACGCTGGTGGCCAGCGGCACATTGATGCTGGGCTGAAGCCAAAAAACCAGGGAGCCATCAGGCTCCCTCATTGTTTGCGTGCAGATCAGCGTGCGGCGCTGTAACGGCGGACGCCGTTCTCTGTCGCCGGAATTTGAGCGGCCGTGCTGCCCGACGCCTGGAACAGCACCAGATGTTCCGCCGCCACCCGAATCCCGACATCCGCACCAACCTGATGGTCGGCATGGCTCGGGAAGATCGACTCCAGCTGTGCGCCGGTCGGCAGTTGCAGGCGGTACAGCGTCGAAGCGCCGAGGAACGTCTTGCCGACGATCCGCGCTTTCAAGCCACTGTCCGGCGCGTAAACGATGTCATCCGGACGCAGCAGCACATCCACCGCCCCACCGACCGGCCAGGTGTAGGCGCGATTGCCGCGCAGTTCGCCGAGTTCGGTCTGCACCGATTCCGGGCTGCCGAGCTGGCCGCGAATGAAGTAGCCCTGACCGATGAAGCTGGCCACAAACGGCGTCGCCGGTTCGTGATAGAGGTTGTAGGGCGTGTCCCACTGCTCCAGCCGGCCTTCCTTGAACACGCCGACGTGATCGCTGACGGCGAAGGCTTCTTCCTGGTCGTGCGTCACCAGAATCGCGCTGGTGCCACGGGCCTTGAGGATGTCGCGCACTTCATGGCTCAGCTTGCGACGCAACTCGCCATCGAGGTTGGAGAATGGCTCGTCGAGCAACAGCAGTTGTGGCTCCGGCGCCAAAGCGCGGGCGAGGGCGACACGTTGTTGCTGGCCGCCGGACAACTCGTGAGGGAAGCGTTTGCCGAGGTTCTTCAGATTGACCAGTTCCAGCAGCTCTTCGGTGACACGCTCCTTGTTCGGGTGCTTGCGGATGCCGAAGGCGATGTTGTCCGCGACACTCAGGTGCGGGAACAGCGCGTAGTCCTGGAACACCATGCCGATCCGGCGTTTTTCCGGGGCGAGGGTGAAACCGGCGCTGGAGATCACTTCACCGCCGAGAGAGATTTCCCCTTCGTGCACCGGTTCGAAACCGGCAATCGCGCGCAGGGTGGTGGTCTTGCCGCAACCGGACGAGCCGAGCAGGCAGCCGATGTCGCCGGCGTTGAGGTGCAGATTGAGGTTCTGCACCACACGTTGATCTTGATAGCCGCAAGCGAGGTTGCGCAGGTTCAGCAGTAATTCATGACTCATGCGTGGTGATATGCCGGTTCGACGAGGAACTCGAGCAGGGCCTTCTGTGCGTGGAGACGGTTTTCTGCCTGATCCCAGGCGACGGAGCGCGGGTCATCAAGCAGGTCGAGACTGATTTCTTCACCGCGGTGAGCGGGAAGGCAGTGCAGGAATAACACGTCCTCGGCCGCCAGGTCGAGCAGGGCACGGGTGACCTGGTATGGCGCGAACAGTTTGAGGCGCTGGGCGGTTTCATCTTCCTGACCCATGGAGGTCCAGACGTCGGTACTCACCAGATGCGCGCCGCGCACGGCCTCTTGCGGGTCGCGGACGATGGTCACGCGGTCACCGGCCTTGGCCACGAATTCAGGATTCGGCTCGTAGCCTTCCGGGCAGGCCACGCGCAACTGGAAGTCGAACTGGATGGCCGCTTCTATATAGCTGTTGCACATGTTGTTGCCGTCGCCGATCCAGGCCACGGTCTTGCCCTGGATCGAGCCGCGGTGCTCGAGAAAGGTTTGCATGTCGGCCAGCAACTGGCACGGGTGCAGGTCATCGGACAGGCCGTTGATCACCGGCACGCGGGAGTTGGCAGCGAATTCGGTCAGGGTGCTGTGGGCAAAGGTCCGGATCATCACCGCGTCGAGCATGCTCGACATGACGATGGCGCAATCGCCGATCGGCTCGCCACGGCCCAGCTGGGTGTCGCGCGGCGACAGAAAGATCGCCTGGCCGCCGAGCTGGATCATGCCGGCCTCGAAAGAGATCCGGGTGCGGGTCGAGGATTTCTCGAAGATCATCCCCAGGACGCGGTTTTTCAGAGGCTCGAACAGTACGCCGCGGTTACGCAGGTCCTTGAGCTCAACGCCTCGACGGATCACGCTGACCAGCTCTTCGGGCGTGCAATCCATCAGGGAGAGAAAGTGCCTTGCGCTCATCATTGACTACCTTTTTGCTACAAACCGCAGATGCTCAAAGCCTTGTTTATCGGAACAACGGGCGAGACCTGCGGCGTAAGCCGCACGGGGCGACGAAATAGGGGAAGGCGCGATATTGACACTAAATGTCGCGTTTTTCCAATAGGCTACGGTTTTTGCAGAAATGCGCCGGGGTGCAAACAGTGCGAACACTGTGATTTCCGGTCAGTTTTCGAGAGGGCAACGAGGCATTTGTACACTGGCCCCACCGGGCTTGGCAATCAGGCGCGGCGGGGATGGCACAGCTCTGGTCGGTTTGCGACCGGTGAGCCGGCGGTTTCGCTTGGTCGGATGCGCAGGTTGAAACATTTGCTAAAGCAAAGTGCTGGGTTATAAATAAATCACGAGCGACGCAGGAAGCCTCCGCATGGAATCGAAAGAAAAACTGTTAATGGAACTGCTGGGCCACACGGCACGCTCATTGACCCACCTCACCGCGTCGATGACCTCGATGTCCTTCGAACTGCTGCGCAGCGATGACGACGTGGTCAAGGCCGCCAGCCGACAGATGATCGACCGCATGGCGACCATCAGCGCCGGGCTCGACGAGCATTGGCGACTGATCGGCGAGCTCACCGGCGTCCACGTCGCCCACGAGCAGATCGAGACCATCCAGGAAATCCAGCTGGCCGCGCCGCCTCAGCTTCCGGCGAACTGACGTGTCCATCGGCGGCCCTGATGGCCGCCGATTCACAAGACAAACGTCGCTGGCGCTGCACCGGGTCGCGGGCCATAGTTTTGTTCCCGCGGGCGTGATTGCCTGCCCAGAACAAGACAGAGACTGGCCATGACCAAGACTCTCCATCACCGTGCCTGCCACTTGTGCGAAGCCATCTGCGGCTTGACCATCGAGACCACCGAAACCGACGGCCAGGTGCAGATCACCTCGATCAAGGGCGATGCCCAGGACACGTTCAGTCGCGGGCACATCTGCCCCAAGGCCGTCGCGCTGCAAGATATCCAGAATGATCCGGATCGCCTGCGTCAGCCCATGCGCCGGGTCGGCAGCGAATGGCTGCCCATCGCGTGGGACGAAGCATTCGAGCTGGTCGCCGAAAAACTCTCGGCGATTCAGGAGCGTCATGGGCAGAACGCAGTCGCCGTGTATCAGGGCAACCCCAGCGTCCACAACTATGGGTTGATGACCCACAGCAATTACTTCCTCGGCCTGTTGAAAACCCGCAACCGCTATTCGGCGACGTCGGTCGATCAACTGCCCCATCACCTGACCAGCTACCTGATGTATGGCCACGGCTTGCTGTTGCCGATCCCGGATATCGATCACACGGACTTCATGCTGATCCTGGGCGGCAACCCGTTGGCGTCCAACGGCAGCATCATGACCGTGCCGGATGTCGAGAAGCGTCTGAAGGCGATTCAGGCCAGGGGCGGCAAAGTGGTAGTGGTCGATCCACGACGCAGCGAGACGGCGGCGATGGCCGATCAGCATTTGTTCGTGCGTCCGGGGGGCGATGCGGCGTTGTTGTTTGGTGTGCTCAATACGCTGTTCAGTGAAGGCCTGACGTCTGAAAGTCATTTGCCGGTGGACGGTCTGGATGAGCTTCGCGCGGCGGTGGCGGGTTTCACCGCCGAAGCCATGAGCCCGTTGTGCGCGGTGCCCGCCGAACAGATCCGCCAATTGGCCCGGGACTTCGCCGCTGCGCCAAGCGCCGTTTGCTACGGCCGGATGGGTGTTTCCACTCAGGCCTTCGGCACGCTGTGCCATTGGGTCGTGCAGTTGATCAATCTGGTCACCGGCAATCTCGACCGCGTTGGCGGTGCACTGTGCACGGAGCCGGCGGTGGATCTGGTGGCCTCGACCTCGGGCGGGCACTTCAATAAATGGCAGAGCCGCGTGTCCGGGCGGCCTGAATATGGCGGCGAGCTGCCAGTCTCGGCACTGGCCGAAGAAATGCTCACCGAAGGCGAGGGGCAGATCCGCGCGCTGATCACCGTGGCCGGCAATCCGGTCCTGTCGACGCCCAACGGCCGGCAACTGGAGCAGGCGCTGGACGGGCTGGAGTTCATGGTCAGCGTCGATCTGTACATCAACGAAACCACGCGCTATGCCGACCTGATCCTGCCGTCCACCTCGGCGCTGGAGAACGATCACTACGACACCACTTTCAACCTGTTCGCGGTGCGCAACGTCACCCGGTTCAACCGGGCGATCCTCGCCAAACCCGAAGGTGCGCTGCACGACTGGGAGATCTTCGTCGGCCTGGCCAAGGCCTTTGCCGCGAAGACCGGCAAGGAGCTGAAACCGACGATGCCGCCGGCGAAGATGATCGACATGGGGTTACGCATGGGCTTGTATGGCGATGCATCCGAGCAAAAATTGTCGCTTGCGACGCTGTTCGATCATCCGCACGGTGTCGACCTGGGAGCGCTCAAACCCAACCTGACTGCGCGGTTGAAGACTGCCAATCAACGGATTCAGGCGGCACCGCCGGAAATCCTCGCCGACTTGGCGCGCTTCGCCGCGTTGCAGGCACCCGCCGCCGATGAGCTGTTGATGATCGGCCGCCGTCATGTGCGCAGCAACAATTCGTGGATGCACAATTATCATCGACTGGTGAAGGGCAAGCCGCGTCATCAGCTGCTGATGAACCCGGACGATCTCGCCAGTCGCGGGCTAAGTGACGGTCAGCTCGTGCGCGTGAGTTCACGGGTCGGCCAGATCGAAGTCGAAGTGCTGGGCAGTGCCGACATGATGAAGGGCGTGGTCAGCCTGCCGCATGGATGGGGCCATGCCCGGCCGGGTGTACAGATGGCGATTGCCAGCGGTCAGCCGGGCTCCAGCGCCAATGACCTGACCGATGAGTGTCAGCTCGACGAGCTGTCGGGCAACGCAGCGCTCAATGGCGTGCCGGTGACGGTGGCAGCGGCTTGAGCATGTCTGTCGGGGAGACCGAGCAGCGCGCTCGGGATTCCGTTACAATGCGCCACCGTGCCGACCCATGAGTCGGAAAGTTCAGCCGAGGTGCTCCATGGATATCATCGAAACGATTAAAGAGCAGATTGCCAACAACACCATTCTGCTTTACATGAAAGGCTCGCCGAATGCCCCGCAGTGTGGCTTCTCCGCGAAAGCTGCGCAGGCTGTAATGGGCTGTGGCGAGAAGTTCGCCTACGTCGACATCCTGCAGAACCCGGAAATCCGCGCCAACCTGCCGAAGTACGCCAACTGGCCGACTTTCCCGCAACTGTGGGTCGGCGGTGAACTGGTGGGCGGCAGCGACATCATGGCTGAAATGTTCGCCAATGGTGAGCTGCAGACCCTGATCAAGGAAGCATCCGCCAAGGCTGCTGCGGCCAAGTCCGAAGCCTGATTGGTTTCTGCCCGGATTTCAGCGAGTCTGAAATCCGGGCGATAAAAAGCCCCGCCTCTGGAAAGAGAGCGGGGCTTTTTAGTGTCTCGAGTTTGGCGCTGACTGATTACTCGTCTTCACCCATCTGCGATTGCAGATAGTTCTCAAGACCGACCTTGTCGATCAGGCCCAGTTGGGTTTCCAGCCAGTCGATATGTTCTTCTTCGGATTCCAGGATGTCCTCGAGCAGTTCACGGCTGCCGAAGTCACCGACGGATTCGCAGTGGGCGATGGCGACCTTCAGGTCGGCATGGCCAGTCTTCTCGATGCGCAGGTCGCACTCCAGCATTTCCTTGGTGTGCTCGCCGATGTGCAACTTGCCCAGATCCTGCACGTTCGGCAGGCCTTCGAGGAACAGGATGCGCTTGATCAGCTTGTCCGCGTGCTTCATCTCGTCGATGGATTCGTGGTACTCGTGTTTGCCGAGCTTGTTCAGGCCCCAATCTTCATACATGCGCGCATGCAAGAAGTACTGATTGATCGCGACCAGCTCATTGGCAAGGATCTTGTTGAGATGCTGGATGACTGTTACGTCGCCTTTCATGATGGGAGTCCTGCCCTAAGTAGCGGTATATAAGGCGGAGTTTGAGCTTGGTATTTATAAGTGTCAAACCTAAGTTATTGAATAATAAATGAAAATTAATCTGAATAAGAATGTTTGTGTTCCGCGTCTAGGCGCTAAGCAATTGATTTTCAGGCATAAAAAAACCGGACCTAAGTCCGGTTCTTCGAATTCGGGATAATTACGCGGCGGTAAATTCTGCCGGGTAGGGGATCGCGGCCTGGGCGGTTTGCAGCTTGGTCAGGGTTTCGCGAACCACTTCCTTCGCCAGGCACGCACATTTGCCGCATTGGCTGGCTACGCCGGTGGCCTGACGAACTTCTTTGTAGCTGCAGCAACCTTCATAGATCGCTTCGCGGATCTGTCCGTCGGTGACGCCAGTGCAGAGGCAAACATACATAAGTGAGAACCGTCGCTGGTTGTGACTCAATTGCGATGGATCTTAATGTTAACGAGAATGATTGTCAAAGTGCTTTCCCGGTGGTTTTTATCGCCAATGCCTGTGACTGACGAACGGTGGTGCATGGCTGAGTGCCAGCCCGGATTTCGCGAAAAACCTTTAAGGACAGTCGAAAAACGCAGTGTATGATGGTCGGCCCTTGCGAAGAGGGTTCGTGTCACAGGGCTGTCGCCTGAGGGTGGCAGGCTGGCGCGGACCCTGAACTTCAAGTTTCTACACCAGGAGATATCAATGAGCGTACTCGTAGGCAAACAAGCCCCTGACTTCACCGTCCCGGCCGTACTCGGCAATGGCGAGATCGTTGACAGCTTCACCCTGTCCTCGGCCATCAAAGGCAAATACGGCCTGGTGTTCTTCTACCCGCTGGACTTCACCTTCGTCTGCCCGTCCGAGCTGATCGCTCTGGACAACCGCATGGCTGACTTCAAGGCGCGCAACGTAGAAGTGGTCGCTGTGTCGATCGACTCGCACTTCACCCACAACGCCTGGCGCAACACCCCGGTCAACAATGGCGGCATCGGTCAGGTGAAATACACCATGGCTGCCGACATGAAGCACGAAATCGCCAAGGCCTACGACGTTGAATCCGAAGGCGGCGTGGCTTTCCGTGGCGCGTTCCTGATCGACGACAAGGGCGTTGTCCGCTCGCAGATCGTCAACGACCTGCCGCTGGGCCGTAACATGGAAGAGCTGATCCGTCTGGTCGACGCGCTGCAATTCCACGAAGAGCACGGCGAAGTCTGCCCTGCCAACTGGAAAAAAGGCGACAAAGGCATGAACGCTTCGCCAGAAGGCGTTGCGGCTTACCTGACCGAGAACGCTGCTGCCCTGTAAGGCGCAACGTCGAGGTACAAAAAAACCGGCCCACGTGGCCGGTTTTTTCATGCTCGGAAGAAACCCGACGAGGATCAGTCGTCGAAGTCTTCCCAGCCGCCCATCTGTTTCCAGCGGTTGACGATGCCGCAGAACAGCTCGGCCGTCTTCTCGGTGTCGTAACGCGCGGAGTGCGCTTCACGGCCGTCGAAGTCGATGTCGGCTGCCTGACAGGCTTTCGCCAGCACGGTTTGGCCGTATGCCAGACCGGCGAGGGTCGCGGTGTCGAAGCTGGAGAACGGGTGGAACGGGTTGCGCTTCATGTCCAGCCGCGCGACGGCGGCGTTGAGGAAGCCCAGGTCGAAGCTGCTGTTGTGGCCGACCAGAATTGCCCGTTTGCAGCCGTTGGCTTTCAAGGCCTTGCGCACGCCACGGAAGATGTCGGTCAGCGCTGTTTCTTCGCTGACGGCCATGCGCAACGGATGATCGAGCTTGATCCCGGTGAACTCCAGTGCCGCCGCTTCAACGTTGGCGCCTTCGAACGGCTCGACGCGGAAGAAGTAGGTGTGATCCGGGTACACAAAACCCTTTTCATCCATGGCGATGGTGGTCGCGGCAATCTCCAGCAGAGCGTCGGTGGCCGAGTTGAAGCCACCGGTTTCTACGTCGACGACAACCGGCAGGTAGCCGCGAAAGCGTGCTGCCATTGGATGGCGCGAACCGCCGCCACCTTGACCGTCCAGTTCGTCGTCGAAATGGTCTTCACTCACGCGTGTTCCTCCAGCAGGCGCCAGCGCAGTTTTTCACCGGCGCGCAGCGGGATAACGGTCAGCTCGCCGAAAGGCAGGCTGGTCGGTGCGGTCCATTCGTCACGAACCAGGGTGATGCGATCGGTGTTTGCCGGCAGGCCATAGAAGCGCGGGCCGTTGAGGCTGGCGAACGCTTCGAGCTTGTCCAGCGCGTTGCGCTGTTCAAAGGCTTCGGCGTACAGCTCGATGGCGGCGTACGCGGTGTAGCAGCCGGCGCAGCCGCAGGCTGCTTCTTTGGCGTGCTGGGCGTGCGGTGCCGAGTCGGTACCCAGGAAGAACTTCGCGCTGCCGCTGGTGGCGGCGTCGAGCAGGGCTTCCTGGTGCGTGTTGCGCTTGAGGATCGGCAGGCAATAGAAGTGCGGCCGGATCCCGCCTACCAGCATGTGGTTGCGGTTGTAGAGCAGATGGTGCGCGGTGATGGTCGCGCCGACGTTGGCCGAGGCCTCGTTGACGAACTGCACGGCATCGCCGGTAGTGATGTGTTCGAACACCACTTTCAGTGTCGGGAAACGCTCGACCACGCGGCGCATGTGCTCATCGATGAAGATTTTTTCGCGGTCGAACACGTCGACGTCGCCACGGGTGACTTCACCGTGGATCAACAGCGGCATGCCGACTTCGGCCATGGCTTCCAGCGCCGGGAAAATCTTGTCGATGCTGGTGACCCCGGAATCGGAGTTGGTGGTGGCGCCGGCCGGGTACAGCTTGGCGGCATGCACGAAACCGCCGGCCTTGGCCTCACGGATTTCTTCGGGCTGGGTGCGGTCGGTGAGGTACAGCACCATCAGCGGCTCGAAACGACTGCCGGCCGGGCGGGCAGCGAGAATCCGCTGGCGATAGCCGTCGGCTTCAGCGGCGTTGCGCACCGGAGGTACCAGGTTGGGCATGATGATTGCGCGACCAAAGGTGCGCGCGACATCCGCAACGGTATTGGTCAACACGGCACCATCGCGAAGATGAATGTGCCAGTCGTCGGGACGCAGCAGGGTCAGGCGGTCGGACATGAGGGAATTCCAGGCGGGTCAAACTGAGGCGAATGCTACCGGAAAAGACTCTTGCAGGCACTCGCTATCAAGTTTTGCGACGAGCGTCCGATATCCCAAAGGTATGCCGTAAAGATGTATGTCTCGGTCTTTTTTGTTGTAGAAGCCAATGGAGCCTCCCGTGCGCCAGCGATATTTAGCCTTGCTCAGTGTGTTTGCCAGCCTTCCCGCGATGGCACTGACCTACCAGACACGTCTGGAGAACATTGAGTGGACGGTCGAAGGCGACAAGTTCGAGTGCCGCCTGACGCAGCCGATCACCGACTTCGGCTCGGGGCAGTTCGTGCGCAAGGCCGGCGAGCAGGCGATCTTCCGTCTGAATGCCTACAACGCGATGCTGGGCGGTGGTTCGGCAACCTTGCTGGCGGCGGCCGCGCCCTGGCAGCCGGGACGCAATGACATCAACCTGGGCAGTGTCAGGATCGGCACCGGCAACGTGCTGTTCAACAGTTCGCAATCGCAGGCTGGCGGGCTGATCAGCGGTTTGCTGGAAGGTCGTAGCCCGGTGGTGCGACGTGCCTCCGGTGATGGACGGGTCTCCGAAG
Organism: Pseudomonas sp. MCal1; assembly: GCF_026341415.1. Taxonomy (NCBI): domain Bacteria; kingdom Pseudomonadati; phylum Pseudomonadota; class Gammaproteobacteria; order Pseudomonadales; family Pseudomonadaceae; genus Pseudomonas; species Pseudomonas sp. MCal1. The sequence goes on from NZ_JAKUMP010000006.1 coordinate 289,394, forward strand.
TGCGGCTGCTGCCGGTCAAGTTCAGCAAGGCGTTCAACGACTACCAGACCTGCGTGGCGAAATTGCTCCCGCAGAATTTCGATCAGGTCAAAAACTCGCAGGTCGGTTTTCCGGGCGAAGGCACCGATCTGGACGCCGCCGCGAAAGCCAAACTGCAAGTGATGCTCGAATTCATGAAGGCCGATCCGACGGTCAATCACATTGAGCTCGACGGCTATTCCGACAACAGTGGCAATCGCCTGACCAATCGTGAGTTGTCGCGCCGTCGTGCGCTGGCGGTGGTCGATTTCTTCAAGGCCAACGGCATCGCCGAATCGCAGATCACCGTGCGTTTCCACGGCGAACAATACCCGCTGGTCCCGAACACCAACGCCGCCAACCGGGCGAAAAATCGCCGGGTCAGCGTGAAGTTGGCCCGGGTGGCACCGGTTACCGCCCCAGCACCTCAAGCCAGCACGCCTGCCAACACAGCGGCGACTTCCTGACCTGTCGGTCATCGTCGCCCTCTCGACAGATTCTGTCGCTTTGTCGTCTTAAGCTGTCGCGCCTCTGTAAATTATCGCGTTTGAGCGGTAGACTCCTCGGCTTTCCGTAGAACCCCGTGGAGTGATGGCATGGCGGACGTAAACAAGGTCGTTCTGGCGTATTCCGGCGGCCTGGACACTTCGGTGATCCTCAAGTGGCTGCAGGATACTTATAACTGTGAAGTCGTGACCTTCACCGCTGACCTGGGTCAGGGCGAAGAAGTCGAGCCGGCCCGCGCCAAGGCGCAGGCCATGGGCGTCAAAGAAATCTACATCGACGACCTGCGCGAAGAATTCGTGCGTGACTTCGTGTTCCCGATGTTCCGCGCCAACACTGTTTACGAAGGCGAGTACCTGCTGGGTACTTCCATCGCGCGTCCGCTGATCGCCAAGCGTCTGATCGAAATCGCCAACGAAACCGGCGCTGACGCCATTTCCCACGGCGCCACCGGCAAGGGCAACGACCAGGTACGTTTCGAACTGGGTGCCTACGCGCTCAAGCCAGGCGTGAAAGTGATCGCTCCATGGCGCGAGTGGGACCTGCTGTCCCGCGAGAAACTGATGGACTACGCCGAGAAGCACGCGATCCCGATCGAGCGTCACGGCAAGAAGAAGTCCCCGTACTCGATGGATGCCAACCTGTTGCACATCTCCTATGAAGGCGGCGTGCTGGAAGACACCTGGACCGAGCACGAAGAAGACATGTGGCGCTGGACCGTCTCCCCGGAGAAGGCTCCCGACACCCCTCAGTATCTGGAACTGACCTACCGCAACGGCGACATCGTCGCGCTGGACGGCGTTGAAATGACCCCGGCCACCGTGCTGGCGACGCTGAACAAAATCGGTGGCGAACACGGCATCGGCCGTCTGGACATCGTCGAGAACCGTTATGTCGGCATGAAGTCCCGTGGCTGCTACGAAACCCCGGGCGGCACCATCATGCTGCGCGCTCACCGCGCCATCGAATCGATCACCCTGGACCGCGAAGTCGCTCACTTGAAAGACGAGCTGATGCCGAAGTACGCCAGCCTGATCTACACCGGCTACTGGTGGAGCCCTGAGCGTCTGATGCTGCAACAGATGATCGACGCCTCGCAGGTCAACGTGAACGGCGTTGTGCGCCTGAAGCTGTACAAGGGCAACGTAATCGTGACCGGCCGCAAGTCCGACGATTCGCTGTTCGACGCCAACATCGCGACTTTCGAAGAAGACGGCGGCGCCTACAACCAGGCCGACGCGGCGGGCTTCATCAAGCTCAACGCGCTGCGCATGCGCATTGCCGCCAACAAGGGCCGCAAGCTGTTCTGAGTCCTTCGGGGCTGATGTGAAAAAAACGGCCTTGTCGTAGCGACAAGGCCGTTTTTTTTGGGATGCTCTCCTTTGAATTGATCGATACCGGTCAACATTACTGTCCTCATCGGCTGTACATCGCTGCATTGCATGATTGTCCTGCTGCGCGCTTTATCCCCTTTCGAATTTTCCCAATACGGATGTGGTCAGCGCGTGCGTGTCATAAACAATGCAGAACGTTGTTCCCTGGCTTCTCTTGGCGTGTTTGGCCAGGATTTCGATATTGTCTTTAAGTAAAGCATCCGCCCCCGCTTCGGTTAAAAACAGTAATAATCTCGGCGAATGCTTGTTTGAGTGTGGGATTTTTTCAAATAGCAGTTCAATCTCCGAATCAGTGTGTAACTTTCGAATGTCGATGATGTACACCTTGGTCAGCGGTTTTGGAAGTTTAATGGCGTGCGACTCAATATTGGGTGGAGTGTGTACAGCCTCGGTCGGTAAATTATCCTCCTCTTCGAAAGCTTTAAGAAAGTTCTTGTCGTTGTCGAAGTCTGATGGAGCATAGAGAGAACGGTAGTTAAAGTTGAGTGTGATGAAAAACAGGAATAGCAAGTAGAACGGAAAGCTGATCAGGAACCAGACATAGATCTCCCGCTCATTGTTATTAAGAAAAGGCAGGGATACGGCGGCGGAGGTCTCCGATATAAAGGCGAAGATGGCAATGACGGTGATGGGGTTGGGAATTTTTTTGTTGATCTTTAGCATGGTCTTTACTCATGAATGGTCTTTCTCGTCGTTTTGATGTGGTTGGGTGGTCGAGTTTTAAGTTGGCGGGCGGATAAGGATTTCGGTATCTGGTGTTTATATTAAATTCCAGAGTTGCGATATGTGTAAGTTGTTTCAGTTGTTTTTAGTATCTGTTCATTGAACCGGGTTTTGGTTTTTCAGTCTGTTACGAGCGCCGCCGCGAAGGACGTGGAGAGGTGTGGAGTTCCTGATGCAGACTCATGATTTTCTATAAGTGAGTCTTTTCTGTAGGAATAATCTTTATTGCCTGTAGGAGGCGTCTCTCGGTGCTGGTGTAGAGGAACTTATCCATGCCATGGGTGAAATGACTACGTTATTGTGCCGGTTCTAAAAATTCGAACAGCGAAACTGGACTTGCCCATGAATAAAGTGCTGATCGTGGATGATCACCCCGTCATTCGTCTTGCGGTACGTATGCTGATGGAACGTCATGGCTACGAAGTCATTGCAGAAACCGATAATGGCGTGGATGCGTTACAACTTGCTCGTGACCAGATGCCGGATATCGTCATTCTGGATATCGGTATTCCGAAACTTGATGGCCTGGAAGTCATTGCGCGTCTTACGACAAGTGCGATGCCATTGAAGGTGCTGGTGCTGACGTCCCAGTCACCGGGACACTTTTCCATGCGCTGCATGCAATCGGGGGCAGCGGGTTATGTTTGCAAGCAACAGGATCTGACGGAGTTGCTGAGTGCAATCAAGGCGGTACTGTCCGGGTACAGCTACTTTCCGAATCAGGCGTTGCATACCGTGCGGACAAGCCTGGGTAATGCCAGCGAGGCCGATATGGTAGACCGCCTGTCCGGGCGCGAAATGATGGTGTTGCAGCAACTGGCGCGCGGAAAGACCAACAAGGAAATTGCCGACGGGATGTTTCTCAGCAACAAGACCGTGAGTACCTACAAGACCCGATTGCTTTTGAAGCTCAACGCGCGTTCGCTGGTCGATTTGATCGAGCTGGCCCAGCGAAACGGCCTGGTCTGAGGTTTGAGTGGCTGACGGATCATGGGCGGATCGAAATCAGCGTGCGACAGAAAGAGAAAAGCCTCCGTTTCGGGAGGCTTTCAAATGTCAGAGATCAAAATCGTAATCGGCCAATTGCTTTTGCAGTCGGCGCTCCTCAAGCAGGTTGTCGATGGTTCGGCGTTTGCTCAAGTTGGTCTTGGCGACTTCAACCACAGGTTCGGCATCGTCGGCCTCCGTGGCGATAAAGTCGTCATCCGCTTCCAATTGCTCTTTGCTGGTGCTCATAAGGTCAACTCCAGGCTAAGACTGCCTTTGGCGCTCCTTATATCGATATTCCAGCAGATGGTAAAAAAGATTTTTTCAATCGATAAATCAATAAAACCAATACCCGCTCAATCGTCAGAAGTTTTGTGCTTGTATTCACACAGATCTTCGATCCGACAGCTGCCACAGCGGGGTTTGCGCGCCAGACACACGTAGCGTCCGTGAAGAATCAGCCAGTGGTGCGAGTCGAGAAGGTATTCTTTTGGCACAAACTTCATCAGCTTCTTTTCGACTTCAACCACGTTTTTCCCTGGTGCAATGCCGGTGCGGTTACTGACCCGGAAGATATGGGTGTCCACGGCCATGGTCAGTTGGCGGAATGCGGTATTGAGCACGACGTTAGCGGTCTTGCGGCCAACGCCGGGCAAGGCCTCCAGCGCTTCGCGCGTCTGCGGGACTTCGCCATTGTGCAGCTCGACCAGCATGCGACAGGTCTCGATCACGTTTTTGGCCTTGCTGTTATAGAGGCCGATCGTCTTGATGTACTCGGACAACCCATCGACGCCCAAGGCGTGAATGGCCGCCGGCGTGTTTGCCACCGGGAACAGCTTCGCCGTCGCCTTGTTGACCCCGACGTCTGTGGATTGCGCGGACAGAATCACCGCGATCAACAGTTCGAAAGGCGAGGAATAGGCCAGTTCGGTCTTGGGCTCGGGGTTGTCCTCGTGAAACCGGCGGAAGATCTCCAGACGTTTTGCGGCATTCATGGGTGATGCGTTTCCTCGGGTAGGGCGGCAGGGCGAGTCCAGGCCTGACGGGCGGCCAGTAACAGTCCAAGCAGTATGAAGGCGCCGGGAGCCAGCGTCGCGAAATGCAGGCCATCACTGAACAGAATCAAACCTTGCCAGTGTTCCGACAGGTGATGGCCGATGCTGCCTTGACCGATCAGCTCACGCAACACCGCGAGCACAATCATCAGCGCGGCAAACAGGCCACCCAGTTTCAGACGGCTGCGGACCGGCTGGCAAAAAAAACCACTGTGCTCCAGCACGACGCACTGCAAGCCGAGCAGCGCTGCATAAAGACTGAGCAGGTGATGCCACTGCATCGCGCCGCGTTGCAGAAAAATATCGGCGCAGCCCGCCAGGGTCGCTGCCAGCATCACACTGACCGGTAGCAGGCTTTCGCTGCTCAGGCGCGAGCGCAACGGTGCCATGCACAAGCCGTAAATGCCCACGACAACCGTAAACATCACCAGCGTCGCCAGCGCACCTGCCATGGAGTCGGTGGTGCCGATCAACAGCACCAGCATCATTGAGTTCGACAGAGTTGCTGTCGTGTTCATGGCGCGCTCCCGAGCAGGGTCGTTCGGTGTTCATCGAAGTAACGCAGGGCATCGTGGATGGCGTTGATGGCCGCACGGGAGGTGATGGTCGCCCCCGCGATCTGGTCGAACTGCCCCTGATCCTTTTTCAGCGCCCATCCGGCGTCGGTCGGTTGGTTGCTCGATTTTCCGGTGAAGTTCTGAAGCCAGCTATTTGGCCAATCGCCGAGGTGCCCACCCAGCGACGGCGTTTCGTTTTGCTCGAGGGTTTTCACACCGAGCAATCGGCCATTGGCATCGATGGCAATCAACAACTCGATCTGGCCGGCATAACCCTGGGTCTGGCTGCGCAGCAGGATCGCCACGGGCTGGCTGCCTTTGGTCGCCCGATAACCGCCCAGTAGCTGGCTATGGCTCAGGTTGACGTCGGTCAGCGTCAGAGGTTGTTCAAGCGGCAGATTGTCGTAAGCGTCGATCGGCAGTACGTCCAGCCATTTACGATTTTCAAGAAGCCGCTGTTCGGCGGCGATCTGCGGCGCATTGCTACGTTGCACCAGCCATGTCACGCCGATGCCCAGCGCGGTAATCATCCCCAGTGTGATGAGACTGCTCGTCCGGTTCATGGTGTCACCTGCGCCTGACGAGCCACCGCGAAGCGCTCCAGCGCCGGCACGCACAGGTTCATCAACAGCACCGCAAACGCCACCCCGTCGGGGTAACCGCCCCAAGTGCGAATCACGTAAGTCAGCAACCCCACGCCGACGCCGAACAGCAAACGGGCGAGTGGGCTTTTAGCCCCCGACACCGGTTCGGTGACGATGAAGAACGCACCCAGCATGGTCGCGCCACTCAGCAGGTGAAACAGCGGCGAGCCGTGGGAGTCGGATCCCGAACCGTTCCAGCACAGCAGGCTGATCACGAACAGGCTGGCGAGCATGCCGACCGGCGCGTGCCAGCCAAACACCCGACGTTGCAACAGGAACAATCCACCGGCGAGGAACGCCAGGTTCACCCATTCCACGCCGTGTCCGCCAAAGCGACCGAATGCCGGATTACCGACAAACAGTTCGTCCATGGTCAGGCTTTTATTGATGCGCAGACTGTCCAGCGCGGTGGCCTGAACCCAGGCGTCGGGCTGCGCGCCAAGGTTGAACACCTGGCCAAAAGCTGCCGTCAGATCCATGCCATGAGCCGGCCAGTGTGTCATTGGCTGAGGGAACATCACCATGGCCAGTGCGAAGCCGAGCATGGCCGGATTGAACGGGTTGCGGCCCACGCCACCGTACAGATGTTTGCCCAGCAACAGGCCCGAGGCGATTGCCGTGACCGTCAGCCACCACGGGCAATAAGGCGGCAGGGCAATCGCCAGCAGCGTGGCGCTGACCACTGCGCTGCCGTCGGTCAAGGTGGCCTGCATCGGTTGTCGACGCAGGTGTGTCACAACGGCTTCAACGCTCAAAGCCGTGACGACCGACAAGACCAGGTTGATCAACACGCCCCAACCGTAAAACCAGAACAACGCCAGCCATCCTGGCAATGTCGCCAGCAAAACCAGCTTCATTGCCTGTTGCAGGCGCTCGTCTCTGGTTTCAATGGATGACATGGGCTTGTACCTGCCGCTCTGCTTCCTGCAGGCGGGCGCGGGCTTTTTCGAGGATGTCGGCGGGCGTGCCGTCGCGCCGTTGCAACTTGTTCAGGTCGGCGCGAGCGTAGGCCAGTTCGGTTTTCAGTTGGCGAAGCCGGTCGTCGATCGGGCGTTTCTCGACGCGCACAAGCTCCGGCGCCGGTTGATCGCTGGCGGCTTCGGCGTTGTGCAGCGCCTGTTCGGCGTCACGCAGCGCTTGCTCCAGTGAGGCGATTTCAACTGCGGGAGCCTCTGCGGTTTGCGCTTTTTTCAGCTCGGCGCGGCGCATCGCCAACTGGATCTTCGCCCGTTTCAGATCGGCGTCCTTCGCCGGGGCGGCTGAGACAGGCGCAGGTGCCGCGCTGCTTTCCAGCTTCGCCAGTGCCTGTTCGGCGGCTTCGAACTGCTGCTGCAGGACGATCAGTTGCGACTGCTGATCGAAGGTCGGCGGATGACCGAACGCCTTGAGCGACTTGTTCAATTGCGCCCGGCTCATGGCCACGTCGATCTTGGCTTTTTTCAGCGCGGCATCGGCGGTTGCGGCTTTTTGCGCGCGCACCCGTTCAAGTGCCGCCTGCACCGGATCGAGCGTGTTGGCGGCGACTTCGACCTGTGCCGCACGCTGCGCCCGGGCTTCGCGTTCGGCCTGCTTCTGCTGTTCTTCGCGTTGCAGGCGAGCATTGCGCCGTTCGAAACGTTGCCGTGCGTGATCGCGTTTGGCCGCGCGGGCCTGCTGTTCTTCAAGGCTGGCGGCCAGGCCGCCGACCACCGGCAGCGTGCCCGGCGGCAGCGGGTGCATCTCGATGCAATCGACCGGGCAGGGCGCCACGCACAGATCGCAACCGGTGCATTCGTCGATGATGACGGTGTGCATCAGTTTTGCCGCGCCGACGATGGCGTCGATCGGGCAGGCCTGGATGCACTTGGTGCAGCCGATGCATTCGGCTTCACGGATGAAAGCCACCTGCGGCGGCGCCGAACCACGGCTGATGTCCAGCTCGAGTACCGGGATTTTCAACAGTTCGGCCAGCGCCGCGATGGTTTCGTCGCCACCCGGTGGGCACTTGTTGATCGGCTCGCCGTCGGCGATGCCTTCAGCGTAGGGTTTGCATCCGGGATGGCCGCACTTGCCGCATTGGGTCTGCGGCAGCAGGGCATCGATGCGTTGAATCAGACTCATGTTTTGATCAGTCCACTGAATCCGAGAAAAGCCACGGCCATCAGTCCGGCGCCGATCAACAGGACCGGCAAACCACGAAAGGGCAGGGGAATATCGTTGTCGGCCGTGCGCTCACGCAAATCGCTGAACAGGCTCAACACGAGCCAGAAACCCAGACCGGCGCCAAGACTCAGCGCAATCGCATGAAACAGGCCTTTATCCGTTTGCGCGTTGATCAGCGTCAGCCCCAGTACACCGGCATTGCCCAGCAGCAGCGGCCACAAGCCATCGAATGGCAGCGTGGGTCGCCAATGCGCCAGCAGTTTCAACAACGGCGCGATCAGCAGGGTGCTCAACGGCAGGAACACAAACAGCCGCAGGAATTCCAGTTGCAACGGCACCAGCAGCCAATGCCAGATCGCATAACCCGCCACGCCGACAATCAACATCAGACACAACGTTGCCAGCCCCAGCGCATGCACTTGACGGCGTTCACCCGCCAGCAGCGGATCGACGCCCAGCGGCCAGTGCAACACGAAGTTGTTGATCAGCGCAGCACTGAAGAGCGTAAGCACGAGTTCGGTCATGGTTCTGCCGGTGGCAACGGGCGTGTGTCACTTAAGGTTAGGCATTATCCGGCAGCCGTGGAGGGCGGGCCGGATATGAAAAATCCCACAGGCGCACGGAGCACGCCTGTGGGATCAGTCAGGGCAGAGCCTTACTTGATGCGCTGACCCGGCTTGGCGCCGCTGTCCGGGCTCAGCAGGTAGATTTCTTCACCGCCAGGGCCGGCCGCCATCACCATGCCTTCGGAAATGCCGAACTTCATTTTCCGTGGCTTGAGGTTGGCGATCATCATGGTCAGGCGACCGTCGAGTTTCGACGGATCCGGGTAAGCGCTCTTGATCCCGGAGAACACGTTGCGTTGCTCGTCACCGATATCCAGGGTCAGACGCAGCAGCTTGTCGGCGCCTTCAACGTGTTCGGCCTTGACGATCAGCGCCACACGCAGGTCGACGGCGGCGAAGGTGTCGAAGTCGATTTCCGGCGCCAGCGGATCCTTGGCCAGTTCGCCGTTGCCGGCAGGCGCGGCGGCGCCGGTGTCGGTCTGGCTGGCGGTCAGGTCTTCTTTCGAGGCGTCGGTCATGGCTTGCACTTTTACCGGGTCGATGCGGGTCATCAACGGCTTGAATTCGTTCAACTGGTGGTTGGCCAGCAGGGTGGTGTGGTCGTTCCAGGTCAGCGGGGCGACGTTGAGGAACGCCTCGGCATCGGCGGCCAGCACTGGCAACACCGGCTTGAGGAAGATCACCAGTTGGCGGAACAGGTTGATCGCGGTGGCGCAGACCGCCTGGACTTCATCCTGCTTGCCTTCCTGCTTGTTCAGCGACCATGGTGCCTTGTCGGCGATCCAGGCGTTGGCGCGGTCGGCCAAAGCCATGGTTTCGCGCATGGCACGGGCGAAGTCGCGGGCTTCATAGGCATCGGCGATGCTCGGCGCGGCGGCCAGGAACGCTTCAGTCAGTTCCGGTGCGGCGTTGTTGTCCACCAGCAGGCCGGCGTTGCCCTTCTGGATGAAACCGGCGCAACGGCTGGCGATGTTGACGACTTTGCCGACCAGGTCGGAATTGACCTTCTGCACGAAGTCTTCGAGGTTCAGGTCGAGGTCGTCCACGCCACGGCCCAGTTTGGCCGCGTAGTAGTAGCGCAAATACTCCGGCGACAGATGGTCCAGGTAGGTACGGGCCTTGATGAAGGTGCCGCGGGACTTGGACATCTTCTGACCGTTGACGGTCAGGTAGCCGTGAACGTTGATGCCGGTCGGCTTGCGGAAACCCGCGCCTTCGAGCATCGCCGGCCAGAACAGGGCGTGGAAGTTGACGATATCCTTGCCGATGAAGTGGTACAGCTCGGCGGTGGAGTCCTTGCCCCAGAACGCGTCGAAGTCCAGCTCCGGCGTACGGTTGCAGAGGTTCTTGAAGCTGGCCATGTAGCCGATCGGCGCGTCCAGCCACACGTAGAAATACTTGCCCGGCTCGCCGGGGATCTCGAAGCCGAAGTACGGCGCATCGCGGGAGATGTCCCACTGTTGCAGGCCGGCGTCCAGCCATTCGGCGATCTTGTTGGCCACGGCGTCCTGCAGGGTGCCGCTGCGGGTCCAGGCCTGCAGCATTTCCTGGAAGTCCGGCAGCTTGAAGAAGAAGTGCTGGGAATCCTTGAGCACCGGGGTGGCGCCGGAGATTGCCGACTTCGGATCCTTCAGGTCGGTCGGCGCGTAGGTCGCGCCGCATTTTTCGCAGTTGTCGCCGTACTGGTCTTCGGTGCCGCATTTCGGGCAGGTGCCCTTGATGAAGCGGTCGGCCAGGAACATTTTCTTTTCCGGGTCGAAATACTGGGTGATCGAACGTTGGGCGATGTGCCCGGCGTCACGCAGCTTCAGGTAGATCTGGCTCGACAGCTCACGGTTTTCTTCGGCGTGAGTGGAGTGGAAGTTGTCGAAGTCCACCAGGAAGTCGGCAAAGTCGGCGCTGTGTTCAGCCTGGACGTTGGCGATCAGTTGTTCCGGGGTGATGCCTTCCTTTTCCGCGCGCAGCATGATCGCCGAACCGTGGGCGTCGTCGGCGCAGACATAAATGCACTGATTGCCGCGATGCTTCTGGAAGCGCACCCACATATCGGTCTGGATGTATTCCAGCATATGGCCAAGGTGGATCGAACCGTTGGCGTAGGGCAGGGCGCTGGTGACGAGAATCTTGCGTGGTTCGGACATGTGGGGCTTCGCTACTTGATGAAACGGAGGTCGGCCACTATAAAGCGCCGGGAAAGATATTTCACCTCTGCAAATCGTTGCCGGACATGCCGTCCGGAGGACAGAAGGGGTAGGATACCCGCCATCTTTTCCCAGTCTTGTTATCGGAGTTGCCCATGAGCGCCGTCACTCGCGCAGCGGTGGAAGCCGTCCTCAGCCAATACACCGACCCTTATCTGAACCAGGATCCGGTCAGCGCCGGTTGCGTGCGCAACATCGAAATCACCGGCGATCGCGTCAGCGTGCAGCTGGAAATCGGTTATGCCGCCGGTCTGTTCAAGAGCGGCTGGGCGCAATTGCTGCAACTGGCCATCGAAAACCTCGACGGCGTGGTGACGGCTAAGGTCGAGGTCAACAGCGTGATCGCCGCGCACAAGGCCCAGGCGCAGATTCCGGGGCTGGCCAACGTCAAGAACGTAGTCGCCGTGGCGTCGGGCAAGGGCGGTGTGGGCAAGTCCACCACCGCCGCCAACCTGGCGCTGGCACTGGCCCGCGAAGGCGCGAAGGTCGGGATTCTCGACGCCGATATCTATGGCCCGAGCCAGGGCATCATGTTCGGCATTGCCGAGGGCACCCGCCCGCAGGTCAAGGATCAGAAGTGGTTCGTGCCGCTTCAGGCCCATGGTGTGGAAGTGATGTCGATGGCGTTCCTGACCGACGACAACACGCCAATGGTCTGGCGCGGGCCGATGGTCTCCGGCGCGCTGCTGCAACTGGTCACGCAAACGGCGTGGGGCGACCTGGATTATCTGGTGATCGACATGCCGCCAGGCACGGGCGACATCCAGCTGACCCTGGCGCAGAAAGTCCCGGTGGCCGGCGCCGTGATCGTCACCACCCCGCAGGATCTGGCGTTGCTCGATGCGCGCAAAGGCGTGGAGATGTTCCGCAAGGTCAACATTCCGGTGTTGGGTGTGGTGGAAAACATGGCCGTGCACATCTGCTCGAACTGCGGTCATGCCGAGCATCTGTTCGGTGAGGGCGGTGGCGAGAAGCTGGCGACCCAGTTCGGCGTCGAGCTGCTGGCCTCGTTGCCGCTGTCGATGCTGATCCGCGAACAGGCCGACGGCGGCAAACCGACGGTGATTTCCGAGCCGGACAGCCAGATCGCCATGGTCTATCAGGAGCTGGCCCGCCATGTCGGCGCGCGGATCGTGTTGCAGGAAGCTGCTTCGCCGGCGATGCCGAACATCACCATCAGCGACGATTGATTTTGCCGCGGCGCTAAAAAAACTGTGGGAGCGAGCTTGCTCGCGATAAGGCCATGACATTCACTATTGATGGTGACTGTTGTACCGCTATCGCGAGCAAGCTCGCTCCCACAGAGTTTGTGGCAGGGCTTAAATGCGCAACCCGCCATCCATCTCCAGAATCCGGCCGGTGTAGTAGTCGTTCTCGAAGATGTACGCCGCCGAGTGGGCGATCTCTTCCGGCTTGCCCATGCGCTTGAGCGGAATGCCCGAGGTCATTTTCTCCAGCGCTTCAGGCTTCATGCCCAGGGTCATCTCGGTTTCGATGAAGCCCGGTGCAATGCCGGCCACGCGAATGCCGTAGCGCGCCAGTTCCTTGGCCCAGGTCACGGTTGCCGCAGCGACGCCAGCCTTGGCGGCGGAGTAGTTGGTCTGGCCGACGTTGCCCGCGCGGGAGATCGACGAGATGTTGATGATCGCGCCGCTGTTTTTCAGCTCGACCATTTTCGCCGCCACTTCACGGGTGCAGAGGAACACGCCGGTCAGGTTGACGTCGATCACCGCCTGCCACTGGGCCAGGCTCATCTTGGTCATTTCGCCATCCTTGACCTTGAGCAACAGGCCGTCGCGCAGGATACCGGCGTTGTTGATCAGGCCGTGGATCGCGCCGAAGTCTTCGGCGACCCGGGCGACCATGTGCGTCACCTGCTCTTCGTTGGCGACGTTGCACAGGTAGCTGCGCGCCTCGACACCCTTGGCCTTGCAGGCCGCGACCGCGTCGTCGAGTTTTTCCTGGTTCAGGTCAACCAGCGCCAGCTTCGCACCCTTGCCCGCTAAATACTCGGCCATCGAGCGGCCCAAGCCTTGGCAACCGCCAGTGATAATGATTACTTTGTCGTTGAGTTGCATTCGCATGCCCCCGAGAGCAGGTCAGAGTGGTGTCCTTTAAAGAGCCTCTCGATCTGCGCCTGACATGGCCCGGCTGCACATGAGAACTGCCCCTGAGGCGACTGATACTTATCCGTGTCGCCTGTCCGTTTTTTCGACGGATTCTATTTAAGGAGTCATAAATTGAGCGTTGAAGCGGCTAAGAATGCCCGAGAATTGCTTCTCAAGGAATACCGTGGCGTGCTGTCGACCCACTCCAAATCAATGCCCGGTTTTCCGTTTGGCTCGGTGGTTCCTTATTGCCTGGACGAGCAGGGCCGGCCGCTGATCCTGATCAGCCGCATCGCCCAGCACACCCACAACCTGCAGAAAGACCCGAAATGTTCGCTGCTGGTGGGGGAGCGCGAGGCTGACGATGTGCAGGCCGTTGGTCGCCTGACCTATCTGGCCGAAGCAGAAAAACTCGAAGACGCGGCCGCCATCGAGGCTGCCGCCGAGCGCTACTACCGTTATTTCCCCGATTCGCGGAATTACCACAAGGCTCACGATTTCGATTTCTGGGTGCTCAAACCCGTGCGCCATCGCTACATCGGCGGTTTCGGCGCGATCCACTGGGTCGATCACCTGACCCTGGCCAACCCCTTCGCCGGCAAGGCCGAAATCAGCATGGTCGAGCACATGAACAGCGACCACGCCAAGGCCATCGCTCATTACGTCGACTTGGCAGGGCTGCCGAAAACGGAACCGGCGCAAATGGCTGGTATCGACACCGAAGGCATGCACCTGCGCATTGGTCAGGCGCTGTACTGGCTGCCGTTTCAAGCGCCTTGTCATACGCCGATACAAGTGCGCGAGGCCTTGGTTTCTCTGGCTCACGCCGAGGTCTGGCCAAAAAATGCCGTGGCCGATGCTTGAATTCACGAAAGGGCGACGTCATCTAAGGCTTACTGCAAGGCATTTCTTGCGTTGAGGAAACTTTGATGCGCCCTTTTTTGTTGCTCTTTCTGCTGTTCCCGGTGTTGGAGCTGTTCGTATTCGTCAAAGTGGCAGGATCGATCGGATTTTTCCCGGCCCTGCTGCTGATTATTCTCGGCTCGATGTTCGGCGTGTTCGTGCTGCGCATCGCCGGGCTGGCTACCGCACTGCGTGCCCGTGAAAGCCTGAACCGCGGCGAACTGCCTGCGCAAACCATGCTCGAAGGCCTGATGCTGGCCCTGGCCGGTGGTCTGCTGATCCTGCCGGGCTTCATCAGCGACGTGTTCGGTCTGGTGCTGCTGTTGCCGTTCAGTCGTCGACTGGTCGCCAACAAAATGCGCCAGCGCGCCGAAGAGCAGGCCATGCGCCAGCGGGCGTTCGCCGATGACCTGCAACCTCGCGGCGGTCCGGCACCGCGCCAGCCTCTCGGCCGCGAAGGCGATGTGATCGAAGGCGAATTCGAACACCGCGACACCAAGTAACTTCTGTATCGACACGGCACCTTCGGGTGCCGTGTTCGTTTGCGGGGCGAGTTCATGCAGCCGCGTGAAAATTTTTTGACCCCCGCCCTTGTAATAAGCTTCTGCGCCCTTATGTATCGGTCACCGAAAGGTTCCGACATTTTGAGTCGGACAGACTTCCGCGGTTCGCTCGACGAGCCGCAACCGGCGCAGGCCGGATTCGTTAAACCCGCCGGGACTACACCGGCCGATGAAAACCACAATTAGGAGAGATCGACAATGAAGCTTCGTCCTCTGCATGACCGCGTCGTTATCCGTCGCAGCGAAGAAGAAAAGAAAACCGCTGGCGGTATCGTCCTGCCAGGTTCGGCTGCTGAAAAAGCCAACCACGGTGAGATTCTGGCTGTAGGCCCGGGTAAAGCACTGGAAAGCGGTGAAGTGCGTGCACTGTCCGTGAAAGTGGGCGACAAGGTTGTGTTCGGTCCGTACTCCGGCAGCAACACTGTGAAAGTCGACGGCGAAGACCTGCTGGTAATGAGCGAGAACGAAATCCTCGCCGTTATCGAAGGCTGATAACCCCGTTCATTTTCCCGCTACTACAAAGTATTTAAGGAATATCGATCATGGCTGCTAAAGAAGTTAAATTCGGCGATTCCGCCCGCAAGAAAATGCTGGTTGGCGTAAACGTACTGGCTGACGCGGTAAAAGCGACCCTGGGCCCGAAAGGCCGTAACGTAATCCTTGAGAAGAGCTTCGGCGCTCCGACCATCACCAAGGACGGCGTTTCCGTCGCCAAGGAAATCGAACTCGAAGACCGTTTCGAAAACATGGGCGCGCAGCTGGTCAAAGACGTTGCCTCCCGTGCCAACGATGACGCTGGTGACGGTACTACCACCGCTACCGTTCTGGCTCAGTCGATCGTCAACGAAGGCCTGAAAGCCGTTGCTGCCGGCATGAACCCGATGGACCTGAAGCGCGGTATCGACAAAGCGACCATCGCTGTCGTTGCCGAGCTGAAGAAGCTGTCCGCGCCATGCACCGACACCAAAGCGATCGCTCAGGTTGGCACCATCTCCGCCAACTCCGACAACTCCATCGGCGACATCATTGCCGAAGCCATGGAAAAAGTCGGTAAAGAAGGCGTGATCACCGTTGAAGAAGGCTCGGGCCTGGAAAACGAACTGTCGGTTGTAGAAGGCATGCAGTTCGACCGTGGCTACCTGTCCCCGTACTTCGTCAACAAGCCGGACACCATGGTCGCCGAGCTCGACGGCCCGCTGATCCTGCTGGTCGACAAAAAGATCTCGAACATCCGCGAAATGCTGCCAGTACTGGAAGCCGTTGCCAAAGCCGGCCGTCCACTGCTGATCGTTGCCGAAGACGTTGAAGGCGAAGCCCTGGCGACTCTGGTCGTGAACAACATGCGTGGCATCGTTAAAGTCGCAGCCGTCAAGGCTCCGGGCTTCGGCGACCGTCGCAAGGCCATGCTGCAGGACATCGCCGTTCTGACCGGCGGTACCGTGATCTCCGAAGAGATCGGCCTGAGCCTGGAAAGCACCACTCTGGAACATCTGGGTAGCGCCAAGCGCGTGACCCTGTCCAAGGAAAACACCACAGTTGTCGATGGCGCTGGCAACCAGGGCGACATCGAAGCCCGTATCGCCCAGATCCGTGCTCAAGTGGCCGAGACTTCCTCGGACTACGACCGTGAAAAACTGCAAGAGCGTCTGGCCAAGCTGTCCGGCGGCGTTGCAGTGATCAAGGTTGGCGCCGGTTCCGAAGTTGAAATGAAAGAGAAGAAAGCCCGCGTTGAAGACGCCCTGCACGCTACCCGTGCAGCCGTTGAAGAAGGCGTGGTGCCTGGCGGTGGCGTTGCGCTGATCCGCGCTCTGAACGCGATCATCAACCTGAAAGGCGACAACGCTGACCAGGACGTAGGTATCGCTGTTCTGCGTCGCGCTGGTGAAGCACCGCTGCGTCAGATCGCTGCCAACAGCGGCGACGAGCCAAGCGTTGTGGTCAACGAAGTCAAGAACGGCAAAGGTAACTTCGGTTACAACGCTGCGAGTGGCGAATACGGCGACATGATCGAAATGGGCATCCTGGACCCAACCAAGGTCACCCGTTCGGCACTGCAAGCTGCATCGTCGATTGGCGGTCTGATCCTGACCACCGAAGCTGCTGTTGCTGACGCACCGAAGAAAGAAGGTGCGGTAGGCGGCGGTATGCCGGACATGGGCGGCATGGGTGGCATGGGCGGCATGATGTAAGCCAGCCTTACCCAGTAACGAAAAACCCCGTCTGCGAGAGCAGACGGGTTTTTTTTTGCCCGCGTTTCAGGGTTCAGGCGTTGACTGGACGGGCCCGCGTGTTGGTTTCAGCCCTGGCTGCCGGGCGATACAGAACCCAGTAATACGAGCCCAGACAGATCAGCCAGCAGAAGATCGCCGTCCACACGTTATGAGAAAAGAAGTGCGCGCCCTGCATCATCCGGCTGATCGAAAACACCGAACCCAGCGCAAAGGCGAAGATGAATGCCTGACGAGCCAGTCGCGGGCGACGGTCGCGCAGCACGAAGAACAACGCAAACAGGGTGAAGCCCGTGGCCGCATGACCACCCGGCCAGCAACGACCAGGCTTGTCGGTAGGCGGGCGATGATCCAGCAGCTTGCTGTAGGTTTCGTGGCCGCCGAACTGTTCGAGGCTCCATGGGCATTGCACCGCTGTCACCGCCTTCACTGGCGTGACAAACGAGGTGGCCAGACCCAGCGACAACACCAGACAGCCCAGCTCACGCTTGAACGGTTTGAGCCGCTCGATGAAAAACGCGCCGATGAACCCGACGATGGCAAACACCGAAAAGGCGATCACCACTTGTTTGGCGCGGTCATGAAGGATGTCTTCGAGAAAAAAACTGTGGCGGCCGATGAAGTCGCCCGCGACCGGGTCGTAAAACAGTCGGGCCAGATCCATGTCCAGGTCGGTCAGTTCCAGCAACACCAGAATGACCGCCGCGACGGCGGGAATGCCCAGGCAAAGCCCTAAATTCAAAGGCCTTGAAGCAGGGCGGGCAGAAATCGAAACCATGGCAATTCCTTCATCGGTAAGGTCTTCAGAGAAGCACAACCGTGTGAGTCTGCGCCCGGTTCTGTCGGCGATTTGTCGGTCGCTCGTGAAAAACTCGTAAAGTCCGGCCATGCGTGCAATTAACTCAAATCAATCTACCCGGCGCCTAGCCGTGAGCCACACTTGGCCGTAAGCTGCGCGGGCCAAGACGGCCGCTACCGTGTACGGAGGAGGTGCCCATGCGAATTCTATTGGTCGAAGACAACCGCGATATCCTGGCCAATCTGGCCGATTACCTGGGGCTCAAAGGCTATACCGTCGATTGCGCCCAGGACGGTCTGTCGGGCCTGCATCTGGCGGCCACCGAGCATTACGATCTGATCGTGCTCGACATCATGCTGCCGGGCATCGACGGCTACACCCTGTGCAAGCGCCTGCGCGAGGACGCCCGTCGCGATACGCCGGTGATCATGCTCACCGCTCGCGATCAGCTCGATGATCGCTTGCAGGGCTTCAAGTCCGGGGCCGACGATTATCTGGTCAAGCCGTTCGCGCTGTCGGAACTGGCAGCCCGGGTCGAAGCCGTGATGCGCCGTACCCAGGGCGGCGGCCGGCGTGCCCTGCAGGTCGGTGATCTGAGTTACGACCTCGATACCCTTGAAGTGACCCGCGAAGGCAAATTGCTCAAGCTCAATCCGGTTGGCCTCAAGCTGTTGGCGGTGCTGATGCAGAAGAGCCCGCATGTCCTGCGCCGGGAAATTCTCGAGGAAGCGCTGTGGGGCGATGACTGCCCGGACAGCGACAGCCTGCGCAGCCATGTTCACCAATTGCGTCAGGTCATCGACAAACCATTCGCCAAACCATTGCTGCACACCGTGCACGGCGTGGGTTACCGCCTGGCCGAGGGCCGCGATGGAGTTTAAGCAAAGCCTTGCCCAGCGGATCATCATCGCCTTTGCATTGATGAGCGCGCTGGTGGCCGGAGCGTTTGCGATGGGCATCGTCGCGACCGTACACCTGGTCGAGGAAAAACTGATTTCCGCCGGGCTGGGCGGGGACCTGCAACGCCTGCTGCTGATGGACAACGTCTCGGACTGGAGCCACCGGCCGGAGCCGGATCAACTGTTCTACTTCAGCGGCGGGCCGGGCGACTTCGAGCTGCCCAAGGACCTGCGGCACCTGGATTCGGGTTTCCATGAAGTCTTTCGCGAGCAGCTGTCGTATCACGCGATGGTCGAGGTGGTCGATGGTCGCCGCTATGTGCTGCTGCAGGATCAAAGCGATTTCGAAGAGCGCGAGCGCGTGCTGTTCGCCGTGGTGCTGGTGGGCTTCGTACTCAGTCTGGCGCTGGCGGTGTTCCTCGGCTGGGTGCTGGCGCGCAAGGTGATGGCGCCGGTGGTACGGCTGGCGCGCCAGGTGCGCCATCGCGACCAGTTGCTCGGGCTGGCCCCTCCGCTGGCGCCGGATTACGCGGCAGACGAGGTGGGCGAACTGGCGGTGGCATTCGATGCTACCCTCGGGCGCCTGCGTCAGGCACTGACGCGAGAGCGCTTGTTTACCAGCGACGTCAGCCACGAGTTGCGCACACCGCTGATGGTATTGGCCAGTTCCTGTGAACTGCTGCTGGAAAACCCGGGTATCGATCAGCGCGGCAAGGCTCAGGTCCAGCGCATTGCGCGTGCCAGTGAGGAAATGCGTGAGCTGGTGCAGACCTTCCTGATGCTCGCCCGTGCCCAGCGCGAAGACGCGGGTGCCGCCCCCCGGCACACCCTCGCGCAAGTGGCCGACAGCTTGCTTTGTCTGTGGCGCGAGCCCATCGAATCCAAGGGCTTGCAGCTGATTTTCGAGCCGGGCAATCCGCCCGGCACCTGCTACAACGCGACGCTACTCAATGCCGTGATGGGCAACCTGCTGCGCAACGCCTTGCACTACACCGAGCAGGGTTTCATTCGCCTGACGCTCAACGAAAACGGTTTCGTGGTCGAGGATTCGGGCGTAGGCATTCCCGAGGAAAAACGCGAGGCGATGTTCCAGCCCTTTGTACGCGGCAACGAAAAACGCGGCGAAGGATTGGGGTTGGGTCTGTCACTGGTTCAACGCATCTGCGAGAACCAGGGCTGGAGTGTCACGTTAAGCACGATGGAGCCCAATGGCTGCCGGTTCGAGGTCGTTCTGGGCAAGCAGTGAGGATCAATCAATTGATGGGGGGGGACTCCCGCCAACCTGTCTGATTCCTGTATAACCTTGAAATAGTTTGCCGATTTACATGACGTTTTTTTCACAAAGGGATGACCTGACGCTGACACGCCGCTGCTTAAGGTGGCGTCATCAGTAATTCAGGAGTCCTGGTGATGGCCGGCCCGATCAAACTCGATTTTTCCGAAAAGTACGACGACAACCATGCGCAGAGATATCTGCGCAAACACCAGGAAGGTCTGGGGCGTCGTTTGTCCAATTGGCGGGATCAGCAGTTGGCCCGCAAGGCGTTGACCCTCGTGGGTGAGCCGGGACTGGTGCTGGACTTGCCCTGCGGTGCAGGACGTTTCTGGCCATTGTTGGCGGAAAAACCCAACCGGGTGATCATCGGGGCGGACAACTCCGAGTCGATGATCAAGACCGCCATGCAGGCCCAGCCGGCGGATGTGGTGAAACGGGTACAACCCTTGCACACATCTGCGTTCGACATTGCCTTGCCTGATAACGCCGTCGACAGCATTTTCTGCATGCGACTGTTGCATCACATTGGCGAAGCCGAGCACCGCCGGACGATTCTGCGCGAGTTCGAGCGTGTCACCCGGGACAGCGTGATCATTTCGCTGTGGGTGGACGGCAATTTCAAGGCCTGGAAACGCAAGCGCGCCGAGCGCAAGCGTGGGCAAAAGGGTTACCAGAACCGGTTTGTGTTACCGGCCGCAACAGTTGAAAAGGAATTCGAAGAAGCAGGATTCCGGATCCAGGAACAACTGGACTTTATTCCGCTCTATGCCATGTGGCGAGTCTACGTATTACGCAAGAGGTAAGAGGATGGCAGTGCAATTTGCAGCAGAAACGGAAGTCGCTCCCGAGGATCGCTTCGACTACTACTGGAACCAGCGTGGCGAATGGGTCGAGGAACCCAATGTGCGCCGTGGGGGCGAAAGTGGTGTGCAGCGTGTGGTGGGACGCGATGGTCAACTGCTGTATGCCAAGCGTCAGACAGGCCATATCTATCGCAGTTGGCTGCACCCGTTCGGACGTCCGACCGTATTGCGCGAGCTCGATGCGCTGACCGGGGTCTCCCGTCTCGGCGTCCGGGTACCCGAAATCGTGTTCTGCGGTGCCCAGCCAGACCCCAAATTCAAATGGCGTGCGCTGTTGGTAACCAAATCCCTCGACGGCTTTCAGGAGCTTGAGCAATGGGAGGCCGGCGGCGGTCGTGAGCAATATGGCGAAGCCGTCTATGAGCGCGTGCTCAAGGACCTCGCCGAAAACCTGGCGCGCATGCACAAGGGCCGTTGGCAGCACAGCTGCATCTACATCAAGCACGTATTTGTGCGGGTGACCGGCGAAGGTGATTCAGCCAAGGTCGAAGTCGCCCTGATCGATCTGGAAAAATGCCGTCAGCGTCTGACCGCTTACCGCGCGGCTGCCCATGACATGAAGCAATTGCGCCGCCACTCGTCGTTCAGCGCAACGGACTGGAAAAAACTCGTCTACTTTTATGAGACGGCGTTTGGCAGCGCTATCAAAGGTTTATAGCGATGAAACTAGAAATTGCACGAGGTTTGTTTCTGGTAGGAGCCTTGGCAGTTGCGTCATTGGCGGTGGCGGCCTGGGAACAGCCACGCATGCAGGTGATCGGCGCCTCGGCGAGCGATCCCCATTGCCCGATGCCACGGGTGGCGAAAGCCTCCGTGGCCACGCAGCCGGATCATGATCTGTTGCTGTTCATGTTCGGACTTTCTCAAGGGATGAGGCCGCAGAGTTGAATCGATTGAAATCTCTTTCTACAAGAGCCAAAGGCCTCGCTGATGCGAGGCCTTTTTTATTGCGTCACGCCTTGGGATCGGGTTTCGCCAGCACGGTGTAAACGCACGGTAGAACAAACAGCGTGAACAGCGTCCCGATCGACATCCCGGTCGCGATCACGGTACCGATGTCGAAACGGCTGACCGCACCGGCGCCGGTGGCCAGGATCAGCGGCACCATGCCGAACACCATCGCCGCGGTCGTCATCAAGACCGGGCGCAGACGAATCGCCGCCGCTTCCTCCACCGCCTCGCGGGGTGTCAGGCCCTTCTCCTTGCGCAACTGGTTGGCGAACTCGACGATCAGGATCCCGTGCTTGCTGATCAGCCCGATCAGCGTCACCAGCCCGACCTGAGTGTAGATGTTCATGCTCGACCAGCCGAGGAACAACGGAATCAGTGCCCCGCAGATCGACAACGGCACGGTCACCAGAATCACCAGCGGGTCGCGGAAGCTTTCGAACTGCGCCGCCAGCACCAGGAAAATGATCGCCAGGGCCAGGGCAAAAGTTACCCACAGCGCACTACCTTCCTGGACGAACTGCCGGGAGGCGCCGCCGTAATCGAAAGCAAAACCGGCCGGGGCTTCTTCCCGGGCGATCTGCAACACGCTGTCGATGGCTTCGCCCATGCTCACCAGCGGGAAACCGGACAGTTTCGCCGCGTTGAGTTGCTGGAACTGGTTGAGCTGTCGCGGTCGTGCGCGGTCGGTCACGGTGATCAGGGTCGACAGCGGAAGCAACTCGCCCTGGGTATTTTTCACGTAGTAATTGTTCAGCCAGTCCGGGTTGTCGCGGTAGGCCCGCTCGACCTGGGCGATGACCTTGTAGCTGCGGCCTTCGATGGTGAACCGGTTGATCTCGGCTTCGCCCAGCAGAGTGGCGAGGGTGCCGCCCAGATCCTGCATCGACACGCCCATCTGCGCCGCCTTGGCGCGGTCGATGTCGACCACCACTTCGGGTTTGTCGAAAGCCAGATCGAGGTCAACGAAGGCGAACTTGCCCGACGCCATGACGCGTTTCTTGATCCGGTCAGCCACTTGCAGCAACAGCTCGTAGTCGTTGGCGGTGTTGATCACGAACTCGAACGGCAGGCCTTCGCCGGTGCCGGGCAGGGATGGCAGGTTAAAACCAAAGATCTGCAGGCCGGGAATGCCCTCGAGTTTGCCCTGTACTTCCGGGAGGATTTCCATTTGTGTGCGACTGCGCTCGTTCCACGGTTTGAGCAGGAAACCGCCGATGCCGGTCTGCACGCCGTTATAGCCGTTGATCTGGAACGATGAGTAGTACTCCGGAAACTCCTTGAAGATCTTGATGAACTCGTCGGTGTAGGTGTTCAGGTAATCGAGGTTGGTCGGCTGCGGGGCGTTGGCCATCATGAAAATGATGCCCTGGTCTTCGTCCGGTGCCAGTTCCGACTTGGTGAACTTGAGCAGCACCGGAATCAGGCACAGCACGATCACCGCGAACACCAGCACCACCGGCCGGGTGTTGAGTGTGCCGTGCAGCATGCTTTGATAGCGGCGCTTGAGGCTGTCGAAAATCCGGTCCAGTCGATGGGCCAGGCCCGTGGGGTTTTCATCGTGGCGCAACAGCACGGCGCACATCATCGGTGACAGAGTCAGGGCGACGATCCCGGAAATCACCACTGCCCCGGCCAGTGTCAGCGCAAACTCCTTGAACAGCGCTCCGGTCAGCCCGGTCAGGAAGCCGATCGGTGCGTACACCGCCGCCAGGGTGATGGTCATCGACACCACCGGCATGGCGATTTCCCGAGCGCCCTCGAGCGCGGCGTCCAGCGGTGTCTTGCCTTCCTCGATATGCCGGTGAATGTTTTCCACCACCACAATCGCGTCGTCCACCACCAGCCCGATGGCCAGCACCATTGCCAGCAGGGTCAGCAGGTTCATCGAATAGCCCATCATCTGCATGAAGAACATCACGCCGATCATCGACAGCGGAATGGTCACTACCGGAATGACCACCGAGCGCAGGGCGCCGAGGAACAGGAATACCACCACGATCACGATCAGCACCGCCTCGAACAGGGTTTTCACCACTTCGTCGATGGAGGCCTGGATGAACAGCGTGGCATCGTAGGCGATCTCGCTCTTGAGGTTGGGCGGCAACTGGGCCTCCAGCTCCGGCATGATCTTGCGCACTTCCTTGATCACATCCAGCGGGTTGGCCCCGGGCGTGGCCTTGATCCCGATATACACCGAGGGTGTTCCGCCGAACGAACTGATCGAGTTGTAGTTTTCCGCGCCCATCTCGACCCGTGCCACATCGCTGAGCAACACCCGACTGTCGCCACTGACCTTGAGCGGGATCTTGCCGAAGGCTTCGGCGGACTTCAGTTCAGTGTTGGCATTGATGCTGGTGACCACGTACTCGCCTTTCACTTCGCCGGCGGCGGAGAGGAAGTTGTACTGGCGCACCGCGTTGGTCACGTCGCTGGCGCTGAGGCCGAAACCGGCGAGTTTCACCGGATCGATCCACAGGCGCATGGCGAACACCTGGTTGCCGAGAATCTCCGCCTCGGCCATGCCCGGCAAGGTCGCCAGCTTCGGCTGGATCACCCGCGACAGATAGTCGGTGATCTGCGGGTTGTTCAGTTCCTTGCTGAAGAAGCTGATGTACATCAGCGCCGAGGCGTCGGCGGCTTCCTTGCTCAGTACCGGGTCTTCGGCGTCCTGAGGCAGTTTGTTCTTCACCTCGTTGGCCTTGGCCAGCAGTTCGGTGAACAAGCGGTCGCTGTTGGAGCCGATGCGCGCGTAGATCGAAATCACCGAGAAGTTCTGGCGACTGACCGAGGTCATGTAGTCGATGCCCTCGGCGCTGGCCAGACTCTGTTGCATCGGCTGGGTGATGTAGCCCTGGATGGTTTCGGCGTTGGCCCCGGGGTACGCGGTGGTCACCGTGATCAGGGCGTTTTCCATTTGCGGGTACTGACGCAGCGGCAGTTTGCTCCAGGCCTGGAAGCCCAGCAGCACAATCAGCAGGCTGACCACGGTGGCGAGCACCGGGCGGCGGATGAACGGATCGGTAAAAGCCATGGGGTTTCCTTGATCAGTCGGCGCGGGGCGGACTGTTCTGCTCGCCGAGGGTCTTGTCGTCGCTGATGGCAATGTGGGCGCCGTTGTCCAGTTTGATCTGGCCGGCCGTCACCACCTGTTCGCCGCTCTGCACGCCCTTGTTGATCACTACCTGGCCATCGCGGCGTTCGCCGGTCTCGACGAACCGACGCTCGGCGATCAGTACCGGTTGGCCCTTGTCGTCCTTTTCGACGGTGCCGTCTTCGGCTTTCTTCTGGGTGACCACGTACGTCGAATTGCCGTAGAGGGTGTAGGTGATCGCGCTTTCCGGGACCACGATGTGTTTCTGCGGATCCGGCAGCAGGACCTCGACGCTGGTGAACATGCCCGGCAGCAACTTGCCGTCGGGGTTGGCCAGGGTGGCGCGCACCAGGATATTGCGGGTGGTGCTTTCGACGATCGGGTTGATGGCGCTGATGGCGCCGGTGAAGTTCTGGCCGGGATACGCCGCGACCGTGATCTGCACCGGCTGACCGATGGCCAGTTTCGGTACCGACTGTTCGGGTACATAGAAGTCGGCGTAGAGGCTGCTCAGATCCTGCAGGGTAGCGATCTTGGTGCCGCTGGCGAGGTAGTCGCCGATATCGACGAGGCGGATGCCGATGGTGCCGCTGAAGGGCGCGACGATGCGTTTTTTGGCCAGCGCCGCATTGAGTTGATTGACCGTGGCCTTGTTCTTTTGCAACTGCGCCGAGAGCCGGTCGAATTCGCCTTTGGAGATGGCGCTGCTGCCGACGAGCTGGCTGCCGCGACCGTAATCCAGCTGCGCGAGACCGAGATCGGCCTTGGCGGTTTCGAGGAAGGCGGCTTCGACGGCGCTGTCCAGTTGCAGTAATGGTTGGCCGGCCTTGACCTTCTGCCCCGATTCGAATTTCAGCTCGGTGACGGTGCCGGCGTTCTCCAGACTCAGGTCGACGCCTTGCAGCGCCTTCAGCGTGCCGACGGTGGGCAAGCGCATTTGCCACGGGCGCTCGACGGCCGTGGCCACGGCGACGCTGATCGGCGGTTTCGGTTTGGCAAAGCCCTGGATCATCGTGTAGATCGAGAAGGCCTTGTAACCGGCGAGTAGCAGAACGATCAGCAGTACAACACCCAACATGATCAGCATGCGGCGACGCAGCATATTCCAGTTCCTTGGAGAAAATCAGGTGAGACAGGCGGGCACATTACCCTGAGTCCGGCAGGGATTCCAACTGCCAGTTTTTATCGGGTATCAGGGAGGAAGGTGGAGTACAGCGGGGCCGCCGACCGAGCGGTCGGCGGCGAATTTCAGGCCATCAGATGAAGATGGTTGTCCCAGAGCCCTGCGGGCAAATCCAGCGGTTTGGCCAGCAGATCGTCCTGACGGCAATCGTAGTAGCGGCAGCGTCCCTGACCGGAGGTCACGACAAAACCGTCCTTCACTGCACCGACGCCGGCGCAGTCAGGCAGCGGTGCGTCGAGGCGCACTTCGCCGCTGTCCAGATCCCAGATGAAGAAGCGGTTGCCGCGCGGTGCGGTCAGTGCCACCAGACGCAGGTCGCTGTGCACGGCGACGCTGGCGGTGTAATGACCCATCGACTGCAACTGATGCTCCGGCACCGGGAACGCCACGAATGGCTGACCGGGACGTTTGATCGCCAGCAGCTCCGAGCGCTCGTGGGACGGCCCCATGAATTGCTGGCCGGCGACGATGGTGCCGTCGCTGGCGATCCCCAGGTGGCGCACGCTGTTCATCTGCTGGGCGAGGGTTTCCTTGCTCAGCAAAGTGCCGTCGCGCTGCATCAGCACCAGGCTCGGTTCCATGGCGTCGAGGTTCATGTCGACCCGGCTTTCGGCCTCGGTGCGGATCCCGCCGTTGGCCACCACCAGGGTTTCACCGTCGGGCATCCACGACACCTGATGCGGGCCGAGACCGTGGGTGGAAATCTCGCCGCTGTGGACCAGCCGTTCGCCTTCGAATTTGTACACCCCGAGCAGGCCACGGCCCGGATCGCTGGTGTCGTTTTCGGTGGCGTACAGGTAGTCGCCGCTGTGGTGGATCACCGCGTGGCCGTAGAAATGCCGGTTCGGCTGCGAGGTCACGGTTTGCAGCAATCCACCGTTGCGCAGGTCGATCAGATAGCTCTCGGTGCCCGGCCGGCGGGCGACGAACAGCGCGATCGGCAGCGTCGGGTGATTGATGATGTCGTGGCAGCGCTGGCCGACTGCGGTGGCGAACACTTGAGTGCCGTCCAGCCGATAGCCGACGGCGTAATGCTTGCCGTCGGTGTCGTCCCGCGCCGACAGCAGCAGCGGGCTTTGGTCCTTGCGTTTGAACAGCGTCCAGCCGCCCAGAGTCACTGCTCCCAGCAGCAAACTACCTAAAGTCAGAGCCTGGCGTCGCAGCATGGCACGTGCCCTCATCAGTCACCGTCGTTGGCGTTGAAGCCCAGTTGGATGCCCAGCGCCTTGGCCAGCTCGCCTTCGTGCAGGCGGTGGACGACGTTGAGGCTGTCGTAGATGTCGTTGAGCTGCTGGCGACCGGCGTCGTCGTTGAGCATTTCGGTCAGCGAGCGCTGGGTGCTGGCAAACAGTTTGAGCGACGCCGCGTAGGCTGCATCGATCTTGTCCGCCAGCGGTTTTTGCTCGGCCGGCAGCAGGCCGCGCAGGCCTTTGTTGTCGACGCCTTCCCAGACGGTTTTCGCCGCCGCGAGGCTGGCTTCCAGCGACTCCATGGACGACTGGCTGCGCCATGCATCGGCCTGGAAAGGCTGAGGCACGCCCTTGCTCTGACGGCCCATCGGCGTGCCGAGTTTTTTCTTCAGGGTGTCGAGGGCAGTGACCTGTACCCGCAACAGATCGGCGATCGCTTCGTGCGAGTCTGCGTAGCGCTGGTTCGGGAATTTGCTCATCTGCGCGAGCATGCCGTCGGTGTTGTTCCAGCTGCTGAGGATCTCTTCGGCCAGTTGTTTCTGACGCTCGCCGATGGCCACCAACAGCGGGCAGTATTTGGCTTTCTGCGCATCGTTGGCCACATCCGGCTTGGCGTCGAACAGGATGTACTCGTAGGCGGACAGGCCTTGAACCACGACGCTGGACTTGGCCAGGGCGGCCGCATCGATCTGCGGTTGCGCGGTGACCAGTTGCTCGACCTGACGGCCGACCAGGTTTTTCTTGTCCGGCCAGAACTGCACCTGCCACGAACGGTTGCCCTCGGCCAGCGGGCCGATCAGCAGCGGTTGCAGCTCGGCCCAGGCTTTCTGCGCATGCAGGAAGTCGGCACGGGCGGTGTCCAGGGACTCTTTGCCCTGGCAGTAGGCGAGGGCGCTGATGGCCAGTTGCTTGTCGGCTTCGACCCAGCGCGTGTAGGTCGGCAGGATCACCGATTTGGCGATGGCCGCCGAAGTGACGGCTTGCGGGTCCTGCGGCGAGCACGCGCCGAGGGCCAGTGCGGCAAGGCTGGTGAACAACAGCTTGGGACGGAACATGTCGGGCTCCCGATTCTTTTAAGTGTTTAAAGTGAGTTCAAGAACGCCAGCAGCGCGGCACGCTGCTCGGCGTTGAAAGACAAAACCTGTTGCTGCGCCGCCTTCGCTTCACCGCCGTGCCAGAGCACGGCTTCGAGCAGGTTGCGGGCGCGGCCGTCATGCAGAAACTGGGTGTGGCCGCTGACCGTCTGCGTCAGGCCGATGCCCCACAGCGGCGGGGTGCGCCAGTCGCGGCCGGAGGCCTGGAATTCAGTGCGGTTGTCCGCCAGACCTTCGCCCATGTCATGCAGCAGCAGATCGCTGTACGGGCGAATCACTTGATTGGCCAGTTCAGGTTCGGCAGCGTTCGCGGCAGTGGTGTACTTCGGTGTGTGACAGGACTGGCAGCCAGCCTGGAAAAACAGATTCTTGCCGGCCAGCACCTGCGCATCGTTGACCCCTCGACGGGCGGGAACGGCGAGGTTGCGGCTGTAGAACAGCACCAGACGCAGGATGTTGTCGCTGACTTCCGGCTCACCATCCGGGCCGTTACCATTCGGCGCCTGTTTGCAGGCGGTTTGTGCGTCGGTGCAGTCATCAAACGGTCTGAGGCTGGTGGTGAGGCCCATATCACCCGAAAACGCATGAACATTCTGTTGATTGAGGTTTGGTTGGCCGGCTTTCCAGCCAAATCGACCCATGACCGTCTTTTGCTGCGCGTCGTCCCAGACCCGGTTTGGCCGACCGTTGACGCCGTTGTTCTCTTTGGCCTGGGCGGTGGCGTTGGCGAGGATCGCTTCTTCGGGGATCGCTTCGAGCAGACCGAGGCCGATCATCGGCGGTGCAACGCGGGCGGAGAAACGCGTGTCCGGGTGCATCGGGCCGTAGCCGAGCTGGGTAATCTGCAAAACCGGTTTACGCAGCTCGACTTCGGTGCCGTCCTTGAAGCGAACCGGCACCGGCGTGTAATCGACCCGCACCTTGCCTTCCGGCGCGACGCCGGGGACAGCCATGTCCTGAAACTGACCGCCGTAGACGGGTTCGGGCACCACGCCCACCTGTTCGATCACCTTGGCATAGGCCGGCGCATCTGGAATCGACAGGCGCACCAGCATCGAAACAGCGTTGGCTGCATCCGGTGTCGGCGGATGACCGCGGCCGTCCTTGATGTGGCAGTTCTGGCAGGCGTTGGTGTTGAACAGCGGGCCGAGGCCATCGCGGGCCGTGGTGGTCGACGGCGCGATCACCCACGGGCTGCGAAAGAAACTGTTGCCGACGCTGAAGTCCACCCGGCGCGAGGGCGGCAGGTTGGCGGACGGCAGGGAAAACGCGTTCTGATCGCTCTTGCGCACGGTCGCCGCGCCGCCGGAACGGGCCTCACCCGGCTCGGCCTTGGTGAAGCGCGGGGCGTCATCGCAAGCACTCAGGCCCAGGGCCAGACACAGTGCGGACAAGCGAAGAGGCAGCGAGGGCATCAGACTTCCTGCAAGAGGGGCGAATTTGAAGGCGCAAAGTCTAACAGGGCGAGGGAGTTTGAATAAGAGGAATTATCGTTTGCTTGATGTGGGGCGACAGACGCAAAAGAGCCGCGCTCATCGCGGCTTTTTGCATTCAGAGTGCCGGGAAGCCAGCCCGTCGACGTCTCCCGCCAAACCTGACTGTTTTTGATCAGAGCCAAACCCACTGCAGGGCCGGCCTCAAGCCAGCTCTCTTTCTACCAGCGCAGCGAGTTCAGCCTCGCGCTGGGCGATGGCGCCCTCTAGTTCAGGGGAGCGTTTGGCCCATTGCTCGGGAGGGAGGGGTTTTGACCATTCGATGATGTCGGGATGGGGCAATTCCGGTGGATGGGAAAGCTTCCAGTCCTGGAGCTTTTCCGCCAGATAAGTGCCCAGAATCGTAATGCAGAATATTCCCCACAAAACGCTCAACATGTCCCCTTTGCGCAGATCAACGATGAGCGATCCGATTTGGGTTTCTTCATAAGGAGCAATACCAACCCGACTTTCAGGCACTGCCTCTGGCCCTATTTCCATGTAACTACGGGTGCACTCCCACAACGCCATCGCCGTCGTACCACCGCCGCAATTGAAGCCCAGCGAAAAATGCTGGTTGTCTTGGGTGGCATCCGGGTCGGGGTTTTCGAAACCGATGACCAGTAAACCCATCGTGGTTTTACCGGCCTGACTGACCGACGACTGCTGGGTGGCGGCCGCTGTCACGCTTTCCCAAGGGACGATCCAGTATTCGCCGTTGTCGCGGGGGACGCAGACTTCCCGGCGTTGGCGGTTGAAGCGTATGGGTAATGGGACTTCGCGGAAGAGGCCTTGTATTAAAAAGAAGGTTGGCACTCCAATAATGAACGTCGTCATGACTGCAAAAATATGCATCTCGTCATGATCATTGCGGAACAGATATCCCATGAAGGCGAACAACATCACCATTGGCCAAAGCACCATCACTGCCGAGCCAATGCTGTAGTTACCAATGTCGAGAAACACCTCGTTTTTGCGCCAGATGATGTTGAGCACATCAGAGGGTTTTCTACCGGTGGGAATAGGCAACGGCGCCAAATAATCATTGCGGGAAAAAATCCCCTTCTTCGTAGTGCCTGCGGTTGGCTTGCTCACACCTGCGCCTCAACTCGTCCGGCCAGCTCGGCTTCTCGTTTGGCAATGGCAACTTCCAGCTCCTGGGAGCGTTTGGCCCATTGTTCGGGAGGGAGGGGTTTTGACCATTCGATGATGTCGGGATGGGGTAAGTCGGGGGGCGGATATAGCTTTTTTCTTTGCAGATAAGTCGCGAGAGGTGCATTGAAAATGAATACGCCGAATACGCCTTCCCATAACAACGTCAAGAACCAGCCACGTTCTTTGGCTTTATCTTTCATGTAATCGACGTAGTAACGCAGGTTGGCGCCTGAATTGAGCGCTGCGGCATCCGGCGATGCTTCTGGCCCGATCTCCATGTAACTGCGCATGCACTCCCACAACGCCATCGCCGTCGTACCACCGCCGCAGTTGAAGCCCAGTGAAAAATGCTGGTTGTCTTGGGTGGCATTCGGATTGGGGTTTTCGAAACCGATGACCAGTAAACCCATGGTGTTTTTACCGGCCTGACTGACCGACGACTGCTGGGTGGCGGCCGCTGTCACGCTTTCCCAAGGGACGATCCAGTATTCGCCGTTGTCACGGGGGACGCAGACTTCCCGGCGTTGGCGGTTGAAGCGTATGGGTAATGGGACTTCGCGGAAGAGGCCTTGTATTAAAAAGAAGGTTGGCACTCCAATAATGAACGTCGTCATGACTGCAAAAATATGCATCTCGTCATGATCATTGCGGAACAGATATCCCATGAAGGCGAACAACATCACCATGGGCCAAAGCACCATCACCGCCGAGCCAATGCTGTAGTTACCGATATCGAGAAACACCTCGTTTTTACGCCAGATGGTATTGAGCACGTCACAAGGCTTTTCCCCGGTAGGAACAGGCAACGGCGCCAAATAATCATTGCGGGAAAAAATCCCTTTCTTCGAAGTGCCTGCCGGTGGCGTGCTCATTCCTGCGCCTCAACTCGTCCGGCCAACTCGGCTTCGCGTTTGGCAATGGCGACTTCCAACTCAGGGGAGCGTTTGGCCCATTGTTCGGGAGGGAGGGGTTTTGACCATTCGATGATGTCGGGATGGGATAAGTCGGGGGGCGGAGATAACTTCCACTCTTGCAACATCATTGCCAGCGGAGCGCCCAGAAAAATGGCCCCGATTATCAACCAGGCAGCCTTACCGACTTCCTGTGCAACCAGATGGTGTCTGATGCCGTCCAGATATTCACATGTAATGCCCCAAACAACGCTTCTACCTCGCAGTTTTGCCCGCCCGCCCTCAAAATCATTGGTCTGTGGCAAAACATGCAGCCCGATCTCCATGTAACTGCGCATGCATTCCCACAACGCCATCGCTGTCGTGCCACCGCCGCAGTTGAAGCCCAGTGAAAAATGCTTGTTGTCTTGGGTGGCATCCGGGTCGGGGTTTTCGAATCCGATGACCAGTAAGCCCATGGTGTTTTTACCGGCCTGACTGACCGACGACTGCTGGG
>NZ_JAKUMP010000007.1:0-30373 GCF_026341415.1 Pseudomonas sp. MCal1
GAACTCAGAAGTGAAACGATGCATCGCCGATGGTAGTGTGGGGTTTCCCCATGTGAGAGTAGGTCATCGTCAAGATTGAATTCCGAAACCCCTGTCTGCGAATGCAGACAGGGGTTTTGTCGTTTCAGAGCCCATAAAAGTCTGATCTTCAAACCGCTCTGCGTGCCTTGCTGCTCCGACGAGCCTGCCATTTGCGCCACCAGATATAGACGCCAGTTCCCGACAACCCCGCAATCAGAACACCCAATACCGCGATCATCACTTGTCCGCTGAAGCCTATTATCCGTCCCCCATGTATCGGCAACTGCAATCGATAAAACCGCTCTCCCAACGTTCCTTCTCCTGCGATCTCTTGTCCCAATAATCGTCCGTCAGTACCGTGGAAGAACAACCAGGATTTACCGTGGGCCTCAGTGTCATGCTGTCCGAACCCCGCACCGTAGAAGTTGTACTCAAAGCTGTAATACAACTCGCCGATCGCGGCTGTCAGCCCCAATCTTTTTCCCTCCTCCTGCGCCCGTTCGTATGCCTGTTGATAACTCAATCGGGTGATCCCCAACTCTTCGGCAGGCATTCGCCCTCGAGTCTCATAGACGCTTGGTTCAATCGGAGAAAACAACGACACCACCGGTTTGAAGGCCTGGCTAGGCAGGTTCATCGCCACGCTGCTGACGGCTATCGGCAGCAATAACAACCATAGCCACAAGCCCCCCGCCCGATGCAGATCGAAGTTGAGTCGATAAGCATGGCCGCCCTTGATCTTCCAGGCGCTCGACCATTTCTTCCAGAACAGTTTACCTCTCGGTAATGTCAGCCAGAGGGCGACGAAGCAATCGATTACCCAAGCGATGGCCACCAACCCCATCAA
Source organism: Pseudomonas sp. MCal1 (assembly GCF_026341415.1). Lineage (NCBI taxonomy): Bacteria > Pseudomonadati > Pseudomonadota > Gammaproteobacteria > Pseudomonadales > Pseudomonadaceae > Pseudomonas > Pseudomonas sp. MCal1. The sequence continues at coordinate 869 of NZ_JAKUMP010000007.1, forward strand.
TAGCAAACCCCAGTTACCGGGCAGTGTCAGGTTGTAGTGAAACTCAAGAATGAACGGAACGAAGTTCTCGCGCTGGAAACAGCACTCGCCCCAATAACGCTGACCTTTCTGTTCGCCACTGACCGGGTCGAGGTAGAACACTTCATTGCGTTCTTTAAACGGTTTGCCCGTCGCCGGATCATTCCGTGGAACCGCCGCCAGCAATGCCGTGTGGCCTGTCTCATTCGGGTACTCCATGTACCAGACTTGCAACTTCGGATGTACCGATTGCACCGCATCAACCAGCTCACCTGGCGGTAGACGCTCCCCCTCGGCCGACGCTGCGTAAAACTCCGGATTCAACCACTCATCCAACTCATGGTTGAACGCCAGAAGGCTCCCCGTGATCCCGGCCAGCAGTAGAAAAACCGCCGTGGCCAACCCGATATACCGGTGCAATAAAACCAGAAACGAACGCATGAACATTCCCCCACAGATACGACGAAGCCAGCCCCTGAGATCAGGGGCTGGCTTCTTTATGCACAAGACAAAGGCTCAGAACTGATAACTGACCGTCGCGGCGACGTTGCGCTCTTCGCCCATGTAGCAGAAGTCCAGACTGGCGCAGGAGGCTACGTAGGATTCGTTGGTCAGATTGTTTGCATTCAGGCGAACGTCGACACCCTTCAGACCTACCTTGCCGAGGTCATAGCCAATCGATGCGTCGAACAATGTGTAGGACGGCACCCTCATCGTGTTCTCTGCATCCGCCCAGCTATAGCCGACATAACGCACACCACCACCCAGGCGCAGCCCATCGAGTGCAGCGCTGTCAAACTTGTAGTCGGCCCACAGCGATGCCATGTGCCGCGGCGCCTGGGTCGGCGAGTTGCCTTTGTTCTCGATCACATTGGTCGGTGTGCTCAAAGTGCTGATCATCGATTTCGAGTATTCAATGTCGGTAAATGTGTAACTGCCGAGGACTTTCAAGTTGTCGGTCAACTGCATGTGCGCTTCCAGTTCCAGACCTTGAGAGCGGACAGCGCCTACAGCGCGATAGAAGTTTTCCTGCGGAAGTTTGGTCGCCAGGTTCTCCTGATCGATGCGGAACAGCGAAGCGGTGAACAGGTTGTCGGTGCCCGGCGGCTGATACTTCAGGCCCATTTCCCACTGAGTTCCATCGGTCGGTGCGAGCGGATTACCGGCGCTGTCCGCGTAGGAATTCGGGTTGAACGATTCGGAATAGCTGACGTACGGCGCGAGGCCGTTATCGAACAGATACAGCGCGCCGGCACGGCCGGTGAGCTTGGTGCGTCGATCATTGATCTCGGTGCCGACCGGACGGCCCGCTTCGGCGATGCGGTTTTCGTCGGAGGTTTCCACCCAGTCCTGACGCAGTCCCAGCGAGAAGCGCCACTTGTCCATTTCGATCAGGTCTTGCAGGTAAACGCCGGTCTGCTCCAGGCGCCGCAGGTAGCTGGTATCGCCGTACGGCGTAATAGCGGAATTGCCGTACACCGGGTTGAACGCGTTGATCGGCGCCAGGCCGCCACTGGTCCAGTCGACCACGGTTTTGCGTCGCTGGTAATCCGCCCCCATCAGCACCGTGTGCTTGGTCGCACCGGTGAAAAATTCGGCCTGCAGCATGTTGTCGACGATGAACGCGTGCAGACGCTCGTTGCCGCCGGTGTAGTAGCGATTCAGTTCGTTGCTGGTCGGCGACGTCCAGCCATAGGCGTATACCTGATCCATGTTCACTTTGGAGTCGAGGTAGCGGAAATTCTGCCGCGCGGTGAAGACGTCGTTGAAGCGGTGTTCGAACTGGTAACCGAACGACTGCTGATCACGGGAGTAACCATCGATGCCTGGCTCGCCTTCGAAGAAATGCTGCGAGATGCGATGGCCGTTGCGCTGATGAATCGTGCCGTCAGCCGGCACACCGCCGTGGTAACCGCCATCCGGGTCATGTTGCAGATACGCTTGCAGCGTCAGCGACGTGTCTTCGCTGAAATCGATGCTGACGGTCGGCGCGAGGGCGAAGCGCTTTTCCTTGTTGTGGTCGAATTGCGTGTCGGACTGATCCGTCAATCCGGTCAGACGATAGGCGATACGCTTGTCGTCATCGACCGGTCCGCTGAAGTCAAAACCGACACCGCGCTGGCCCTGTGTGCCGATTGTGGCCTGTACCTGGTGATAGGCTTCGTACAGCGGCTTCTTGCTGGTCAGCGCGACCAGACCGCCTGGCGAGCTACGACCGTAGAGCACTGACGACGGGCCTTTCAGAATATCGACGCGCTCAAGGAAATACGGATCGACCTGCATCGTGCTGTAGGTGCCGCTGTCGCCCATCGACTTGAGGCCGTCGAGGTAAATGTTATCCACCGAACCGTCGTTGAAACCGCGCATTGCCACGTAGTCGTAACGGTGCGTGGCGCCGTAAGGGTTGGTCAGCACGCCGGGGGTGTAACGCATGGCCTGGGACACGGTTTGGGATCCCTGGTCATCCATTTGCTCGCGAGTGACGACGGACACGCTTTGCGAAGTTTCCAGCAGCGCAGTACTGGTTTTGGTGGCGATCTGGCTGTGCGTCGCGTTGTAGCCGTCCATGCTGCCCAACGCGTTGCCGAGGGCGAAGCCTTTGATGTCGGTGGTCGGCAGGGCCAGCGCTTCGGTTTCTGCGACGGAGCGCAGCACATAACTGCTGCCGTCCTGGCTGATCGCTTCCAGACCCGAACCACCGAGCAGATGACTCAGCGCCTGATCGGTCGAATACTCGCCCTGCACGCCGGGTGATTGTCGGCCCTGGGTCTGCTGAGGCGTCATCGACAAAGTGATGTTTGCCTGACGCGCGAACTGATTGAGGGCATCGCCCAATGGTCCGGCGGCGATGTTGTAGCGGTGGTTGCTGACCTCGCTGGTATTGGCCGCCATGCTCAGGCTCGGCAACACGCCAACACCCAGTGCGGTAGAAAACAGCGCCGCCCGGACGGCATGACGCAACAGGCCGGATTCGGAAGAGAAATTCAGAGGGTTCTTACAGGTAACGCGCGCAGTCATTATAGGTTTCCGTAGGCAGTCGCGAAGGCTGAGTTGAAGTGCTTACTGACTAAGCCGGACTTGCCACGAAAACCCGCCAAAATAATTTCAGGCCACAGACTCCAGTGTCACCCACCAGCGGGTGCGATAACGCAATTGCACCGGCAGGGTCTGCGGCAGGACCGCCAGCAGCTTGTCGGTGTCCGCAAGGCGGAATACGCCGGACAGGCGCAGATCCGCAATGTCCGACGCGCAGCTCAGAAACCCCTGACGATAACGGCCGACTTCGCTGACGAAGTCACCCAGCCGCATGTTGCGAGTCACGATCAACCCGTCGACCCAGGCACCAGCGTCCATGTCCGAGGGTGGCGCGGGGCGAATTTGATGGTGATCGATCAGATAGCTCTGACCGGCGATGACCTCTGCCGAATTGCCAACGGAGTGAATCGCAACCCGGCCACTGGTGACGCTCAGGCGCGTACAACCCTCTTCCTCGCGCAGAATGAATCGCGCCTTGAACGGCTCGTAAGTGCCATGACGGCTCTGCACCCGCAGCGGACGGTCAAACGGCGCACCTTCATCGGCACCGCCGCAGGTGACGACGATTTCGCCTCGGGTCAGTTTGATCAGCCGTTGTTGCGCGGTGTAGTCGAGATCCACGCTGCTGGCAGTGTTGAGTTCGATCCGCGTGCCGTCCGGCAACTGGTAGCCACGGCGCTCGCCGGTGGCGGTGGCGTAGTCGGCGCTCCACTGTTGCCAGACGGAAGTGTCTCTGGCCAGCCATCCCGCCGAGCCCACCAGCAAAGCGCCGGACAATAGCTTCAACGCCTGACGTCGTCCCAACCCCTGCGCACTGTTTTCCAGCGTGTTGAACGCCACCTGCGCACCGGGCACGGCTCGCAAATTGTGGTTCAGTTCAGCTTGCAGAGACTGCACCCGTTGCCAGGCCAGTTCATGATCATGGTGTTCGGCGCGCCATTGTTCGCACTGGCGATTCAGGCGCGGGTTGCCATGGTTGTTGCGCAGGCGCAGGAGCCAGTGAATGGCCTGTCGAACCACCTGCTGCGGTGGCTCGGCACGACGGCCAAGCGAGGGGTTATCCACCGGCATCAGCTTTCATACCGCAGTACATAGCAGTGAAACAGGGCATCGGCGACGTAGCGTTCTACGGAGCGCAGGGACAGGCCCATCCGCTCGGCAATCTGCCTGTGGGTCAAACCTTCGCACTGCGCCAGCAGAAATGCCTGACGCACTTTCGGCTTCAAGCCTTCAAGCATGCGTGCGATGCCTTCGAGCAATTCGATCACCAAGGCGCGGGCTTCGGCACTCGGTGTTTCGGCTTCAGGCAAGTGGGTGATGGTTTCCAGATAGGCGCGTTCAATTTCTTCACGGCGCCAATGATCGATCACCAGACCCCGGGCAACCGTACGCAAAAATGCGCGGGGTGCCTTGAGCTCCAGACGCTCGGTGCGTTGCAGCAGGCGAACGAAGGTGTCCTGAGCCAGATCCGCCGCATCGGCGGCATTGCCCAGCCGCGCGCGCAACCAGCCGTTGAGCCAGCCGTGATGACTACTGTAAAGCGCCTGTACTGCAAACTCAGGTGAGGACATGAACGCGACAGCCCGAACGTCACAAATGATAATTAGTCGCATTGTCATCAAGGGTTACAGAATTTGCAACCGGCGCTGCAAAACCGTCATCAAAAAATGACAGGCGAACGCTCTGGCACGCCGTTCGGCGGGAACTGGCAGAAATGCCGTCCATTTCCTACAAAACGCTAAGTTTTCTCCGAATCGTGCCGACAGACTGGTGAGACATGCGTGCACCAAAGTAGAGCAGCCATCAGAACGCTGCCTGCGCTGTACATGGAATGTTGCATACGGAACGCATCCCCACTTTTCGCATAAGAAGTCCCATGAAATGAATCTCAAGTTCAGCCATAAAATCCTGCTGGCCGCCTCCGGCGTCGTGGTCCTGGCGTTCGCGCTGTTTACTTTGTACAACGACTATCTGCAGCGAAATACCATTCGCCAAAACCTCCAGTCCTCGGTCCAGCAGGCCGGTGACCTGACCGCCAGCAGTGTGCAGAACTGGATGAGCGGGCGGATTCTGGTACTGGAAAACCTCGCGCAGAACGTCGCTCATCAAGGCAAGAATGCCGACTTCCCGGGGCTGGTCGATCAACCGGCCTTCACCTCGAACTTTCAGTTCACCTACGTCGGTCAGGCCAACGGTGTGTTCACCCAGCGCCCTGACGCGAAGATGCCGGACGGCTACGATCCGCGTCAGCGTCCTTGGTACAAGCAGGCCGTGGCCGCTGACCAGACCATGCTGACCCCGCCATACATGGCTGCGGTTGGAGGCCTGGTGGTGACCATCGCCATGCCCGTGAAAAAGAACGGCGAGCTGCTCGGCGTAGTGGGCGGTGACCTGAGCCTGGAAACCCTGGTGAAGATCATCAACTCGGTGGACTTCGGCGGCCTGGGCCACGCGTTCCTGGTCAGCGGTGACGGTCAGGTGATTGTCAGCCCGGACAAAGATCAGGTGATGAAGAACCTCAAGGACATCTACCCGAACGCCGGTGTGCGCATCGAGAAGGGCAATCAGAACGTGGTGCTCAACGGCCAGGAACGCATCCTGTCGTTCACCCCGGTGACCGGTCTGCCGAATGCCGAGTGGTACATCGGCCTGTCGATCGACCGCGACAAGGCCTACGCCGCACTCAGCCAGTTCCGTACCTCGGCGGTGATTGCGATGTTCGTCGCCGTGGGCGCGATTGCGGTGTTCCTGAGCCTGTTGATCACCGTCCTGATGCGTCCGCTGATCACCATGGGCCGCGCGATGCAGGACATCGCCCAGGGTGAAGGTGACCTGACCCGCCGTCTGGTGGTGGAAAGCAAGGACGAGTTCGGTGAGCTGGGCAGTTCGTTCAATCAGTTCGTGGAGCGGATTCACGCCTCCATTTCCGAAGTGTCTTCCGCGACCCGTCACGTACACGACCTGTCGCAACGGGTGATGGCATCGTCGAACGCCTCGATCATCGGTTCGGACGAGCAAAGCGCGCGCACCAACAGCGTCGCTGCTGCGATCAATCAGCTGGGTGCCGCCACCCAGGAAATCGCCCGCAACGCCGCCGATGCTTCGCAACACGCCAGCGGCGCGAGCGAACAGGCTGAGGATGGTCGTCAGGTGGTCGAGCAGACGATTCAGGCCATGACCGAGCTGTCGCAGAAGATTAGTCTGTCGTGCACCCAGATCGAAACCCTGAACGCGAGCACCGACAACATCGGCCACATTCTCGATGTGATCAAAGGCATCTCCCAACAGACCAACCTGCTGGCGCTCAATGCGGCTATCGAAGCGGCCCGTGCCGGTGAAGCCGGACGCGGGTTTGCGGTGGTGGCGGACGAAGTGCGTAACCTCGCTCACCGCACCCAGGAATCGGCGGAAGAAATCCACAAGATGATCACCTCGCTGCAGGTCGGCTCCCGTGAAGCGGTGAGCACCATGAACGCCAGTCAGGCGTCCAGCGAAGAGAGCGTTGAAGTGGCGAACCAGGCCGGTCTGCGGCTGGTCAGCGTGACCCAGCGCATCGGTGAAATCGACGGCATGAACCAGTCGGTGGCAGCGGCTACCGAAGAGCAGACCGCCGTGGTGGAAACCCTCAACGTCGACGTCAACCAGATCAACCTGCTGAACCAGCAGAGCGTGGCCAACCTCAATGAAACGTTGAAGGATTGCGATGCGTTGTCGCAGCAGGCCAATCGTTTGAAACAGCTGGTCGACAGCTTCAAGATCTGACATCACGTCAGACCGCGTTATCGTTCATCGCGGGCAAGCCCGCTCCCACAGGATTTCTGGCGCACGCAACATTTGTGACCGACCTGGAACCCGTGGGAGCTGGCTTGCCAGCGATAGCGGTGGCTCAATCACCGCAGAGCTGAAGCCTAAATAAACAGCTTCAGCACATTCCCCATCGCATCATCGGCAAACCCCTGCACGAAATCCTTGAACCCCGGCAGTGCCTCGGGGCCGCCGCTGGCCGGCTCGGCGATGATCGTCCAGGTCGCCCGCGACTTGCCCGCGCCCAGCGACTCCACATTCATCGCCGCCCACAGATTGGCCACGCCCAGCGTGTTGTAGATCGTGGTCCAGGTCATGCTCAACGCCTGGTCGTCCCGGGAGTTGAGTTGCTCGACCACCACGTTGCCATCCTTGAAGAACTTTTTGCGCAACGAAGACACGCCATCGCCGGTCATTTCGATGTGTGACAGGGCCGGAATGAAACGGTCGAAACCGTCGAACCTGCCCACCACCGCCCACACCTGTCTGGCGTCCACCGGCACTTCGACCGATGACACGACGTGGCAGCCGTGAGGGTTTTTGATCAGGGTGTCGGGTTGAAGATTGCTCATGGTGTTGCTCCTTGGTTGATGAGTCAGATGAAGTTGATTTCTTTCAGGTAGTCGCAGCCGCGACGCAGCAGCGCCGGGGATTTTTCCGGGTAATGCGCGCCCATCTGCTGCACGCCGGCCTGGGCGTTGGCGTGGCCGATCAGAGAGATGTCGCCGATGTCTTCCTCGAAGCCGTTGAGGTAGAAACCGAGTACGCCGAACAGCGCGTTGTCGGCATCGACCCGCTCCAGTTGCTGCTGCCAGTCGGCGACGCTGACCAGCGAAAACTCGCTGCCGGTTTCGCGGAACGACGCGACATAGGCATCCCAGCTCAGAGGCTCCGGGTTGTGCAGGTTGAACACCGCCCGTTCGGCCGAATAACGGCTGGCGTGGAAGGCGATGAAACGGGCGAGAAAATCCACTGGCATCAGGTCGAAATTCAGCGCGAAGGCGGGTACCTGACCGAGCTGGATCGAGCCCTTGAGCATCAGCATCAAACGGTTCTTGTGCGGCTGGCAGACACCGCTGAGGCTGTTGAAACTGATGTTGCCGGGCCGATACAGATTGACCCGAACCCCACGCTCTCGCGCCCGTTCCAGGATGCGTTCGCCGACCCATTTCGACAGGTTGTAGCCGTTGCGGATGTAGATCGGCGGCGTCGGTGCGGCGGGCAATTCCAGCACCCGGCCTGCGTCGTCGACGGTGCTGGAGGCGGACAGTGTCGAGACGAAATTGAACACCTTCTTGCTGCGCCCTTCGCACAGCCGCAGCAGTTCGAAAATCGGCTCGACGTTGTCCGCCGCCAACGACTCGTAATCGAGCACGTGATTGACGTTGGCCGCGTTGTGCACCAGCGCGCCGAACTCGCGATCCAGTCGCTCAAAATCCCCATCGGCCAGGCCCAGTTGCGGCCGGGTGATGTCCGCCGAATAGACCCGCACCCGACTCAGGTCCAGATGCTCCAGCCGGTTCTCTCGCAGCGCTTGGGCAAAGCGCTGCGCCGCCGTTTGCCCGCCGCCATCGCGCACCAGACACGCCACTTCGCTGGCGCCCCATCCCAGTAGCGCCTCGACGATGTGCACACCGACAAAACTGTTGGCGCCGGTGACAATCACCTTGTGAACATCGCCCATGCGACTGATCGGCAACGGCTCGATGTCCAGGGCTCGCTCGGCGTCGGCCATCGCCTGGGCGCTGAGCACTGCGCTGTCATCGGTGCCGCGCACCAGCGTGGCGAGCTTGGTAATGGTCGGCAATTCGATGAAGCGGTTGATCGAAATACTGCGACCGAACTCCTCCCGCAGACGCAGGAGCATGCGCGACAGCAGAATCGAGTGACCGCCGAGATTGAAGAAGCTTTCGTCGGTGGAAATGTCGCTGGTCGGCAGCTCCAGCAACTCGCCCCAGATTTCCAGCAGCAATGCTTCGTCGGCATTGGCCGGCAGGCATTTCGGGCCGCTGTCCTGCACGCTGACCGGCAGTTCCAGCAAGGCCTTGCGATCGACTTTGCCGTTGGCGGCGAACGGCATGTTCGGCAGTTCCGTCCACGCCACCGGCTGCATGTAGTCGGGCAAAAACTGCTGCGCATGTGCTTTCAACGCGTCGCGCGCGGCATCCGATTGCGGCTGGGCGAGGAATGCCAGAATCCGCCGCTGACTGTCGATCACCACCGCGATTTGCCGATACAACTGACTCTCGCGCAGGCAGCGCTCGATCTCCTCCGGCTCGACCCGGAAGCCGCGGATCTTCACCTGATTGTCGCGGCGCCCGCACAGCTCTATGCCGTCTTCGCCCCACTTGGCCATATCGCCGCTGCGGTAGGCACGCAGGCGCTGGCCGTCCGGCAATTCCAGGTCCAGATAGCGCTCCGCCGTCTGCTGCGGATTGTTCAGGTAACCCAGGCACACGCCGGGGCCGACGATGAACAGTTCGCCCATCGTTTGCTCCGGTACCGGATGCAAATCGTCGTCGAGAATCAGCACCTGACTGTTGGCAATCGGCCCGCCGAGGGTGCGATTGCTGTCACCCGGTTGCAGTTGCCGCGCAGTGATCAGCACCGTGGCTTCGGTGGGGCCGTAGAGGTTGTGCAGTTTGCCCTGGCGCGTCAGTTGCTCGATCACGAACGGCTCGCAGACATCGCCGCCGGTCATGATCTGGCCGACGCTTTGCAGTTGCTCCAGCGGCAGGATGCTCAACAGCGCCGGCGGCAGGAACGCGTGGGTCAGTTGCCGACGGCGGATCAGTGCCACCAGTTGCAGCGGATCGCGGCGCTGGTTGTCGTCGGGCACCACCAGTTCCGCGCCTTCGAGCATGGTCGGGAAAATGTCGATCAGCGACGAGTCAAAACTCAGCGACGAGAACTGCAACACCCGGCTCTCTGCGTGCAACTGCACATAGTCGGCGTACCACGCGGTGAAGTGCGCGAGGTTCGCCTGACTCAGCAGCACACCCTTCGGATGCCCGGTGGTGCCCGAGGTGTAGAGCGCCATGCATGGTGCATCGAGCTGGGGTCGACGACGCATCAGCGGTAGCGACAGATCGACGTCAGTGCGTTCGATGCAACAGACATCCAGCCCCGGCATCGAACCGCTCAGTGGATGTTCGCCGTCGTGCAGCAACAACACCGCCCCGGCATTTTCCAGAATGTACTGCTGGCGCTGAAGTGGATGGCTCGGCTCCAGCGGCAGATACACCGCGCCGCTGCCGAGAATCGCCAGAATCGAGGCAAACAGCGCATCGCATTTCGGCAGGCAAATCCCCACCACCCACGGCTGCGGCTGTATCTCCAGGATTGCCAGCAACCGTTGCTGGATCGCCCGGCTGTGATCATGCAACTGGCGATAGCTGACCGACTGCTCGGCAAGGTGCAGCGCCGGGCGCTCCGCGTGCTCGATCAGGCTTTGTTGCAGCCGCTCGATCACCGGGATCTGCGCCTGTTGCAGCAAGGTCGGATGGTCCGTGGCATTGAAGCGATGGACGTAGGCCAGGCTATCGAGAAACAGCAGGTTTTCCACCTGCTCGAAGTCCGGTGCACGGGCCGTCATCGCATGCTGAAAATACTCGGCATCGCGCGAAAAACGACTGACCTGCAGTGCCACTTCGTCCACCACCAACGCCAGTGTTCGCTGGCGCAGGGCCTGGCCGTTGCCGGACGCTTCGTCGGCGATCGGCACGCGGCTCAGCAGTGTCGAGTGACACAGGCACAGCAGATCAAGCACCGGCAAACCGCTGGCGCCCGTTGCACCGATACCCAGACATAAAGTCAGGAGCGGTGTCACGCCGTAATCCTGCGGCGCAAGACTGCCGTCATCGATCACCAGGTCCATCGACGGAGCGGTTTCTGTCAGCAATGAATGACCGTGTTGTTCGAGCTCATGCGCCAGGTCGGTCAAGGCCTGGCTGCGGCCCCTCAGCAAAATGTCGAGACGTCTCATGTCAGCCTCCTTGTCAAACCAGGTAGTCGCGCAGGGCGTGCTGCACGCACGGTGTGTCGAGCAGCGAGCTGTTGTGGAAGAACCGCACGATGTTGCCCACCAGCGGGTGGTGACGATTGATCGGGAAGGCCAACCCGGCCATCTCGCCTTTCAGTGCGCGACGGGTTGCCTCGCTGACTGGCAGGGCGTCGATCAGGCGCAGGTCGAAGGACTTCTGGATGTCGTTGGTCAGGTAATGGCCGATGAACACCGGCAGGATCTGCGCGATGCATTGACGATCCGCATCGCTCGCGGTGTGCCAGTAGATGCGCACCATCCGCGCCCAGAAACTCGAGTGTCGACCCTCGTCGAGCAAGTGATCGGCCATCAGACCCTTGATCGATGGCTTGACCGTGTCGTCCCGGGCGAACGCTGCGACATCGCCGGTCACGGTGTTCTCGGCGATGGCTACGCAAATCAGTTCCACGGCGCTGCGCAGGTGTTCCGGAGCCAGTTCGACGGCGGCGGGAATTGCCCGGCTCAGTTCGATTTCATTCGGTAGCTCGATCGGCTCGATGCCGGTCATGGCCACGGTCTGCTGCATGAAATCCATCGCCACCAGCGCGTGGTAATCCTCGTCCACCACCACGGTCATGGCGTCGTAGCGACAGGCGAACGGGAAGGGCACGGCGAAGCGGTTCTTGGCGATGCTGCGGGCGGTCTTGTCGACGATCTCGGTTTCGAAAATCACCACGTCGTTGATGAATTTGTACAGCGTCTGCACCAGAGCGAAATCACGCTGTTCGGGGCATTCGCGCAGGAAGGTTTCGCTGAGCACCAACGGCTGGCGGCTGAGCGGATAGATCAGCCGCGCGTCATCCTCCAGCACGCGGCGCGGCCGGGTGCGAATGGTCGCGCGGCTTTCCCAGGCATCGGCGAAAGACTGGTAGTCGGCGGCGTTCATTGGGCCACCTCCACCAGCGGTTCGCGCATGCTCAGGCGCAGGCCGTCCCACAGGGCGATGCGGCTTTCCACGGCGGCGATGGCGCTGGCGTAGACCTCGACTTCGCGCTGCGGATCGCCGTCCACCAGTCGATCCAGCAGTTGTTCGGCGGCCGGGCCGTGGTCTTCTGAGTCGACCTCGATGTGCCGTTCGAGGTAGTAACGGAAGGTCGGCGCCTGTTCGACGCCGATGCCCCAGGCATCGAGCATGCGCTGGAACATGGTCGGGATCACGCTCTCGCGACCGTGCAGGAAGGCAGCGGCAACGCTGTGACCGGGTGCATGCAGCGCGGTGTGCAAAGTGTCACAGACGAACCGCGCCGCCGCCGGATCTACTTCGACGCTTTGCAAGGCGACGTCGTAACTGACGCCCTCCTGTTGCAGCGTCACGAAGCGCTCCACCGCTGTCGTGTCCGCACCGACTTCGCGCATGGCATCGAGGTACAGTTCGAAGTGACTGTAATGCCCGTGTGACAGCCGATCGTCAGATTCTTCCCCGAGCACGATTTCGTTGATCAGTCTTGCTGCGTGCGGATCGCGCGGCGGCAACCACGGCAGGCGAGTGCAAGTCAGTTCCTGCTGCAGACGCTTGGTCAGCGACATGAAGTCCCAGACGGCAAATACATGGGATTCCATGAACCGGCGTAATGTCTCCAAAGAATCTATTTCGGTGAAGATCGGATGAACGCTGAGTTCGGCTTTCTTTAGTGTAAGTTGCTCTTTTGTTGGCATGGTTGCGAGACTCTGGCTAATAGGGAATAGGGAATAGGGAATAGGGAATAGGGAATAGGGATTGCTCAATCAATTGCTAATGGCGTTGAACAAGTTTCTCCAGGCGAACGACAGCCTCATTCGGTTTCGATGAAAGCAGGCAATGTCTGAAGGGCCCAAGACAGCAGCGGACGGTCAAACCGTCGCAACCGAGGCCGTAGTGCAAGGTTGTGCCGGGTTTTCATTTCGGATCCAAACTCGACGAAGAAAAACTAATACATCGCAAAACAACTTAACAAGTTTATTTTCAATTATTTTTAGTTGGCTGTTTTTGAAGTATGAGTGGGTCTGATAAAACTTATAAGTTAAGTTTTATTTGGGCGTAGTTACTCCTTTCGGCGTTTAATGGCCAAAATTGAACGACAAGAGTGAATGCCTCACTCGAAGCAACTTTCCAATTGAGTAATTGAATGAATATGAGGGGATGAAGTCGGACTGTAACGGCGCCGTTCTTCCTGATCCCGTGACAAGGCTCCTTCCGTAGGTTCCTGGTGCGGGGACTGCTGCCGGGGCGGCGCGTCCCCGTTCTATATTGGGTTGGCGATTCAAGGGTGCGCGTAAATCGGCGCCGCGGCTATCGTCGAAAATGACTTCCTTTGCGGTGCAAATTCCGGGCTGTTCAAAGCAGGAGGGAGGTTAGAGCGCAGGCGCCGAAGTGCCACAGCAATTGAGCGTGACCGGCGTGGGGATTTGTAAGCGGGTTATACGCCGGGTAAGCGAGGGCTCACCCGGGCGGATTTTCAGCGTGCCGCCTGGCGATCATTAGAGGCGGTGCTCGCCAGGTATCGAGTGATCACCTCGACACCGCGATTGAGGTGCTGCTCCAGCAGTGTGACGGCACGCGGGGTGTCACGATCTATCACGGCCTGCAACAACGCACGGTGATCGTCCTGGGAGAGTTTGCCCAGGCCCATGGCCTCGAGGTTGAAACGCAGGAAGCGTTCCTCTTCATTCAAGCCGTCTTCCACCAGCCGCAACAGCCGGCCATTGGGCGCCTTGCTGTAGAGCGCCATGTGAAACAGACGGTTGAGCCGACCGATTTCGGTGTAGTCGTGTTCGACTTCCAACTCTTCGATGTAGCCGGCCGCGCGTTCGTGATCGGCCGGGGTCAACAAGGGGATCGACTGACGCAGCGCTTCAGACTCCAGCAGGATGCGCAGCTCGTAGGTTTGCGTTGCATCGCCCTGGATCAATGGCGCCACCACGGCGCCCTTGTGGGCAATCACGCTGAGCAGGCCCTGGGCCTCGAGTTGACGCAAGGCTTCGCGTACCGGCATGCGGCTGACGCCGAACAGGTCGGCCAGATCCTGCTGGCGCACGGCGGTTCCGCAGGGCAGGCGACCGTCGAGAATGGCGGCGCGCAGGGTTTCTTCGATGACCGAGCGCGCCAGATGCGCGGGAATCGGGCCGTCGACTTTGATGCTGTGGAGTGGCTTGGGCTTCTGGGTCACAACTGCACACCCTATGACTGCGATATTTGGATCCAAAGGACACTAGTGATTGCTCTACAGGTTGTCAAACCGCGTAGAGGAACCCTGATACACCTGAAGTTTAGCGCGCCAGCGATGATCTCAGGGTGCCATTGTTTTTTGCTGGACTAACCTTCACCATCAAGCGCTTTCTTCTCTGCCCTGGATGCCTTGCATTGGCGGTACGTTTCGCGATCCCACGGATTGCGCGCTGGCTTGCCTGCGCGCTGCTGCTGGCCGGCATCATGCTGGGCGGCCTGCATGCCGATTGGGATTTTTCCGCGATCAGCCGCAAGGCCACGGCGCTGTACGGACCGCTGGGCGCCGGGCAGCAGCGGATCGATGCCTGGCAGAATCTGCTGGCCACGCAGAAGCAGGTCAGCGAGATGGAAAAGCTCAAAGTGGTGAACCTGTTTTTCAACAAACAGATGCGCTACGTCGAAGACATCGATCTGTGGCACGAGGTCGATTATTGGGAAACTCCCATCGAAGCCTTGTGGAAAGGCGCCGGCGACTGCGAAGACTATGCGATCGCCAAGTATTTCAGCCTGCGCCACCTCGGTGTGGCCAGTGACAAGTTGCGCATCACCTACGTCAAGGCCCTGCGCCAGAACCGCGCGCACATGGTCCTGACTTACTATTCCAGCCCTGACGCCATGCCGCTGGTGCTCGACAGCCTGATCGACCCGATCAAGCCGGCCGCCGAGCGAACCGATTTGCTGCCGGTCTACTCTTTCAATGCCGAGGGTTTGTACCTGCCGGGAGCGAAGGGCAACAAGAAGGTCGGTGACACCAAACGCCTGTCACGCTGGCAGGATGTGTTGAAGAAAATGCAGGCCGAAGGATTCCCGGTCGAGACGACTAACTAGGAGCACGCGCTCAGATGTCTTTGTTCAAACAGCTGTTGATCGCAATCTGTCTGTTCCTGGTGGTCGCCTTCACCGGCAGCTTCATGGTCAGTCTGGAGAGCTCGCGCACCCAGTACGTCAACCAGTTGCGCTCCCACGCCCAGGATGCGGCCACGGCGCTGGCGCTGTCGTTGACGCCGAACATCGACGACCCGGCGATGGTCGAGCTGTTGGTCAGTTCGATCTTCGACAGCGGTTATTACTCGAGCATCCGCGTGGTCGACCTGAAGACCGACCAGACCATCGTCGAGCGCAATGGCATTCCGGCGGTCACCAACGTGCCGGACTGGTTCGTCAAACTGATTGGCCTTGAACCGGCCGGTGGCGATGCGCTGGTCAGCCGTGGCTGGGAGCAGGCGGCGCGGGTCGAGGTGGTCAGCCACCCGATGTTCGCCGTGGCCAAGCTTTGGCAGAGCGCACTCGGCAGCCTCGGCTGGTTGCTGGTCTGTGGTGCGGTGAGTGCGGTGCTGGGCGCGCTGTTGCTGCGTCGGCAACTCAAGCCGCTGGATTACATGGTCAAGCAATCCCACGCCATTGCCCGCCGCGAATTCCTCAGCCTGCCGGACCTGCCGCGCACGCCTGAATTGCGCCGCGTGGTGCTGGCGATGAACCAGATGGTCGAGAAGCTCAAGGCGCTGTTTCAGGAGCAGGCCGAGCGCAGTGAAAAACTGCGCACCGAGTCCTATCAGGACAACCTCACGGGGCTGGCCAACCGGCGTTATTTCGAGATGCAGCTGAATGCGCGGGTGAGCAACCCGGAGCAGGCCAGTTCCGGTTATCTGCTGCTGTTGCGGGTCAAGGATCTGGCCGGGCTGAACCAGCGCCTTGGCGGTCAGCGCACCGATGAATTGTTGAAAGCGGTCGGCGAGCAACTGTCCCGCGAGTGCGCCAAATACCCGGAAACCCAGAATCTCGTCACCCGGATTCGTGGTGGTGAATTCGCCGTGCTGGCGCCGGGGCTGACCCGCGAAGAAGCGCTGCAACTGGCGCAAAGCCTCGACAGCGCGCTGAGCAGCCTGCACGCGACGGGCGCCACCGACGTGGCCGCCGTGGCCTCTATCGGCCTGGCGCCGTTCGCTCATGGCGATTCACCGCAAGCGGTGCTCAGCCTCGGCGATCAGGCATTGGCCCAGGCCGAAGGGCAGGGCGAGCAGAACTGGGCGTGCCTCGATCAGAGCCTGGTGGCGGATGTCGGTGACGATCACCACGCCTGGCATCGCTTGCTCGATCAGGCGCTGAACCAGCGGCGCTTCGAGCTGTTCTTCCAACCGGTGGTGGCGGCACAGGACACGCAACTGGTGCTGCATTACAAAGTGCTGTCGCGCTTGCTCGACGAGCAGGGCCAGACCATCCCCGCCGGGCGTTTCCTGCCCTGGCTCGAGCGCTTCGGCTGGACCGCGCGGCTGGACCGTCTGATGCTCGAGCGCGTGCTGGAGCAGATGGCCGACCATGAAGAATCCCTGGCCCTGAACCTGTCTTCGGCGACCCTGGCCGATCCGCAGGCGCTGAACAAAGTCTTCGAGATTCTGCGCTCGCATTCCAATCTGGGGCCGCGCCTGACCCTGGAAATCGGCGAGGAACAACTGCCGGAACAAGCGGTGCTCGAACAGCTGACCCGCCGCCTGCGCGAACTTGGTTTCTCCCTGAGCCTGCAGCGCTTCGGCGGGCGCTTCAGCATGATCGGTAACCTGGCGCGGCTGGGCCTGGCGTACCTGAAGATCGATGGCAGCTACATTCGGGCGATCGATCAGGAAAGCGACAAGCGCCTGTTCATCGAAGCGATCCAGCGTGCGGCGCACAGCATTGATCTGCCGCTGATTGCCGAGCGGGTCGAGACGGAAGGGGAATTGTCGGTGATTCGCGAGATGGGGTTGTATGGGGTTCAGGGGCAATTGTTCGGTGAGCCAAAACCCTGGCGTTAAGGCTGTAGAATTGCGTCGCCGCTAAGGCTGCCTTCGCGAGCAAGCTCGCTCCCACATTGGGTATACATACCTCCTGTGGGAGCGAGCTTGCTCGCGAAGGGGCCCGTCCAGTCACCGAAGATCCTGGATCAGATCAACCCGCCCTCATCCTCATCGATCAACTGACTCAACCCACCCAGCGCTTCCCGCGCCTGAGTCCGGTCCATCAACTTGGCCTGGGCCGCCGGCGGCAGGTCGGTGACGCGGATCACGCCTTTCTGGGTCAGTACCTGAATCAGGTCGTCGAGTACCCGGATCATTTCCAGGTCGCTCTGCTTGAGCTGTTTGAGGCTGTTCTCCACGGCTTCGTTGGCGTACCAGGCCTGGATTTCGTGGTGGTCGGCCGGCAGCGTTTCCGTGGCCTCGGCGTAGGCCGCAGCTTCCACGCGAATCAACTGACCCTGCGCATCGCGTTGCACGTAAAACATTGAGCATCCCTCGGAAATGGACCAGCGTCATGCTGTCAGCAGCATAGCCAACTGCACGCGAGTATGCGGTGCGGCGACGCAATCGTCACCGGGAAGAAAGACGCAAACGTGACGGCCGCCCCATTGGGGCGGCCGTTTTGTTCACGCATCAGCTGTTGTTGTGGTCGACCTTGATGGTCGGATCACTACCGGCAATCAGGTTGTGAATGTTGGCAGTGGACCAGTTGTTGCCTTCCAGTTTGATCGTCACGTCCGGTGTGGCGGCAGCCGCATCGGCGGAGTTGAACTTGCCCGCCGAACTGACTTGCAGCGACGACACGCCGTCGACCGTGGTGATCTTCAGGAAGTTGTCGATGGTGCTGCCGGACTCGCCCTGCAGCAGGTCGCGCAGGTCGATACGGTCACCTTCGCTGGCGTTGAAGTCCTTGATCACATCGTTGCCGGTGTCACCTGCTTTCCAGACGAAGGTGTCGGCGCCCGAACCACCGATCAGGATGTCGTTGCCCTGACCACCGATCAGCGTGTCGTTGCCGGTACCGCCGAGCAGGATGTCATTGCCCTTGCCACCGTCGAGCAGGTCGTTGCCGCCCGAGCCGAACAGGATGTCATTACCCGCGCCACCCAGTAGCGTGTCGTTGCCGTCATGGGCACCGGACACATCGAACGCCTGATAGTGCTCGGTGATGTACTGGTGCACGTTACTGGTGGTGACTTTGCTGACGTCGACCCCGGTTTCCTTGGCCACGAAGGCCTGCATCGCCTGATAACCCTCGCCGGCAATGCCGTTGAAGCTCACCAGGTCGCCGAACAGGATGTCGTTGCCGTCGCCACCGCTGACGGTGTCGTTGCCCGGCATCGTCGCTTCGGTATGGCCGATGATCGAGTTGGCCAGGTCCTTCGGATCGATGTTGGTTTGCGGGTTGTGATCGGTGTCGTACGGTTTCAGGTCGTTGAGGCTGACACCGCTGTTGATCCCGATGGCTTCCACATTGGACAGGTTGCCCAGCAGTGCGAAGGCGCTGTTGGCGTTGTCGGTGGTGGCCTGGCTGGTGCTGCTGCCGGAGCCTGCCAGGCTCGACAGCTCGTAGGTGCCGTCGCCCTGGGCGTGGATGGTGCCCACGTTGCTCCAGTTCCAGCTGCCGTTCTTGTACGTCTGCAGGACCACGGCACCCGCCGTGCTGATGGTCAGGTAGTGCGTGCTGTCGATGTAGGTGCTGAAGCTGTCGCCCAGCTTGTAGTTGCTGGTCTTCACCACGTCGTCGAGCTTCACGTTGCCGTACAGCGTCGGGTTGGTCTGTTCGCCGCTCTGGTAGTAGGTCGGCTGACCGTCGGTGATGAAGTACGTGAGGTTCTTCGCCCCGGTGTTAGCCACGGCTTCGGCGCTCTGGAAGAAGTTGGCCGTAGCCTTGAACACGTCTTCGTAGTTGGTGCCGCCGCCGGAGGTCATCGAGTCCAGCACAGCCTTGAGCTTGGTCAGCGCGTTCGGGTCGTTGAGGTTCACCGACACCGACTTGTTGACCTGGGTATCGAAGTCCACCAGGAAGATGTTCACCGTCCCCGAGTTGTTGCCCATGCTCTGCTTGAGAGTGTTGAACACCGACGTCAGCGAGTCCTTGGCCGCGTTGATCGACGAGGTGCTCATACTGCCCGAGCTGTCGACCATGAACGCGATGTTGTAGTTGGTGCCCGGCACCACGGTCAGGCCGCCGATGTCGGCGACGATGATGTCGTTGCCGTCGGTGCCGGTGACGTTGTCGTCGGCCGAGGTGGCGACTACCGCGTTGTAGACTGCCGGCACCACGGTGACCGGAATGGTCGCGGTGGTGCTGGCCGAGCCGCCGACCTGTTCGGTGGAGGTCGAGGTCACGGTCAGGTTGAACTGGCCGTTGTAGTAGGTCGGCGGGGTCACGGTCAGGCTGCCGAGGTTCCAGCCGGTGACGTTGGCGTCGCCGCTGGTGGCGGTCACGGTGAAGCTGTGGCCTGCGCCGTCGCTGAGCACCGAGCCGACCGGTGCGCCGCTGATCTTGATGCTCAGGGTTTCCGAGCCGTCGGTGTCGGTCAGTGCGGTGCTGATCGCCGACAGTTTCACGGTGGTGCCTTCGGCGCCGGTGTTGAGCTTGTAGCCGTCGTAATAGCCTTCGCCGTTGCTGCCGTGCAGATCGGAGACGGTCACGCCGGCATTCACCAGATCCTGCACGCCGGTGTAGATCGGTACGCCGGCGCTGCTCAGGTCGATCGGCGTGCTGCCGTTGACCGACAGGTTGACGTCGTAGCTGCCCGGGCCGCTCTGGTTGTGGTGGTAGATGTCCAGGGTGTAGTAGCCGCTGGTGGTCGGGGTGAACGAACCGTTGAGGTTGCCACCCGCGCCCCACGTTGTGGACGCCACACTCTTGCCGCCGATGGTCACCAGCAGGCTGTCATCACCGGTGCCGCTGAAGGTGTAGGTCTTGCCGGCTTCCAGATAGATCAGGCCCGAGGTTTTCGACGCGGTGCCGGCGGTCACGCTGCCATCGGACTGCACGTTGTTCACGGTGCCGCTGGTGTTCGGTTTGCCGGCACCGTCGATCACGTTTTTCAGAGTGTTCGGGTTCGCGCCGCTGCCGTCGGTGCCCAGGCCCGACAGACCGGTCCAGACTTCCTTGATCAGGCCGGTGGACTTCACGCTGTTGTCGGCGACCGACAGGGTCGGTGCATCCGCCACTGGGGTGATGTCGATCTTCACGGTGCCGGTATTGCCCAGCAACTGGCCGTCGGTTGGCTGGAACTTGATTTGTGCGTAGTCAGCCTGGTTGTTACCCAGGCCGGTGCCGCCGTAGCCGTTCACGCCCGACTCGTTGGCATCCGGCAAGAAACGCAGCTTGCCGGCATCGATGTCGGCCTTGCTGAAGGTCTGGTTGGTGGCGACGTCTTTCCAGGTCGAACCGTCCAGGTACTGCAGTTTGCCTTCGCCCGGCAGCTGGGTGATTTTCACGCCCAGGCTGCTGGCCGGGCTGTCGACGTCGCTGACGCCGAAGGTCGACCAGCCGAGGACCAGCGGGGTGTCTTCGGTGCCGGTGACGTTGACCGGTGCAGCGACCGGCGCATCGTTGACCGCCACCACATTGACCGTGGTGGTCGCGACGTTGGAGTAGTTGCCGCCATCGGTCACGGTCACGGTGATGATCCGTGGCACGGTGCTCGGGTCTTCACTGCTGTTGGTGAAGCTGATGTTCTTGATGGCCTGCATGTAGTCGGCCAGCGTCGCATTGCCCGACAGGGTCAGCGTGATCGTGCCATTGGTGCTGTTGGCATTGATGGTGATGCCGTTGACGCTGTTGCCCAGGTTCAGCGCATCGCCGTCCTGACGGTTGGTCAGCACGACGGTGGCGCCAGTCAGCATGGTGCTGTCCGGGTCGGTGATCTTGATATCGGTGTCGGCGATCGACACACCTGCGCCCGGGGTGTTCTCGGTGAAGGTCACCTTGTAGTCGGCACCCGTTGCACCGCTGGAGTTGTTGGCGTCGAGGTCGATGACCGGCGGTGCATCGTTGTCGATGATCGAGGTGCTGACGCTGCCATTGGTGCTGCTGACCGCCAGGTTTTCGAAGTTGCCACCGGTGGCCGAGTCGATCTTGACCACGAAGTTCTCGGTGCCTTCGGTGATCTTGTCATCGATGGTGGCGACGTTGAACTGCGCACTGCTGGCGCCTGCCGGGATCTTCACGGTGTACACGCCGGTGAAGTCCGAACCGTCGGCGGCGGTGCCGCTGTAGACGATTTTCAGGGTCACTTCGGTCTGCGCCGGGTGGTTCAGGCTGACGGTGTAGCTGGCGGTCTGGCCTTCGGTCACCGAAGTGCTGCCGGTGATGCTGACAGTGGTGGTGTCGATGGTGTCGGTGACGTTGGTCACCGCTGGCGTGGTGCTGGTGACCAGGTTTTCGAAGTTGCCACCGGTGGCGTTGGTGATCGTTGCCTGAACGGTGCCGGCGTCTTTGTAGACGTCGTCGGCCGGTGCCGGAACGGTCACGGTGCCAGTGGTTTTACCGGCCTCGATGGTGATTACCGAGCCGTTGCTCAGGGTCACGGTCACCGGGGTGCCGGCGGCGTTGGTCAGGGTTGCGGTGTAGGTGATCGAACCACCTTCGGCCACGGTGCCGGTCGCGCTGAGCGACAGGTTGGTGGTGTCGATGGTGTCGGTCACCGTGGTGCTGACCGGCGTCTTGTCGGCGACGAGGTTTTCGTAGTTGCCGCCGCTGACGTTGGTGATCGAGTTGGTCAGCGGTGCATGACCATTCAACACGTCGTTCGGCGCGGTGGTGGTGACGGTCCCGGAGGTCTTGCCGATGTCGATGGTGATGGTCTGGCCGTTGGACAGGGTCACGGTCACTGGCGAACCGGTCACCGGCGCGCCGACAGTCGCGGTGTAGACAACATTGCCGCCCTCGGCCGCTGTTGCGGTCGCGGTCAGCTTCACGGTGGTGGTGTCGATGGTGTCGGTGACGCTGGTCACCGCTGGCGTGTTGCTGGTCACCAGGTTTTCGAAGTTGCCGCCGGTAGCCGATTTGATCGTGGCCTGAACGGTGCCGGCGTCTTTGTAAACGTCATCGGCTGGCGCAGGAACAGTCACGGTACCGGTGGTTTTGCCTGCGTCGATGGTGATCACTGCGCCGTTCGACAAGGTCACGGTGACTGGCGAGCCAGCGGCGTTGGTCAGGGTCGCGGTGTAGGTGATCTGGCCACCTTCAGCCACGGTGCCGGTCGCGGTCAGCGACAGGTTGGTGGTGTCGATGGTGTCAGTGACCGTGGTCGAAACCGGGGTTTTGTCGGCAACGAGGTTCTCGTAATTACCGCCGGTTACGCCGGTGATCGCATTGGTCAGCGGCGCGTGGCCAGTCAGCGCATCGTTCGGCGCGGTGGTGGTCACGGTACCGGTGGTCTTGCCCACTTCGATCGTGATGGTCTGGCCATTGGACAGGTTCACGGTGACTGGCGAGCCGGTCACTGGCGCGCCGACAGTCGCGGTGTAAGTGACTGTGCCGCCTTCAGCCGCCGACTCGGTCGCGGTGAGTTTCACCGTGGTGGTGTCGATGGTGTCAGTGACCTGGGTCACCGCAGGAACCGTGCTGGTCACCAGATTTTCGAAGTTGCCACCGGTCGCGGACTTGATCGTCGCTTCCACGGTGCCGGCGTCCTTGTAGACGTCATCGGCTGGGGCTGGAACCGTCACGGTGCCAGTGGTTTTACCGGCCTCGATGGTGATCACGGCGCCATTGCTCAACGTTACGGTCACCGGAGTGCCAGCAGCGTTGGTCAGTGTGGCGGTGTAGATGATCGAACCGCCCTCGGCGACCGAATTGGTGGCGCTCAAGGACAGGTTGGTGGTGTCGACGGTGTCGGTGACGGTGGTCGAAACCGGGGTCTTGTCGGCAACGAGATTCTCGTAGTTGCCGCCACTTACACTAGTGATTGCGTTAGTCAGTGGCGCATGACCATTCAACACATCGTTCGGCGCGGTGGTGGTGACGGTGCCGGTGGTCTTACCGACTTCGATAGTGATTTGCTGGCCGTTCGACAGGGTCACGGTCACTGGCGAGCCGGTTACCGGTGCACCCACGGTGGCGGTGTAGGTGACGGTGCCACCCTCGGCCGCTGTCGTGGTCGCCGTCAGCTTCACGGTGGTGGTGTCGATGGTGTCGGTGACGCTGGTCACCGCTGGCGTGGTGCTGGTCACCAGGTTTTCGAAGTTGCCGCCGGTAGCCGATTTGATCGTGGCCTGAACGGTGCCGGCGTCTTTGTAAACGTCATCGGCTGGCGCGGGAACAGTCACGGTACCGGTGGTTTTGCCGGCGTCGATGGTGATCACTGCGCCGTTCGACAAGGTCACGGTGACTGGCGAGCCAGCGGCGTTGGTCAGGGTTGCGGTGTAGGTGATCTGGCCACCTTCAGCCACGGTGCCGGTCGCGGTCAGCGACAGGTTGGTGGTGTCGATGGTGTCAGTGACCGTGGTCGAAACCGGGGTTTTGTCGGCGACCAGATTTTCGTAGTTGCCACCGCTCACGTTGGTGATGGCGTTGGTCAGCGGCGCGTGGCCAGTCAGCACGTCGTTTGGCGCCGTCGTGGTTACGGTGCCAGTGGTCTTGCCGACTTCGATGGTGATCGACTGACCGTTCGACAGAGTCACGGTCACTGGCGAGCCGGTGACAGGTGCACCCACGGTCGCGGTGTACGTAACGTTCCCGCCTTCCGCCGCCGACTCGGTCGCGGTGAGTTTCACCGTGGTGGTGTCGATGGTGTCAGTGACCTGGGTCACCGCAGGAACCGTGCTGGTTACCAGATTTTCGAAGTTGCCACCGGTCGCGGACTTGATCGTCGCTTCCACGGTGCCGGCGTCCTTGTAGACGTCATCGGCTGGCGCAGGAACAGTGACGGTGCCAGTGGTTTTACCGGCTTCGATGGTGATCACCGCGCCGTTCGACAGGGTCACGGTCACCGGGGTGCCGGCCGGGTTGGTCAGGGTCGCGGTGTAAACGATCGAGCCACCCTCGGCCACGGTACCGGTCGCACTGAGCGACAGGTTGGTGGTGTCGATGGTGTCGGTCACGGTGGTGCTGACCGGAGTTTTATCAGCAACCAGATTCTCGTAGTTGCCACCGCTCACGTTGGTGATCGCGTTGGTCAATGGCGCGTGGCCGTTCAGCACATCGTTCGGTGCCGTGGTGGTCACGGTGCCGGTGGTTTTACCGACTTCGATGGTGATTTGCTGACCGTTCGACAGGGTCACGGTCACTGGCGAGCCGGTGACAGGTGCACCCACGGTCGCGGTGTACGTAACGTTCCCGCCTTCAGCCGCCGACTCGGTCGCGGTGAGTTTCACCGTGGTGGCGTCGATGGTGTCAGTGACCTGGGTCACCGCAGGAACCGTGCTGGTCACCAGATTTTCGAAGTTGCCACCGGTCGCGGACTTGATCGTCGCTTCCACGGTGCCGGCGTCCTTGTAGACGTCATCGGCAGGGGCCGGAACCGTCACGGTGCCAGTGGTTTTACCGGCCTCGATGGTGATCACGGCGCCGTTGCTCAGAGTCACAGTTACCGGAGTGCCGGCGGCGTTGGTCAACGTTGCGGTGTAGATGATCGAACCGCCCTCGGCGACCGAGTTGGTGGCGCTGAGGGTCAGGTTGGTGGTGTCGACGGTGTCGGTGACGGTGGTCGAAACCGGGGTCTTGTCGGCAACGAGGTTCTCGTAATTACCGCCGGTTACGCCGGTGATCGCATTGGTCAGCGGTGCATGGCCGTTCAGCGCATCGTTCGGTGCAGTGGTGGTCACGGTGCCGGTGGTCTTGCCGACTTCGATGGTGATTTGCTGACCGTTGGACAGGGTCACGGTCACAGGCGAACCGGTGACTGGAGCACCGACAGTCGCAGTGTAAGTAACGGTCCCGCCTTCAGCCGCCGACTCGGTCGCGGTCAGTTTGACCGTGGTGGTGTCGATGGTGTCGGTGACTTCGGTCACGGCCGGAACAGTGCTAGGCACCAGGTTCTCGAAGTTGCCACCGGTTGCATCCTTGATGGTGACTTCGACTTTGCCGGCGTCTTTGTAGACGTCATCGGCCGGAGCCGGAACGGTCACGGTTCCGGTGGTCTTGCCCGCTTCGATGGTGATCACGGCGCCGTTGCTCAACGTCACGGTCAGCGGCGTGCCGGCCGGGTTGGTCAGGGTCGCGGTGTAAACGATCGAACCGCCCTCGGCAACCGAGTTGGTGGCGCTGAGGGTCAGGTTGGTGGTGTCGACGGTGTCGGTGACGGTGGTCGAAACCGGAGTTTTATCGGCGACCAGATTCTCGTAATTACCGCCGGTTACGCCGGTGATCGCGTTGGTCAATGGCGCGTGGCCGTTCAGCACATCGTTCGGTGCCGTGGTGGTCACTGTGCCGGTGGTCTTGCCGACTTCGATGGTGATTTGCTGACCGTTGGACAGGGTCACGACCACCGGCGAGCCAGTCACCGGCGCGCCCACGGTCGCGGTGTAAGTAACGGTGCCACCTTCGGCCGCAGTTTCGGAAGCGGTCAGCTTCACGGTCGTCGTGTCGATGGTGTCGGTGACTTCCGTTACGGCTGGCACGGTGCTCGGAACAAGGTTCTCGAAGTTGCCACCGGTGGCGTTGGTGATGGTTGCCTGAACAGTACCGGCGTCCTTGTAAACGTCATCGGCAGGTGCGGCAACAGTCACAGTGCCGGTGGTTTTGCCGGCTTCGATAGTGATGATTGCGCCGTTCGACAGCGTCACGGTCACCGGGGTGCCGGCCGGGTTGGTCAGAGTCGCGGTGTAAACGATCGAACCGCCCTCGGCAACCGAGTTGGTGGCGCTGAGGGTCAGGTTGGTGGTGTCGACCGTGTCGGTGACGGTGGTCGAAACCGGCGTTTTGTCGGCGACGAGGTTTTCGTAGTTGCCGCCAGTCACGGCGGTGATCGCGTTGGTCAGCGGTGCGTGACCGTTCAACGCATCGTTCGGTGCGGTGGTGGTCACGGTACCGGTGGTATTGCCGACTTCGATGGTGATCGACTGACCATTGGCCAGGGTCACAGTCACAGGCGAACCTGTGACAGGCGCACCCACGGTTGCGGTGTAGGTGACGGTGCCACCTTCAGCAGCGGTTTCGGTCGCGGTCAGCTTCACGGTCGTCGTGTCGATGGTGTCGGTGACTTCCGTTACGGCTGGCACGGTGCTCGGAACAAGGTTCTCGAAGTTGCCACCGGTTGCGTCCTTGATCGTGACTTCAACCTTGCCGGCGTCTTTGTAAACGTCATCGGCAGGTGCGGCAACAGTCACAGTGCCGGTGGTTTTGCCGGCTTCGATAGTGATGATTGCGCCGTTCGACAGCGTCACGGTCACCGGGGTGCCGGCCGGGTTGGTCAGAGTCGCGGTGTAAACGATCGAACCGCCCTCGGCAACCGAGTTGGTGGCGCTGAGGGTCAGGTTGGTGGTGTCGACGGTGTCGGTGACGGTGGTCGAAACCGGGGTCTTGTCGGCAACGAGGTTCTCGTAATTACCGCCGGTTACGCCGGTGATCGCATTGGTCAGCGGTGCGTGACCGTTCAACGCATCGTTCGGTGCGGTGGTGGTCACGGTGCCGGTGGTCTTGCCGACTTCGATGGTGATTTGCTGACCATTAGCCAGGGTCACGGTAACCGGAGAACCCGTCACCGGAGCACCAACAGTCGCGGTGTAGGTGACGGTGCCACCTTCAGCAGCGGTTTCGGTCGCGGTGAGTTTCACCGTTGTGGTGTCGATGGTATCGGTGACGTTGGTCACGGCCGGAACGGTGCTCGGCACCAGGTTCTCGAAACCGCCACCGGTGACGGTCGAAATGGTCGCTTCGACTTTGCCGGCATCCTTGTAAACGTCATCGGCTGGCGCCGGAACGGTCACGGTGCCGGTGGTTTTACCGGCTTCGATGGTGATCACTGCACCGTTCGACAGGGTCACGGTCACCGGGGTGCCGGCCGGGTTGGTCAGCGTCGCGGTGTAGACAATCGAACCACCCTCGGCCACCGAGTCGGTGGCGGTCAGGTTGAGGTTGGTGGTGTCGACCGTGTCCGAAACCGAGGTGTTGGCCGGTTTGCTGTCGACCGCCAGGTTTTCGTAGTTGCCACCGGTGGCCTTGTCGATGGTCACACTCAGCGAGCTGCCGCCCGCCAGCGGGCTGTTCGGCGCGACGAAGTTCACGGTGCCGGTGGTTTCGCCCACGGCGATGGTGATGGTCTGGCCGTTGGACAGGGTCACCACGACCGGTGAACCGGTCACTGGCGCGGTCACGGTCGCGGTGTAGACCACGGTTTCGCCTTCGGCGACGTTGGCGGTAGCGGTCAGCGACACGGTGGACGTGTCGATGGTGTCGTGAACGGTGGTGACCGCCGGGGCAGTGTTGGTGACCAGGTTTTCAAAGTTGCCGCCAGTGGCGCCCTTGATGGTCGTTTCAACGGTGCCGGCGTCCTTGTAGACGTCGTCCTTAGGTGCGTCGACGGTCACGGTGCCGGTGGTTTTGCCGGCCTCGATGGTGATCACGGCGCCGTTGCTCAACGTCACGGTCACCGGGGTGCCGGCGGCGTTGGTCAGGGTCGCGGTGTAGGTGATCTGGCCACCTTCGTTGACTTCCGGCGTCGCGCTCAGGGTCAGGTTGGTGGTGTCGACGGTGTCGGTCACGGTGGTGCTGACCGGGGTTTTGTCGGCCACGAGGTTTTCGTAGTTGCCGCCGCTCACGCCAGTGATTGAGTTGGTCAGCGGTTCGTGACCATTGAGTGCATCGTTCGGTGCGGTGGTGGTGACGGTGCCAGTGGTTTTACCGACCTCGATGGTGATCTGCTGACCGTTGGCCAGGGTCACGGTCACCGGCGAACCGGTGACTGGTGCGCCGACGGTGGCGGTGTAGGTGACGGTGCCGCCTTCCGCCGCCGACTCGGTCGCGGTCAGTTTGACCGTGGTGGTGTCGATGGTGTCGGTGACCTCGGTGACGGCCGGAACAGTGCTCGGCACCAGGTTCTCGAAGTTGCCACCGGACGCGTCCTTGATCGTGACTTCAACCTTGCCGGCGTCTTTGTAGACGTCATCGGCCGGGGCTGGAACGCTGACGGTGCCGGTGGTTTTACCGGCTTCGATGGTGATCACGGCACCGTTCGACAGGGTCACGGTGACCGGAGTGCCGGCCGGGTTGGTCAGGGTCGCGGTGTAAACGATCGAACCGCCTTCGGCCACGGAGCCAGTGGCGCTCAGGGTCAGGTTGGTGGTGTCGACGGTATCGGTCACAGTGGTGCTGACCGGCGTTTTATCGGCGACGAGGTTTTCGTAATTACCGCCGCTTACGTCAGTGATCGAGTTGGTCAGCGGTTCATGACCGTTCAACGCATCGTTTGGTGCAGTGGTGGTGACGGTGCCGGTAGTCTTGCCGACTTCGATGGTGATTTGCTGACCATTGGCCAGGGTCACGGTCACAGGCGAGCCGGTCACAGGTGCGCCGACGGTAGCGGTGTAGGTGACAGTTCCACCTTCTGCTGCCGACTCGGTCGCGGTGAGCTTCACCGTGGTGGTGTCGATGGTATCGGTGACTTCGGTGACGGCCGGAACGGTGCTTGGTACCAGGTTTTCGAAGTTGCCACCGGATGCATCCTTGATGGTCACTTCGACTTTGCCGGCGTCTTTGTAAACGTCATCGGCCGGCGCAGGAACAGTCACGGTGCCAGTGGTTTTGCCCGCTTCAATGGTAATGACCGAGCCGTTGCTCAAGGTCACGGTCACCGGGGTACCAGCCGGGTTGGTCAGAGTTGCGGTGTAAACGATCGAACCGCCCTCGGCCACGGAGCCAGTGGCGCTCAGGGTCAGGTTGGTGGTGTCGACGGTGTCGGTCACGGTGGTGCTGACCGGAGTTTTGTCAGCAACCAGGTTCTCGTAGTTGCCACCGGTCACGCCGGTGATCGAGTTGGTCAGTGGCTCGTGACCGTTCAGCGCGTCATTCGGCGCTGTGGTGGTAACGGTGCCAGTGGTCTTGCCGACTTCGATGGTGATCTGCTGACCATTGGCCAACGTCACGGTCACAGGCGAACCGGTCACCGGTGCACCAACAGTCGCGGTGTAGGTGACGGTGCCACCTTCAGCAGCAGTTTCGGTCGCGGTCAGTTTCACCGTGGTGGTGTCGATGGTATCGGTGACTTCGGTAACCGCTGGAACAGTGCTTGGCACCAGGTTTTCGAAGTTGCCACCGGTTGCATCCTTGATGGTCACTTCGACTTTGCCCGCGTCCTTGTAGACGTCATCGGCCGGAGCCGGAACGGTCACGGTGCCGGTGGTTTTGCCCGCTTCAATGGTGATGACGGAGCCGTTGCTCAAGGTCACGGTCACCGGCGTGCCGGCAGGGTTGGTCAGGGTAGCGGTGTAAACAATCGAACCGCCCTCGGCCACGGTACCGGTCGCGGTCAGCGACAGATTGGTGGTGTCGACGGTGTCGGTCACGGTGGTGCTGACCGGGGTTTTGTCAGCCACGAGGTTTTCGTAGTTGCCGCCACTCACGCCGGTGATCGAGTTGTTCAACGGTGCATGACCGTTCAGCGCGTCGTTCGGCGCGGTGGTGGTCACGGTGCCGGTGGTCTTGCCGACTTCGATGGTGATGGTCTGGC
>NZ_JAKUMP010000007.1:30468-318624 GCF_026341415.1 Pseudomonas sp. MCal1
AATGACCGAGCCGTTGCTCAAGGTCACGGTCACCGGCGTGCCAGCCGGGTTGGTCAGCGTGGCGGTGTAGACGATCGAACCACCCTCGGCCACGGAGCCAGTAGCGCTCAGGGTCAGGTTGGTGGTGTCGACGGTATCGGTCACAGTGGTGCTGACCGGCGTTTTGTCGGCCACCAGATTCTCGTAGTTGCCGCCGCTGACGTTGGTGATGGCGTTGGTCAGTGGTTCATGACCGTTCAACGCATCGTTCGGTGCGGTGGTGGTCACGGTGCCGGTGGTTTTACCGACTTCGATGGTGATTTGCTGACCATTGGCCAGGGTCACAGTCACCGGCGAGCCGGTCACAGGTGCGCCGACGGTAGCGGTGTAGGTGACAGTTCCACCTTCAGCTGCCGACTCGGTCGCAGTCAGTTTGACTGTGGTGGTGTCGATGGTGTCAGTCACTTCAGTGACGGCCGGAACAGTGCTTGGCACCAGGTTCTCGAAATTGCCGCCAGCGGTATTGGTGATAGTGACTTCAACCTTGCCGGCGTCTTTGTAGACGTCATCGGCAGGAGCCGGAACAGTCACGGTACCGGTGGTTTTACCGGCCTCGATGGTGATGACCGAGCCGTTGCTCAAGGTCACGGTCACCGGCGTGCCGGCCGGGTTGGTCAGTGTCGCGGTGTAGACGATCGAGCCGCCTTCAGCCACGGAGCCGGTCGCGCTCAGGGTCAGGTTGGTGGTGTCGACGGTGTCGGTGACAGTCGTCGAAACCGGGGTCTTGTCGGCCACGAGGTTTTCGTAGTTACCGCCGCTCACGTCAGTGATCGAGTTGGTCAGCGGCGCGTGGCCGTTGAGTACATCGTTCGGTGCGGTGGTGGTCACGCTGCCGGTGGTCTTGCCGACTTCGATGGTGATGGTCTGACCGTTGGCCAGCGTCACGGTGACCGGCGAACCGGTCACCGGTGCGCCAACGGTGGCGGTGTAAGTGACGGTGCCGCCTTCAGCGACCGAAGTGTCAGCGGTCAGTTTCACGGTCGAAGTGTCGATGGTGTCGGTCACTTCGGTAACCGCCGGGACAGTGCTCGGAACGAGGTTCTCGAAATTGCCGCCGGATGCATCCTTGATGGTGACTTCAACCTTGCCGGCGTCTTTGTAGACGTCATCGGCAGGGGCGGGAACGGTCACGGTGCCGGTGGTTTTGCCGGCCTCGATGGTAATCACCGCGCCGTTCGACAGGGTCACGGTGACTGGCGAGCCGGCAGCATTGGTCAGGGTCGCGGTGTAAACGATCGAACCACCCTCGGCCACGGTGCCAGTAGCACTCAGTGTCAGGTTGGTGGTGTCGACGGTGTCGGTGATCGTGGTCGAAACAGGGGTTTTATCGGCCACGAGGTTTTCGTAGTTGCCGCCTGTCACGCCAGTGATCGAGTTGGTCAGCGGCGGATTGCCGGTCAGCGCGTCATTCGGCGCGGTGGTGGTCACGGTGCCGGTGGTTTTACCCACTTCGATGGTGATTTGCTGACCATTGGCCAGGGTCACAGTCACCGGCGAGCCAGTCACCGGTGCGCCCACGGTAGCGGTGTAAGTGACGGTGCCACCTTCAGCTGCCGATTCGGTCGCGGTGAGCTTCACTGTTGTGGTGTCGATGGTGTCGGTGACTTCAGTAACCGCCGGGACAGTGCTCGGCACCAGGTTCTCGAAGTTGCCGCCGGTGGTGCCGGTAATGCTGACTTCGACTTTGCCGGCGTCTTTGTAAACGTCATCGGCCGGCGCCGGAACGGTCACGGTTCCGGTGGTCTTGCCCGCTTCAATGGTGATGACGGAGCCGTTGCTCAACGTCACGGTCACCGGGGTGCCGGCAGGATTGGTCAGGGTTGCGGTGTATACGATCGAGCCACCTTCGGCCACGGAACCGGTCGCGGACAACGACAGATTGGTGGTGTCGATGGAATCGGTAACGGTGGTGGTCGCCGGCGTGGTGTTCGGCACCAGATTCTCGAAATTACCGCCGGTAGCACCGGTAATCGTGGTGCTGACGGTGCCGCCGTTGTTGTAGACGTCATTAGGCGCGGTCGGCACGTTGACGCTGCCGGTGGTCTGGCCGGCGCCGATGGTGATGGTCGAGCCGTTGGACAACGTGACGGTGACCGGCGTCTGCGCCGGATTGGTCAGCGTGGCGGTGTAGGTGATCTGGCCACCTTCGACCACGGTGCCGGTAGCAGTCAGGGTCAGGCCGGTGGTGTCTTTCGAATCGACGATCGTGGTAACGGCCGGTGTCGGGTTCGGCACCAGGTTTTCGAAGTTGCCGCCCGTGGCACCGGTGATGGTGGTGGTGACGGTGCTGCCGTTGTTATAGACGTCATTCGGCGCGGTCGGCACGTTGACGGTGCCGGTGGTCTGGCCGGCGCCAATGGTGATGGTCGAGCCGTTCGACAACGTGACGGTGACCGGCGTCTGCGCCGGGTTGGTCAGCGTGGCGGTGTAGGTGATCTGGCCGCCTTCGGTCACGCTTGGCCCCGCCGTCAGGGTGACGGTGGTGGTGTCGATGGTGTCGGTGACCTGGGTCGTGGCCGGCGTGGTCGGCGGGGTCACGGTGATGCCGCTGCCGCCGGTAGTGCCGGTGACCGTCACGTCGATCTGGGTCGGGTCGTTATAGACAGTGTCGTTCGGTGCCAGTGGCACGTTAACGGTGCCGGTGGTGGAACCGGCCGGAATCACGATCACCGCGCCGTTGGACAGGGTGATGGTCAGGTCGGTCAGCGGCGCCTGGGTCAGGGTCGCGGTGTAGACCAGAACACCGCCGGCTTCGGTGATGGTCGGCGTGGCGCTGAGGCTCAGGGTCGATTCGCGCAGGGCGTTGGCGGTGGTGTCGGTGGTCTGGCCACCGGTGGTGTCCTGGGCAACCTGGCCGGCGGCGTTGATGCCTGCAGTCGGGAAGCCAATGGTCGGGTCGACGCGGCCCGCAGTCGCATCGAGCATCACGAAGCTGTGGCCGCCACCGGCGGCACCGCCAGTCCCCGCGGCGCTCGGGCCGGCCGCTGTGGCTTCAAGGGCGGTTGTCGGGTCGACACCGGCGGCGATGGCTTGTTGCAGCTCTTCAACCGACGGCGCGGCTTGCGCGGTGGCTTCGGCCAGGTCAGTGCTGGAGTCCGGGGTCTCGGCGCTCCACTGAGTGTCACGGCCCAGATCGATCGTGCGGCCATCGGCCAGTTCCAGGGACACGGCGCCGGAAACGCCGGTGTCGACCTGATCGCCGGCAAACAGCCGGTCGCCTTCAACGAGTACGCGACGGACGCCCTCTGGGGACACCACGAAAACCTGACCAACAATGCTTTTGACGATGGCAACAACACTGCTCATTGAAGACTCTCCGGGTGTCACGTTCAGTTGACTTCCATAGACCTGATGGCGATCTGTGCCGATTCAGTCTGGACGTACTTTTAAAAAAAAATGAAACAAAGTTGACGCTGCTATTCGTCAATAAATTGGCTAGATTCTTTCGCTATTAACTTTATGCCAAACTATTGACCTTCTGGGAGCCATCCTAAACAATCGCCCCGGTAATGTCACATTGATATTTATGCGGCGACCTGCCCTTCAGCGTGTGATCCAGTTCCGGTTTTAAACTTTCCGACATACGGTCATTCCGGTTGCCATCTTCCGACGCAGCTCGACATTTTGCTGTGATTCAAGACAAGAAGTTCTGGGAAATCTTTACCATGCGTTCGCACCTGTTCAAGGCTCTACCCTTCGCTCTCGCCGCGTCTTTCGTACAAGCACAATCCTTACCAGAAGCCATGCAACAGGCGTTGGATGTCCATCCGGAAATCCAGGCAGGGGTCAACAGCCGACTGGCCGCGGATTATCAGTTAAAGGCTGCAAAAGGTGGATACCTGCCCAAAGTTGATCTGCTGGGCGGTTATGGCCGTGAAGGCACCGACAGTGTGACCACCCGCGCCAATGGTGGCGGCAATCACTGGGAAACCCTGAATCGCAGCGAGTCAAGTTTACGTCTCTCGCAAATGGTTTTTGACGGTTTTGCGACGTCCAGCGAAGTCGGGCGTCAACAAGCCACCGTCAACTCCCGCGCCTATTCATTGCTCGGCACTTCCGAGCGCACCGCGCTGACCGTGGCCCAGGTTTATCTGGACGTGCTCACCCGTCGCGAATTCGTGCGTCTGGCCGAAGAAAACCTCAAGAGCCACCAGCGCATCTACGACCAGATCCAGTTGCGCACCCAGCGCGGCGTCGGCAGCGGTGCCGACCTTGACCAGGCCGAAGCGCGGATGGCCCAGGCCCGCAACAACCTGATCACCGAGCAGACTAACCTCGCCGATTCGGAAACCAACTTCCTCAGCGCCGTCGGCCAGATGCCCGATCAGCTGGAGCGTCCGGCGCCGTTCATGGCGATGATGCCGGCCAACCTGAATGAAGCGCGCCAGCAGATGCTGGAAAACAGCCCGATCCTGCGCTCGGCCGAGTCCGATATCGCCGCTGCCGAAAAGCAGTACGAGACCGCCAAGTCGACCTTCTACCCGCGCTTCGACGCCGAGCTGGGCCGCACTGCCGACAACGACCTCGATGGCCAGAACGGTCACAACAATGAATGGCAGGCGATGCTGCGCATGCGCTTCAACCTGTATTCGGGCGGCAGCAACAAGGCGGATCTGGAGTCCAAGTCCTACCTGTCGAACCAGGCGCTGGACATCCGCAACAATGCCTTGCGTCAATTGAATGAAGAACTTGGCCTGGCCTGGAACGCCCTGAACAACGCCAATGCACAGGTGCCGATCGCTCAGCAATACGTTGATCACAGCACCGCGGTGCGCACCGCTTACCAGCGTCAGTTCAGCCTCGGCGAACGTACCCTGCTGGATTTGCTGGACAGCGAAAACGAGTTGTTCACCGCTTCGCGCCGTCTGGCTGAAATCAAAAACATTCAGTTATTTACTCAGTACCGAATCAAGGCGACCATGGGCGAATTGCTCAAGAGCCAGGGAGTGGTCGCACCTTTGGCATCCGTTGTGCAGAACGACGTGAAGCCCAAGGTCCAGCTGCCTGGGATGAATTGAGTTGTCCCTTTTCAACTGCTAAAGAGTGTCGAGCGTGGAATCAGAAGTCAGTCGAGTTCATCTCAGTCATGATCCACGCGCGTTGCACGACGATCCGTTACTGGATGGTCTGCTCGCTCTTTGCATGCTGCACCAGAAACCCGCCAGCGCGGCCATGCTGACCACCGGCCTGCCGCTGCCCAAGCAACGCCTGAGTGTCGAGCTGCTGCCCCGTGCGGCGGCGCGCGCCGGGCTGCAGGGGCGGGTGCTGCAACGCAAGCTGGAAGAGATTCCGGCGATTGCCATGCCGGCGCTGTTGCTGCTCAAGGATGGCCGCAGCGCCGTCCTGCTCGGCTGGCAGGGCGAGAACGAAGCACGGGTGCTGCTCAGCGAAAGCGACGGCGGCGAGTCCCTGGTCAGCCGCGAACTGCTGGCCGACGACTACACCGGCAAAGTGTTTTTCGCCCAGCCCCAGCACAAATTCGACGTCAACCACGGCACGCTGATCCCGCGTGCGCGCTCGTGGTTTCGCGACACCCTCAAGCGTTCGCGCTGGCTGTACGCCGACGCCATCGCCGCCAGTTTCCTGATCAACATCATCGCCATGGCCGCGCCGCTGTTCGTGATGAACGTCTACGACCGCGTAGTGCCGAACCAGGCCGAAGCGACCCTGTGGGTGCTCGCGCTGGGCATCACCGGCGCCTATCTGTTCGACCTGATCCTCAAGAGCCTGCGCAGCCTGTGCCTGGATCTGGCCGGCAAGAAAACCGACCTGATCATCTCCGCCACGCTGTTCGAACGCATCGTCGGCATGGCCATGAAATACCGGCCGGCGCGGGTCGGCAGCTTTGCCCAGAACATTCACGAGTTCCAGAGCCTGCGCGACTTCCTCGCCTCGCTGACCCTGACCAGCCTGATTGACCTGCCGTTCACCATTCTGATCTTCATCGTCATCGCCATTCTCGGCGGGCATCTGGTGTGGATTCCGGTGCTGGCCTTCCCGATTGCGCTGCTGATCGGCTACGCCTTGCAGAAGCCGCTGGTGGCAACCATGGAACGCACCATGGCGCTGGGCGCCGAGCGTCAGTCGAGCCTGATCGAAACCCTCGCCGGCCTCGACGCGGTGAAGGTCAACAACGCCGAAAGCGAGCGCCAGTACCAGTGGGAGCAGACCATCGGCACCCTCAGCCGCCTCGAGCTGCGGGTGAAAATGCTTTCCGGCCTGGCGATGAACATCACCCTGCTGATCCAGCAACTGGCCGGGGTGATCATGATCGTCTTCGGCGTGTACCAGATCATCGCCGGCAACCTGAGCATGGGCGGCCTGATCGCCTGCTACATGCTCAGTGGCCGCGCCCTCAGCCCGCTGGCGTCGCTGTCCGGTCTGCTGACCCGCTACCAGCAGGCACGGGTGACCATGAGTTCGGTCGATCAGATGATGGAGCTGCCGCAGGAGCGTAACTTCGAAGAGCGCCCGCTGAGCCGCAAGGTCCTGCAAGGTGCGATCGAATGCCGCCAGCTCAGCTTCACCTACCCGGAGCAACAGAACCCGGCGTTGAAGAACATCAACCTGGTGATTCGTCCCGGCGAGAAGATCGGCATCATCGGCCGCAGCGGTTCCGGCAAAAGCTCACTGGCGAAACTGCTGGTCGGCCTGTACCAGCCGGACGACGGTGCGTTACTGGTGGACGGCGTGGACATCCGCCAGATCGACGTCAGCGAGCTGCGCTACAACATCGGCTACGTGCCGCAGGACATCCAGCTGCTGGCCGGCACCCTGCGCGACAACCTGATTTCCGGCGCCCGTTACGTCGAGGATGAGTTGGTCCTGCAAGCGGCCGAACTGGCCGGCGTCCACGAATTCGCCCGCCTGCACCCGCAGGGCTATGAACTGCAGGTCGGCGAGCGCGGGCAGAACCTGTCCGGCGGTCAGCGCCAGAACGTCGCGCTGGCCCGGGCGCTGTTGCTCAATCCGCCGATTCTCTTGCTCGACGAACCGACCAGCGCCATGGACAACACCGGCGAAGAGCGCCTCAAGCAACGCCTCGCGGCGGTGGTGGAAAACAAGACCGTGGTGCTGGTGACGCACCGGGCATCGCTGCTGTCGCTGGTTGATCGTCTGTTGGTGGTCGACCGTGGACAGATTCTCGCCGACGGCCCGAAAGCGGCCGTCATGGAAGCGTTGAAGAAGGGGCAGATCAGTGTTGCTTAAGTCGGGTTTCAAGGATTCGATCCGCCGCTACTTCAAGGGCTCGGCA
This sequence comes from Pseudomonas sp. MCal1, assembly GCF_026341415.1. Taxonomy (NCBI): domain Bacteria; kingdom Pseudomonadati; phylum Pseudomonadota; class Gammaproteobacteria; order Pseudomonadales; family Pseudomonadaceae; genus Pseudomonas; species Pseudomonas sp. MCal1. The sequence continues at coordinate 37,763 of NZ_JAKUMP010000007.1, forward strand.
TCGCTGCAGGGGCAGCCGCTGCCAGAGGTCAACAAGGCTTTGATCGAGGACGCGCCGCGTGTGGTGCGCCTGACGATCTGGGCGATCATCGGTTTCTTCGTGTTCCTGATGCTGTGGGCCAACTTTGCCGTCATCGACGAAGTGACCAAGGGCGACGGCAAGGCGATTCCCTCGTCGAAGATCCAGAAAATCCAGAACCTCGAGGGCGGGATCGTCTCCGAGCTATTCGTCAAGGAAGGCCAGATCGTCGAGGCCGGCGCGCCACTGGTGCGGCTTGATGACACGCGATTCGTGTCCAACGTCGGCGAAACCGAAGCGGATCGCTTGTCGATGCTGCTGCGGGTCGAGCGCCTGAGCGCCGAGGTCGATGACCGCCCGCTGAATTTCCCCGAGGACGTGCTCAAAGCCGTGCCGGGTCAGGCGAAGAGTGAAGAGTCGCTGTACATCAGCCGTCGTCAGCAATTGCACGACGAGGTCGGTGGTTTGCAGGAGCAGTTGATCCAGCGCCAGCAAGAGCTGCGCGAATTCACCTCGAAGCAGGCGCAATATCGCCAGCAACTGGGTCTGCAACGTCAGGAAATCAACATGTCCGAGCCGCTGGTGGCCCAGGGCGCGGTGTCGCCGGTGGAAGTGCTGCGACTCAAGCGTGCCGAAGTGGAAACCCGTGGTCAGCTCGACGCCACCACGCTGGCGATCCCGCGCGCCGAATCGGCGATCAAGGAAGTGCAGCGCAAGATCGACGAGACCCGTGGCAAATTCCGCAGCGAAGCCCTGACCCAGCTCAACGAAGCGCGCACCGACCTGAACAAGGCACAGGCCACCGGCAAGGCGCTGGAGGACCGGGTCAGCCGTACGCTCGTTACTTCACCGGTGCGGGGTATCGTCAACAAGATGCTGGTCAACACCATCGGCGGCGTGATCCAGCCGGGCAGCGACCTGCTGGAAATCGTACCGCTGGACGACACCCTGCTGGTCGAAGCGAAGATCCGCCCGCAGGACATCGCGTTCCTGCATCCGGGCCAGGAAGCCACGGTGAAATTCACCGCGTATGACTACACCATCTACGGCGGTTTGAAGGCCACGCTGGAGCAGATCGGCGCCGACACCATCACCGATGAAGACAAGAAAACCACCTACTACGTCATCAAGCTGCGCACCGAGCGCAGCCACCTCGGCACTGACGAGAAGCCGTTGCTGATCATCCCGGGGATGGTGGCGTCGGTGGACATCATCACCGGCAAGAAGACGGTGCTGAGCTATTTGCTCAAGCCGATCATCCGGGCGCGGGCCGAGGCGTTGCACGAACGCTAGATTTTCATTCGTCCTTCAGGCCTCATCGCTGGCAAGCCAGCTCCCACAGGAATCTCTGCTGGAACACGATCGTGTGCTCACCAAAGAATTCTGTGAGAGCGGGCTTGCCAGCGATGCGTCAGGTTGAACACCACATACCTGTCAGTAAGTGACAAAAATGGTCACTCACCATCCGGTCCATTCCTAAGCAATCGCCATATGGTTATTTGTTAGCGGTATTTAAATTCCGCTTCTTATAGCTATAAAGTCATCCTCGGCGTACCTGCCGACCAATCGGCGCGCCGCACGACACTGGGGCGTGCAGCGCTGATTTTCTGATCTGCTAGCATTGCGTGCGAATCAATCCTGATCGGTCATGAGTGCTCAGCATGCAACTCCCGGACATGAACCTGTTGGTCGCCCTCGACGCCTTGCTCGACGAAGGCAGCGTGGTCGGTGCCGCACGGCGGATGAACCTCAGCCCGGCGGCCATGAGCCGTACGCTGACGCGGATTCGCGAAGCCATTGGCGATCCGATTCTGGTGCGTGCCGGACGCGGTTTGGTGCCTACGCCCAAGGCTCTGGAGTTGCGCGAGCAGGTGCGCGATGTGGTCGAGCAGGCGGCGCTGCTGTTTCGCTCGGCGGATGCCGTTGAACTGGGCACGTTGCGCCGGCGCTTCAGCATTCGCGCCAACGATTTTTTCGTCGGCGTGTACGGCGGCAAACTGTTCGACACCCTCGATCAATTGGCGCCGCACTGCGAATTGCGCTTCGTTCCCGAAGGTGACGGCGACGATGAAGCCTTGCGCGAAGGGCGGATCGACCTGAGCGTGAGCAACACCCGCCCGGTGACCCCGGAAGTCAAAATACAGAACCTGTTTTCCACCCACTTCGTCGGGCTGGTGCGCGAGGACCATCCGCTGCTGGATGGCGAGATCACCGCCGAGCGGTACGCCGGGTTTTCCCACATCAGCATGTCCCGCCGGGGCATTGCCCGGGGGCCTATCGACACCGCGTTGAATGCCCTGGGCCTGGAGCGGCGAGTCGCAGTGATCGCGCCGAGTTTCCACGCGGCAATGTTCGCGCTGCCGGATTCCGACCTGATCCTGCCGGTGCCCAAGGAAGCGCTGCTCAGCGTGCGACGGCTGGGTTTGAAGCTGCGCTCATTCGATCTGCCGATCCCGCTGCCGACGCTGATGCTGACCCAGGCCTGGCACCCGCGTTTCGACAAGGATCCGGCCCATCGCTGGCTGCGCGAAACCCTCAAGACCTGCTGCGATGAAACCTGGCTGGCGGCGCAGCCCTGAGAGTTGCGTCTGATGCACTTATAAACTGCCGAGAAGTCAATTTTCGTCAGCACTAAGCCCTACTACCATGCTGCGGTATTTTTCCCTCCGGAGTTTGCCTGCATGACATCCCTGACGGTTACGGCGCCGATTGCCGCTGCCGCTCCGATGGCCGCCGCGCCACCGGTGTTCGGGGCGCGGATCATCATTGGTCTGGTCGGCGTGCTGCTGGCGGTGCTGGTGTCGGGTCTCAACGAGATGGTGACCAAGGTCGCCCTGGCCGACATTCGCGGCGCCCTGAGCATCGGCTACGACGAAGGCACCTGGCTGGTCGCCGGCTACACCGCGATGTCGGTGGCGGCCATGGCGTTCGCGCCGTGGTGCTCGGTGACCTTTTCCCTGCGTCGCTTCACCCTGTGCGCCATTGGCGTGTTCACCCTGCTCGGGGTGCTCTGCCCGTTCGCCCCGAACTACGAAAGCCTGCTGCTGATGCGCATCCTGCAAGGTCTGGCCGGTGGTGCGTTACCGCCAATGTTGATGACCGTTGCGCTGCGGTTTCTGCCGGCCAACATCAAGCTTTACGGTCTGGCCGGTTATGCCCTGACCGCCACCTTCGGCCCAGGCCTTGGTACGCCGCTGGCCGGGTTGTGGACTGAATACGTCGGCTGGCAGTGGACTTTCTGGCAAATCATCGTGCCGTGCCTGATTGCCATGGCGATGGTTGCCTGGGGCATTCCACAGGATCCACTGCGCCTGGAGCGGCTCAAGTCGTTCAACTGGAAAGGCCTGCTGCTGGGCTTTCCGGCGATCTGCATGCTGGTGATCGGCCTGTTGCAGGGCAATCGTCTGGACTGGTTCGAGTCGAATCTGATCTGCGCTTTGCTCGGCGCCGGTTCGCTGTTGCTGGTGGCGTTTCTGATCAATGAATGGTCGCAGCCGATTCCGTTTTTCAAGTTGCAGATGCTCGGCATTCGCAACCTGTCGTTCGCGCTGATGACCTTGGCCGGCGTGCTGGTGGTGCTGTTGGCGGTGGTGCTGATTCCATCGAGTTATCTGGCGCAGGTGCAGGGTTACCGGCCGGTGCAGACCGCGCCGATCATGCTGCTGGCGGCGTTGCCGCAACTGATCGCGCTGCCGCTGGTGGCGGCGCTGTGCAACCTGCGTTGGGTCGATTGCCGCTGGGTGCTCGGCATCGGTTTGAGCATGTTGACGCTCTCCTGCCTGGGCGGCTCGCAGCTGACTTCGGTGTGGATTCGCGACGATTTCTACGTCCTGCAATGGCTGCAGATTTTCGGCCAGCCGATGGCGGTGCTGCCATTGCTGATGCTGTCGACCGGCAGCATCCAGCCGCAGGACGGGCCTTTCGCTTCGGCGTGGTTCAACACCGTGAAAGGCCTGGCGGCGGTGGTCGCCACCGGCGTGATCGAGGCGCTGACCACTTCGCGCCTGCATTTTCACTCGACGATGCTGGTCGATCGCCTCGGCAATTCGCCGCTGGCCGCCAGCAATGACCCCGGCCTCGCTCATCGCCTGCATGAACAGGCGGTGGTGCTGACTTCTTCGGATCTTTACCTGTGCATGGCTGGCGTCGCGGTGGCGCTGATCCTGCTGATTTTCTGGCTGCCGACGCGGATCTTCCCGCCGCGCGCGCCGACCTGACTGAGATAGAAGGTTCTTATGACGACTCAAGCAAAGCAAAAACTCGCGGTGGCTGTGGCCGCTGCGCTGGCGGTCGGTGTGCTGGTGTATCTGGCGATGCCCGGTCTGTTCGGCAAGCGCACTCAACAGAACACCAATGATGCCTTTGTCTCCGCCGACTTCACTCTGGTGGTGCCGCGTGTGGCGGGGTTCATCAAAGAAGTGCTGGTGGAAGACAACCAACAGGTCAAGGCCGGCCAGTTGCTGGCGCTGATCGATGACCGCGACCTGCGCGCCGCTGCAGAGGCCGCCGATGCGCAAACCCTGGTGGCTCGCGCTCAACTGCAGAACGCCAAGGCCACGCTGGAGCGCCAGACCTCGGTGATCGCTCAGGCGCAGGCGTCGGTGGTGTCGGCCAAGGCTGAAATGGCTTTCGCCCAGCAGGAATTGAACCGCTACAACCACCTCGCCGGCGTCGGTGCCGGCACCGTACAGAACGCGCAACAGGCGCGCACCCGGATCGATCAGGCTTCTGCGCGTCTGGACACGGCCACGGCGAAACTGGCGGCGGAACGTAAGCAGGTCGAGATTCTGACGGCGCAGCGCGATGCCGCCGAAGGCAGTTTGAAACACGCTCAGGCCGCGCTGGAAATCGCCAGTTTCGAGCTGTCATACACGCGCATCACCGCGCCTCAGGACGGCATGATCGGCGAACGCGCGGTGCGGGTCGGCGCCTATGTGACGCCGGGCAGCAAACTGCTGGCGGTGGTGCCGCTGAAGCAGGCCTATGTGGTCGCCAACTTCCAGGAAACTCAACTGACTGATGTGCGGCCGGGGCAGGACGTTGTCGTGCGGGTCGACAGCCTCGGCGGCGAAGCCCTCACCGGCCGCGTCGAGAGCATCGCTCCGGCCACCGGCGTGACCTTCGCGGCGGTCAAACCGGACAACGCCACCGGCAACTTCACCAAAGTCGTGCAGCGGATTCCGGTGAAAATCCTGCTGGAGCCTGGCCAGCCGCTGGCCGAACGCTTGCGGGTGGGAATGTCGGTGGAGGCGAGCATTGATACCAAAAGCCCGGCGACGTCGATGCGTGAGGTGACGCAGCGATGAAGCACCTTCAGTCCATGACCGTGGCCCTGAGTCTCTCGGCGTTGGCGGCCTGCACCGTCGGCCCGGATTTTCAGAAGCCCGAAGCCACGCGGATTGCCGAGTGGGCAAAACCGTCAAAAACCGCCGTCAGCAAGACTGTCAGCGAACCGTTGAACGAGCGCTGGTGGGAAGTCTTTCACGACGCGCAACTGTCGGCCCTGACCCAGCGCGCCTTGCGCAGCAACCTTGACCTGCAACTGGCCAGCAGCCGCCTGCAACAAAGCCGCGCGGCCCGTCAGGTGATCACCGCCGATCGTTATCCAACGACTGCCGCCACCGGCAGCTACGCTCGCAAACGCAACAGCGGCGAAGGCCTGAACGATCCGTCCGGGCACAATGGCGATTCTGCGTTCAACCTGTGGGATGCCGGATTCTCCGCCTCTTGGGAACTGGATTTCTGGGGTCGTGTGCGCCGGGAAACCGAAGCCGCCGATGCCAACCTCGAGGTCGCGGAAAACGACCGTCGCGGCGTGCTGCTGGCGGTACTCGCGGACACCGCGCAGAACTACATCCAGTTGCGCGGCGTGCAAAACACCCGCGCGGTCACCGAGCAGAATCTCGATGTGGCGCGGCACAGCCTGAAACTCTCGCAACTGCGCCTCAACGACGGCGTGGCCACCGATCTTGACGTCGCCGAAGCGGCCGCACAAGTGGCGGCCATCGAATCGCGGCTGCCGGCACTGGAGCAACGTCAGGCGCAACTGATCAACGCCATCAGTCTGTTGATGGGTGAACCGCCGCAGGCCCTGTCCAAAGCGTTATCCACAGATGCCCCAGTGCCGCAGTCGCCACTGACTGTCGCCATCGGCTTGCCGTCGCAACTGGCCGAGCGCCGCCCGGACATCCGCCAGGCCGAAGCCCGGTTGCACGCCGCCACCGCCAATATCGGCGTGGCCAAGGGCGATTTCTATCCGCGCATCACCCTGTCCGGCAATCTCGGTTCGCAGGCCATGCAACTCAGCGACTTCGGTTCCTGGGGCTCACGCGCCTTCGGCATCGGCCCGCAATTCAGCCTGCCGCTGTTCGACGGCGGCCGCTTGCGCGGCGTGCTGCAACTGCGTGAGGCCCAGCAGCAGGAAGCGGCGATCGGTTATCAACAGACCGTACTGCGTGCCTGGCACGAAATCGACGACCAATTGACCGCCTACAACGCCAGCCAGCGCCGGCGCGACAGCCTCGCCGAAGCCGTGCGCCAGAACCAGATCGCCCTGCGCACCGCGCAACAGCAATACGTCGAAGGCGTGGTCGACTTCGTCAACGTCCTCACCGTACAAGGCGCACTGCTCGCCACCCAGGAACAGTGGGTGGAAAGCTCCACCGGCGTTTCACTGGCGATGGTCGGCCTGTATCGGGCGTTGGGTGGGGGATGGGAGTCGGTGTATCCGGTGGGAGTTCTCGCTACCAGTAATCCGGTTTGATCGCTGGCTTCTTATGAGTGGGGACTCGGTGGGGAAATTGGTGCATCAGCAATTCTTCAGCGGTGATGACACGTCGTATCCAATGCGAGTGATCTTTCATCGAGCCAGGAGAGGGGCGATTGAGCCCGGCTCTATGGGGAAGTACGACACCCACTACTACTCCGGGAAAGTCTGAGCGTATAGCTCGTAACGCGGGGGTCATGTCGGTGTCGCTGGAGACCAGCACTATCTGGTCGAGACGCTCATCGGGGTCGAGCAGCGACTGACGACATGCTGTGCGATACATGCTGATTGCGATGTGAACGTCAGTTTCCTTTTCTTCGAGCTTCCAGATGTCGACTTTGTCCTGGCGTGAAGCGCCAGTGTTTCTATCGATAAACCTGGGAGCCTTGGCCGGCTCAAGGTGATGGCGGCCAAAGTGCACTGAGACATTGGTTGATCTCAAGGCCCTGATGTAGGTGTCCTGGGCTTCCTTGGAAACGCGGCCGCGAGTTGCCAGTTCAGGTTTGATGGGGGAGGTGAAATAGTCGATCGAGATGACGGAGCTTTTTGGATTTTCTATGTGGGCCACATGAATCAACAAGCCTCTGAGATTGAGCCACTTGTAGGGTGTACCTGCCAGAAGCCCATAGAACATGTTGTAGCCATCTACAAAGAAAGCAGTTCGCACAAATCGATCCTCAGAAACGAAAAAACCGGCCTAAGCCGGTTTCTTCACCCCAACTGCCAGCGAACTGAATCGCTACGTACGGGGTTGAGTAAGGCAATCCTAGATTGAGTGCGTCATGCAGGTCAACCGTCGTTTTATCATTCCCTCACCCAGCTGTTTTATCTTCAGCGCCGGCTCATCAGATTTGTTGTCTCGTCTCGTCAGGGGTCAAGGTTTTCCAAAGCTTCTGTATGAGCAATTGTTGCCCGCTCGGAGGCAAAGCCTGCTGTTTGTCATGATTTTTCTTTTGGAGTGGAGGTTATTTCCTAAGCATTTGTAGGAAGAAACAATCAGCCTACGCCTCTGCAACAACTCAACCGTAAAAACGAAAAATCGGCTATTTGTGAAACATTACATTTCCAAGGTGTGATGGCCTTTCGCTTGACGCTAATTGCCGCTGTCGTAGACTCCGAGCATCCGTCAGGGAGTAACGGTTATGCGGCGTTTTCGTGGTTGGGTTGTCGGGTTGTCCTTTGTTACATGTGCAGTTCAGGCTCAAACGCCCGCGCCAGACGATCCGCTGCTGGATAACGGCGGGGCCGCGAATGCATCGGCCAGCAGTGAAGCGCGCGGTGTGTTGCGAGCGAGGGATCAGGCGACCCTGGCCAGCGAGTTGTCGGGGCGGATTGTCGAGTTGCCGTTCAGCGAGGGCGAGTCGTTCAAGAAGGGCGATACTCTGGCGCGTTTCGACTGTTCGGCCTATCAGGCTCAGTTGAATGCTGCGCAGGCCGCCAGCCGTGGCGCCAGTGAAGAGTTGGCGCACAACCGGCAACTGGCGGCGCTCAATTCCGTCGGGCGTTTCGAAGTGGCCCGGGCCGAAGCCAAGGTCAGCGAAACTCAGGCGCAATCTCAGGTTTATCAAGTCCAGGTCAAACGCTGCAGCGTGGTCGCGCCCTTCGATGGGCAAGTGGTCGAGCGCAAGGTAAAGCGTTATGAAAGCGTGCCGGCCGGGGCGCCGCTGCTCGATGTGGTCGACAACCGCACCCTGGAAATCCATCTGCTGGTGCCGTCGCGCTGGATGGCCAGGCTCAAGCCCGGTCAGTCGTTCAGCTTCGTGCCCGACGAAACCGGTCAGCCGATCGACGCCACGGTCAAACGCCTCGGTGCGCGGATCGACGAAGGCAGTCAGACCCTGTTGCTGGTCGCAACACTCCCCGAAGCCAAAGGCTTGCTTGCCGGCATGAGCGGCACCGCGCGCTTCCCGGAGCTTAAGTGAACGCCCCGGTGAGCGGCGCCGCCGAGCAGGTGTTCGCGCGGTTTCTCGATCTTGAACGGCAGACCCGCGCCGCCCATGACATTTCGCAACTGGCCTACAGCCTGGTCAATGACGGCCAGTCGCTGTTCGGTTTTCGCCATGCGGCGCTGCTGATCGCCGGCAAGGTGCGGGCGGTGACCGGGGTCAGCGCAGTGGAGCCGAATGCGCCGTTCGTGGCGTTCGTCGAGCAGGCCGTGGCACAACTGTTCAAGCAGGATGTGCTGAAACAGGCGCGGGTGATCCCGCCGGAAATGGTCGGCGAATCGATTCAGGCCGACTGGCGCAGTCTGTCGGCCATGCAAGTGTTCTGGCTGCCGCTGATCGACCGACAGGGTCAGGTGTTTGGCGGTTTGTGGCTGGCCCGTGATCTGCCGTGGAATCCTTCTGAACAAGTGCTGCTGTCGCAGCTGGGCGACACCTACAGTCATGCCTGGCTGGCGTTGCAACCGCGCAAGCCGTGGCGGCTGCGCTGGACCCGCAAACGCCAGGTGGCGCTGGTTGCCGTGTTGTTGCTCGGGCTGTTGATCCCGGTGCGCCAGTCGGTGCTGGCACCCGCCGAAGTGGTACCTCAGGGCGGGCGCGTTGTCGCCGCGCCGCTGGACGGGGTGATCGCCGAATTTCTGGTCAAACCCAACCAGAGCGTGAAAACCGGCGACCTGTTGCTACGTTTTGAAAGCACGACGCTGAAGGCCCAGGCCGATGTCGCCGAGCGTGCGCTCGGGGTTGCCGAAGCGGAGCTCAAAGCCAATTCCCAGCGCTCCTTTGTTGATGCCGAATCCAGCTCCCGGGTCGATCTGCTGGCCGCCCGCGTCGAACAAAAACGCGCCGAACGCGACTACGCCCGCGAACTGCTCAACCGCAGCGAAGTGCGCGCCGAGCGCGATGGCATTGCGGTGTTCGCCGATGCCGAGCGCTGGACCGGCAAACCGGTGCAGACCGGCGAACGGCTGATGGAGATCGCCGACCCGAGCCAGGCCGAACTGCGTATCGAGCTGGCCGTGGGCGATGCGATCTCGCTGGAGCCGGGCGCCGAAGTCGCGCTGTTTCTCGACAGCGACCCGTTGCAGCGCCACCTCGCCACCCTCGAACGTTCGGCCTACGAGGCGCAGCCCACCGCCGGCGGCCAATTGGCCTATCGGCTGGACGCCGGTTTTGCCGACGCCCCGCCGCGTATCGGCCTGCGCGGCACCGCCAAAATATTCGGCGACCGCGCGCCGCTGGCCCTGTACCTGCTGCGGCGTCCGCTCGCCGGGCTGCGCCAGAGCGTGGGCCTGTAAATGACTCTGCCGAGCCTGCGTGCCGACCTGCAATTGTCGCCCGCGGCGCCGGCACTGGACGGTTCGCCGCGCTGGACCCTGGCCGACCCTGTGCGCGGGCGCTACTTCAAACTTGGTGCGGCGGCGATGCGCCTGTTGCGCCACTGGTCGCTGGGCGATCCCGAACAAGTGCTGCGCGCCGCCAACCGTGAACCGGGGCTGCCTCTCGACGCCAGCGAGCTGGCGCAACTGCTGGAGTTCCTGCGCGGACATGACCTGATCAGCGCACTCGACGAACAGCAGCGCGCCAGCTATCGGCTCAAGGCCCTCGTGCAACGCCAGAGCCTGTGGAAAATCCTGCTGCATCAATATCTGTTCTTCCGCATTCCACTGTGGCGCCCGGACGCTTTTCTCAACCGTGCCTGGCCGTGGCTGGAGCGCTTCGGTCCGAAGATGTTGCGTTATGGTCTGCCGGCGACGCTGGCGCTCGGGGTGTTTCTGGTGTCGCGGGACTGGCAGCGGTTCGTCGGCACTTTTCCGCACCTGTTCAGCCTCGGTGGCGCGATCGCGTTCGGCGTCGCGCTGTTTTTCGCCAAGCTGTGTCACGAGTTCGGTCATGCGTTCATGGCCAAGCGCGCCGGGTGTCGGGTGCAGAGCATGGGCGTGGCATTCATGGTCCTGCTGCCGATGTTCTACACCGATGTCAGCGATGCCTGGCGGGTCAATGACCGACGCGCGCGACTGCTGATCGGTGCCGGTGGCGTGCTGGCGGAATTGCTGCTGGCGAGCCTTGCGCTGCTGGTCTGGTCGTTCCTGCCGGACGGGCCCGGTCGCACGGCGGCGTTCATGCTCGCCAGCGCGACGTGGATCACCACGCTGGTGGTCAATCTCAACCCGTTCATGCGCTTCGATGGTTACTTTTTGCTCAGCGACTTGTGGGAAGTCGACAACCTCCAGGGCCGGGCCTTTGCCCTGTGTCGCTGGCGGCTGCGGGAATTTCTGTTCGGCTATGGCGCACCGGCGCCGGAGCCTTGGTCGCCGACGATGCAGCGGCGTTTGCTGATCTGGGGGTATGGCTCGTGGTTATGGCGTGCGGCGTTGTTTTTCGGGATCGCGCTGGCGGTCTATCACCTGTTCTTCAAGGTGTTGGGGATCTTCCTGATGCTGGTGGAACTGGTGTGGTTCATCTTTCTGCCGATCATGAGTGAGTGGCGCCAGTGGTGGAGCCGCCGCGAACAGGCTCACGGCCCCCGCGTGCTGCTCAGCAGCCTGGCGGTACTCGGTTTGTTGCTGGTGCTGGTCGTGCCGTGGCGCAGCTCGGTCGAGTTGCCGACGATGCTCGAGGGCGGTCGCGCCAGTGCCTTGCACGCGCCGACAGCGGCGCGGGTCAAAGCCGTGAAGGTCGCGGATGGTCAGACCGTTGCTCAGGGCGACGTGCTGATCGAACTGGAATCGCCGGACCTCGATTCGCGGCAGGCCATCGTCCGCCGGGAAATCCGCATCCAGCAATTGCTGATGCGTCGGCAGGCCGGCCGCAGTGAAACCGCTGCCGATGCCGGCATCGTCGAGCAGCGTCTCGCCGAAGCGGTGGCGGAGTATCGCGGCCTGACCGCCCAACGCGAACGTCTGCTGTTGCGTGCGCCCCATGCCGGCACCGTGCGTGACCTGCTGCCGAATCTGACGCCGGGCCGCTGGCTGTCGAGCAAGGATGCGCTGGCGCGGGTGGTCGAGGACGGCACGCGACTGCGCGGTTATCTGGCCGAGGCCGAACTTTGGCGGGTCAAGCCCGGGGCCACCGGGCGGTTTATCGCCGACGACCCGATGCATGCCGCCATCGCGGTGCAACTCAATGAAATCGACACCAACGGTGTGGCTTATGTCGATCAGGAGGCGCTGACCTCCGATCACCACGGACCGATTGCCGTGCGCCGCGATCAGCAGCAACGGGCGGAACCGGTGCAGGCGCAATACGGCGTGCGTTTGACTACGCTGGATCAGGCACCGACCCCGGTGCAGCCGCTGCGCGGCGTGGTGGTGTTGCAGGGCAGCGGCGAATCGGTGCTCGGTGTGGCCTGGCGCCGAATGGCGGCGTTGGGGGTCAGGGAAAGCGGTTTCTAGGGAGCATGAAGATGACGGACAACCTGGCGGCGGACGGATTGGTGGTGCGGCCTTCGCGGGCGACTGACGGGCCGTTTCTGCAAAGCCTGTATCAGTCGGCGCGGCCGGATCTGCAATGGATCGACGGCGAGCAGGAACAGGTACAGCAAATCGTTGCCCAGCAGTTTCAGGTGCAGGAGCAGGGCATGGGTGAAAACCATCCCGACGCCATGCACTACATCGTAGAAAAACTCGGCACCGCCATCGGTGCACTCAGCACCGATTTCGGCGTCAATGAAATTCGCGTGTTGTACCTCGCCTTCATTCCCCAGGCCCGGGGCAAGGGTTACGGACGAACCGTGCTGCAAGGCGTGCAAAAAGCCGCGCAGCAAGTGCGCTGCCCGGTGGCGACGGTGGTCTGGGCCAACAACCCCCATGCGCGCCAGCATTACCTGGCGCTGGGGTTTGCCGTGGAAGAGCGCAATCCGGCGGCAGAGCGGTTGGTGTGGTACCCGCAGTGAGTCGGGGTTTCAGTTGAAGGAAATGCAGAAATAACCCAACTGCGGATCCCGCCCCATCGCCGGCACCCGCGACACGAAAATATCCTCCACCCGGCCGAGCTCCGGCAGTTCCAGCGTGCATAAACCGTCGACGAATTCGGTCGGCACCAGGCTGTTGAATTCGAGGCAGAAGGGCATCCGTTCGCTGTAGCGGGTTTTTGCCGCCGGAACCTCATCAAGGTGCTCGATCTGAATCGGCAATGCCGTGCCATCGGGCAGGTGCAGCGTGCGTTGCTGTCCGAGCAACGGCTGGACGTGTTGAATCTGAACCGTTTGCAGCATGGTCTGACTCCAGTGAAAAAAAGAACGGCCGGGGGCTGTGAAGCCCCCGGCGTTTGCTCAGTTGCGCGACGGGAACAGGCCGTTGAGGGCAACGCTGAAGTTGAGGACCAGGGCCGGGTTCAGGATCGGCAGTGGCTGACTGCCGCCGGTGGAGGAAATGTCACCGGTGACGGTGGTGGTCACACCCTTGAGTGGCACCGGCGTGGCGCCTTGGGCGTCAGAGTAAATGTTCGCCGAGCCCGGACCGCCGCCGGACGCGCCGAGGTACGAGTTGGTGGCGGTCGGCACGGTCGCCGGATTGCTGGCAGGTACGGCCAGCGACAAGGCCGTGTTGGCGGTGAGGCCGGTCATGGCATGAGTGTGGTTGGGCATGTTGGCGATGGTGGCAGTGACGTTTTCGGTGCCGTACACCTGACCGATGACGCGCGGTGTCAGACCCAGGCCATTGCCTTGTGCGACAGGCACGCGACCTTGCAGGTTGGGCAGTTGAAAGTTGGTCGTGCCATTGCCGCCGTAGTAAGTGCCCAGCAAGGCGAACAGCGCCTGGTATTGCGAGATGCTCAGGATTTGCCCGTTGCACAAGGCCCAGCCACTGGGGGCAAAGTTGAAGGCGAACGGTTGAATCGTACCCATAAAGACTTCCATGGTTCCTCATCCTTCTGTTGTGTGGTCGGCGCGCCGCGCGTTCGCCCTTGTTGTCGGGCCGGTAGAAACGTTTTGCTGACTCCTTCCTTTTGCGCGGGCAGGTCACGCCAAGCCCTAGCGTAGACCCGGATCGACGGACTTGCCGGACGTCGTCGTATCCGCGCATCGACTTCGGCGCTGGCCTAAAGTGTTCGCAGTTGATGACGCAATTGTGTTCGCAAAAACGCTGAGGGGAGGTTGATGGAGTTCCTTCGCGAGACGCCGCTGGGGGATACCCAGGATCCGTTCGCCGCACCAAATGCCGGTGTCCGACGACTGTTGCGCTGGGCGCGCCAGCACTGGTTGATACCGATCCTGCTGCTGGCAACCGTGGTGCGTTTTTATGACCTGACGGCTGCCGCGATCTGGGGCGATGAAGGTTCGAGCCTGCTGCTGGCGCGCTATTCGCTGGACGGGATCTGGACGCACGCCGCGTTCGACGTGCATCCGCCGCTGTACTTCATGCTGTTGCACGGCTGGATCGGGATGTTCGGCGACGGCATTCTGGCCATTCGCAGTTTCAGTGCACTGGCCGGCATCGCCACGGTCGGGCTCGGTGTGAGTCTGGTCGACCGGCTGGCTACCCGCCGCGCCGCGATCATCGCCGGGGTATTGCTGGCGCTGCTGCCGACGGCGGTGCGCTACAGCCAGGAAGTGCGCATGTACGCGTTGCTTGGCTTGCTGCTGGTCGGCGCGACGCTGGTGCTGGTCAAATGGATCCGGCGCCCGCAGCGTCACCGCTATCTGCTGATCTACGCGCTGTTGATGACCGCTGCGTTGTACACCCATTATTTCGCCGTGCTCGCGGCGCTGAGCCATTGGCTGTATCTGGGGCTGATCCGGCTGTTGCCGGGTTTTCGCCTGAAGCATCTCCAGCGCAAGGACTGGTGGCTGGCCAATCTGGCCATCGTCGTGCTCTACCTGCCGTGGCTGCCGAACCTGCTTGAACTGCTGCAACACATGGACGCCCTCAAGGCTGGCGGCGATGTGGGCTGGGAAGATCCGGTGACCCTGTCTTCGCTGCCGTCGATGATCTGGCTCTGGCTGATCCAGGATGAGGGCGAGCAGCTTCCGTTGTTGCTGTTCGGCGGTATGCCGCTGGCCTTGCTGGTGCTGGCGGCTGTCGCCGTCGCCCGGGATCGCAGCGTGAGCCATGGCAGCGTCCTGCTGGCGCTCTACACCGGCGTGCCGTTGTTGCTGGTGTTCGCCGTGTCTTTCGTCACGCCGGTGTTCGTCGAGCGTTATCTGACCGCCTACGCGCTGGGGCTGCCGATGCTGGCAGCGCTGGCCATCGACCGCCTCTACACCAGCGTGCGCGTGCTGGCGGTCGCGGTGCTGCTGTCGCTGGTCGGGGTCGAGATGATCGGGGTGAACGCCAACGCCACGGTCGACCGCAACGACCAGTTCGACGTCATGGTCGATTACGTCAATCGCCACTTCGCCAGCGGCGACCGGATCGTCATCAGCGACATGCTCTGGTACCTCAGTTACGTCTATTACAACCGCACTGACGCTCAAGTCCGGCTGTTTACGCCGCCCACCGCCGAGGGCTGCTCCACGCGTCCGAACCACTACGGTTTCGGCACGCTGGTATCCGATGGCGTTTACCTGGATCGACTGAGCGAATTGCCACAGGGCAGTGCCCGGGTCTGGTTGATCGGTGACCTGGATGCGGAGATGCCGGATCCATTCCTGCCCTTGCCTGCGACCTGGCAGTTGCGGGATCAGGTCCAGGCGGGTGGCGCGAAAGCGCGACTTTTTTCGTTACCTCTGCCCAATGGACCGGAAGAAAACTGACTTAAACGCTTCACCATTTTATTCGCGATAAAAAATGAATTTTTAAGTCTGTTTTGCTCTGTTTTGATATCAAAACACTAGTAGTCGAAAGGGTATTGTTGGATTACGCTCGTCAGACAAAAGGACTTACAAATAAGGTGAAGGGATTGCAGCAGTTCCACTTTATCTCCGGCTTGCCGCGCTCAGGTTCGACCCTCCTTTCTGCGATCCTTCTGCAGAATCCGCGCTTCCATGCCGGCATGACCAGCCCGGTCGGCGCACTGTTTTCCGGTGTCCTTGAACAATGCAGCGCCGGCAGCGAATTCGGCGCGGTGATCGACACCGACATGCGCCGCCGCCTGTTGCGCGGCCTGTTCGATTCCTATTACGCCGACAAGGCCGACAAACCGGTGGTCTTCGACACCAACCGCCAGTGGAGCTCGCGCCTGCCGGCGATCAATGATCTGTTTCCCAAAGCCAAGGTCATCGCCTGTGTGCGCAACGTCGCCTGGGTGATGGACAGCCTGGAGCGGCTGTACCGCGCCAATCCTTTCGAAAACACCAAGCTGTTCGGCGATGCGGTCGAGCGCAACACCGTCTACAGCCGCTGCGAAACCCTGGCTCAGCGCAACCGTCTGGTGGGTTTTGCCTGGGCAGCGCTCAAGGAAGCCTATTACGGCGAGCACGCCGATTCGCTGCTGATCGTCGATTACGACCTGCTGACCCAGGCCCCGGAGCGCGTACTGCGGTTGGTCTACGACTTCATCGGCGAACCCTGGTTCGAGCACGATTTCGAGCATCTGGCCTATGACGCGCCGGAGTTCGACCAGGCCCTGGGCGTGGCCGGCCTGCACAAGGTCAAACCCAAGGTCGCCTTGCAGTCGCGGCGCACGATTCTGCCGCCGGACCTGTTCAAGCAATACGCCGATCTGTCCTTTTGGCTCGATGGCTCGGCCAGCGCTGCCAATGTGATTCGTATGAAGTCCGACGCCGCGATCAGCTGATCGCGGCGTTTTTCATTGATGCATCAACAACTGTGTTCGAGTCCGGGTGAGCAACATGTGGTGGAGCAAGCAAAAGTCGCGGGTTACCGAAGGCCAACGGACGCTGGCGGCGCCCATGATCATGTCGCTGGAACCGCGCATGCTGTTCGACGGCGCCGTTGCGGCCACCGTGGCCGACACCGCCGCCCAGGCTGACAGCCATGCCACCGCCGATGCCGCGAAAGCACCGGCCGCCGACCACCCGAGCGCCAGCAAGGACACCCACGGCCAGGCCGATGCCACGCCTGCTGCCAGCCCGGTCGCTGTGCCGGGGCAGAGCGTGGTGTTCGTCGATTCCCGGGTCAAGGATGCCGACAGCCTGCTCAAGGGCGTGGCGCCCGGCACGCAAGTGGTCAAGCTCGATGCGGGCAAGGATGGCTTGCAGCAGATCGCCGATTATCTCGATCAGCATCATGGCGTGAGCTCGGTGCAGATCATTGCCCACGGCAATGCCGGCGACCTGTGGCTGGGCAACAGTTATCTGTCGGCCGACAACGTCGCCCAGCGCAGCGCGATCCTGGGGGAGATCGGCAAGGACATGAACGTGGGCGGCGATATCCTGATCTACGGCTGCTACACCGCCGAGGGTGACCGTGGGCTGAGTTTCGTCGACTCGCTGGCGCAACTGACCGGGCGCGACGTGGCCGCCTCCAGCAACCGCACCGGCGTGGGCGGCGACTGGGACCTGGAGATCGCCACCGGCTCTATCGAAAGTGCCAACGTGCTGTCGACCAAAGCGATGAGCGAATACCAGTGGGGCCTCGCCACCTGGACCGCCACCAACAATGGCAACACCGGGGTCGGCTCGCTGCGCGCGGCTATTGCGTCGGCGCAGAACGGCGACATCGTGACCTTCAGCTCCGGCATGACGGTGCAGCTCACGTCCGAATTGCTGATCAACAAGAACATCACCGTCGATGGCGACCTGAACAACGACGGGGTTGCCGACATCACGCTCGATGGCCAATACCGGACGCGGGTAGTGGAAATCACCTCCGGCAGCACGGTGACGCTGGATGGGCTGGTCATCACTCGGGGCCTGGTGTCCGGCAACGGCGGTAATGGTGGCAATAGCGCCACCGGCGCCATGGGCGGCGGGATCTTCAACGCCGGCATTCTCACGCTGAACAATGTTTCGGTTACCGGTAACGCAGCTGCGGGTGGTGGCGGTGGCGGGGGTGTCACCGGCGCCAACTACGGCGGCGGTGGCGGCGGTGGCGGTGGTCTTGGCGGCCAGGGTGGCGGCCATGGCGGTACGGCCGGTCCGGGCATCGGTACGCTGGGCGGCCAGGCCGGCAGCGGTGGCGTCGGTGGCTACGGCGGCGGCTATGACGCAACGCACATGGGCGGGCGCGGTGGTTCCACCACCGGTGGTGCCGGCGGTGTCGGCGTGTCGTATTACAGCAACGGCGGCAACGGCGGCACGGCCAGCAACGGCACGATATCCATCGGTGGCGGCGGTGGCGGCTCGGGCTGGGACAAGGTCGGCGGCGCGGGCGGTAACGCCGCCGGCGGCATTTACAACGCTTCTACCGGGACCCTGAAAATCGTCGGCACGTCGGTCATCAGCAATAACATCGGTGCGGGCGGCGGTGGCGGTGGTGGCAGTGGCCAGGGCAGCAACAACCAGAACGGCGGCGACGGCGGACGCGGGGTCGGTGCGATCTGGAACCAGGGCGGCACGGTACTGATTACCGCCTCCAACTTCAGTGCCATCAGCGGCAACGCGGCGGGCAGCGGCTCCGGTGGCCTGGAGCTGGGGGGCGGCGTCACGGGCTCGGTGCCGTTGGCTTTTGCGGCGATCTACAACAATGGCGGCACCCTCAACACCGCTTATGTGGAACCGCCGACTGCGACCATCGTCATGTCGGACACAGCGCTGAAAATCGGCGAAACCTCGCTGGTGACCATCACTTTCAGTCGGGCGGTCACCGGTTTCACCAACGCCGACCTGACGATCGCCAACGGCACGTTGAGTGCGGTCAGCAGCAGCGACGGCGGCATTACCTGGACGGCGACCTTCACCCCGACCAACAACATCACCGATGCCACCAACCTGATCACCCTCGACAACACCGGAGTGACCGCAATCAGCGACGGCGTGGCGGGCGTCGGCACAACCAACTCCACCAACTATGCGATCGATACCGTACGGCCGACCGTGACCATCGCGATGTCCGATACGGCGTTGAAGATCGGCGATACCTCGACGGTGACTTTTACCTTCAGCGAAGCGGTGACCGGTTTCACCAACGCCGACCTGACCATCGCCAACGGTACGCTGAGCGCCGTGAGCAGCAGCGACGGCGGCATCACCTGGACGGCGACGTTCACGCCGAGCGCCAGTATCACCGACACCACCAACGTCATCACTCTGGATAACACCGGTATTGCCGATCTGGCCGGCAACGCCGGCAGCGGCACCACCGACTCGACCAACTACGTGATCGATACGGCGCGCCCGACCGCGACCATTGTCGTCGCCGACAGCAATCTGGCGGCGGGCGAAACCTCGCAGGTGACCATCACCTTCAGTGAAGCGGTCAGCGGTTTCACCACCGCCGACCTGACGGTGGCCAACGGTACGCTGACCGGCCTGAGCAGCAGCGATGGCGGCATCACCTGGACCGCCACGCTCACGCCGACCACCAACATCACCGACACCACCAACCTGATCACCCTGGACAACACCGGGGTCGTCGATCTGGCCGGCAACGCCGGCAGCGGCACTACCAACTCCAACAACTACGCCATCGACACTGCGCGCCCGACCGCAACCATCGTGGTGGCCGACAGCAGCCTGCGGATCGGCGAAACCTCGCTGGTGACCATCACTTTCAGCGAAGCGGTGACCGGTTTCACCAACGCCGACCTGACCATTGCCAACGGCACATTGACGGCGGTCAGCAGCAGCGATGGCGGCATCACCTGGACGGCGACGTTCACGCCGACCGCCAGCATCACCGACGCAACCAACCTGATCACGCTGAACAATACCGGCATTGCAGACCTGAACGGCAACACCGGCAGCGGGACCACCGACTCCAACAACTACGCCATCGATACCGTGCGCCCGACCGCGACCATCGTGGTGGCCGACAACAACCTGCGGATCGGTGAAACCTCGCTGGTGACCATCACCTTCAGCGAAGCGGTCAGCGGTTTCACCAACGCCGACCTGACTGTCGCCAACGGCACGTTGAGTGCGGTCAGCAGCAGCGACGGCGGCATCACCTGGACGGCCACGTTCACGCCGAGCGCCAGTATCAACGACACCACCAACCTGATCACCCTGGACAACACCGGCGTTGCCGACCTGGCGGGCAACGCCGGCAGCGGCACCACCGATTCCAACAATTATGCGATTGATACGGTGCGGCCAACCGCGACCATCGTGGTCGCCGACAGTAACCTCACTGCCGGCGAAACCTCGCTGGTGACCATCACCTTCAGCGAAGCGGTCAGCGGTTTCACCAACGCCGACCTGACGATTGCCAACGGCACGCTGACGGCGGTGAGCAGCAGCGACGGCGGCATCACCTGGACGGCGACCTTCACGCCGAACCTGGGCGTCAACGACGCGACCAACGTGATCACGCTGGCCAATACCGGCATCGCCGATCTGGCCGGCAATGCCGGCAGTGGCACGACCAATTCCAACAACTACACCATCGATACCCTGGTGCCGACCGCGACCATCATCGTGTCCGACTCCAGTCTGAAGATCGGCGAAACGTCGCTGGTGACCATCACCTTCAGCGAAGCGGTGACCGGTTTCACCAACGCCGACCTGACGATCGCCAACGGCACGTTGAGTGCGGTCAGCAGCAGCGACGGCGGCATTACCTGGACCGCGACCTTCACGCCGACCAGCAACATCACCGACGCCACCAATGTGATCACCCTGGACAACAGCGGTGTCCAGAACCTGTCCGGCAACGCCGGTGTCGGCACCACGAATTCCAACAACTACGCCATCGATACCCAGCGCCCGACCGCAACCATCGTGGTTGCCGATACCGCACTTGGCGTCGGCCAGACCTCGCTGGTGACCATCACCTTCAGCGAAGCGGTGACCGGTTTCACCAACGCGGACCTGACCATCGCCAACGGTACATTGAGTGCAGTCAGCAGCAGTGACGGCGGTATCACCTGGACGGCGACCTTCACGCCAGCGGCGGGGATCACCGACACCACCAACCTGATCACCCTGGACAACACCGGCATCACCGACCTGGCGGGCAACGCCGGCAGCGGCACGACCGACTCCAACAACTACGCGGTCGACAGTCAGCGCCCGACAGCCACGATTGTGATGAGCGACAGCGATTTGCGCCCCGGTGAAACAGCGCTGGTGACCATCACCTTCAGCGAGGCCGTGACCGGTTTCGACAACGCCGATCTGAGTGTCGCCAACGGCACCCTGAGCAATGTTTCGTCAAGCGACGGCGGTATCACCTGGACGGCCACCTTCACGCCGAACATCGGAGTCACCGATCTCACCAACCTGATTGTCCTGAACAATACCGGCATCGCCGACCTGGCCGGCAACACCGGCACCGGCACCACCAGTTCGGCCAACTATCAGGTGCAGACCCAGGTGCCGACCGCCACCATCGTCGTGGCCGACACTTCGCTCAAGGCCGGGGAAACCTCGCTGGTGACCATCACCTTCAACGAAGCGGTGAGCGGCTTCGACAACAGCGACCTGACCATCGCCAACGGCACATTGAGCAACGTCAGCAGCAGCGACGGCGGTATCACCTGGACCGCGACATTCACCCCGACGGCCAATGTCACTGACGCCACCAACCTGATCAGCCTGAACAATGCCGGCGTGACCAACGTCTCAGGCAACAGCGGTATCGGCAGCACGGACTCCAACAACTTTGCCATCGACACCGCGCTGCCAACCGCCACCATTGTGGTTGCCGACAACCGCCTCGGTATCGGTGAAACCACCACCGTTACCATCACCTTCAGCGAAGCGGTGATCGGGTTCGATCTGGGCGACATCAGTGTCGCCAACGGTTCGTTGTCGAACCTGGCCAGCAGCGACGGCGGCGTGACCTGGACCGCGACCTTCACGCCGACAGCCAACGTCAACGACCCGACCAACCTGATCCTGATCGACACCGGCGGCGTCCAGGACCTGGCCGGCAACCTCGGCGCGAGCATCGCCATCTCCAACAACTACATCCTCGACGCCACCCGGCCGACGGTGAGCATTGTGGTCGCCAACCCACATTTGGGCATCGGCCAGACCACCACGGTGACCTTCACCTTCAGCGAGGCAGTGAGCAATTTCGACCTGTCCGACCTGAGCGTGACCAACGGGGATCTGAGCAATCTGAGCAGCAGCGACGGCGGCAAGACCTGGACCGCGACCTTCACGCCGACCGCGAATGTCACTGACCCGAGCAACTTCATCGCGCTGGACACCAGCAATGTCACCGACCTTGCAGGCAACGCCGGCAGCACGGTGGCGGTATCGAACAACTACGCCCTCGACAGCGAACGGCCGACCGCCACGGTGGTGATCGCCAATCCAAACCTGGGCGTCGGCCAGACCTCGCAAGTGACCATCACCTTCAACGAAGCGGTGAGCGGTTTCGACCTGTCGGACCTCAGCGTGGCCAACGGCACCTTGTCCAACCTGAGCAGCAGCGACGGCGGCAAGACCTGGACCGCGACCCTGACGCCAAACGCCAACGTCAACAGCACCAATAACGCGATCAGCCTCAACACGGCGGGGGTCAGCGACCTTTCCGGCAACAGCGGCAGTGGCGTCAGCAGTTCCGGCAATTACGTGATCAACACGGTGCCTCCTGTGACACCCACTTCTGCGCTGATCGTGGTGACGCCGGATCCGGAGTTCCGCAGCAGCGATCCGGTCGTGCCGCCGCCACCGCCGAACGTTCCGCTGCAACCGATCGTTTTCACGCCGCCCACCGGCGACCTCGGTTCACCGCTGACTTTCGCGCCGTTGTTCGAGCAACGGGTGATCGGCAACGGCATCCGTCCGCTGGGGGATATTTTCATCAACCGCGGTGCGCTGAGCCCGAGCTTCATTGCCCAGGTCTTCACCAGCAGTGACAACGGCGGTGACGGTTCCGGCCATGGCTTCCTCGGGTTCGGCGGCGGCGATGGCGGGGTGTTCGGCAGCAGCACGCTGTCGAGCCTGTTCAATCAGGACAGCAGCGCCGAGCGCGATTCGCTGAACGCCTTCGGCAGCCAGTCGATCAAGGGCGGCGATATTTCCCAGGGCCTGCGCGGCGTGTTCGGCGCGCCGACCCTGGGCCAGCAACTGCAACAGATCAAGGACAGCGAGCAGCACCGGGTCGACAACCTGGCAGCGGCGCTGCAACAGGTCGGCATCAGCGAAATGCCGGCCTGACAACACACAACAATTCACATATGTGCGGGACCTAGGGGCGATCCAGGGATGAAGAAAAGTCAGAAGTTGTTCGGCGCCAGCCTGCTGGCGCTGGCGATCAGCGGATGTGCAGTAACCAGTGAACCGATCGAACGCAGTGTCAGTGAACAACGGGCCCGGGCCGACCTGCAAAGCATGTACAAGGGCCAGGAACCGCTGAGCGGTCCGCTGACCCTGCACCAGGCCATGGCTCGTGCGGTGAAGTACAACCTCGAAGGCCGCTTGAAAATCATGGAGGAAGCGCTGGCCAAGCGGCAGCTCGACCTCGCCAGTTTCGACATGCTGCCGCGCATGGCGCTGGACGCCGGTTACGTCGGGCGCAACAACGTCAGCGCCTCCAGCAGCCAGAGCGTGCGTACCGGCACCCAATCCCTGGAACCGTCGACCTCTCAGGATCGCGACCGCGAAGTCGCCGACCTGACCATGGTCTGGAACGTCCTCGATTTCGGCGTCAGTTACATCAGCGCCAAGCAGCAAGGCGACCAGCGGCTGATTGTTCAGGAACGCCGACGCAAGGTGATCAACACCATCGTTCAGGACGTGCGCTCGGCCTATTGGCGGGCGATGGCCGCCGAACGTCTGCTCAAACAGATCGACAGCCTGATGGCGCGGGTCGACACCGCCCGCCGCAACAGCGAAAGCATGAGCGAGCAACGCATCGGCGATCCGGTGCAGTCGCTCGGCTACCAGCGTTCGCTGATCGAGGCGACCCGACAACTGGAAGAACAACGCCGCGCGCTGTCGCTGGCGAAAACCGAACTGGCGACCCTGATCAACCTGCCGCTGGGCACCAACCTGACCCTGGCCACCGATGACGGTTATCAGATCCCGGAACTCAAGGTCGACCTGACCAAACTCGAGCAGGAAGCCCTGACCAGTCGTCCGGAACTGCGCGAGCAGGATTACCAGACCCGGATCAGCGCCGCCGAAACCCGCAAGGCCATGCTGCGACTGCTGCCGGGCCTGGAGTTTTCCGCCGGCGGGCATTACGACAGCAACTCGTTCCTGGTCGAACAGGGCTGGGCCGACTACGGCGTGAAGGTCACCTGGAACCTGTTCAACGTGATCTCCGCCCCGGCGGCCATTGACGTGGCCAAGGCCGGTGAAGAAGTCGCCACCGCACGGCGTCAGGCGATGTCGATTGCAGTGCTGGCGCAGCTCTACGTGGCCAACGCCAACTATCAGGAGGCGCTGCGCCAGTTCAAGACCAACCAGCAACTGTCGGACATCGACGGGCAAATCGTCGGTCAGTTGCGTAACCGTCGTCAGGCCGACGGCATTGGTGAGCTGGACCTGATTCAGGGCGAGCTCAATACCTTGCAGGCCGATCTGCGTCGTGACCTGTCCTACGCCGATCTGCGCAATGCCTACGGCCAGATCTTCGCCAGCGCCGGCCTCGATCCGCTGCCGGATCAGGTGCAATCGACCGAAGTCCAGTCGATCGCCACGGCGCTGGCCAACCGCGAAGCGGCGTGGGCCTCGGGGGATATTTCGCTGCCGGTGGCCCATGCCTCCGCGCAGTGACGTGCTGGCGCCGACCGCCAGCATCAGCCGTACCCAACGCGAGGCCCGCAACGGCCATCGCGGCACGGCGATGCTGCTGACCGGCTTGCCGGCGGCGGGCAAATCGACCCTTGCCCAGGCGTTACACGCCGAGTTGTTCAGTCGTGGTCTGCAAAGCGTGGTGCTCGATGGCGACGGCTTGCGCGTCGGGCTCAACCGCGACCTGGGTTTTACCGATGCCGATCGCCTGGAAAACATTCGCCGCGCCAGTGAGCTGGCGGCGTTGCTGGTGGAGAACGGGCAGATCGTGATTCTGGCGATGATCGCCCCGCTGGCGGAACTGCGCGAAGTGTTTGCCCGCCGTTTGGGTGAGGACTATCGCGAGGTGTGGTGCAGCGCTGCGCTGGCGGTGTGCGAGCAGCGCGATCCGAAAGGGCATTACGCCCGGGCCCGACGCGGCGAGCTGGCCGGGTTCACGGGTGTGTCGGCGCCTTACGAGGCGCCGGCCCAGGCTTCGCTGGTGCTCGACACCGGCACGCTGACGGTCGACGCCTGTCTGGACCGGTTGCTGACCTGGCTCGGCGAAACAGCGGTGTTGCCCAAGGTATGAGCCGACCGGCGTTCTCGCGGTTGCCGGTGACGGTGGACCTGCCGTTGCTGTTGCAGGCGCTGTCGGCGATTGACGACGCTGCCTGGCGCGGCCATTTCAACACCGCTTATTTCGCCGGCGACTGGAGCGGCGTGGCGCTGATTTCCGCCGCCGATGCGCTGACCGAACTGTCCCCCGGCAGCGCCGGACCCGTCCAGCGCACCCCTTGGCTGAATGATGGTCGCTGGCAGCAGGCCCTGCGGGATCTGCCGCTGGAGATCGTCAGCGCGCGGCTTTTACGACTGGGGCCGGGCGGGCAGATCCATGAGCATCGCGACTACGATCTTGAGGGTGCGGACGCCGATTTGCGCCTGCACATTCCGCTGCTCAGCCCGCCCGCCGTGGATTTCTGGCTCGACGGTCAGCGGATGCCGATGACGGCGGGGGAATGCTGGTTTCTCGATCTCGCCCGACCGCATCGGGTCGACAATCGCGACTGCACGGCACGGGTTCATCTGGTGCTCGATTGCCGCCCCGCGCCATGGCTTGCGCAGATGATCGTTGACGGGTTGCCGAGTACTCCGCTGCCTGATGGCGTGGAGACGGCGTTGCAGCGTTTTCAACGGTTGCTGGTCACGGATCCGATGTTGTCCGCGACGTTGCAGGCAGTGCACGACCCCGAAGCCTTTACTGTCCGGACGCTGGCGTTGGCCGCTGAACGCGGCCTGCACTTTTCCCGTGAAGAACTGCTGGCGGCGATGCGTAACGGTCGTCGGTCATGGAACGAGCAATGGCGCCTGTGAATTTCGACGGCTGGTTGCCGATTCGCGTCTGGAAAACCGCCGGGCAATGGCAGGTCGACTGGTGCTGGTTCGGCGACACCCCGCTGCATCAGCCGTTCTTTCGTGAAGCTGTCGAAGACGCGTTGCGTCTGCCGTTCAATCAGGCGTTCCGCCGGCAAACACCCTTGTCGGCGCTTATGGACTGGCAAGCGCTCAGTCCGGGTCTGCCGCCGAGCGCCTTGATCCTGCACGCCTCGCGGTGCGGTTCGACGCTGATCAGTCAGATGCTTGCCCGGCTCGACGATCACATCGTGGTCTCGGAGCCGCCGCCCCTTGATGCCTTGCTGCGCAGTGATCTGCCGGACGAAGAACGCCGCGCGGCCATCGCCGGATTGCTCTCGGCGTACGGTCAGCGGCGGCGCGGCCAGGAGCAGCGGCTGGTGATCAAACTCGACGCCTGGAACATCGGCGAATGGCCTCTTCTGCGCGAGTGTTTTCCCGATACGCCGTGGCTGTTTGTCTATCGTGATCCGCTGGAAATCGCCGTGTCGCACCTGCGCCGTCCCGGCCTGCACATGGTGCCGGGAGCGCTCGGCGATTGTGTGCTGGACGATGATTTGCCGTTCGAGGGGCGCGAGGATTTCATCGCCCGGCGGCTGGGGCGCTTGCTGGAGGCCGGTTGGGTGCATTGCCGTGAGTCTGCCGGGCTGGTGCTGAATTACAGCGAATTGCCCGAGGCGATGAGCGGACGGCTGGCGAGGTTTTTCGGGCTGAGTGCCGCGCAGTGTGAACAGGCGCTGGCGGCGACGGCGCAGCACGCGAAGCAGCCGTCACAACCCTTTGTCGTCGATGGCGAACACAAGCGCCGTGAAGCATCGGCGTTGTTGCAGGCGCGGGTCGAACATTGCGCCCGTGCGCCCTATGTCGCGCTGGAACGCTTGCGCGCGCTCACGATTTCGCCGACAGATCCGCCATCCCCTTGAGCAGTTCGATCGGCAACGGAAAGACGATGGTCGAGCTCTTGTCGCCGGCAATCGAACTCAAGGTCTGCATGTAGCGCAACTGCATGGCGCCGGGCTGGCGGCCGAGCATTTCGGCGGCCTGCATGAGTTTTTCCGAGGCCTGCAATTCGCCTTCGGCGTGGATCACCTTGGCGCGCCGTTCCCGCTCGGCTTCGGCCTGCCTGGCGATGGCGCGCACCATCGACTCGTTGAGGTCGACGTGCTTGATCTCGACGTTGGCGACCTTGATCCCCCAGGTGTCGGTCTGGGCGTCGAGCACTTGCTGGATGTCGATGTTCAGGCGTTCGCGCTCGGCCAGCAGTTCATCCAGTTCATGTTTGCCGAGCACCGCGCGCAGAGTGGTCTGGGCCAGTTGGCTGGTGGCCATGAGGAAATCCTCGACCTGGATGATCGCTTTCTGCGGATCGAGCACGCGGAAGTACAGCACCGCGTTGACCTTCACCGACACGTTGTCGCGGGTGATCACATCTTGCGGCGGCACATCGAGGACGATGGTGCGCAGATCGACCCGGACCATTTGCTGCACCACCGGAATCAGCAGGATCAGCCCCGGCCCCTTGACCTGCCAGAAGCGTCCGAGCTGGAACACCACGCCGCGTTCGTATTCGCGCAGGATGCGGAACGTCGAGCCGGCCAGGGCGATCAGCAACAGCAGCAGCGCGACAAAACCGATTTGCAGACCCATGATCACTCTCCGAGCGGTGCCGCGTCAGTCGCGGCCACTTGCAGCAACAGGCCCTTGCGCCCGACCACGCGCACCGGTTGCCCGGTGTGCAGCGGCGTGGCGCTCAGCACCTGCCAGCGTTCTCCCTGTAATTGCACCCAGCCATTGCGGCTGTCTTGCGGTTGCACCACCGTCACCGCCGTGACACTGCCGAGCAGGCCGGCATCGCCGCTGACCGGATGACGCGGTCGGGTTTTCAGAGCGCGGATCAGCAGCGCGATCAGCAGCAGGGCGCTGACCAGACCGAGGCCAATCATCATCGGCACCGGCAGTTCGGCGTTGCTCAGGATCAATGCACCGATCACAAACATCACGATGCCACCCAGACCGATCACCCCGTAGTTGGGCAGCACGGCTTCGGCGATCAGAAACGCGATGCCCAGGGTGATCAGCCACAGACCGACCGGGCTGGCGGCGGTTAACGGGTTATCTGCCGCAACCACCGATCCACTCAGCAGCAACAGGGCAAGCGCACAGCAACGGATGTTCACGTGACCCTCCGCGAGAGTCAGGGCTTGTACTTACAGTCTAGTTGACGCTGCGGGTGGATGATTTTTAACCAGTTTGCCTG
Source organism: Pseudomonas sp. MCal1 (assembly GCF_026341415.1). Lineage (NCBI taxonomy): Bacteria > Pseudomonadati > Pseudomonadota > Gammaproteobacteria > Pseudomonadales > Pseudomonadaceae > Pseudomonas > Pseudomonas sp. MCal1. The sequence continues at coordinate 65,833 of NZ_JAKUMP010000007.1, forward strand.
CCTCGCCAGTGGGCGGATTTCCCAGTGTTTGCAGTTCGCCGGACTAGACTTTCAAGGACAGCCACAGCGTTTCATTACCGTCCGCCGCGCAGCGTCGGTGGGCACCGAGGTGCGTCATCGACCCGCTGCTGGCCCGGCAGAAAGACATCTGCCTGGAAGCCGGCAACCACAACGACCTGCTGCACATGAGCTTGCTCGCGAAATTCTTGAATCCCCCGAGTCTTCGAAGGAGCAGAACAATGGAAAACCCGACGCACAGCCTCCCATCCCTGTTCAAGCAACTCGGTCTGGACAACGACCCGGTCAGCATCGACCAATTCATCGCCACCCATTCCCCCCTCAAACCCGAACTGCACCTGTGCGACGCGTTCTTCTGGACAAAGAGCCAGGCGGATTTCCTGCGGGATGAGATTCTCGATGATGCGGATTGGGCGGAGGTGGTGGATCAGTTGGATGTGATGTTGAGGAAGGGGCGGGGAATGTAAAAAAAATGATCGAAAAGACCGAAATGTAAAAAAACTTGTGGGTTGTAAAAAAAACAGCGCAAAAGTCAGGGTGAGATAAATTTTCTGAATTCACCTTCGGACATGAATTTGTTTCAAAACTTGACTGAATTTCCCCGCCAATGCGATATTGATAGTTAGCAAACTAACAGTGTGTGCATTCCCTCGTGCCGAATAACCTCGACGCTCTTCAGATGAACATCAGCAGTGCCATGGTGGTGGCCGCCAGGCATTGGCGGAAGATCTGCCAGACCACGCTGGTCAATTATGGAATTTCCGAAGCCTGCGCCGTCCCGTTGTTGATGATCGGGCGCTTGGGCGAGGGGGTGCGCCAGGTGCAGGTGGCGCAGGCGGCGGGGATGGAGTCGCCGTCGCTGGTGCGCCTGCTCGATCAGTTGTGTCACGCCGGTTTTGTCTGCCGCACCGAAGATGCCCATGACCGTCGCGCCAAATGCCTGAGCCTGACCGACGCCGGCCGTGAGCTGGTGCAAGCGGTGGAGGCGCAACTGGTGCGGCTGCGTCATGAAGTGCTCGAAGGCATCGACCAGCGCGATCTGGAAGCTACGCTTCGGGTACTGAGAGCTTTTGAGGCGGCCACTCCGCCAACGGTGATCAATCCGTGAACGGGTTCTTTTCCGGCATGCCCCCCGCGCGGGACTGGTTCTACGGGATCCGCACGTTCGCGGCCTCGATGACCGCGCTGTACATCGCCTTGCTCATGCAGATGCCGCGTCCCTATTGGGCGATGGCCACGGTGTACATCGTTTCCAGCCCGTTCCTCGGCCCGACCAGTTCCAAGGCGCTGTATCGCGCAATCGGCACGTTTCTCGGTGCGGCGGCAGCAGTGCTGTTCGTGCCGATGTTCGTCCAGAGCCCGTATGTGCTGGTGGTGGTCATTGCCTTGTGGACGGGGATTTTGTTGTTCCTGTCCCTGCACCTGCGCACCGCCAACAACTACGCGCTGATGCTCGCCGGCTACACCTTGCCGCTGATCGCCCTGCCGGTGGTCGACAACCCGCTGGCGGTGTGGGACGTGGCCGAGTCGCGGACTGAAGAAATCTTTCTCGGCATCGCCGTGGCGGCGGTGGTCGGCGCGATGTTCTGGCCACGGCGCCTGGCACCGGTGTTCAACGATGCCGTGGGCAAATGGTTCGCCGACGCCACAACCTACAGCCTCAAATTCCTCAGCCGCGATGTGCAGCCCGAAGAAGTTGCCGCCCTGCGCATGGCCATGGTCGGCAGTTTCAACAGCCTGGAATTGATGATCGGCCAGTTGCCGCACGAAGGTGCGCGGCCGCAAACCGTACGCAACACCAAGGAGTTGCGCGGGCGGATGATCCACCTGCTGCCGGTGATCGATGCCCTCGAAGATTCGCTGTACGCCCTCGAACGGCGCACGCCGGAACTGGTGCAGAAATTCACGCCGCTGCTCACCGCGACCCGCGAATGGCTCGGCCACAAAGACGCCAGCCTGGAGCGCTGGCAAGCCCTGCGAAATCAGCTCGAAGCGCTGCAGCCGAGTGCCGAAGCCCTGGAGGATCGCAAGCAATTGCTGTTTTCCAATGCGTTGTATCGCCTCGGCGAATTCATCGATCTGTGGCAGGACTGCCGCAGCCTGCAGGACGCGATCTTGTGTGAGCGCCAGGACAGTTGGCGCGCAGTTTATCGTCACTGGCGCCTTGGTCGCCTGACGCCATTTCTCGACCGTGGGCTGATGCTTTATTCGGTGGCCTCGACCATTCTGGCGATCATCGTTGCCTCGGTGTTGTGGATCCTGCTGGGCTGGACCGACGGCGGCAGCGCGGTGATTCTGGCGGCGGTGTCGTGCAGCTTCTTCGCCTCAATGGACGACCCGGCGCCACAGATTTACCGGTTCTTTTTCTGGACCGGAATGTCGGTGCTGTTTGCCAGCCTTTACCTGTTTCTGGTGTTGCCGAACCTGCATGACTTTCCGATGCTGGTGCTGGCGTTCGCGGTGCCGTTCATCTGTGTCGGTACCCTGACGGTGCAGCCGCGTTTCTACCTCGGCATGCTGCTGACGCTGGTCAATACCTCGTCGTTCATCAGCATTTCCGGTGCGTACGATGCGGACTTCTTTGCCTTCGTCAATTCCAACCTCGCGGGCCCGATGGGGCTGCTGTTCGCGTTCATCTGGACGCTGATCGCCCGGCCGTTTGGCGCCGAACTGGCGGCCAAGCGCCTGACCCGTTTCAGCTGGAAAGACATCGTCAGCATGACCGAGCCGGCCAACCTCGCCGAACACCGGCAACTGGGCGTGCAGTTGCTCGACCGCCTGATGCAGCACCTGCCGCGTCTGGCGCTGACCGGCCAGGACACCGGCATCGCCATGCGCGAAGTGCGCGTCGGGCTGAACCTGCTCGACCTGCTTGCCTATACGCCGCGAGTGACGGGCGCGCCGAACGCGTTGCTCAAGCAAGTGGTGGCCGAGGTTGGCGAGTATTTCCGGGCCTGTCTCAAGGCCGGCGAACGCCTGCCGGCGCCGAGTGCCTTATTGATGACCATGGATCGCACCCGCCGCGCGCTCAACGGTCAAGGTGATGAAGAAACCCGACTGAACCTGTTGCACGCCTTGAGCGGTTTGCGCCTGGCGCTGTTGCCCGGCGTGGAATTCGTCTCCAACGCAGAGCCCGAAGAACCGCTGCCCGAAGGAGCGCCCCTATGATCGGTGATCTGGACATCAGCGGCATTTTCCTGCCGACCCTGCTGGTGTTGATGGGTATCACTTATGTGCTGTTTGTTTTGGTACACGGCGTGCTCACACGCCTGCATTTCTACCGTCTGGTCTGGCACCGGGCATTGTTCAACGTGGCTCTCTACGCCGTGATGCTGTACGGCGTGGATTCACTCAGTCGATACCTGATGACATGAAAAAACCGTTTCTGACCCTCGGTCGCGTCGTCCTGACGCTGCTGATCGTGACTTTCGCCGTCGTCGTGGTCTGGCGCATGGTGATGTATTACATGTTTGCGCCCTGGACCCGCGACGGCCACATTCGCGCCGACATCGTGCAGATCGCCCCGGACGTGTCCGGGCTGATCCAGCAGGTCGAAGTGAAGGACAACCAGTTGGTGAAACGCGGCCAGGTGCTGTTCAGCATCGACCAGGACCGTTTCAAACTGGCGTTGCGTCAGGCCAGGGCAGCGGTCGCTGATCGCGAAGAAACCCTGGCTCAGGCACAACGGGAAGCCAAACGTAATCGCGGTCTGGGCAATCTGGTGCCGGCCGAACAGCTGGAAGAAAGCCAGTCGAAAGTGGCCCGCGCGCAATCGGCCCTGGCCGAAGCGCTGGTGGCGGTGGACAGCGCTCAGCTCAATCTCGACCGCTCGGTGATCCGCAGTCCGGTGGACGGCTACGTCAACGACCGTGCGCCGCGCTCGCAGGAGTTCGTCACCGCCGGGCGTCCGGTGTTGTCGGTGGTCGACAGCAATTCGTTCCACATCGACGGCTATTTCGAAGAAACCAAACTCGACGGCATCCACATCGGCCAGTCGGTGGATATCCGCGTGATCGGTGACCGCGCCCGCTTGCGCGGGCATGTCGAAAGCATCGTTGCCGGTATCGAAGACCGCGACCGTTCGAGCGGCAGCAACTTGCTGCCCAACGTCAATCCGGCGTTCAGCTGGGTGCGACTGGCGCAACGGATACCGGTGCGCATTGCTTTCGACGACGTGCCGGATGACTTCCGCATGATCGCCGGACGTACTGCCACCGTGTCGATCATCGACGATCAACCGCAGGAGCCCGCGAAATGACCAGGGCTCTGATGATCGCCGGTTTGGGCATGATGCTGTCGGCCTGCTCGATGGTCGGGCCGGACTATCACGTGCCCGAAGACGCGGCGATCCAGCGCAAGGATTTCCAGGGCGATCTGGCGGTGGCCGGCAAACCGGTGGTGTCGGCCCCGGTGCCGGCGGACTGGTGGCGCCTGTATCAGGATCCGCGCCTGGATCAACTGGTGCAGCAGGCCATGGCGTCCAACACCGATCTGCGGGTGGCGGCGGCGAATCTGTCGCGGGCCCGTGCGCAGGTCGATGAAGCCGAGGCGGCCGGTGGCTGGAGCGGCGGCGTGAAGATGGGCGCGCAACGCTTGCAGGAATCCGGCGAGGCGTTCCTGCTGCCGGAGAAAGTGCCGGTGGCCAACATCGGCGATATCGGCATCAGCGCGTCCTACCAGTTCGACCTGTGGGGCACGTTGCAACGCGGGATCGAAGCGGCAAAGGCCAACGCCGACGCGACCCAGGCCGCTGCCGACACCGCACGCATCACCCTGGTCGCCGACGTGGTGCGGGCCTACACCCAGGTCTGCGCGGCGAACGAAGAACGGGAAATCGCCCAGCATTCCCTCGACCTGCAATCCCAGAGCACCACCCTGATTCAGCGTCTGCGCGACGCCGGGCGCGGTGACGAGACCCAGGTCACCCGCTCGCAGACCCAATTCAAATCCTTGCGCGCCGACATGCCGCGTTATGAGGCGGCGCGTCAGGCCGGATTGTTCCGTCTGTCGATGCTGCTGGCCAAACCTGTCGATCAACTACCGGCCGGCACCGCAACCTGCGCCGAACTGCCTAAAATCGCTCAACTGGTGCCGGTCGGCGATGGCGCGGCGCTGCTCAAGCGCCGGCCGGACATCCGTCAGGCCGAGCGACGTCTGGCAGCCGCAACGGCCGGGATCGGTATCGCCACCGGCGAGTTGTACCCGGACATCAGTTTCGGCGCGACGATCGGCACCGTCGGCATTCTGGACAACCTTGGCAAACCCTCCACCAACCGCTGGGGCTTCGGCCCGTCGTTGAGCTGGAAGGTGCCGACCAACGGCGCCCGGGCCCGGATCCGCGAAGCCGAAGCCACGACCCAGGGCGCGCTGGCACATTTCGACGGCGTGGTGCTCAACGCCATCCGCGAAACCCAGACCGGCCTGTCCCAGTACTCCGCATTGCTGCAGCGTCGCGATGCGCTGGCCGATGCCGAGCAGTCGGCGAAACTGGCGGCCGACCAGACGCACCGCTTCTTCCAGGCCGGCCGCGAGTCGTTCCTCGCCGACCTGCAAGCCACTCGCACCTACACCGACGTCACTGCGCAATTGGCCGCCGCCAACACTCAGGTTGCCATGAGCCAGATCGATTTGTTCCTCGCCCTGGGCGGCGGTTGGGAAAGCGGACGAACGCAAGCCTCGAGCGCCAGCAAACCCTGAGGCCGTTGCTATGCTTTGAAGTATTGAAAGGGCGCCCCGAACCAGGCGCCTTTTCAGTGCACATCGCTAGCGCAGGTCTAGGGGAAACCAATAATGAAAAACCCTTACGCTCTCGGCTTCTGGTGCGCCCTGGTAGCCCTGGTGCTGCTCTCGGCCACCTATTTCTACGGCATCATGCTGGCCCACCAGATCGACAAGGCAATGGTCTTCCTCGACAGCACCGTGGCGCTGATCGCGGTCATGGCGATCGTGGTCGTGGCGTCGGCCCTGGTGCAGAGCCAGCGCCTCAAGAAACGCCAGCTTGAGCAAAGCAAGACGCTGCTGCTGATCTGGGACACCAAAGTCGCGCTGCGCAAAGTCGAAACCGTGTTCGACCGCTACTTCTGGGGCAGTTACTGGCAACCGGGGCGCACCTTCGCCGAAGTCATGGGCGAACTCACCGGCACGCCGCTGGAAAAAAGCCTCGAAGCCCTGAAAAAACAATGCCTGGCCCTCGACCGGCAAGTCGCTGACGACGGCTGGCACTGGCTCAACAATGCCCGCGAACTGTCGGACGTCGCCACCGCCATGGCCCGCGAGCGTTATCAACTGGACTTCTGCGACCCGCGCAGCGACGGGCCGGGCGGGGCGGTGATCGACCGGGATTTCGAAGTGCTGGTGTACACCTGGACCGCACGGCTGAAAAGCTTCGACCATCAGCTTGATGAGATCGAGGTGCAATATTCCTGACCCCTGAAAGATCGCCGAACCCGGCGATCTTTTTGTTTGTCCATGACTTGTCGACACTCTTTAACCTTTAATCGTTGGGCCGCGTCGCACTGCCAGTGCTAATCTCCACCGCTAAATTCAGCGGAGTCGCGCCACGGCCCGGTCACGGGTTCAGGGAAGACGACCACACTTTCAGCCACGGAAATCGATCAGGTCATTCATGAATAAATCAGCAGGCGTGCTTCTCGGAATTGTTGTGGCCATCGGCGCCATCAGCGTAGGCGGGGCCTGGTACACCGGCACCAAAATCGAAGGCGTCCTGAACAACGCCGTCGCCAACGCCAACAGCGAGTTGCAGACCGCCATGGCCGGTTCCAACGGCAGTGCGTCGCTGGAACTGGTATCGCTTGAGCGCAACACCTTCAGCAGCACCGCGCACTACCGCCTCAAGGGCGAGGGTGAAATGTTCGGCGAGGCGCCGGTCGAGCTGCTGTTCGTCGACCACATCGAACACGGCCCGCTGCCGTTCTCGCGGCTGGTGTCGCTGAAATGGCTGCCGGTCATGGCCACCAGTCACTACGAACTGGAGAAGACCCCGACCACCGAAAAATGGTTTGCCGCCACCAAGGGCGCCGCGCCGCTCAAGGGTGTGGTCAACATCGGTTACGACCAGTCCACCACCGGCAACCTTGAACTGCTGCCGCTGGAAACCGCGCTGGATGACAAGTCGAGCCTGAAATTTTCCGGCCTGAACATGGACATCTCCGCCAGCGCCCAGGCGCAGAAGGTCAAGGCCAACGGCTACATGGACAGCCTGCACCTGACCACGGTCGCCGAAGATCAGGCGCCGGTGCAGATCGAACTCAATGGCCTGACCCTGGCCAGCAACCTCGCCAAGAGCACTTACGGCTACTACACCGGCGAGAACACCCTGGAGCTGACCAGCAGCAAGACCACCTTCGGTGCCAAACAGTCGGTGCTGGGCGTGAAGAACTTCGAGATGAAGAACCGCACCGAAGAGAACGGCAGCAACGCCTCCGGCCGTGCCGACTATAAGGTCGCTGAAGTGACCCTCAACGACAAGAAGATCGGTTCGGCCAACCTGGCGATGAGCCTGAAGAACCTCGACATTCCGTCGGCCATGTCGCTGATGCAGATCTACCAGACCAAACTGCAGCCCTACGAGAAAGCCGCTGCCGAAGCCACCGCCGCCGGCCTGCCGGCGCCGGAGCTGGACCTCACCGAGGCCGAGTCCGCCCAGGTCAAGGCTGACCTGCAGAAACTGCTGGCAGCCGGGCCGCAACTGGCGCTGGAAGACCTGTCGCTGAAAACCGCCAACGGCGAAAGCCGCGCGAGTCTGGTGCTCGACCTGGCCAAGCCACAGTCGATGGATTTGCCGCCGGATCAGTTGGGCAAACAGCTGATCGCGCTGCTTGACGTCAATGTGCTGGTGTCCAAGCCGATGCTGGTCGATCTGCTCAGCGTGCAGGCGCAAATCGACGGTCAGACCGATGCCAAAGCCATTGTTGACCAGGCCAGCGCTGGCGCCGACATGTTCGCCGGCATGGCCGTGGGTTCGCAGTTGGCAACCCTGGACGGCACCAACGTTGTCACCAAACTGCATTACGCCGCCAATCAGGTGGAATTCAACGGCCAGAAGATGACTGTCGAGCAGTTTGTCGGCTTCTTGATGAGCAAGTTCGGCAGTATCGAGCAGCCTCAGTAAACGACGCCCCGCGCTAAAACGAAACGCCCGGCCTCTGCACCCGCAGACGCCGGGCGTTTTGCTGTCTGGCGTCCGGGTTTGCGGCCTTTCGGGAAATTCATCGTCACGAATCTGAATAATTATTGTGTTCTGAATCTTGGTCTACGCTTGCGTGCAAGACTGCCTGGATAAGCTTGGCTGAGCGTTTTTTGCTTGGCCTCCGTCACGAAATGGGCAAGGGGGAGCACTGCTACCCGGCTGGCCATGTAAGGATGCTGACGAATGCCGCGTATTGATGTTCCCGTATTACATCGTGGTTTACGCCCTTTGTTTCGAGTCGCGCTGTGCAGCCAGTTGCTCTGGCCGGCGCTCGCGTTCGCCGATACGGCCTACGATCAAATGGTGCTCGACGCCCGGGCCGGGCATTACACGCCCGCGCTGACCGTTTTGCGGCAGGTGCCGCCGGCCCAGGCCACCACCGGCCAGGTCAGCGATCACCTGCAAATCGCTGGCTGGGCCGGGCTCGACGCTGAAGTGGTGCAGGTCTACGAGACCCAGGGCCTTGGCCGGGCATTGCCGGTTCAGGCGCTGACCGCCACCGCCCGGGCCTATCGCAACCTCAAGCGTTGGGATCAGGCGATCCAGGTCTACAACAAGGCCCTGATGCTGGAGCCGGACAACGCCGACCTGCAACTCGGCCTGGCGCTGACCCAGGCCGACTCCAGCAAACCTGATGAAGGGGTGATCCGCGCCCGCTCGCTGGTCGCCGCCAAACCCGATGATCCTTCCCGCCGACTGGCGCTGGGCTACGCCCTGAATCGCGCCGGCAAGCCCTACGACGCGCTGTTCGAATACGACCAGGCCTTTGTCCGCGCCGGCAACAAACCGGAGGTCGCCCGCGAATACGTGGTCGCCCTGCAAAAGGCCCGTCTACCGGAGCCGGCGCTGCGTCTGGCGAAGCAGCGTCCGGGGTTGATCGATCCCGTCACCTTGCGCCGTCTGGAAGGCGATCTGGCCGCCGAGCGCGTGCGCCTTGCCGAGCTGGCCACCCGCAGCGAAAAAGAACGCTACGTGATCGCCGACCGCGCCCTGGCCGACTACGACCAGTTGCTCGCCACCTGGACCCCGGACGCCAGCGCCCACGACGACGTGACCCGCTGGCGCATCGACCGCATGGGCGCGCTCAAGGCCCGGGCGCGCACCGCCGAAGTCATCAGCGAATACCAGAAGCTGCAAGCCGAAGGCGTGAAGATTCCGACCTACGCCCTGCGCTGGGTGGCGGCGTCCTATCTGGATCAGCGCCAGCCGGAAATCGCCACCGATCTTTACCGGCAGGTGCTGGCGGCGCCGGACGCCGATGTCGGCGACCGACTCGAAGACACCACGGCGCTGTATTACTCGCTGCTGGAAAGCGACCGCGCCGAAGAGGCACGCAAGGTCGCCGAAGATCAGGCCAGGACACAGAAACCGCGCATCGAACTCAAGGGCCTGCCGATCGGCAACCCCAACGACGAATGGATGGACGCCCAGCAACTGGCGGCGCAGGCCGGCACCTACGGCTCCGACCTGCCTCACGGCGAAGAGCGCTTGCAAACCCTGGTGGATCAGGCGCCGGGCAACATCGGCCTGCGCCTGGCCCAGGCCGATCTGTACCTGGCCCGCAACTGGCCGCGCCGTGCGGAAAACCAGCTCAAGGAAACCGAGAGCATCGCGCCGCGCGACATGGGTCTTGAAGTCGCGCAGGCCCGCACCGCCATGGACCTGCAGGAATGGCGGCAAATGGACGCGCTGACCGACGACGTGGTGGCGCGCTTCCCCGACAACCGTCAGGTCCAGCGTCTGGCCCGCGAGCGTGAAGTGCATGACATGTCCGAACTGCGCGTCGAAGCTTACGGCGGCAAGGCCAATGGTGGCAGCGGTGGCAATGCCGGCGCGGTCAGCGGCAGCCGCGACTTCGGTATTCAGACCACCCTTTACAGCCCGCCGATCGATGAAGACTGGCGGGTGTTCGCCGGGGCCGGATACGCCACAGGCGATTTCACCGAAGGGACCGGCCACCACCGCTTCCAGCGTGTCGGCCTGGAGCGTCGCACCCGCGACATGACCCTCGAAGCCGAAGTGTCGAATCATTCCTATGGGTTTGGTGACAAGCAGGGCGCGCGCCTGGCGATTGCCCGCGACATCGACGATCACTGGCAATACGGCGGCAGCCTCGAATATCTGTCGGCCGAGACCCCGCTGCGGGCATTGAACAGCGACATCAAGGCCAACGGCGGCAGCGGTTTCATTCGCTGGCGCGCCAACGAGAGTCGCGAATGGCGGCTGGCGGTCAGCCCGTCGCACTTCAGCGACGGCAACAACCGTGTCGAAGCCTTGCTGACCGGAAAAGAGGGCGTCTACAGCGCGCCGAACCTGCAAGTCGATGCGGGCCTGGAAGTGAGCACCAGCCACAACTCCAAGTCCGATGACGTGCCGTACTTCAACCCGAAGTCGGACTTCAGCGTCATGCCGCTGCTGAACGTCAATCACGTGCTGTACCACCGTTACGAAACCGTCTGGAGCCAGCAGTTCCAGGCCGGTGCGGGTACTTACAGCCAGCGTGATCACGGCACCGGCGGCATGGCATTGCTCGGTTACGGCCAGCGCTACGCCTGGAACGACGTGTTCGAGGTGGGCGGTTTGTTCAGTGTGATCAACCGGCCCTACGACGGTGACCGGGAAACCGATCTGCGTCTGCTCGTCGACCTCACTTTCCGCTTCTAGAAGAGTTTGAAGATGCCTTTGATTTCGCGTTTCATCCTTCTGCTGGGAGTGCTGCTGGTCAGCGCCTGCGCCCAGCAAGCCCCGGCCTTCGTGCCGCCGTCCGAGCGACCGGTGGCAGCCAGTGAAAAGCCTTGGCCGAAAAACCACGTGCTGGGCATTGCCTACCACGACGTCGAAGATCGTGACCCCGATCAGGCGGTGGTGGCGGTGCGCACCGAGCGCCTGCTCGAACAGCTCGCCTGGCTGCGGGAGAACAACTACAAACCGGTGACGGTCGATCAGATCATGGCCGCACGCAAGGGCGGGCCGGAACTGCCGCCCAAGGCGATCCTGCTCAGCTTCGACGACGGTTACTCAAGCTTCTACACCCGCGTGTTGCCGGTGTTGCGCGCCTATAACTGGCATGCGCTGCTGGCGCCGGTCGGCACCTGGATCGATACGCCGCTGAACCAACCGGTGGACTTCGCCGGCACGCCGCGTGCGCGCTCGGACTTCCTGACCTGGGCTCAGGTGCGGGAAATCTCCCAATCGGGGCTGGTGGAAATCGCTGCCCACACCGACGCCAGCCACAAAGGCATCCTCGCCAACCCGCAGGGCAACATGCAGCCGGCGGCCGCAACCCGACGCTACGATCCGGTGAGCAAACGCTATGAATCCGAAGCGGACTTCCAGGCGCGCATGCGTACCGATGTGGCGGCCATCTCGGAAAAAATCCGCAAGGTCACCGGTAAGAAACCAAGGGTCTGGGTCTGGCCCTACGGTACAGCGGACGGCACTTCGCTGACGGTGGTCAGTGAGCAGGGCTACGAAATGGCCCTGACTCTCGATGACGGTCTCGATGCTCTCGACAACCTGATGAGCGGTCCGCGCTTTCTGGTCGCCTCCGATCCTGACGGCGAGCATTTCGCCAACAGCATCGTCGCGGTGCAATCGGACTTCACCATGCGCGTGGTGCATGTGGATCTGGACAACGTCTACGACCCGGATCCGGCGCAGCAGGAAATCAACCTTGGCAAACTGATCCAGCGCATGGCGGACATGGGCGCCAACACCGTGTTCCTGCAAGCCTTCGCCGATCCGAAGGGCGACGGCCTGGTGCATTCGCTGTACTTCCCCAACCGTCATCTGCCGATGCGTGCCGACCTGTTCGATCGTGTCGCCTGGCAATTGCGCACCCGGGCTCATGTGAAGGTCTTTGCGTGGATGCCGGTGCTGAGTTTCGAACTGGATTCGAGGCTGCCACGGGTGACGCGCTGGGATCCGAAGACCGGCACGACGGCTGTCGACCCGGATCAATATAAACGCCTGTCGCCGTTCGATCCCGAGGTGCGGCGGATCATCGGCGAGATCTACGAAGACGTGGCACGCCTGACTTCGGTCGACGGCATTCTCTACCACGACGACGCGGTGCTCTCGGACTTCGAAGACGCCGGCCCTCAGGCGCTGAAGGCCTATGCCGCCAACGGCTTGCCGGGCTCGATCGCCGCCCTGCGTGACGATCCGGCGGCGATGCAGCGCTGGACGCGGTTCAAGAGCCGCTACCTGATCGACTTCACCAATGAGCTGACCGCCAGGGTGCGCGCGATTCGTGGCCCGCAAGTGCTCACCGCACGCAACATCTTCGCCGAGCCGATTCTCAACCCCGAGAGCGAAGCGTGGTTCGCGCAGAACCTCGACGACTTCCTTGTGAGTTACGACTGGACGGCGCCGATGGCCATGCCGCTCATGGAAAAACAGACCCATGCGCAATCCGGCCCGTGGCTCGAACAGCTGGTGGCGAAGATCAAACAGCGCCCCGGGGCGCTGGATCGCACGGTATTCGAACTGCAGGCCCGGGACTGGACGAAAAAGGAACAGGCCGACATCGACGGTGCACGACTGGCCGACTGGATGGGCCGCCTCAAGCGTCAGGGCGCCACAAGTTTCGGCTACTACCCGGACAACTTCCTCGAGAACCTGCCGGACCTGAAAACCGTGCGGCCTGCGCTCTCCAACAAATGGAACCCATGACATGCTGGATAGACTGCTGGCCCTGCTTGTTCTGGCGATCGTCCTCGGCGTTCCGCTGGGGCTGATCTTCCTGGTCACCGGGCAATTCCTGATGGACTTCGTGTTCTTCTACCCGCTGTTCATGTCCGGGTTGTGGATTTCCGGTGGCTTGTATTTCTGGCTGCACTGGGAGCGGCACTGGCCGTGGAAGGACGACACGCTGCCGCCACCGCTGGCAGGCGAACCGCTGATTTCGATCCTGATCCCTTGCTACAACGAGGGCGACAACGCCGCCGATACCATCCACGCGGCGCTGGCGCAGCATTACCCGAACATCGAAGTCATCGCGATCAACGATGGCTCCAAGGACAACACCGCACAAGTGCTGGATGCGCTGGCCAAGGAAGACCCTCGGCTGCGGGTGCTGCACCTGGCGGAAAACCAGGGCAAGGCCGTGGCTCTGCGCATGGGCGCCATTGCTGCGCGCAGTGAATATCTGGTGTGCATCGACGGTGACGCGCTGCTGGCGCCGAACACCGCGGCTTATCTCGTCGCGCCGATGCTCGACAACGCGCGGCTGGGCGCGGTGACCGGCAACCCACGAATCCGCACGCGTTCGACGCTGGTCGGGCGGGTTCAGGTCGGCGAGTTCTCGTCGATCATCGGGCTGATCAAGCGCACCCAGCGGGTGTTCGGGCGGATTTTCACCGTGTCGGGTGTGATCGTCGCGTTCCGCCGTACCGCGCTGAACCGGGTCGGCTACTGGAGCCCGGACATGATCACCGAAGACATCGACATCAGCTGGAAGCTGCAACTGGACCACTGGAGCATCTTCTACGAGCCCCGTGCCCTGTGCTGGATCCTGATGCCGGAAACCCTGCGCGGTCTGTGGAAACAGCGTCTGCGCTGGGCCCAGGGCGGCGCCGAAGTGCTGTTCAAGAACATTCGCGGGATCTGGCAGTACCGTCACCGTTACCTTTGGCCGCTGCTGTTCGAATACTGCCTGTCCACCGGTTGGGCGTTCACCTTCCTGTTGTCGGTGATCTTCTGGGCCGTCGGCAAGTTCGTGGTCATGCCCGAGGCGATTGCGGTGCATCACCTGATGCCTCCGGCGTTTACCGGTTTGCTGCTGGCGTTTGTCTGCCTGGTGCAGTTCGCGGTCAGCATCATCATTGACCGTCGCTACGAGCCGGGCCTGGGCAAGACGATGTTCTGGGTGGTGTGGTACCCGATCGCGTTCTGGTTCGTCAGCCTGCTGACCACGCTGGTCAGTTTCCCCAAGGTATTGTTCGGTCAACACCAGAAGCGTGCGCGCTGGGTCAGTCCCGACCGGGGTATCAAACCGATCGGGGACGATGAAGAGGAGGTTATCAAATGAAAATCATCCGGACCCGCCAACGGCCGTTTCTGGTGGTGGTCGATGCGTTCTTCACGGTGCTGGCCTGGGTCGGCCTGCTGTATTTGCTGGTGCGCGGCCTGTGGCCGTTGATCGAGACCCACGAAGGCGGGCCGCGCATCGACCATTCGGCGTTCGAAGCCCTCGGCACTTTGCAGATTTACCTGTGGGTGGCGTTGGTCAACGCGGTGATCCTGATCGGCTGGGCGCGTTATCAACAACGCAAGAGCCGAAGCTTCGCCCAGCGTCGCCTGCCGCCCCCGGTGGTCGACGATGAGGCGCTGAGCCGCAGCTTCAAACTGTGCGACGACCGCTTTCAGAAACTCCGCGGGCCGGGCGTCATGACCATCCACAACGATCAGGACGGCGACGTCAGCCATGTCGTGCCGCATTTGTGGCCGGTACACCCTGAAGAATTGCCGCCGCCGCTGGCGCCACTGGAGCACCCTCGGGTGATCTTTCTGCACGCCGAGGACGATGACAACCGCGAGCCGTTGAACCGGATCACCTGACGGCGCGAATCAGCCGCCAGGCCTCCTCCATCGACAGCGGTTGCTTCATGCGTTCGGCCAGCAGCGCCATCGACCTTTCCTCTTCGCAGGCCACCGCTGCCACCACGACACCCTTGCACCCGAACAGTCCGATAAACGGCGGCTGTTCGGGTTCGCCGATAAATTCGACCGCATCCCACGCCTCGGCGTGACCGAGATAGTCGTAGTTGCGGCCGAAATGCCAGGTCCAGAAATACGGCACGTCGAGGTAATGTTCATCGCCACCGAGAAGATTGGCGGCGGCGATCCGCGCGTGCTGCTGGGCCAGGCGCCAGTGCTCGATGCGTTGTGGCTGGCCGTTCAGCGGGAAGGTGGCGATATCGCCAATGGCCCACAGACCTTCGGTGACGCGCAGGCTGCCATCGACTAACAGCGATTGATCGTCCTCGCGCGGCAGGTCGCCGAATGCTTCGGTGGCCGGATGTACGCCGATTCCCGCTAACACCAGATCCGCCGACAGGCGCAGGCCATTGTCGAGCAACACTGCCTCGACCTTGCCGTCTCCGGTGATTTCCCTGGCTTCGTGATCGGTGATGAATTTCACGCCGTTTTCTTCATGCAGCGCACGGATCGCCTTGCCGACGGCTTCACCGAACTGCGCCGAGAAGGGAATCGCGTGCCGCGCGAGTACCGTCACCTCGAGCCCGTGCTGGCGCAGGGCCGAGGCGCATTCGAGTGCAATGAAGCTGTCACCGATGATGACGGCACGCTGGCCGGGTTGGGCGGCGTCCATGATGGATTGCGCCTGGGCTTTGGAGCGCAGGACAAACACCTGGGGCAGGTCGGCGCCGGGCAGTTTCAGCGCGTTGGGCGTTGCGCCGGTGGCCAGCACCGCCGCGCTGTAATTCATTGTGCGGCCATCGCTCAGGTGAAGGGTCCGGGTATTGGCATCGAGCCCGCTGACCTCGCCCGAAACCCGATTGATGTGTTGCTCGCGGTAAAAGTCGTCATCGCGCAGGGGCGGGGTTTCCGGCGCCGGCATTTCTCCGGACAGCACGAATTTGCTCAGCACCGTTCGGTCGTAGCCGGCGTCCGGCTCGCGGTCGATCAGCACGATCCGCCCGCCGAAGCCTTTCTCGCGCAGCGCGGCGGCGCAGGCCGTTCCGCCGGCACCGGCGCCGACAATGACAAAGGTGCGTGGATCGTCCTGCGGCGGAGTGTGCGGATCCGGCAACGGCTGGTCATCGACCCACACCTCGTCGCCGCGCAGTTCCAGCGGATAGCGCTTGAGGCTGTCCAGCGCCGGAGGTTCGCACAAGGCGCCGTCTTCGGCGCGAAAGGCTGCCTTGTGCCACGGGCAGATCAGTCGGCCGTGACACAACGCACCTTCCGCCAGCGGCGCGCCGGCATGCGGGCATTCCCCCTGAAAGGCGCGCAACTGGCCGGCGGCGCGCAGCAGGACGATCTTGCAGTCGCCGATCTGCACCTCCAGCCCACGGTCTTCAGGCACATCGGCGAATCGGGCGACACGGTGCAGGGTCATGGTCTTGCTCCTCACAGGCATTTCTCTTACGAGTTTGGGCCGCATTGCGAGGTTCAGCCATTTCCTACTGCCACGGCACGAACGGTACGGCTATAGTTTGCAGGCCGACGAAGGCCCAACTGCACAAGGTGCTCCCGGAATGACCCGATTGACCTCTCTCAACCCTTGGCTGGCGGCCGTTGCCGTCGCCCTTTGCGTGCAGTTTCCGGCGCAGGCCCAGGAGCGTTTCACCCTCAGCATTCCCGGTGTGTCGGATAACCGTCTGTTCACCTCGGCGGCGGCCAGCGATGCGGCCGGCTGCGGCGGCAAGAACCAGTCACCGGCCCTGAGCTGGAACGCAGGCCCCAGCGGAACCCTGAGCTACGCGATCGTCATGCACGATCCGGACGGCCAGAAAGGCGCGGGCGTCGATCACTGGATTCACTACGGGATCAAGGCCACGACCCGGCAGATTCCGGCTGGCGTCGGCGCAAAATCAGCCCTTGAAGGCTTCGGTGGCACCAACAGCAAAGGCACCACCAGCTACATCGGCCCATGCCCACCGGTTGGCGACAGCGCGCACCACTACATCATTCAGATCTACGCCCTCGATCTGGCCCCGGACGCCTTGCCCGCCGGTCTGACCCGTGCCCAGCTGATGGAAAAAATCAAAGGCCACGTGCTGCGCAACAGCAGTGTGGTGCGGCGTTATCACCGCTGAAAATTTTTCGGTGAGGTTTAACCCGTACTGAAAGGGCTGCCCGTCTCAGGGGATGAATGGATCAATTCTTCCCCGAGGTCAGCCCCCATGTCCCTTCCTTCCACGCTTCTGCGCCCTCTTGCTGCCAGTGTGTTGCTGGTGGTTGCCGGTTGCGGCGTTTCCTCCAGCCCGGAAACCACCGTTGTGCCACCTCCGGCGCAGACCGAACTGAAATCATCCGCGCAGCCCGAAGCGATCATGGCCGACAGCTCGATGGCCAAGCGTAGTGCCCTGGCGGCGCCGATCGCCCGTTTTGCACCGATGCCGGCCGGTGAAAGTTATCCACAGGGCTATCGCGATGAACAGCGCGAGCAGTACGCCAATCTGGCTGACAACCCGATCCACAGCGTCGCCGAAACCCCGGTCTCGACCTTCAGTGCCGACGTCGACACCGGCGCCTACGCCAATGTGCGGCGGTTGCTCAATCAGGGTCGACTGCCGCCGGAGGGCGCGGTCCGGCTGGAAGAGATGGTCAATTACTTTCCCTACGACTACGCGCTGCCGAGCGATGGCTCGCCCTTTGGTGTGACCACCGAACTGGCTGCTTCACCGTGGAGTCCGCACACCCGCTTGCTGCGCATCGGCATCAAGGCGTCCGACCGCGCGGTGGCGGAACTGGCGCCAGCGAACCTGGTGTTTCTGGTGGATGTGTCCGGCTCGATGGACCGCCGCGAAGGCTTGCCGCTGGTCAAAAGCACCCTGAAATTGCTGGTCGATCAATTGCGCGAGCAGGATCGGGTGTCGCTGGTGGTGTATGCCGGCGAATCCAGAGTGGTGCTGGAGCCGACTTCCGGACGGGAAAAGGCGAAAATTCGCACAGCCATCGAGCAATTGACTGCCGGCGGCTCGACCGCCGGCGCTTCAGGCATTGAGCGGGCTTATCAGATGGCGCAGCAGGCGTTCATCCCCAAAGGCATCAACCGCATCCTGTTGGCCACCGACGGTGACTTCAATGTCGGCATCAGCGACTTCGACAGCCTGAAACAAATGGCTGTGGATAAACGCAAGACCGGAATTTCCCTGACCACCCTGGGTTTCGGTGTGGATAACTACAATGAGCACCTGATGGAACAACTGGCCGATGCCGGTGACGGCAACTACGCCTACATCGACAACCTGCGTGAAGCGCGCAAGGTGCTGGTGGATCAACTCGGTTCGACCCTCGCCGTGGTGGCGAAAAACGTCAAGTTGCAGGTCGAGTTCAACCCGGCGCAGGTCAGCGAATACCGGCTGCTCGGCTACGAAAATCGCGCGCTGAAGCGTGAGGATTTCAGCAACGACAAGGTCGATGCCGGCGAAGTCGGTGCAGGCCATACGGTGACGGCGTTGTATGAAATTGTCCCGACAGGCGAGAAGGGCTGGCTGGAGCCGCTGCGCTACGGAAAAAACGATGCAGTGGTTTCCGAGAAGAAAGGAGAATTGGCAATGCTGCGTGTGCGATATCAAAAGCCTGAGGGTGGGAAAAGTCTGCTGATCGAGCGGCCGATTGCCAGTCAGGTTGCGCCGGCCAGTGAGGACCTGCGTTTCGCCGCCGCCGTCGCCGCGTTTTCCCAGCAACTCAAGGACGGCCGCTACACCGGTGATTTCAGCCTCAAGGACACCGAAGCCCTGGCCCGAGGTGCCCGTGGCGATGACCGCTTCGGTCTGCGCAACGAGTTCGTGCAACTGGTGGAACTGGCGCAGAGCCTGCGTACGTCCACCGCCTCCATCGGAACGTCCACTGAGCGACGGATTGAATAGTGAGCCGCCTCAAAGGCTTCATCACACAGCTGTTCGCCTCCGCCGACAGCCTGAAGGCCAGCAGCGACGAATCGCTGCTGGCCCGTTATCGCGAGGGTGACAGCAAGGCGTTCGAGATCCTGTACGCCCGTCATCGCCAGAGCCTGTACCGGTTTCTGCTCGGGTTGAGCAGCAAACCGGAACTGGCTGACGAAGTGTTCCAGGAGACCTGGCTGAGCCTGATCCGCAGCACCAGTCAGCTATACGGCCGGGCGACCTTTCGTACGTGGTTGTTCCAGATTGCCCGCAATCGCCTGATCGATCACTGGCGCAAACACGGGGCCCGGCAACCGCTGCATGACAGTTACGACGAGCAAACCCACGCCATCAGCGACGACGCCTCCGATCCCGAACAGCTGCTCAACCTCAGCCGCGACAGCGAGCGCCTGGAAAGCGCCCTGCAAACCTTGCCCGCCGACCAGCGCGAAGTGTTCCTGCTGCGCGCCCACGGCGACCTCGACCTGGCGCAAATCGCCAGCCTCACCGAAACACCGCTGGAAACCGTCAAGAGCCGTTTGCGCTACGCCCAGCAAAAACTGCGTCGGCTGCTGGCCGAGGAGGTACTGACATGACGGACGCCCGCCCGACCCCCGAAGAGCAAGTGCTCAAGCACGTGCGTGAACAGCACAACGCCGAGCCGCCGGCGCATCTCGATGCGCTGATCCTCAACGCCGCCCGCCGTGAAACCCCGATGCCACGGCAGAGCCTGTGGCAACGCTGGCTCAAGGCCTGCCAGACACCGCGCTATCAGGTGGCTTTTGCCAGTCTGGTCGGCATCGCGCTGATGCTGTCGCTGGTGCAACGCACGCCGGAGCCCGTGGCTCAATACGATTTCGCCCCCGCCGCGAAACCGGCTGCGCCTGTGGCCCGCCAGGAGGCCCGATCATTGTCGGCGCCCGCCGGCGCGCTTTCTGCGCCAGCTCCCGCGCCAATGGCGGAAATGGCTGCACCGATGCAGAGCGAATCGATCAGCGCCGACACGGCGGACGAAGCCAAGGTCGGCAAGCGCGCCGCTGCCCCGGTCAACGGTCTCGACGAGCAGCTGCGTGAAGTCCTGCGCCTGCGCGAGTCCGGCCAGTCGCAAGCGGCCGACACCCTGTTCAACCACCTGCACAAGCGCTACCCGAACGTGAATCTCGACCTGCGACTGGAAAAAATCCGCAAGAACTGACCGTATCAGTCATCCGCCATTTGGCATTGACCCGCAAAAACGCGCACTATCGGGTCATTGCCGATGCGCTGGAGGATGCCGTGGCCCAAAAAATCGACCGCATCGCCCAAATGCTCAACTGCCCGGTGAAGGGTGAGGAACTGCGGCGGGCAGTGACGGAGAGTCGCAAGGAGTTTCTTCTGGCCAAACAGGCCGAAGAGGATCTGCAAGAAGACGTTCTCGATGATGAGTTGATCGAGGACGAAGAAGACGATGATGAATATGACGAGTTTGACTGGACGACGGAGTGAGTCGCCGTAGTCGGCAGGCACAAAAAAGCCCCGGACCATCACAGTCCGGGGCTTTCTCGTTTAAATCAATGGCGCACCAGGCGGGATTCGAACCCACGACCCCTGCCTTCGGAGGGCAGTACTCTATCCAGCTGAGCTACTGGTGCAGCGGGCGACATCATACCTAGGTCGGCTCGGGGCGTCCATGCCGGTTTTTGCCGGGTCATTGTCAGTGTTTGTGTCGGTGCAGGGCGCATTCCAAAAGGCTGTAACGTCCTGCAAAACGCTCTCGTGGCAGTTTGGCGCAGCTGTTCTATTGTTTTCCTGCGGCGGGTTCCTCGATCGCCTTATTCAGGGAGAAAAGCATGAGCGTCGTCAATCCTCAAATCACCGACTCTGTCACCCAATCGACCGTGCAGGTCGTCGGTTCTGCACCGGCCACGGCCATTGCTACGCTGACTCAGGTCAGCAGTCATGCGGTCAGTCTGGCGTTGCAGAACGCGGTCAGTCATCAGCAGGCGCTGAACATTATCGGCAACGCCACCGTGGCGGCGGCCGTGCAGCAGATTCTGGCGGTGGGAGGGCGATCCTGATGGCCAGGGAAAAGGCGCAGACCGACGATGCGCAACAGCCGGCCGTTGATCCGGCCACCGCTGCGGCTTCATTGCTCGAATCACTCAACGAGCATCTGCTTCAGCAATCGGCTGAGGGCGTGGGTGCCGACGCCTTGAACCGACAGATCGTCGAAGCGGTGAACCTGCTCAACACTCAGTTGGCGGCCAATGCGCCCGCACTGGCGTCGCTGGGTTCGGAGCTGCTGATTCGTCAGGCCAGCGGATTGGTGGCGCAGTCGGCGGCGAGCTACTTCGATGGTGTCACCAAGCTCGCTCTGGCTTCTCAAGGTGTGCTGCTGCGCAAGATGACCGAGAGCATCATCAAGGATGACCTCGACGCCGCCACCGAAAGTGCGCTCGGCGCGTTGAATACCCATCTGCTGGTAGGCGGAGCTGCGGCGGTGGCCGCGGCGAGCGGGGTGCTGGACGCCGACGGAGTGGACCAGGCACTTGAGCGAATCAATCAGAGCATTGCCCAGTTCAGCGCCAGCCAGCCTGAGCGGTCGTCCGGCGCCTGAGCAATATTTGCAACACCCACTGTCCCTTGAAAGGAGTCGGAACATGGCAACCGTGAATGATCAGATTACCGATGCAGTCACCCAGACCAGCGTCAAGGTTGTGGCCGAAGCGCCGGCCATGGCGATGGGCAGTATTTACCAGAGCCTGGCGCACTCGACCGGCATCCTGTTCGAGAACGCCGTCAGTGCCCAGCAGCAACAGAACACCCTGGCGCAAGCGGCGACCAATCAGGGCGTGATGCAGATTTACAGCGTTGATACCACAGCCGGCGCCGCGGCCACGGAGAAAGTCGCGCAGACGGGGGTGGCTGACAACCTGACCAGTCTGTTGACGGTGCTCAAATCGTTTCAGGATAAGTAGTCACCATCCTCTGTTCCCTGCCGTTCGACGGTGGCAGGGAACAGAGGCACTTGTACGTTGATCTGAAATGTTCAGCAATTGCGGCGTTTTTGTTCTTTTTTTCGAACGCCCTATTGTCCTTCAACCCCTTTGAACCTAGGATTCGTTTGAGATTTCAAACGCTCCTTATCCAGGTGCTGAGTCGCACGTCTTTTGAGTCGTGCGCTGTTCATGTGCCAGCCCGGTAAATGATTTCCCTGACGGCAGCCTTGCGAGGCGCCTTTCTACAATCATAATTTTGCTCCGCGCCTTGCGCGGTGCTGTTAAGGAAAGCCGACATGCAGCTTAAAGACACCCAGTTGTTCCGCCAGCAAGCCTTCATCGATGGCGCATGGGTCGACGCGGACAACGGTCAGACGATCAAGGTCAACAACCCGGCCACCGGCGAAATTCTGGGCACCGTGCCGAAAATGGGCGCTGCCGAAACCCGCCGTGCCATCGAAGCCGCCGACAAGGCGCTGCCGGCCTGGCGTGCACTGACCGCCAAGGAGCGCGCAGGCAAACTGCGTCGCTGGTTCGAACTGATGATCGAGAACCAGGACGACCTCGCTCGCCTGATGACCCTCGAACAAGGCAAACCACTGGCCGAAGCCAAGGGCGAAATCGTTTACGCCGCTTCGTTCATCGAGTGGTTCGCCGAAGAAGCCAAACGCATCTACGGTGACGTGATTCCGGGCCACCAGCCGGACAAGCGCCTGATCGTGATCAAGCAGCCGATCGGCGTGACCGCCGCCATCACCCCGTGGAACTTCCCGGCGGCGATGATCACCCGTAAAGCCGGTCCTGCGCTGGCCGCCGGTTGCACCATGGTGCTCAAGCCTGCTTCGCAAACGCCGTTCTCCGCCTTCGCCCTGGCTGAACTGGCCCAGCGCGCCGGCATCCCTAAAGGTGTGTTCAGCGTCGTGTCCGGCAGTGCCGGCGACATCGGCAGCGAGCTGACCAGCAACCCGATCGTGCGCAAACTGTCCTTCACCGGCTCGACCGAAATCGGCCGTCAGCTGATGTCGGAATGCGCCAAGGACATCAAGAAAGTCTCCCTGGAACTGGGCGGCAACGCGCCATTCATCGTGTTCGACGACGCGGACCTGGATAAGGCCGTCGAAGGCGCGATCATTTCCAAGTACCGCAACAACGGCCAGACCTGTGTTTGCGCCAACCGTCTGTACATTCAGGATTCGGTCTACGACGCATTCGCCGAGAAGCTGAAAGTGGCAGTCGCCAAGCTGAAGATCGGCAACGGTCTGGAAGAAGGCACTACCACTGGCCCGCTGATTGACGAGAAAGCCGTGGCCAAGGTGCAAGAGCACATCGCTGACGCCGTGGGCAAAGGCGCAACTGTGCTGGCCGGTGGCAAACCGATGGAAGGCAACTTCTTCGAGCCGACCATCCTGACCAACGTGCCAAAAGACGCAGCTGTCGCCAAGGAAGAAACCTTCGGTCCGCTGGCGCCTCTGTTCCGCTTCAAAGACGAAGCCGACGTGATCGCGATGTCGAACGATACCGAGTTCGGTCTGGCCTCGTACTTCTACGCTCGCGACCTGGGCCGTGTGTTCCGTGTGGCTGAAGCCCTGGAATACGGCATGGTCGGCGTCAACACCGGGCTGATCTCCAACGAAGTGGCGCCGTTCGGCGGCATCAAGGCCTCGGGCCTGGGCCGTGAAGGCTCCAAGTACGGCATCGAAGATTACCTGGAAATCAAATACCTCTGCCTGGGCATCTAAGCCTCGGTAGAAGATCGCTGTAAACGCAAAGGGCACGAGAGCGCTGTCCCTTTGCGTCGTTTCAAACCGGAATTTTCTCTGCGGCCGGGAACGCCGTGGCAGTCGATCATCGCATGCTGCCACCGCCGATTCCTCCCGCTTAATCCTTGAACCACGCCGCCCGATGAGCGGCGAATGAGGACTGTAATGAGCAAGACTAACGCTGATTTGATGGCCCGCCGTACCGCTGCTGTTCCACGTGGTGTTGGCCAGATTCACCCGATCTTCGCCGAGTCCGCGAAGAACGCGACCGTGACCGACGTTGAGGGTCGTGAATTCATCGACTTCGCCGGTGGTATCGCCGTACTGAACACCGGCCACGTGCACCCGAAAATCATCGCCGCCGTGACCGAGCAGCTGAACAAGCTGACCCACACCTGCTTCCAGGTGTTGGCCTACGAGCCGTACGTCGAGCTGTGCGAGAAAATCAACGCTCGCGTACCAGGCGACTTCGCCAAGAAAACCCTGCTGGTGACCACCGGCTCCGAAGCCGTTGAAAACGCCGTGAAGATCGCCCGTGCCGCCACTGGCCGCGCTGGCGTGATCGCCTTCACCGGCGCTTACCACGGTCGCACCATGATGACCCTGGGCCTGACCGGTAAAGTCGTGCCTTACTCGGCCGGCATGGGCCTGATGCCAGGCGGCATCTTCCGCGCGCTGTACCCGAACGAACTGCACGGCGTGAGCATCGACGACTCGATCGCTTCCATCGAGCGCATCTTCAAGAACGACGCCGAGCCGAAAGACATCGCCGCGATCATCATCGAGCCTGTGCAGGGTGAAGGTGGTTTCTACGTCGCACCGAAAGAATTCATGAAGCGTCTGCGTGCCCTGTGCGACCAGCACGGCATCCTGCTGATCGCTGACGAAGTGCAGACCGGCGCTGGCCGTACCGGCACTTTCTTCGCCATGGAACAGATGGGCGTTGCTGCCGACCTGACCACTTTCGCCAAATCCATCGCCGGCGGCTTCCCGCTGGCCGGTGTGTGCGGCAAGGCCGAATACATGGACGCCATCGCACCAGGCGGCCTGGGCGGCACCTACGCCGGTAGCCCGATCGCTTGCGCCGCGGCCCTGGCCGTGATGGAAGTGTTCGAAGAAGAAAAACTGCTGGACCGCTGCAAGGCTGTCGGCGAGCGTCTGGTCACCGGCCTGAAGGCCATCCAGGCCAAGTACCCGGTGATCGGCGAAGTCCGTGCCCTAGGTGCCATGATCGCAGTCGAGCTGTTCGAAAACGGCGACAGCCACAAGCCAAACCCGACCGCTGTCGCGGCTGTCGTGGCCAAGGCGCGTGAAAAGGGCCTGATCCTGCTGTCCTGCGGCACCTACGGCAACGTTCTGCGCGTCCTGGTACCGCTGACTTCGCCGGACGAGCAACTGGACAAAGGCCTGGCGATCATCGAAGAGTGCTTCTCGGAGCTGTAATCCGTAGCACCGTGTGATCGGATCGACAAAAAACCCGCTTCGGCGGGTTTTTTCATGCCCGGAGAAACACTTGCGCGGTTTTCAGGTTGTACCGAAACGCAAGCATTGGCTAAGGTTCAAGCATTGCAAGGGAGGGCGAGCATGACTGCCGTCGATTTACCCGCTGTACCCCGGGTGCTGATTGCCGAGGCCGATCCCTGGTCGCGTGATCTGCTCAAACAAGTGCTGCTGAATGTGCGCTGCGATGCGCGGCTGGACCTGTGCGCCGATGGCCAGGAGGCGATGTCGCTGCTCAGCGAAGTCCCGTATGACCTGGCGATCGTCGACTGGGAATTGCCCGGCGTCGATGGCTTGAGCGTGTTGCGCAGTGTCCGCCAGCGCAAACGCAACCCGCCGCTGCCGTTCATTTTGATGAGCAGCCGCAACGACAGCGCCAGCGTGCGCGAAGCCCTGCCGATGGCGCCGACCGCCTACCTGGCCAAACCCCTGAACATGGAAAGCCTGACCGAGCGTTTGCAGGGACTGCTGCTGAACGCCGGCGAGGAAGTGTTCTGTGAAGTACCTGCACTGGCGCCGGGCATGACCCTCTCGGTATTCCTCGAACGTCGCCGCGAACAGGCCGATGGCGCACCGCTGATGACCGACGTGCAGGTGGCAGTCAAACGCAGCCTCAATCCCGTTGGCCTGGACCTGAAGCTGCTTGAAGAGGAAATCCGCACCGATCCGCAGATCACCGCCGTGTTGATTGCCGCCGCCAACAGCGCCGCCCAGCACCATGGCGCGCCGGTGCAGACCTTGGCGCAGGCGCTGCATCGCCTGGGCACCGGGCAGAGCATGAACCTGATCCTTGGCCTTGCACTCAAGCGCAGCGCCCGACTCAGCGATCCGTGTCTGGCCGATTACGCCGAGCGCTATTGGGGCCTGTCGCTGCACACCGCCGAGTACGCCCGCACGCTGGCGCGGTTGCTCGATCTGGATCAGGAACGCTGCTATTGCGCCGGGATGCTCCATCGCCTCGGCGACCTGGCACTGCTGCGTTGTCTGCAGGAATGGAAGCAGGCCGGCGGCGAGCTGGATGAACTGGAGGAAGTCGGCGATGCGCTGGCGGAATTCGGCGCAGCGTATGGCTCGGCGTTACGCACGCGCTGGCGCTTGCCGCTGGAGTTGCGCGAGCTGATTGCCGCGGTCTACCAGCTCGGTGGCGGGGTGTACTCCCGCGAGGCGCTGGTGATGAACATGGCGGCGCAAATGGCGCGGCTGACCGAGCATGAAGGCGTTGAGGAGCTGGCGAAGAGCCGCACGGCGCGCTTGCTCAAGATCGGCTTGCCGGAGCTGATGCGGATGCGTAAATAACCGCGCGCACTACGAATCCCTGTGGGAGCGAGCTTGCTCGCGAAAGCGGTATGCCAGTCAGCGCTATGTTGACTGACAAGACGCCTTCGCGAGCAAGCTAGCTCCAACAGTAGTCTTGTGTTGGGCTGAGGTCTTGAATCAGGCGGAAATGATCCGGTTCTTGCCCTGCCGTTTGGCTTCGTACATCGCTGCGTCCGCGCGGGCGAACAGGGTGTCGAGGCTTTCGTCATCCGGGGTGAGGCTGGTCAGGCCCTGGCTGACGGTGATGCCGAACGTCTGATCACCGTGGTTGAAACTCAGCCGCTGAATTTCCCGTTGCAGCCGTTCGGCCACCTGCATCGCCATGTCTGGCGCACAGCCCGGGAACACCGCAGCAAATTCTTCACCGCCAATCCGCCCGAACAGGTCGCCCCGGCGTAACGATGCTCGCCCGCATTCGGCGATCCGTTGCAATACGTTGTCGCCTTCCGGGTGGCCGTAGGTGTCGTTGATCACCTTGAAGTCATCAATGTCCAGCAGCAGAAACGCCAGTGGCACGCCTTGCAGGCGGGCGTCTTCGAACTCGCGGTGGGCGCATTCGAAGAAGTGCCGGCGATTGCTGCTCTGGGTCAGCACGTCGGTGGTGGCCAGGCGTTGCAGCTCGGTTTCCATCTGCTTCTTGTCAGTGATGTCTTCGGCGATGCCGACGATGATCACCGGTTGCCCTGGTTCGTCCTGACGGTTGATGAAGCACTTGTCGCTGATCCAGCGCACTTGGCCGTCGGCGGCGATGATCCGGTATTCGCGGTCTTCCACGGCGCCTTTGTGCAGCACTTCGGCGAGGCTGCGTTCGGCGTATTCCAGATCGTCCGGGTAGATGCTGTCGCGCCACTGGTTGTAGTCGGCCAACAGCAGGGCGGCGGAGCGACCGAATATCCGTTCATAGGCGGGGCTGACATACAGCACCTGACGGGTTTCCCAGTTGAAGGCCCAAAGCACGGCGTTGACGCTGACCAGCAGCGAGCTGAACAGTTGCTCGCGTTCGCTCAGCCGGGCGACTTCGCCCTGAGCGTGCATCAATGCCATCAGGGTTTGCGCGGCCTCGGGCCACTGGGGAGGGGATGAGTCTTTCTGATTGTTGTTGACCATCGACACGAATCTCAAAGGGCGTGCCGGGAAGTCGACAACGGCCACGGGAAAGCCCGCCGGGGGTGGCGAAGTGTCTTTGAGATAGGGGATCGGGGGTGAAGTTCCGAAGGGTGCGCCCGGGAATCGGGCGCACCGATCAACGGCATCAGGCGGTGGCAGGGCGCAGCGAGTAGGTTTTCAGCTGGTCGGCGAATTCACGCAGGGACTGGATGCCACTGGCCTCCGCCTCGTGTACCCATTCCTTGATGGCAGCGAGCATGTCGTGGCCATTTGCGCTGGTCTTGACCCAGATCTGCTGCAGGGCCAGGCGTTTCTCGTAGATTACCTTCAGCGCCTGGCTGTGCTCGAACATGTTCTGGATGCGCACGTGGTGGCGATCTTCCAGCAGGCTGGTTTCCCGCGACAACAGGCGTTTGGCCCGGTGGAACTGGTGGCGTACCGAATGATCGACCTTGGCCAGCTCCTGCTTCACCAGCGGCCCGATCACCAGCTTGCGGTACTGGGCCATGATCTGGAAGCGGTTGTTGAGGATCGCCATGGCGGTGTCCATGTCCAGGCTGCCCTTGCCTTCGACGCGGTGGGCGATCGGGGCGACCCGTTGCACCTTGGCCAGACGCAGGAAGCTGAAGACCTGGATCCAGGCCCAGCCGAGGTCGAACTCCCACTTCCTGACCGACAGCTTGGCCGAGTTGGGATAGGTGTGATGGTTGTTGTGCAGTTCTTCGCCGCCGATCAGGATGCCCCATGGCACCAGATTGGTCGCCGCGTCGCGGCATTCGAAGTTGCGGTAGCCGACGGCATGGCCCAGACCGTTGACCACACCGGCCGCCCAGACCGGGATCCACATCATCTGGATCGCCCAGATGGTGATGCCGATGGTGCCGAACAGCAGCAGGTCGACGACGGCCATGATCGCCACGCCCAGCAGCCGGTAGCGGCTGTAGAGGTTGCGCTCGATCCAGTCTTCGGGGCAGTTCTTGCCGTATATGCGCAGGGTTTCCGGGTTCTGCGCTTCTTCGCGGTACAGCTCGGCACCTTTGCGCAGGACGGTGGACAGACCCTTGACGACCGGACTGTGCGGGTCGTCTTCGGTTTCGCATTTGGCGTGGTGTTTGCGGTGGATGGCGGTCCACTCGCGGGTGTTCTGCGCGGTGGTCAGCCACAGCCAGAAACGGAAGAAATGCTTCAGGCCGGCATTCAGCTCCAGGGAGCGATGGGCCGAGTAGCGGTGCAAGTAGACCGTGACGGCAACGATCGTCACGTGGGTCATCACCAGGGTGACGGCGACCAGTGACCAGGCCGACAAGCCAAGAAAACCTTCGTACCACATAGGCTATAGGGCCCTCGATAAAGAAAAAACAGCCGTTGCATTATCACCAAGCACACAGATAAAACCAGTCGCCCTTTCAGATAAGAGATGGCTGGATGTTTCTTGACTTATAATCCCGACAATTTTGTAGGGACATGGACGGCCGAATGTCTGCCACTTACCGCGATGCCTTGCGTGCAGCGCTGCTTTATCTGGTCCTTGCGGTTGTGTGGCTGCAAGGCACTGGCTATTTATTGAACAGTTTCTTCGATAACTCAGACGAACTGCTGCGCTGGCAACTGATCAACGGCTACGTGTTCGTAGCGCTCAGCGCCGGGTTGATCTTCCTGGCCCGTGCGCGGCTGTTCGAATGCCTGGGCATCGGTGCCCGACTGCGTGAACGCCAGGCGGATCGCGAACGCCTGCGTCAGGCTGCTGCAGTATTCGATTGCACCCGCGAAGGCGTGCTGGTCACGGACCGACAGGGGCTGATCGTCCACGTCAATCGCGCCTTCATGGAAATCACCGGCTATCAACGCGAGGAAGTCATTGGCCAGCAGCCCAGCCTGTTCAAGTCCGGGCACCATCCTCCGGGGTTCTATCAGGCGATGTTCGCCACCTTGCAGACGAAGGACGAGTGGAGCGGCGAAATCTGGAACCGGCGCAAGAGCGGCGAGATTTATCCACAGTGGCAAACCATTCGGGTGATCCGCGACGAGGACGATCGGCTCAGCCATTACGTCGCGGTGTTTTCCGACATCAGTGCCATCAAGGATTCCGAGCACGAGCTCAAGCACCTGGCCCATCACGATCCGCTGACCGACCTGCCCAATCGCCTGCTGTTCAGCGACCGTGCCGAACAGGCGCTGGCATCGGCGCAGACCCACAAGCGCGGTTGCGCGTTGCTGATGATCGACCTGGACCATTTCAAACTGATCAACGACAGCCTCGGCCACACCATCGGTGACCGTTTGCTCAAGGCGGTCGCCGTGCGTTTGCAGGCGTTGTTCGGGACGGGCATCACCCTGGCGCGGCTGGGTGGCGACGAGTTCGCAGTCCTGCTGGAAAGTTGTCCACAGCCGGCGCAGGCGGCGGCGCTGGCCCAACGCATTCTCGATGCGCTCAAGGAGCCGTTCTGCCTCGATGGCCATGAGCTGTTCATCAATGCCAGCCTCGGCATCAGTCTGTTTCCCAGCGATGCATTGAGCGCCGAGCAGCTGTTGCGCAACGCCGATGCGGCGCTGTTCAAAGCCAAGAGCAGTGGCCGCAATGGCTACGCACTGTATACCGAAGAGCTCACGGCTCACGCCCAGCAACGGGTCGAAATCGCCTTTGAACTGCGCCGCGCGCTGGAGCAGCAGGAGCTGCGGGTCTACTACCAACCGGTACACGACCTGAAAACCAGTCGCCTGATCGGCGTCGAGGCCCTGGTGCGCTGGGAACATCCGCAACGTGGCCTGGTGTCCCCGGCGGAGTTCATCCCGATTGCCGAGCGCACCGGGCTGATCTCGGAAATCGACGCCTGGGTCATGCAGCAGGCCTGCCGGCAGATGTGCCAATGGCAGCAGGCGGGAGTCGTGCTGTCGTTTGTCGCGGTGAACGTGTCATCACGCTTGTTCGCCCGCCGCGAGTTGTACGAGCAGGTTGCGCAGGTGCTGCACGACACGGGCCTGGATCCGGCCTACCTGGAGCTGGAAGTTACCGAAAGCGCGGTGATGGACGATCCGGAAGTCGCGCTGGAACAGATGCATCGTCTGCGCGAGCTGGGCATTCGTCTGGCCATCGATGACTTCGGCACCGGTTATTCGTCGTTGCTGCGGCTCAAGCGCCTGCCGGTGCAGAAGCTCAAGATCGATCAGGGTTTTGTCGCCGGCCTGCCGTGGGACGAGGACGACGCAGCGATCGTCCGCGTGATCATTGCCCTGGCCCGCAGCATGGGGATGCAGGTGCATGCCGAGGGCATCGAGCAGGCGGAACAGGCGGCGTTCCTGTTGGGCCAGGCTTGTGATCTGGGGCAAGGCTATTGGTTCGGGCGGCCGGTCCCGGAAGCGCAAATCGACTGGAACCGCGCGCCTATGATCGGTTGATGGCGGCGTACGGCGGGTTTGCCGGCGGGCGAATCCGCCGCAAACCCTTGCTGCATCACATAATGTTTTCCAGTTATATAAACATTCTTAAATAGTCTTTTTAAGAATATCTGCGCCTCTCTTATATTGCTCCCACGCCGAACGCAGTACCGCCCACTGCCAGGCATATCCCATCCAAAGGAGCAGCACCATGAGCGCATCCCTGCGTAGCGTTGACGGTCAGGACGAAGCCACCATCCTTCGCGAAATCCAGAGCGCCTTGCGCGACCTGCGATTCGGCGCGGTGGAAATCACTGTGCACAACGCCCAGGTGGTCCAGATCGAACGCAAAGAAAAATTCCGCTTGCAGCAACCGGGCAACAAGCCGAGCTGAATCGAAAAAAGATTCCAGCCTGCGCCCGCTCTTGCCGGGGATCAACGCAAGAGTGGGCGCAGGCGGTGATCTTTACAGGCAACCCGATTTTCGAAATTCATAAGAAAAAGCCACCACCAGGAATTCCAGGAGCTTTCACCATGTCGTCGATTCGCCGTTACGCTTTGGCCGCCCTGGCCAGTGCTGTGTTTGCCGGTTCCGCGGTTGCCAAGGATTACGAACTGCTCAACGTGTCGTATGACCCGACGCGCGAGCTTTATCAGGATTACAACGCCGAATTCGTGAAGTACTGGCAGTCGGAACACGCCGGCGACACCGTGAAAATCCAGCAATCCCACGGCGGTTCGGGCAAGCAGGGCCGTGCGGTGATCGACGGTCTGCGCGCCGACGTCGTGACTCTGGCCCTGGCCGGCGACATCGACGAAATCGCCAAGCTCGGCAAGACCCTGCCGGCCGACTGGCAGAAGCGTCTGCCGGAAGCCAGCACTCCGTACACCTCGACCATCGTGTTCCTGGTGCGCAAGGGCAACCCGAAAGGCATCAAGGACTGGGGCGATCTGATCAAGAACGACGTCTCGGTGATTACCCCGAACCCGAAAACCTCCGGCGGTGCACGCTGGAACTTCCTCGCGGCATGGGCCTACGGCCTGAAAGCCAACGGCGGCGACGAAGCGAAAGCCAAGGAATACGTACAGACCCTGTTCAAGCATGTGCCGGTCCTGGACACCGGCGCCCGTGGCTCGACCATTACCTTCGTCAACAACGGTCAGGGTGACGTGTTGCTGGCCTGGGAAAACGAAGCCTTCCTGGCGCTCAAAGAAGACGGCGGCAAGGACAAGTTCGACATCGTCGTGCCTTCGCTGTCGATCCTCGCCGAACCTCCGGTGGCCGTGGTCGACAAGAACGCCGAGAAGAAGGGTAACGAGCAGATCGCCGAAGCCTATCTCAAGCATCTGTACAGCCCGGCCGGTCAGGAAATCGCGGCGAAGAACTTCTACCGTCCGCGTGACAAGGACGTGGCTGCCAAGTACGCCCAGCAGTTCCCGAAACTGGAACTGGTGACCATCGACAAGGACTTCGGCGGCTGGAAAACCGCACAGCCGAAATTCTTCAACGACGGTGGCGTGTTCGACCAGATCTATCAGGCGCAGTAATCTGAAATAAGCTGCAACCGAGCTTTAGTGCCGGACACCCCATGTGGGAGCGAGCTTGCTCGCGAAGGCGGTGTGTCAGACAACGTAAGTGTTGAATGATGCTCCCTCTTCGCGAGCAAGCTCGCTCCCACATTAGTGCGTTCAGCGGAACGTTTTTTAACCAAGGACTTTTATGTCGCGTCGTATCTCCCCCGTCATACCCGGCTTCGGGCTGACGCTGGGCTACACCTTGGTGTACCTCAGCCTGATTGTGCTAATCCCGCTGGCGGCGATGTTCGTCCACGCCGCCCAACTCACCTGGGATCAGTTCTGGACGATCATCTCCGCGCCCCGGGTTCTGGCCGCACTGAAGCTGAGCTTCGGCACTGCGCTGTGCGCCGCGATCATCAACGGCATCATCGGCACGTTGCTGGCCTGGGTTCTGGTGCGCTACACGTTCCCGGGACGCAAGGTGATCGACGCGATGATCGATCTGCCGTTCGCCCTGCCGACCGCGGTGGCCGGTATCGCGCTGACGGCGCTGTACACGCCGACCGGGCTGGTCGGGCAGTTCGCTGCAGACCTCGGTTTCAAGATCGCCTACACCCCGCTCGGGATTACCTTGGCGCTGACCTTCGTGACCCTGCCGTTCGTGGTGCGCACGGTGCAGCCGGTGCTGGCGGACATCCCGCGGGAAGTCGAAGAAGCCGCGGCGTGCCTCGGTGCCAAACCGCTGCAGGTGTTCCGTCACATCCTGCTGCCGGCGCTGTTGCCAGCCTGGCTGACCGGTTTTGCCCTGGCGTTCGCCCGGGGCGTTGGCGAATACGGTTCGGTGATTTTCATCGCCGGCAACATGCCGATGAAAACCGAGATACTGCCGCTGCTGATCATGGTCAAGCTCGACCAATACGATTACACCGGCGCTACCTCCATCGGCGTGTTGATGCTGGTGGTTTCTTTCGTCCTGTTGCTGCTGATCAACTTGCTGCAGCGGCGCATCGAAACCCCATAAGGAGGCGCGAACCATGTCCCAATCGTCTATTGCGGCCGCTTCCTCGGCCAATGCCGCCCGCCGTGGCAGTGCCACTTCGCGGCGGATTCTGATCGGCCTCGGCTGGCTGATTTTCTTCCTGTTCCTGGTGCTGCCGCTGTTCATCGTGGTGTCGCAGGGATTGAAGAACGGCCTCGGTGCCTTCTTCACTGCGATCTTTGAACCGGATGCCTTATCGGCGCTGAAACTCACCGTGATCGCGGTGCTGATTTCGGTCCCGTTGAACCTGGTGTTCGGTGTCAGCGCCGCGTGGTGCGTGAGCAAATACTCGTTCCGTGGCAAGAGCATGCTGGTGACGCTGATCGACCTGCCGTTCTCGGTGTCGCCGGTGATAGCCGGTCTGGTCTACGTGTTGATGTTCGGCGCCCAGGGCCTGTTCGGGCCGTGGCTGCAGGATCACGACATCCAGATCGTCTTCGCCCTGCCGGGCATCGTACTGGCGACGATCTTCGTCACCGTGCCGTTCGTGGCCCGCGAGCTGATCCCGCTGATGCAGGAACAAGGCACTCAGGAAGAGGAAGCCGCGCGTCTGCTCGGCGCCAACGGCTGGCAGATGTTCTGGCACGTGACCGTCCCCAACATCAAGTGGGGCCTGATCTACGGCGTGGTGCTGTGTACTGCGCGGGCCATGGGTGAGTTCGGCGCGGTGTCGGTGGTTTCCGGGCACATTCGCGGGGTGACCAACACCTTGCCGCTGCACGTCGAGATCCTCTACAACGAATACAACCACGTGGCCGCGTTCGCCGTGGCGAGCCTGTTGCTGATCCTGGCGCTCTTCATCCTGCTGCTCAAGCAGTGGAGCGAAAACCGTATCAACCGCCTGCGCGCCAGCGCCGCGGAGGAATAATTCATGTCGATCGAAGTGCGTAACGTCAGCAAGAATTTCAATGCGTTCAAGGCGCTGGACAACATCAGCCTGGACATCCAAAGCGGTGAGCTGGTGGCGCTGCTCGGCCCGTCCGGCTGCGGCAAGACCACCTTGCTGCGCATCATTGCCGGTCTGGAAACCCCGGATAACGGCAACATCGTGTTCCACGGTGAAGACGTTTCCGGCCACGACGTGCGGGATCGCAACGTCGGGTTCGTGTTCCAGCACTACGCCCTGTTCCGCCACATGACCGTGTTCGACAACGTCGCGTTCGGCCTGCGCATGAAGCCGAAAAACCAGCGCC
Source organism: Pseudomonas sp. MCal1 (assembly GCF_026341415.1). NCBI lineage: Bacteria > Pseudomonadati > Pseudomonadota > Gammaproteobacteria > Pseudomonadales > Pseudomonadaceae > Pseudomonas > Pseudomonas sp. MCal1. The sequence goes on from NZ_JAKUMP010000007.1 coordinate 100,424, forward strand.
CGAGCGAAAGCCAGATTGCGACCAAGGTTCACGAGCTGCTGAACATGGTGCAACTGGACTGGCTGTCGGATCGTTATCCGGAGCAACTGTCCGGCGGTCAGCGTCAACGTATCGCCCTGGCCCGTGCCCTGGCGGTAGAGCCGAAAGTGCTGCTGCTCGACGAGCCGTTCGGCGCCCTCGACGCCAAGGTGCGTAAAGAGCTGCGCCGCTGGCTGGCGCGCCTGCACGAAGACATCAACCTGACCTCGGTATTCGTGACCCACGACCAGGAAGAGGCAATGGAAGTGGCCGACCGAATCGTGGTGATGAACAAGGGTGTGATCGAGCAGATCGGCTCACCGGGCGACGTCTACGAAAACCCGGCCAGCGATTTCGTCTACCACTTCCTCGGCGACTCGAACCGTCTGCATCTGGGCGATGACAATCACGTACTGTTCCGCCCCCACGAAGTGTCGCTGTCGCGGCATGAGCTGGAGGATCACCATGCCGCTGAAGTCCGCGATATCCGGCCGCTGGGCGCGACCACGCGGGTGACGCTGAAGGTTGAGGGGCAAACCGATCTGATCGAGGCGGAAGTGGTGAAGGATCACGACAGCCTGACCGGGTTGGCGAAGGGTGAGACGTTGTTCTTCAAGCCGAAGGTCTGGCAGAAAGTCGCCAACGTTTGACCTCGCGCGTTCCCACGCTCCGCGTGGGAACGCCGCTATGGACGCTCCGCGTCCACTGCGACGCGGAGCGTCACGGGATTCATTCCCACGCAGAGCGTGGGAACGAGCGAAAGTTTTTCAGCGAACACGACATTTGTGAACGACTGGATCCCTGTGGGAGCGAGCTTGCTCTCGAAAGCGGCCTACACAGCGGCCCTGTTCGGATTGACCCGCACCACACCCGCCCGCGCTTCGATCTGTTCTTTCAGCTCATGCCGCATCCCGAGCATGAACGCCAGTTCAGCCACCACAAACAGCGGCCCGACAATCAACCCGCTCAAGTCATCGACAAACGCCGGTTTGCGCCCCTCGTAGTGGTGACCGACAAACTGGATCACCCAGCCGATCACAAACATCGCCAGACCGCTGCTGAGCCAGACCATGGTGCTCTGCTGCGCCAGGACGTGCCCGGCCCAGACCGATAGCCCCATGAGTGCGGTCATCAACACACCAAGTTTCACTTCCAGTCGCAGGTAAAACCATGCTGAGGCCAGCGCCACGATAACGACAGGCGAAATCCACAACTCGCCCACCGACCATTCCGGCCGCGACAACAGCACGGCCACCGCCACTACGATCAGCGGAATCCCGATAAAGTGGCTGGCGATGTTGCGCGGGTCACGGTGGTAAGCGGCGTATTGACTCAAATGATCGACGAGGCTTTTCATTGTTGTTCCTCCTGTAGGGTGATCGAATCATGCCCCGGGTTCACGGCTCGCTCTGTCAGGCAGGCGACAATCTTTAGGAGAACGCATGGATAAGGTCTGGCGCGAGCGCCTGTTGACCGGGCAATGGTTCAGTCATCTGCCTTCGTCCTTTCAGGATAGTCTGCTGGCGGCGGCAAAGGAGCGGCGGCTGGCGGCGGGGCAGCGGCTGTTCCAGCGCGGTGATGCGCCGTGCGGGCTGTACGCGGTGCTCGATGGCGCGGTACGCATCGGCGCGGTCAGCGAGCAGGGCAAGGAGGCGTTGCTGAGCCTGGTGGAAGCGCCGCACTGGTTCGGCGAAATATGCCTGTTCGACGGCCAGCCCCGCACCCATGATGCTTATGCGGTCGGCCCGTGTCTGTTGCTGAATATCCCGCAAGCCACATTGCTGAAATTGCTCGACGAGCAACCTGTCTACTGGCGGCATCTCGCTTTGTTGATGAGCCACAAACTGCGCCTGACCTTCATCAACCTCGAACAGCTGAGCCTGCTGCCGGCCCCGGCGCGTCTGGCTCATCGCTTGCTGATGATCGCTGAAGGCTACGGCGAACTCGACCCGCCGCGCCGCGTGCTGCAACTGCCTCAGGAACAGCTGGCGTCGATGCTGTCGCTGTCGCGGCAGACCACCAACCAGATTCTCAAGGAGTTGCAGGGGCAGGGGATTATCGGCTTGAGTTATGGCGAAATCGAAATCCTCGACACTGATCGCCTGCGGGCACTTGCCACACTTTAGTGTTCACTACTATCCCTGTGGGAGCGGGCTTGCCCGCGATTGGGGGCTGTCAGTTGTCCTCTATGTCGATTGACACGACGCCATCGCGGGCAAGCCCGCTCCCACAGGGGAATTGTATGTGGCTTACGAGCCGCGATAGGTCGAGAAGCCATAAGGGCTCAGCAGCAGTGGGATGTGATAGTGCTGATCCGTCTGCTTCACTTGAAAAATCACCGGAATCTCCGGAAAGAACGTCTCGTGCTTCGCCTTCTCGAAGTACTCGCCGGTCTTGAACACCACCCGATATTCACCCGCCTCGAACGGTTTGTTCGCCGGGAACAGTTCGGCGATCCGTCCCTGTTCATTGGTGGTGCCCTGCGCCAGCGGCTGCCAGTTCTGGCCGACGTGACGCTCCAGCGTCACGTTGATGCCCGGCGACGGCAGGCCGTTTTCCAGATTGAGCACGTGCACGCTCAGCGGGTTGCCAGCGGCCAGCGCCAGGCTCGAAAAAGCGCTCAGGCCGAGCGCGGCGAAAGTGATGCGCAGTGGGGTCATGGTGATGCTCCTGGGTTCAAGTACGGTTGATGGACAGGCCGACGATGTCGGCAGCCTTGATTGCGCAGGTTTCGTCCTGCTCGCCGCCGCCGGAACCGGCCACGCCCATGGCGCCGACCAGTTCTTTTCCGGCAAACAAAGGGATGCCACCGCCGAGCAACAGCAACTCGTCCAGCGTGTTGAGGTTGGCGGTTTCCGGGTTGTTGCGGGCGCGCTCGGCGAACAATCGAGTCGGGGTTTTCGTCGACAGCGCGGTGTAGGCCTTGCGTTGGCTGGCGGCGGTGTTGTGCGGGCCGATACCGTCGCCACGCAAGGTCACCAGCAGATTGCCGCCACGGTCGAGCACCGACACCGTGGCGGTGCAGTTTTCCAGCGCCGCGTCGGCCAGCAGCCGGGCGGTTTTCAGATCGAGATCGGCGTGACGGGGCAGCTCAGGCGTGGCGTGCGCCGCGCCGCTGAGGCCGATCGCGAGGCTGGCAAGCAGGTATTTGACGGACATGGGCAGGTTCCAAAAGCGAAGGCCATCACCTTATCCGCCGGTCCTCGTCGAAACCTCGTCAGTCGGATTACAAGTTTGTAATGGGCAACACGGTCGAAGGAGCCTAGCCTGTGTCTCTGATCAATTGAGGTGTGCCATGCGTTTGCTGGTCGTAGAAGATGAAGCCAAAACCGCGAATTTCCTCGCCAAAGGGCTGGGCGAGTCGGGTTTCGCCGTGGACGTGGCACTCAATGGCCTCGACGGGCGCTACTTCATCGAGCAGCAGGAATACGACCTGATCATCCTCGACGTGATGCTGCCGGGCCTCAACGGCTGGCAATTGCTCCAGCTGATCCGTCAGCGCGGCGCCACGCCGGTGCTGTTCCTGACGGCGAAGGATGCCATCGAAGACCGCGTGCGCGGCCTCGAACTGGGGGCCGATGACTATTTGCTCAAACCGTTCGCCTTCGCCGAATTGCTGGCGCGGGTGCGCACGTTGTTGCGGCGCGGGCCAATGCGTGAGGCTGAGTCGTACAGCATCGCCGATCTGGAAATCGACGTGCTGCGCCGCCGCGTCAGCCGGGGCGGCCAGCGCATCGCCCTGACCAACAAGGAATTCGCCCTGCTGCATCTGCTCGCCAGCCGCCAGGGCGAAGTGCTGTCGCGTACGCTGATCGCTTCGCAGGTGTGGAACCTGAATTTCGACAGCGACACCAACATGGTCGAAGTTGCGGTGCGTCGCTTGCGTTCGAAAGTCGATGATCCGTACATGCCCAAACTGATCCACACCGTGCGCGGAGTCGGCTATCAACTCGAAGCCCCCGACGATGCGCGCTAGATCCATCGCCTGGCGCCTGGCCCTGGCGTTCGCTGCCGTCTGCGCGCTGGTACTCAGCGCGATCGGCGTGTTCCTGTATCGCTCGCTGGCCTCGGAAATCGCCTGGCGCGACGACATGGCGTTGCTCGGTCGCCTGGAACAGGTGCGCGCGCTGCTCGCCGACAGCGACAGCCTAGACGCCTTGCAGGCGCGGCCACGGCTTTACCAGAACATGCTGGGCAACCTCGACAGTCTGCTGCTGGTGCAACGCGCGGACGGCTCGAATGTGATCACGATCAACCCTCGTCAGCGCGAACTGCCGTCCATACAGGCCATTGCGCGAGAGCAGCCGCCGCAACGCCGCGATGTGCTGACCTGGCAAGCGGCGGACGGTGTCGAGCTGGCGCTGTTGTCAGGTCAGGCTCAAGGTCCGAACGGTGAAGCGCTGACCGTGATCGCCGGCAAGGTCTTAAGCGAGCGCGAGCAGATGCTAGGCAGCTATCGGCTGCGCTTGTATCTGGCAGTCGGGCTGGGTGCCGTGCTCGCCTTCACGCTGGGCCTGGTGCTGCTGCGCCGAGGTTTGCGGCCTCTGCGCAAGCTGAGTGAAGCGCTGCGCGGCATCGACCTGCGCAGCCTCGATCAACGCGTTCCCACCGCCGGCACGCCAGCGGAATTGCTGGAACCGGTGCACGCGCTGAACGGCATGCTGGTACGGCTGGACGATGGCTTCCAGCGCCTCTCACAGTTTTCCGCCGACCTCGCCCATGAAATCCGCACGCCCCTGCACACCTTGCTCGCGAGCAACGGCCAGGCACTCAATTACCCGCGCAGCAGCGCCGAATATCAGGAAGTGCTGGCGTCGAACATGGAGGAGTTCGAGCGGCTCAAGCGCATGGCCGAAAACCTGATGTTTCTCGCCCGCGCCGAGCAAGCCGAGCGAGCGCTCGATCTGCGCACGCTGGAACTGCACGACATCGGCGATGAGTTGTGCGACTACTTCGAAGCCCTGGCCGACGACCGGGGAATCCGCCTCGAAAACACGTTCAGCGGAGAATTGCTGGCCGATCAGCAACTGCTGCAACGCGCCTTGGGCAATCTGTTGGCCAACGCCGTGCGCCATGCCGACGCCGGTTCGATCATCAGCCTGCGCCGGCGCGACGAACCCGGCATGTGCTGGCTGCAAGTCCACAACCTCGGCCCGGCCATCGCGCAGGAGCATCTGGACAAACTGTTCGACCGCTTCTACCGCGTCGACCCGTCCCGCACGCAGCCTGGAGATTCCGGCGGCTTGGGACTGGCGATCGTGCAGTCAATCATGCAGTTGCATGGAGGGCGGGTGCGGGTCAGCAGTGGTGCAACGGGTACGGTTTTTGAGCTTGGATTTGCAGCGATCTGAATGGCCTCTTCGCGGGCAAGCCCGCTCCCACGGTTGTCGAGGTGTGACGCAGGATTTTGTACGCCCCAATCCTTGTGGGAGCGGGCTTGCCCGCGAAGAGGCTGGTCGATTCAGTACAAGTTCCGGCCCCTTCAGCGCAATTGATCCCGAAACTGCCCCGGTGTCATCCCCGTCCAGCGTTTGAACGCGCGACTGAAGCTGCTGGTGTCGGCAAATCCCAACAGATAACTGACCTCGCTCAATGAGCATTGCGGATCGCGCAGGTGCAGCAGCGCGAGGTTCTCGCGGCTTTCATTCAGCAGGGTGTCGAAACGACAACCCTCGTCCGCCAGGTGCCTTTGCAGGCTGCGCAGGCTCAGGTGCAGGGCCTGGGCGATGCGTTCGGCGCTGGGTTCGCCTTCGGGCAGTTGTTCTTCGATGGCGTCGCGCACCTTGCGCTCCCAGGTCAGCGGCTTGAGCTGGGCGAGGGTGCGTTTGAGCACGGCTTCGTTGTGCTCGGCCAGTTCCGGGTTGGCATCGTCGAGATGGCTGTCGAAGTCGGCGAGAGCGAATTCGATGCGGTCTTCTTCGGCGGAAAAATGCACGGGTGCGCGGAACACCTTGTGCCATTGATGCGCGTCAGCGGGTTCCGGGCGGCGCAGGTACACCGCCAGCGGCGCGTAGTCGCGGCCGAGGCGATTGCGGCAGGTGCGCACGTAGATTGCGGCGAAGGCGTCGATGGCCTCGAAGGCGGGCGCCGGGTTGTCCGCCGGGATTTTCAGGCGAAACCGATAGCGGTCTTCGGTGCGGGTCAGCTCCAGTTCCAGCGCGTCGCTGACCACCTGGTGATAACGCACGATCCGCTCGAACACTTCCCGCAGGCTGCCGCTGGCCACCAACGCGTAGCCCAGTGCGTGAAATGTCGTAGGGCTGACGAACCGCGAAACCCGCAAACCGATCGCCGGATCACCGCTGACCTGCACCGCGATTTCCCACAGGCGTGTCGTCGCGGATAGCGGGTAGCGGGCGTTCGGGTCGTCCATCAGTTGCGGATCGAGCCCGGCCTGCTGGCACAGGGCAGTGCTGTCCAGCCCCAGCGCGTCGAGTTGCTTGCGCAGGGCACGGGTCCAGCTGGCGAGAGAAGTCGGTTCCTTCATGCTGGTTGGCGCTTCCGGTCAACAGGTTGGCGTTCTCGGCTACCGCGTTCGGAACCCGCGCGGGGCAGGATGCGAACATCAATAACCAGAGGATGGAAGCATGGACCGTACTTCTGCAAGTCCCCGGCGACACAATGCTGCCCAGCGATCAGCGCATATTCGCGAAGTGGTGCTGGCCAAGGGCGTCGAGCTGCGCGAGCGCTACCCGATTCTCAAGCATCAGGACGCCCTCGGTGCGGGGATTCTGGCGTTTGCCCTGGCCGGGATGATCGGTTCGGCGGCGCTCTACATCACCGGGCACATGGCAGGGTGGGCGTGCCTGTTGCTCAACGCGTTTTTCGCCTCGCTGACCCACGAACTCGAGCACGACCTGATCCACAGCATGTATTTCCGCAAACAGCGCGTGCCGCACAACCTGATGATGGGCCTGGTGTGGCTGGCGCGGCCGAGCACGATCAACCCGTGGATTCGTCGCCATTTGCACCTCAATCACCACAAGGTGTCCGGCACTGAAACCGACATGGAAGAACGCGCGATCACCAACGGCGAACCTTGGGGTTTTGCGCGGTTGCTGATGGTGGGTGACAACGTGATGTCGGCGTTCATCCGCATGCTGCGAGCCAAGACCTGGGCGCATAAATTCAGCATCATCAAGCGCTCACTGAAGGTCTACGCGCCGTTGGCGCTGGTGCATTGGGGCGCGTGGTATGTGTTTCTCGGGTTTCATGCGGCCAACGGAATTGCTGACTTGATGGGTTCGCCGATTGAATGGTCAGCGACCACGTTGTCGGTGATGCAGGTGATCGATATCGCCGCCGTGGTGATCATCGGCCCGAACGTATTGCGTACCTTCTGCCTGCACTTCATCAGTTCGAACATGCATTACTACGGGGATGTGGAGCCGGGTAACGTTCTTCAGCAATGCCAGGTATTGAACCCTTGGTGGCTGTGGCCGTTGCAGGCGTTCTGCTTCAACTTCGGCAGCAGCCATGGCATCCATCACTTTGTGGTGAAGGAGCCTTTCTACATCCGCCAGATGACGGTGCCGGTGGCGCATAAGGTGATGCGGGAGATGGGGGTTCGTTTCAATGATTTCGGGACGTTTGGGCGGGCGAACCGGTTTGTTCGAAAGGATGAAGCAGAGGTGCAAGAAAACGCACGTACAGCCCGGGCTTGATGGTGAGTTTGCGGGCCTCTTCGCGGGCAAGCCCGCTACCACAGGGGAATGCATTTCAACTGTGGGAGCGGCGGTGCGACGATTCGACTTGCCCGCGAAGGCGTCAGGTCGGGCAACCTCAATCCGGCTGAAACGGCGAGGCACTCAAAATCACGCCAGTCTCTTCCACATACTTTTGCCAGTGCTCGATCAAGGTGTTGAGCTTGTCCGGCTTACTCGACGCCAGGTCATGAATCTCCCCAGGATCACTCCCCAAGTCATAAAGCTGCCAGGTCGCCGGCCCCACCGGCCCGGGGATCCACACTGCCTTCCACTGACCCTGCCGAATCGCCCGGCGCCCGAACAACTCCCATCCAGTGACGGTGTGTTCGTCATGCACCTGCGCCGTCTCGCCGGACAGGAAACCCAGCCACGATTTCCCGCGCAACGGCGCCACCGGTTTGCCGTGCCACTGCTTGCCGGGATGGCGCACGCCGGCCAGATCGAGGAGGGTCGGCGTGATGTCCATCACCGTGCCGAAACCATGCCTGATCTGCCCCTTGAGCGGCAGCTGCGGATAGTGCAACAGTGCCGGAACGCGAATCCCGCCCTCGGTGGTGAACGCCTTGAACAGGCGTGACGGCGCGGTCGCCACCTGCGCCCAGTTCGGTCCGTACCAGACGTAGGAATTGGCGCGGCCTATGTTGTCGAGGCTGTTGTCGTAATGCTGGTTCAGATAGGTCAGCAATTGCGGGCCGAACTTGGGGAAGGCCTCCAGCAGCGCGCCTTCGGCACCGTTGTCGGACATGAACAGGATGAAGGTATTGTCGAGCTGGCCCTGCTGGCGCAGGTAGTCGACGACGCGGCCGATGTTCCAGTCCATGCGCTCGACCATCGCGGCGTAGACCTCCATCGCCCGCGCGGAAATGCGTTTTTGTTCATCGCTCAGCGCAGCCCATTGCGCGGTCAGCTGGACCAGCGGATGCGGCTCGACATCCGGTTCGATCAGCCCCAGCAACTTGAGTTTTTCCAGTCGCTCAAGGCGCAACACTTCCGGCCCCGCGTCGTAGCGGCCACGGTATTTTTCGACGATATCGGCGGGCGCCTGCAACGGCCAGTGCGGCGCGGAAAACGGCAGGTACGCGAAGAACGGCCGGCTCTGGTCACGCTCCTTGAGGTACTGCAACAGCTTGTCGCCGAAGGCGTCGGAGGAATAGAAATCCTTCGGCAATTCGTCGATGAACGTGTCGTCCTCGATGTACAGCGCCGGGGTGGATTTCAGCAGGCCGGGCGTGTGCTCATCGTAGGTCGGTTCGAATCCGTAGTGGTTGGCCGCACCAGGCAGCAGCGAGAACGAACGCTCGAAACCACGGGCGTGGGGCGCCAGTTCGGCGGTCAGGCCCAGGTGCCATTTGCCGCTCATCAGGGTCTGATAACCCGCTTCGCGCAACAACTCCGGCAATGCGACGACACGGTCGTTGAGGTAACCCTCGTAGCCCGGTTTGCCGATCAGATCCGGGGTCAACGCTTCGGCCATGGTGCCGATGCCGGCGATGTGGTGATCGGTGCCGGTAAGCAGCATCGAGCGGGTCGGTGAGCAGGTCGGTGCGGTATGAAAGTCGGTCAGGCGCAGACCGTTGTTGGCCAGGGCATCGAGGTTCGGCGTGGCGATTTCGCCGCCAAAAGCACCGATGTCGGAGAAGCCGAGGTCATCGGCCAGAATCACCAGAAAGTTGGGACGTTGCGGCATCAACAGGCTCCTGTTCAGCAGGCAATGAACGACAACGGCAGATCACGGATCTGTACCGGTGCGCTCGGTTGGTAATGATCGTCACTGGTCAGTTCGTGCAGCAACTCTTCGCGCAACTGATGGAAGTCAAAACTGCTGCGCTGGCGTGGATGGGGCAGGGTGATGCCCACCACCTGTTTGATCCGGCCCGGGCGTGGCTCCATCACCACTACGCGATCAGCGAGGAAAATCGCTTCCTCGACATCGTGGGTGACCAGAATCGTGGTGATTTTTGCCCGTTCACGAATCGCCAGCAGTTCGTCCTGCATCTGCTGGCGGGTCAGTGCGTCGAGGGCACCGAAGGGTTCGTCGAGCAGCAAGATCCGCGGGCTTGCCACCAGCCCGCGAGCGATCGCCACGCGCTGGGCCATGCCGCCGGAGAGTTGATGCGGATAGGCGCGAGTGAAATCGCGCAGCCCCACCAGCTCGATGAAGTCGTTGATGCGCTGCTGTTTTTCGGAGGCAGCCAGCGGCTCATTGACCAGGCCCAGACCGATGTTGTCGGCGACCGTCAGCCACGGGAACAAACGATGTTCCTGAAACACGATGCCGCGCTCGCCGCCGATGCCGTTGACGGCTTTGCCATCGACTGTGATCTGCCCGCGAAATTGCGTATCGAGGCCCACCAGCAAGCGCAGCAGGGTGGATTTGCCGCAGCCGCTGGAACCGACGATGGCGACGAACTCGCCCTCCGCAATGTCGAGGTTGAACTCGCGAATCGCCTCCAGTTCGAAGCCGTCGACGTCGAAGGATTTGCCTACATGGTTGAAGCTGACAATCGGTGCGTTCATGCGTGTCTCCAGCGGGTGGCGCGGATTTCCAGGCGTTGGCCAATGAGGTTGAGCAGGGCGCCAGTGAGGCCGACCAGCAGCATCCCGGCCATGATCAGGTCCATGCGCAGCAGTTGTTGGGCGCCGATCATCTGGCTGCCGATGCCGCCGTTGGACGGCATGAAGTATTCGGCGCCGATGGTGCCGAGCCACGCGTAGATCAGGCTCAGGCGCAGGCCGGCGAAAATCCCCGGCGCAGCGCCCGGCAACACCAATCGACGCAGGCGTTGAGCGAGGCTCAGGCGCAGTACTTGTGCGGCTTCGTTGAGCTGCGGTGAGAGGTTGGCGACGCTGCGTTGGGTCGCGACAAACAACGGAAAGAAAGCGGCGAGGGCGACGAACACCCACTTCGCCAGTTCGCCCAGACCGAACCAGGCGGTGAGCAGCGGCACCCAGGCGAAAATCGCAATCTGCCTCAGGGCGGCGAGGGTCGGGCCGAGCACGCGTTCGCTGGTGCGCGACAGACCCAGCAGCAAGCCCAGAACGAGGCCGAGGCTACCGCCAATCAATAATCCACCGAGGGTGCGGCCCAGGCTCAGGGCCATGCCGGAGATCAACGTGCCGTCTAGCAATCCGTTTTTCGTCGCCTCAAGCACTGCCCACGGGCTGACCAGAATGTTGGCATCGATCCATTGCTGATCGACCGCCAGTTGCCACAGCGCGAACAGCGCCAGTGGCAACAGCCACGGCTGCACGCGCTGCCAGCCTTCATAGCGTGGGCCGCGACGAATTTCTGCCGTGGCGGGATGCGGCCAGTGCACCAGTTTCCTGTCCAGCAGGCCGATGCCGCGATCCATCGCCACGCCGATCAGGCCGATCACCACGATGCACACGAACACGATATCGAGCATGAACAATTGACGCGCCCAGACCATCAGGTAACCGATGCCTTCGCTGGAGGCCAACAACTCAACGGCAAGCAACGACGTCCAGCCAGCGGCCAGTGCCAGGCGCACGCCGGCCATGAACGCCGGAAGGGCGGCGGGCAGCACCAGTCGGCGAATCAGCAGGCGTGGCGGCAGACGCAACACGGCGGCGGCTTCGCGCAATTTGGGTTGCGCATCGCGTACGCCGACCAGCGTGTGCAGGGTCACGGGCACCACGATGGCCTTGACCAGCACCACCAGTTTCAGCGTTTCGCCGATGCCGAAAAAAACCATGAACAGTGGAATCCACGCCAGCGTCGGCACCTGGGCCAGACCGGCGAAAGTCGGGAAGACCAAGCGTTCGAGGCGACGGCTCAAGCCCAGCGCCGCGCCGAGTACCGCGCCGGCGGTAATGCCCGTCAGCAGGCCCCAGAACAGCCGTTGCAGGCTGATCCACAAGTGACTCCACAACTCGCCTTGGGACAGCTCGATCGCGCTGTTCCACACCAGTGACGGCGCCGGCAGGATCTGTTCGCTCATCCATTGATTGCGCGCCGCCAGCCACCACAGGGCGAACAGTCCGAGCGGCAATATCCAGGGTAGGACGCGGTGGCTCAGGCTTGGCCAGGTGCGCCGGCTTTTCAACGGTGGTGCGGCCAGGGGCAGGCTGAGCAGGGATTCACGGGCCATGGTGACCTCCGTTGTCGGGTTGGATCGAGTCAGCGGAATTAGCTGAATAACAATGGTTATAAGCGAGTTTGAAAATAATCATTTTGGAGATAAGCAGCGCCATTTAAGGCCTCCAGCCCTGCGCGCATCCAATGCATTCGAAGAATATTTTCGATGCTCTCCCTGCATACCGCTCTGCATGGCCGGACTTTCCTGGCTTAGCTTGAAAAGCTATAAAAATGTGCTTTTTAAGTATTTAAGTGCTGGCGGGGATTGCGCCTACTTTCGGCTCCTCAATGCCCGCCGTGATCAGGAGCCGTACCCATGAACTTTCGTCTCAAACGTGTCATCAGTCTGTTTGCCGCGCCGGCCCTGGCGGGTCTGCTGGCGTTCTCTGCCCAGGCCGACGAGCTCAAGGAAATCAGGATTGCCGTGCCTGATCTGAGCGCCGGCACCCAGCACAGTGGCGGGGGCATCGTGGACGTGCTGCGCGATCAGCAGATCTTTGAAAAGGCCTTCGCCGATCAGGGCATCAAGATTCAGTGGAGCTTCTTCAAGGGCGCTGGACCGGTGATCAACGAGGCATTCGCCAACGGCCAGGTGGACCTGGCCTATCTCGGAGACCTGGCGGCGATCATCGGCAAGTCCAATGGACTGGATACGCGCCTGCTCAGCGCCAGCGCCCGGGGAGTGAAGCAATACCTCGGCGTGGTGCCGGGTTCCGGGATCAAGACGTTGCAGGATCTCAAGGGCAAGCGCGTGGCGATCTTCCGGGGTACGGCGACCCAGTTGTCGTTTGACGCGGCGCTGGCCAGCGTGGGCCTGAGCGAGAAGGACGTGAAAGTGATCAACCTCGATTTCAACGCAGCGGTGGCGGCGCTGGCGGCCAAGCAGATCGATGCGTCGTGGGGTAGCTCCGGGCTGACTGCATTGCAGGCCAAGGGCCTGGCCGAGTTGCCCCTGAACACCAAGGATCTCGGCGGTGCAGGCAGTGTGCAGTCGGTGCTGGTAGGGACCGGCAAGTTTGTCGATGGGCATCCGGACGCCGTGGCGAAGCTGCTCAATGCGCAGCAACAGGCGGTGGAGTGGCTGACTCAGGACAGCAACAAGGACGCTTACGTGCAGCTTGTGTCGGGACTCGCAAGTTACCCGCCGGTGATCCTGAGCCAGGATCTGAAGGATCAGAATCTGAGCGAAGTATTCCCGTCGACACTGGACCCGCTGTTCCTCGAAAACCTGCAGGGCAAAGTGGATCTGGCGGCGCAGCAGAAGCTGATCCGCAAGCCGTTCAAGGTGAACGAGTGGGTGGCGCCGAAGCTGGCGGCTGCGAAGCTGTGAGTCATGCGGTCATTCCCGCGCAGAGCGTGGGAATGACCCTCAAACCGCGACGCTGACTTCCTGTTTGTCCACCGCCACCAGCGTCTCGATCATCGCCCGCGCCGCCGGTGACAGCCGGAATCCCGTGCGGCTCACGATCCCGCACCGCGCATTCATGCTCTCCAGGTTCTGCGGCAGGTTGCGCCAGTGCAGCAACGCCAGCGAGCCTTGGGCGATGTCCTCGACAAACGCCTCTTCGGTGCCGACGCCGATCGCGTTGGACTGCAGCACCACTTTCACCAGCGCCGGAAAATGCTCGGTCTCGATGGTCGGCGAAAAGTCGATCCGTCCGCTGAGATTCGCCAGCAGTTTGCGAATGCCCGGCGGGATAAGCGTGGTCGCCAGCGGGTAGTCGAACATGTCGTTGGTCGACAGACTTTCCTTGGCCAGCAGCGGATGCCCCGGCCGGCAGAAAAACACTCCGCGCTTGGGAGTCAGCGGCTGGGTCTGGAAGTTCGGGTCGGACTCGAAATGGCGGATGTCGGCGATGAAGAATTCGATCTCCTCGCGGCTCAGGGCGCGGCTGAGTTTTTCCCAGTTATCTACTTGAAAACAGGTGCGCACTTTCGGGTGCGCGTTGATGAATTGCGCCACCGCGTCCGGCACCAGTTTCACCGCTGGCGCCGGGCCGCAACCGAAGTGCAGTTCGCCGGCGTCGAGCTTGGTCATCTGCGTCACTTCGGCGCTGAGCAATGCCGCGCCTTGCACCAGCGTCAGGGCGTGCTGCAGCACCACCTGGCCTTCGGGCGTAGGGCGCAGATCCTTGTTGCCACGATCCACCAGCACACAGCCGAACTCCTGCTCCAGCCCTTGAATACTGCGGCTGAACGCCGGTTGAGTGATGCCCATGGCGTCGGCCGCGCGGACAAAACTGCGGTGTTCGTTGAGGGCGATGAAGTAGCGCAACTGGCGAAGATCCATATGCTTTTCCGGCATCCTAAAAATAGCTCGAAGGCATTTGCGACGAGGGCTGCCTGAGGTTTTAAATGCAAGCTCTTATTCCGTCAACGAAGCATGTGAATATCTATTAGATGTAAATGGAATATAGATAGAGCGTTGTTTCGCTGCCGTCCAACCGCAAGCAGTCGATGAGGGTCTACCCATGAGCAATGCCGCACTCGCTGTAAAACCCGCTGTCCACGCGCTGGACATTCATCCGGTGGCCGGCCGCATCGGCGCCGAAATCCGTGGCGTGCACCTGTCCGGTGAGCTGGATGCCGCGACGGTTGAAGCCATTCAACAGGCGCTGATCCAGTACAAGGTCGTGTTCTTCCGCGAGCAGACCCAGCTCGACGATCAACGTCAGGAAGCCTTTGCGCATTTGCTGGGCGAGCCAGTGGCGCACCCGACCGTGCCGTCCCGCGAGGGCACCCGTTATCTGCTGGAACTGGACGGCGCCGAAGGGCAGCGCGCCAACTCCTGGCACACCGACGTAACTTTCGTCGATGCCTACCCGAAAGCCTCGATCCTGCGTTCGGTAGTGGCCCCGGCATTCGGCGGCGATACCCTTTGGGCGAACACCGCGACCGCGTACAACGAACTGCCGACCGAATTGCGCGAGCTGGCGGACAAGCTGGTGGCCGTGCACAGCAACGAATACGACTACGCCGCTGTGAAGCCGGATGTGTCGGCGGAGAAGCTTGAGCGCTATCGCAAGATCTTCACCTCGACGGTTTACGAGACCGAACATCCGGTGGTGCGTGTACACCCGATCAGCGGCGAAAAGAGCTTGCTGCTGGGGCATTTCGTCAAGCGCATCAAGGGCTATTCCCAGGCTGATTCGGCGCATCTGTTCGGCTTGCTGCAAAGTCATGTGATCCGCCAGGAGAACGTCGTGCGCTGGCGTTGGAAGGCCGGTGATGTGGCGATCTGGGATAACCGCTCGACGCAGCATTATGCGATTGATGACTACGGCACTCAGGATCGGGTGGTGCGGCGGGTGACGCTCAAAGGGGAAGTGCCGGTCGGGGCGAATGGGCAGCGTAGTCAGACCATCAAAGGCGCAGAAATCGTCGGTGTCTGACTGAATCGTTCCCACGCTCTGCGTGGGAACGCAGCCCGGGACGCTCTGCGTCCCAAAGCGGACGCAAAGCGTCCATTGAGGCATTCCCACGCGGACGGTTCGACGCCTCGACGTGGGAACGATCACTGTCACCACACGCCGATCTGCACCATCTTCTCCGTCTCCGGCTCCCCATAACGAAATCGCTGCCCACGCAAATCAATCTCCTGATGACTGATCGTCGTGCGGCGCTTCAACCCGCGCACCCACTCGAACAGATACCCCGCATGTTCCTCGCGCACCGCCGCATATGCCGGATCCGCGCCCAGATCCTGCAGCTCCTGCGGGTCATTCAACAGATCGAAAAGCTGCGGCCGGAAGCCGTCGTATGCCAGGTACTTCCAGCGCTCGCTGCGCACCATGGTCATGCGGCAGCGGTCGATCGGCTGGCCCAGTCGCTCACGTGCCGGGGCCTGGAAGGCATAGTCGTATTCGCTGATCGCATAGCGGCGCCAGTCAGGACTTTCACCGTGCAGCAGTGGAATCAACGAACGACCTTCAAGGCGATGTTCGGCTCCCGTCACACCCAGCGCTTCGAGAAAGGTCGGCACGCCATCGATGGTTTCCGCCAGGCGCTCGTCCACCGTGCCCCGTGTGACGTCCGCCGCTGCACGCGGGTCGCGCACGATCAAGGGAACGCCCACTGCCTGCTCCAGCAAAAACTCTTTCTCGCCCAGCCAGTGATCGCCCAGAAAGTCGCCGTGATCGCTGGTGAACACGATCAGCGTGTCTTCCCAGCGGCCGGTGCCTTGCAGGAAATCGAACAGCCGCCCCAACTGATCATCGACCTGTTTGACCAGGCCCATGTACGTCGGGATCACGTTCAGTCGTACCGGATCTTTGGAGAAATTCAGGCTTTCCTCATGCTGGCGAAAGGCCTGATAGACCGGGTGGTCGCTTGGAGAGGCATTACGTACCGGTTCGAGAATCGATTTCGTACTGTACAAGGTGTGGTACGGAGCCGGTACGATGTAAGGCCAGTGGGGTTTGATATAGGACAGGTGTAAAAACCACGGTTTTTCACCTTGCTCACCGATGAAGTCGATGGCTCGATTTGTAGTGTAGACAGTCTCTGAATGTTGCTCGGAAATTCGCGCTGGCAAATGGGCATTGCGCATTTGCCAGCCGCTGAGGATTTCGCCGTTGTCGCCTTCGGCAGCGTTGGCCCAGTCGTGCCAGGGGTTGCGTCCTTCGAAACCCTGTTCGCGCAGGTAATGGGTGTAGGGCGCGGATTCGCGCTTGTCATCGAACAGCGGGTCGTCGGGGAAGATGCCGTCGTGACGAAAGTACGGCTCGAAGCCGACTTCGTTGAGCACTTCGGCCTGGGCGCTTTCGGGGTTGATCGCCAGCCGCTGCAAGGCATCGACGTTGGCCGTGGCGTGGGTCTTGCCGACCAGCGCAGTACGAATGCCGTGGGGGCGCAGGTAATCACCGATGGTCAGTTCTTCCAGCGGCAGCGGCACGGCGTTCCACGCCACTTGATGGCTGCTGACATAGCGCCCGGTATAGGCCGACATCCGTGACGGGCCGCAGATCGTGCCTTGAGTGTAGGCGCGGCTGAAACGCACGCCGGCGGCGGCCAGGCGATCGATGTTCGGAGTGTGCAGGTGCGGGTGGCCGTAGCAGGACAGGTAATCGCGGCGCAGTTGATCGCACATGATGTACAGCACGTTGCGCACAGGGTTTTGCGGGTTGGACATGGGGTTCACCGGTCAGAAAGACAGGTGAGGTTTTTCGCTTTCGGCGAGGGTGTTCGGCAAGTGCATTCGGGGAATGCCTTCGATGCAGCAATTGCATAGTGCAGAGAGGGAAAAATCCTTAGAACACAGGTGATTCTTGAGTCTCTTTGATTAAGCAATGGCCAGCTAACCAAGCTATCATCCCTAGGCATTCTTGCGTGCGGCAGCCCTTGGCCGATTCAAATTTTGCTAATACAAATCTCCTGATGCCCCAGGTTTGGTAGTGTTAACGTCGCTAATGGCGACTTTATCTGTGCCGCTGCGCTCTTATCTCGAGGACACCATGCTCAAGCAACTCCACATAAAAAACTTCACAGTCTTTGAAGAGGCCGATCTCCAGTTCGCAAAGCATCTGAACGTGATTGTGGGGGAAAATGGTGCAGGCAAGACGCATCTCTTGAAGCTGGCGTACGCCGGTTTGGCGACTAGCTCTGAAGAAAGTAACAGGCCGGTGGCTCTCTCTATAGAACCGACCAAGGCGACGTTGCAGCTGCGTATGGCAGAAAAATTGATCGGTGTTTTCCGCCCCGAATCCTTAGGTCGGCTGGCTCGACGTAGGAGGGGGCGAGAACGGTGTGATATCAGGCTCTGTTTTGATAAGAATGAATATGATCTGGCTTTCAGCTTTGCAACTAACAGCAAGACGGAAGTCAGTGTGGAGCATCTTCCTCATCGTTGGTTAAAAGCTACACCTACTTATTTACCTACTCGTGAGTTATTGAGTATTTACCCAAACTTTCTCGCGGTTTATGACGGTCACTATCTAGAGTTTGAAGAAACATGGAGAGATACCTGTCGCCTGCTTGGGGGACTGCTGCGTAAAGGACCTACCGAAGAAAGGGTTAGGGAGTTGCTTGCCCCGTTGGAAGCCGCTATGCAGGGCAGCATCGAGCTTGATAAAAGTGGGCGATTCTATCTGCGCAATAACAGTGGGCGAATGGAAATGCCGCTGGTGGCGGAAGGTCTGCGCAAATTGGGAATGTTAGCCCGGCTCATCAGTACCGGTGCTTTGCTCCATCAAGGTTATTTGTTTTGGGATGAACCCGAAGCTAATTTGAATCCTCGGCTGATCAAGCAAGTAGCGAGGACTATCGTTGACTTGAGCGCCAGTGGAATTCAAATTTTTGTAGCAACTCATAGTTTGTTTTTGTTGCGCGAGTTGGAAATTCTTCTGGCCAATAGATCTCTGGATACCGCGTTTTTTGGTTTGCATTCCAGCGAAATCGGCGTTGTCGTTCAGCAAGGCAAGGGGCTGGAAGATATAGGCGATATCACAGCGCTTGAAGAAAGTCTTCAACAGTCAGATCGCTATCTGGAACTGGAGTCCTGATATGCCGAGATTGGATGTAGACGGGCTTTTTTTTAGTTTTCCCGAGGAGTGGCGGGCTAGCAAATTTGATGAGTGGGGATACTATCGAAATCATTTCTTGAAGCAGCGCGACAAGATTAAAGCGATAGATATTCTGGTTCTCTCTCCAGAAAACACTGCATTTTTGGTAGAGGTAAAAGATTATCGTCATCCGCAAGCGGTTAAACCTTCGGATCTCCCAGAGGCCATCGCCAATAAAGTCTTCTGTACTCTAGCTGCGCTTTTACCAGCTCGACTGCATGCCAGTACCGAGGACGATGAGAGAGAACTGAGTCGGGATGTCTTGAATTGTCAAAGGCTTCAGATAGTCGTGCACATCGAACAGCCTCAAGCTCATTTACCGAAGGTAGATTTGGCTGATGTGAAGCAAAAGCTGAAAAAGCTCCTGCGTGCTATTGATGCTCACCCCAAGATTGTCAGCATGACCAAACCTCAAGGTATGGTTTGGAGTGTGTCTGCCCGTTAGTCTGCCTCTGGGTTCATTGGTGTGAAAGTTGAAATTCAAACGGCCAGATTTGCCAGCGAGCAGACCTCCTCTTCCACCGCATCGATTGCCTTGATCTGCTCGATCATCGCCTCGGCCAACGGCGACAGGCGATACCCGGCGCGGCTGACAATTCCGTAACGGGTGTAAAGCTCATCCAGATCATCCGCCAACCCCTTGACCTTCAAACACACCAACTCGCCACGAGCCTGATGCAGCGCATCCGAATAGGCACCGACGATGCCGATTGCATCGGAGCGCAGCACCACGCCGAGCAGGCTGGCGCTGTTTTCACACTCCACGTTCGGGACAAAATCCGGGCGGCCACTGAGGTCGACAATGACCTTGCGCAGGTTCGGCGGACGAATGCTCACGGCCAGTGGATAACTCATCAATTGCTCTGCCGTGACTTGCTCGAAAGCGCCCAGCGGATGCCCGGCGCGGCAGCAGAAATGCCATTTGCGTGGCCGCAAGCGGTGGGTCAGATAATCCGGGTCCGCCTCGAAGTGCCGAGTGTCGGCGACGAAGAATTCGAACTCCTCGCTCAGCAGTCTTTTGCTCAGGCTCTGCCAGTCATCGACCTGGTAGTGCACCCGCGCTTTCGGGTAGCGGCCGATGAAGCTGCCGATCGCTCGCGGGATCAATCCTGCCGCCGGCGCCGGGCCGCAACCGAAGCGTAATTCCCCCGCCTCCAGCCCGTTGAACTGGCTGATCTCGTTGGCCATCTGCTGCGCACCGCTGACCAGTCGCCGCGCGTGTTCAAGCAGCACCTGGCCCTGTTTGGTCGGCGGCAATTCCTTGCGCCCGCGATCCACCAATTGGCAACCGACGCTGTGCTCCAGCGCCTGAATGCTGCGACTGAACGCCGACTGCGACAGGTTCACCGCCTGCGCGCCGGCGACAAAGCTGCGTTGTTCGGCAAGGGCGATGAAGTGTCTGAGTTGGCGCAAGTCGATATGCATTTTTCACATAAAAAATATCCGGGAAATGCATTGGATATGCATTAGGTCGACTCCTTATAAAGGCAATCTCTTATGCAGTAAATCTTTGTAAAAACATAAATAAATAACTTAGAAGAATATGCAGTGCGGTTGATGTCTGCGTGTTTTTTGACCAGGAGCAGCCCCATGAGTCCGTTGAATATCGCTTCACCGCCGCCGCCACGACGGCTCAAACATCTGCCTCTGGCCCTGTTGCTGGCGGGGAGTGCCATTTGGAGCCACGGCTACGCCGCTGAAGCGCAAACCCCTGCGCCGGCACCGGCAGACAAGACCACGAGCGCCACTTCGCAACTGGAAACCGTGACCGTCACCACCCGCCGTCGCGAAGAAAGTTCTCAGGATGTGCCGACGCCAATGAGCGTGGTCAGCGGCCAGACGCTAGAGACGCAAAGGGTCTACCGGATTCAGGATCTGCAGCAGCTGGTACCCAGCGTCAACGTCGCCTACATGCATGCACGCCAGTCCAGCGTGTCGATCCGGGGCCTGGGCAACAACCCGGCCAGCGATGGTCTGGAAGGCAGCGTCGGGCTGTACATCGACAACGTTTATCTGGGTCGCCCGGGGATGGCGGTGTTCGACCTGATGGACATCGAACAACTCGAAGTCCTGCGCGGGCCGCAAGGGACGTTGTTCGGCAAGAACACTACCGCCGGGGTGATCAACATCAGCACTCGTGCGCCGAGTTTCACCCCGGAGCGCAGCATCGAAACCTCGTTCGGCGAGGACGGTTACTTCCAGACCAAGGGCACGCTGTCCGGGCCGCTCAACGATCAGTTGGCCGGACGCATATCTGCCTATCGCACTCGCAGCGACGGCGACATCAAGAACGAATTCAACGGCCATGATCTGAACGGTGGTTCCCGCGACGGTTTCCGGGCGCAGTTGCTGTTCAAGCCCAACGAAGACTTCAATCTGCGCTGGATCGGTGACTACAACGAAGAGGATTCCAGCGCCGGCACCCGCGTGCTGTTCAACACCGGGCCGACCATCAATGGCGTCAATCTCTACTCGACCCGAGCCGCCGCTGCTGGCGCGACACTGGTCAACGGCTCGCACCGCAAAGTCAATCTGGACAACGACCAACACGTCACCGTGCATCAGGGCGGCACGTCGGTGGAGGCCAACTGGACGCTGCCGAGCGACTTCACCCTGACCTCGGTCAGCTCCTACCGCTTCTGGAATTTCACCCCGCGCAACGATGATGGCCTCAACGTGGCGGCGACTTACAACGCCGGGGTGTCGGTGGAGGACAAACAGTATTCCCAGGAATTTCGCCTGGCATCGCCCAAGGGCGAGTTCTTCGATTACGTCCTCGGTGCCTACTATTTCGGCTCGGACCTGGACAACAAATCCTTCGCCTATTACGGCCCACAGGCGGACATCTGGAACGGCACGCCACGGGGCGCGCTGGCCAACGTCAACAGCGTCGGTCGCGGCCATATCAAGACCGACAGCTTCGCGCTGTTCGCCCAAGGCACCTGGCACCTGACCCCGCGCCTGGATTTCACCGCCGGGGTGCGTGGCACTTATGAAGAGAAGAACGCCTGGGTCAATCGTGATGCGCCGGTGGGTGGCGCCGCTGTCACGGGTGCCGCCGCCACCGCGCGACGCGGCCGCACCGGCGCCTACGATTCCGGCGACCTGAATCAGTACAGCTCCAGCCCGTCCGGATTGCTCAACCTCAGCTATCGCTTCACCGATGAACTGCTCGGCTACGCCACGCTGTCCCACGGCGAGAAATCCGGTGGGGTCAACCTCGTGGTCGGCTCGGCTCCTACCGCTGGCGCCGACTCGCTGCTGATCGGCACCGAGCGCGCCAACAACGCCGAACTCGGCTTCAAGAGCACGCTGTGGGACCGGCGTTTGCAGCTCAACGCCAACGTGTTCTGGACCCAGGTCAACGCTTACCAGACCAACGCCTATGACGACGTCAACCGGGTGCAATACCTGACCAACGCCGGCTCAGTGCGCTCGCGCGGGCTGGAGTTCGACAGCACCGTGATCCCCGTGCGCGGCCTGACGCTGAACTTCAACGGCTCGTACAACGACGTCAGTTATCTCTCGTACAAGGACGCGCCGTGCCCGCCGGAAGTCAGCCTGGCGCCAGGCGCTCCGGCCTCTTGCGACCTCAGCGGTCATCAGGTGGTCGGCGCTTCGAAATGGATCGGCAACGCCAACGGCAAGTACGAATGGAATCTGGATAACGGCCTGCAACCTTACGTCACCGGCAGCTACGCATTCCGCTCCAAAGCGGTGGGCACGGTCGAGGATTCCGACTACGGCCAGATCCCGAGCTACGCGGTGGTCAACCTCTCCACCGGCTTGCGCGGCGACTTCAATCAGGGCCAGTGGGATGTCTCGCTGTGGCTGAAAAACGCCTTCGACAAAACCTACTACACGACCCTGTGGACTGGCGGCAACGGCGGCTATGAAGGCCTGCTCGGTACGCCGCGCACCCTCGGCGTCACCGGTCGCTACGACTTCTGATCGATCCTTCAAGGAGCCGCAATCATGTTGCCCATCACAACCGCTTTACCGGTGTTGTTGTCCGGCGCAGTGCTCAGTGCCGGGGCGCTCGCCGCGCCCAGCGTCTACCCCACCGGCGTTACCCGTTACGACCCGGCCAAGGCCTTCAATCAATATGTGATCTTCAGCGGTGCCGACAAGCAGACGCACCTGATCGACATGAACGGCAATGAGGTGAAGAGCTGGCCGCAATCAGGTTTTCCCTCGGCAATCATCGACCCGAAACTGGTCGGTGGAGAGCGCGGCCATGTGTTGCTGCAGCTGAGCGAAAAGGATCCCGGCAAGTTGGGCTCTGCCGGCAACGGCCTCGGCAATCAGAGCATCGGCGAGCTGGACTGGAACGGCAAAGTCGTCTGGCAGTGGGGCGACCAGGCACCCGGTGGTGCTGCGCAACAGCATCACGATCAGCGTCGCCTGAGCAACGGCAACACCGTGGTGCTGGCGAACAAGGTGCACAAGGTCAAAGGCTTCAAGGTGCCCGAGGTGATCGACGATGCGATCTACGAGGTCAGCCCCGCGGGCGAGGTGAAATGGCAGTGGCTGGCGTCGGATCACTTGAACGAGTTCGGCTTCACCGCCGAACAATTGAAGCTGGTACGTGCCAGCGAAAATCCGGATTACCTGCACATCAACAACCTCAGCCTGGTCGGGCCGAACAAGTGGTTCGATGCCGGCGACAAGCGCTTCAACCCGGACAACCTGCTGCTCGATTCGCGCAACGCCAATTTCATCGCGATCATCGACAAACACAGCGGCAAAGTGGTGTGGCGCCTGGGGCCGAACCTGCCGTTGGCCAATCCGAAAACCGCGCAGCAGATTCCGCGTCCGGTAGACCAGTTTGTAGGTCAGCATGACGCGCACATCATCCCGGCGGGGTTGCCCGGCGCGGGCAATCTGCTGGTGTTCGACAACCAGGGTTCGGCGGGTTACCCGAACGTCACGCTGGGGCTGATTTCCGGTTCGCGGGTGCTGGAAATCGACCCGGTGAAAAACGAAATCGTCTGGCAGTACAGCGCCGCCAATTCGAAGCAGCCGGGGTGGGCGTTCTACAGCTCGTTCATCAGCAGCGCGCGGCGCTTGCCCAACGGCAACACGTTGATTGATGAGGGCATGAACGGGCGATTTTTCCAGGTCACGGCCAATGGCGAAAACGTCTGGGAATACGTCAGCCCTTATTTGGGCAAGGCACCGGGCAGTGACGCGATCAGCAATTGGGTCTATCGGGCCCTTCCTGTGAGTTATGACTGGGTTCCTGCGGGAACGCCGCGTTCGGAGACGGCAGTGATTGCGCTGGCCATTGGTGTGCAACAAACCAATGCCAGTCGTTAGTTATCACGACTGTTCACAATCGAAATAAGTTATGAATGACTTGAATAGTGCATATAGCAATTTCGTTGAAAAGTCGCGTGGACAATAAATGAATGTCCAACCATCCTGAGTGTCGTGAGTTTCCAGGAGGAAACTTGCTCTCATCGGAAGACACTTATCCAACGATAAAGGAAATCTCGTTATGTCGAGCATTAATGGCAACTATGTAAACGCTAACGCTGGCGCCAAACTGACGATCACCGATGGCAACGACTCCAACGGCACCTTCAGCGGCAAGTTCAGCCAGAACGGCGTGAACTACGACATCGCGTACGGTCACTACCACTTCCAGAACAGCACCGGGCAGCCTACGATCATTACTTTCGCGGCTCTGAATGACGGCACTGGCTATCAGTCCTGGACCCTGTTCTCGCCGGATCACAACTACTCGAAAGTGCGTGCGGTGGGCTCTCGCACCAACTTTGACGGTGATGTAGTCGGTCTGGCCGGGGAGTTTGTCAAGCAGTAATAAATTCTGTAAAGCGAAGGCCGATGCATTAATCATGCATCGGCCTTTTTGTTTGCCGTATAAAAAATTGGTCAACTATCACCTTGGTATTAGTTGTCACTGAATCCCGGGTCATCGATAACCTGATGCCTTGGATGAATACTTTTTATGCCGGGAAAGCATGCCGATTTTGGCGAATCGCTGGAAGCCTTGCTGGTCGGGGCTTTGGCGGAAATGACTGTTTCTTATATTCCATATGCGTCTATCCATAAGATGAAAGATTACTTTCGGAGATAAGCGGCTGGCCCAATGATTGATCCATCGATCACGCCGTGGGGGATTCAACAAGCGGCGGATTGGTTAAGCGAAAAAACGCAAAGAGACCGCAGGGAGTCATTCAATGGGCAATGTCCAGACCGCCGCCAGTGCACAGGAGGTGCTGTGGCGCCAGGCGCCGAGCGGCGAGTTGGTCGATCTCGGCCGGCCTCATCGTGTGCCGTTGGGGCAGCTGCGTCTGCAGCGCGCGCCCAAGGGCATCCTGAGCCGCCGCGAAACGATTCTGCTCGGCGTTCTGGCGCTGGTAGTGCACGGCGCGGTGATCTACTGGATCAACCAGCATCCGACGCCGGCGCTGCCGATCGTGCCGCCGGAAATTCCACCGATGACCATCGAGTTTTCGCGTCCGGCACCCCCGGCGCCGCCTGTGGTTGTGCCGCCGCCACCGGTACCTGTGGTCGAGCCTCCGCCGCCGGTGGAAGACGAACTGGCGACCAAGCCACCACCGAAACCGAAGCCGATTCTCAAACCGAAACCGGTCGCCAAACCCGTGCCGAAACCAGCGCCAAAAGCGGTCGAGCAACCACCGGCTCTGCCACAACCGGCAGCCCCTGTCGCTGCGCCAGCGCCACCTGCACCACCGGCGCCTGCTCCGGTGACGCCGGCCTCGGCCAACGCCGCGTACCTGAAGAACCCGGCGCCGGAATATCCGTCGCTGGCCCAGCGTCGCGGTTGGGAAGGCACGGTGTTGCTGCGGGTTCATGTGCTGGCCAGCGGCAAACCGGGAGAAATCCAGATTCAGAAAAGCAGTGGCCGGCAACAGCTCGACGACGCGGCGCTGGACGCCGTGAAGCGCTGGAGCTTCGTGCCGGCCAAGCAGGGTGATGTCGCCCAGGACGGCTGGGTCAGCGTACCCATCGATTTCAAGATTCATTAATTGGTAATCAGCCGGCTTTATTCTCGCGGTGTGTCTGTAACCGTCATCGCGAGCAAGCTCGGCTCCCACACACGAGGGAACTCATCATGACGTTACTGGCATCTCCACTGGAATCCATCGAAAGCGCGGTGATCTGGCTGCTGGTGGTCTTCTCTGTCGCAACCTGGGGCCTGGCATTGCTCAAGGCTTTGCAGTTCGGCCGGTTGAAGGCGCAGGACCGCAAATTTCACAAGCGCTTCTGGGCGGCGTCGAGTCTGGACTCCGCCGCCGAGTTGAGCGAAACCCAGCCCGGCGCTGCAGCGCGGGTGGCACAAGCCGGTTATGCGGCGATTCAGGTGGGCGAGGCCCCGCAGGCCAATGACCTGAGCCAGGCGATCAACCATCAGGATCGTCTCGAACGTGCCTTGCGCCAGCAGATTGTCCGCGAGCGCCGTTCGCTGGAAACCGGTCTGGCGGTGGTCGCGAGTATTGGCAGCACCTCGCCGTTCATTGGTCTGTTCGGCACGGTGTGGGGAATCATGGAAGCGTTGAAAGGTATCAGCGCGGCGGGCTCGGCTAGCCTGGAAACGGTCGCCGGTCCCATCGGTGCAGCGCTGGTCGCCACCGGTGTGGGGATCGCGGTCGCGGTGCCGGCGGTGCTGGTTTACAACTACTTTTTGCGTCGTCTGAAACTGACGGCGGCGGACCTGGACGACTTTGCCCACGACTTCTACAGCCTGGCGCAAAAGAGCTCGTTCCGTGTGCTGATCCACCCGACCGCGCACAAGGCTGCGGTCCAGGGCAACGCGACAAAAGTGAAGGAGGCGTCCTGATATGGCCTTCTCCACGCAAGACAGCGACGAGGTGCTGAGCGAGATCAACGTGACGCCGCTGGTGGACGTGATGCTGGTGCTGCTGGTGGTGTTCATCGTCACCGCGCCGCTGCTGACCAACGCGATACCGATCAACCTGCCGAAAACCGAAGCGGTGGCACCGGTCGAGCAGAAAGACCCGTTGGTGGTGAGCATCGACGGTACGGGAAAACTGTTTATCAACAAGGACGAAA
Source organism: Pseudomonas sp. MCal1 (assembly GCF_026341415.1). Classification (NCBI taxonomy): domain Bacteria; kingdom Pseudomonadati; phylum Pseudomonadota; class Gammaproteobacteria; order Pseudomonadales; family Pseudomonadaceae; genus Pseudomonas; species Pseudomonas sp. MCal1. The sequence continues at coordinate 126,871 of NZ_JAKUMP010000007.1, forward strand.
TCCAGACGGATTTGCTGGAGTTCAACCTCAAATCGGCCAAGGCCAAGGACCCGGAAGTGCGCGTGCAATTGCAGGCCGACAACGGGGTGAATTACGGCGAAGTGGCGCGAGCCATGGCTTCGATTGAGCGGGCGGGCATCACCAGGCTGTCGGTGATCACTGCACGATAAGGGTTTGACGTTTTTCCGGGGCCGTCTCCTTGGCAGGGTGCGGCCCCTTTTTTGTTCGTTGCTTGATATTCGTTTAGGGTCTTAATAAATAGCTTCTTATTCCTTAACGAATATAAATCCCGTCCCTATACTCGTTCAGGAACAGACACGACGCAGGAGAGCTCCCCCATGCGCAACGAATCAATCCGCTATCTAATTGTGCCGGGCTGGCAAGGATCGCCAGAAGATCATTGGCAAACCCACTGGCAAAACAGCCTGCCGAACAGCGCGCGGGTGGAGCAGGCCGACTGGCTGACGCCGCGTCGTGAAGACTGGGTCGCGGCGCTGGCCGAGGCGATTGCCGCCGACAGCTCGCCGGTGATTCTCATCGCGCACAGCCTGGGCTGCATCACCGTGGCGCACTGGGCGGCCACCGCGCCGCTGCATCACCTGCGTCAGGTGCGCGGCGCGCTGCTGGTCGCTCCGGCGGATGTCGAACGCCCGGCTTGCGCGCCGGCACTGCGCAATTTCGCACCGATTCCGACCGATCTGTTGCCGTTCCCGAGCCAGGTCGTCAGCTCCGACAACGACGCCGCCGTCAGCGCGCCGCGTGCGCTGGAACTGGCGCGCAACTGGGGCGCCGAGGCGGGGATTCTCGCAGGCGCCGGCCATATCAACGTGAAGTCCGGGCATCAACGCTGGGAGCAGGGATTCGCTTATCTGTATCGCCTGCAAAACCGCATGGAACACCACGCCCGGCGCCGTGCCTGACCCATTTTTTTTTCAACGCCCCCGTCTCCCGGCGATTTGGGGCGGGAGTCTGCCATGAGTTTTGAAACCTTCGGTCAGCCGTTGCTGACCTTTCCCGATGCGGAAAAAAGTCCCCTGAGCATTCGCGCCAAGGCGCTGGTGTTCGTCGATCCGCGCTCACGCCAGTTGCGCGAGGAAATGGCCCAACTCGCACCGCGCTCGATCTCGGTGTTGATTCGCGGTGAGACCGGCACCGGCAAGGAATTGCTCGCCCGCCACATCCACCGTGCCAGTGATCGCAGCGGGCTGTTTGTCTCGGTCAATTGCGGTGCGATCAGCCCGACCTACGCCGATGCCGAATTGTTCGGCTACGCCGCCGGCAGTTACAGCGGTTCGGCCAGCAGCCGCGCTGGCTGGTTCGGCTCGGCCAACGGCGGCACCTTGTACCTGGACGAAATCGGCGACCTTCCACTGCCGATCCAGATCAAGTTGCTTGCCGCCCTGGAAAACCACGAAGTCACCCGCGTCGGTGCTCATCAACCAAGCCCTGTGGACGTACGCCTGGTGGCGGCGACCAGCATCGATCTGGCGCAAGCGGTGGCGGCGGGGAAATTCCACGAGCGGCTTTATCACTATCTCAGCGAAGGGCAACTGGAACTGCCGGCACTGCGCGCGCGGGTCGGCGACATTCTGTCGCTGGCCGAGTACTTCCTCGGCATCTACAGCCAGCGCCTCGATCTGCCGGTGCCGCTGATAAGCGAAGCGGCGCAGCAGGTGCTGGAACAACACAGTTGGCCGGGCAACACTCGGGAGCTGGAAAATGTCATTCATTTTGCGCTGCTGGTGAGCACCGGCGACGAAATCCTGCCGGAGCACCTGAACCTGCCCGAGGTGTCTGGGCCGCTGGTTCAGATCGAGCGTCAGGCGGCGAGCATCAGCCTCAATGGCACCGCCGACGAACGTAAGGCATTGAAAGAATTGCTGTTGAGTCTGAGCGAGGCGTTGTAACCATTTTGTTCAACATGAACAAAATGGAATATGAAGCTGAATAAACGTTATTGTCCGGGAATAAAAAATCCCGGTATTGTCCGCTTCACGCCAGCAGTAGCACATCGCTGGCACACGTATTAATGCCGTCGTCGATGACGACCGATTTTCGATAAGGACACTGCATGAAAAAGGTTCTGTTGTTTACCGCATTGGCGGCTGCTCTGACTGCTTCCCTGGCCCAGGCCGGCGAGAAACTGGTGGTGGCCGCGACGCCAGTGCCGCACGCCGAGATCCTCGAACTGATCAAACCGACCCTCGCCAAAGAAGGCGTGGATCTGGAAATCAAAGTCTTCACCGACTACGTTCAGCCGAACGTACAAGTGGGCGAGAAGCGTCTGGACGCCAACTACTTCCAGACTCTGCCGTACCTGAACAGCTTCAACCAGGGCAAATACAAGGACGACAAGGCCAAGTACCTGGTAACCGTGCAAGGCGTTCACGTTGAACCGTTCGGTGGTTACTCGAGCAAGTACAAGACCCTGGCCGAATTGCCTGACGGCGCCACCATCGCCATTCCGAACGAAGGCAGCAACAGCGGTCGCGCACTGATCCTGCTGCAGAAGGCCGGCCTGATCGAGCTGAAAGATCCGAAGAGCGCCCTGGCCACGCCAAAAGACATCGCCAAGAACCCGCACAACTTCAAGTTCAAGGAACTGGAGTCGGCCCTGCTGCCGCGTGTTCTGAAAGAAGTCGATCTGGACATGATCAACACCAACTATGCGCTGGAAGCCAAGCTGAACCCGACCAAGGACGCCCTGGTGATCGAAGGCGCGGATTCGCCTTACGTGAACTTCCTGGTCGCCCGTGAAGACAACAAGAACAGCGATGCCATCAAGAAACTGGCCGCTGCCCTGACCAGCCCTGAAGTCAAAGCGTTCATCGAGAAGAAGTACGACGGCGCGGTACTGCCGGCGTTCTGATCCGACGCAACAGCAACCCTCTTCAAGGCTGAAAAAAACGCCGATGACCAGCGATGGTCATCGGCGTTTTGTTTGGGGCGTGGGTCACTCAGGCAGCGCTGGTTTTCAGCGCCCTGCGCAAAGCCACCAGCCATTTCACGAAGTCCTGCGGGTCCGGTCGCTGCGGCACTTTTACGTCCATGTTCTCTTCCTTGTTATGGTTTGGCCGGGGGAGTCTGGCCAAAAGCTGTTCGTCCTTGGAGGGCCTTCATGAAAAAAAGATCCGTCCTACAGCGGAAGGAAAAATAGCTTTCTTATTCTGTCGGGGCAAATCCCGCGCAGCAGTTCCTGAAGAAGTTCTCCGACGTCGAAGCGCTGACTGGGAGATGGCCAGGCGGGCGGTTTTCCGATGATGGGCTCTTGGCTGGCAGGGCTAATCAGGCCAACTCCACGCCGGCTCATCCAGAACCCTCTGCCCGACGATCCCGGTCTGGCCGAGGGTTTTTTCCAGCACGATGCAATTGCATTCCGGGTCTTGCTGCAGCGCCGAAATCAACCGCCGGGCATGGGATACCACCCACACCTGACACTGCTCCGACACGCGGATAATCAAGCGCGCCAGCGCCGGCAGCAGGTCCGGATGCAGGCTGGTTTCCGGTTCGTTCAGCACCATCAGCGACGGCGGGCGAGGCGTCAGCAGCGCGGCGACCAGCAGCAGATAACGCAATGTGCCATCCGACAGTTCCGCCGCCGACAACGGTCGCAACAAACCCTCCTGAAAAAACTCGATGGCAAAGCGGCCGCCCGCCAGCGGTGCAATATTCAGCCGTGCGCCGGGAAACGCATCACTGATCGCGGACTGCAACGCGTCGGGATCGCCGATCTCGCGGATCGTCTGCAACGCGGCTGCCAGATCTCGCCCGTCGTGATGCAGCACCGGCGTGCGGGTGCCCAGTTGCGGCTGGCGCACCGGGGCGTCGGCGTCGCTGCGAAAGTGATCGTAGAAGCGCCAGCGGCGGATGAACTCGCGCATCTGGAACACTTCCGGCGAGCTGCGCAGGCTGCCGACCTGATCGAACAGGCTGTCGAAGTTCGGTGTGTGCTGGGCCAGCACGTCCCAGCTGCGGCCGTCACGGACACGGATCATCCGCCCGTCGCGATCCACCAGCAAACTCGCCGGACGATACAGCGGGCCGGCCCAGATGCATTCCTTTTTGATTTCCGGGTCGAGGGAGAAGAACGAAAGACTCGGCTCCGGCAATCCCAAGGCGATCGAATAGCTGAAGTCCTCGCCGGCAAAGCCCAGGCGCAGGCGTTTGACGCCCCGGCGCACGGTGGACTGGATCGGCACCTCGCCGTTGCGCATGCGCCGGGTGATGGTTTCCGGCCCGGCCCAGAAGGTCGAATCCAGCCCACCCTCGCGGGCCAGCGCATTGACCACGCCGCCCTGAGCAGTTTCCGCCAGCAGCCGCAGCGCCCGGTACAGGTTGGACTTGCCGCTGCCGTTGGGGCCGGTGATCAGGTTAAGACGGCCCAGCGGAATCACCAATTTATTGATCGAGCGGTAATTGGCTACCGCGAGGGTCTTGAGCATGAAAATCCTTCTTGGGTGCCCCGAAATCCGGGTCAGGATACTCGCTGCACAGAAATGCCTGTATCGCGCGGACGAAGGTTGAACCCTGTTCTAAGCTCACAGTCGTATCGTCACTTGCACGTTCGTACACAGGAAGGAGTCTGCATGGCGAGTCCCGGATTGAAAACAGCGGTCATGCTGAGTCTTTTCGCTTTGTTGAGCGCATGCGGCGAGAAAAAGGCGCCCGAAGAGTACCTGCCCCGGGTCTTCGTCCAGGAAGTGAGCCCCGTCAATTACGCCGCCGCCGTGACCCTCACCGGCGATGTTCAGGCGCGGGTGCAGACCGAACTGTCGTTCCGCGTCGGCGGCAAGATCATTCAGCGCATGGTCGATGTCGGTGACCGCGTCTCCGCCAGACAAGTGCTGGCCAAACTCGATCCGAAGGATTTGCAGACCAACGTCGATTCCGCCCAGGCCCAGGTGCTGGCCGAGCAGGCGCGGGTCAAACAGAGCGCCGCCGCGTTCGTCCGCCAACAGAAACTCTTGCCCAAGGGCTACACCAGCCAGAGCGAATACGATTCCGCGCAGGCCGCATTGCGCAGCAGCCAGAGTGCCCTGAGCGCGGCCCAGGCGCAGTTGGCCAACGCCAGGGATCAATTGAGCTACACCTCGCTGATCGCTGATGCGCCAGGTGTCATCACCGAGCGTCAGGCCGAAGTCGGCCAAGTGGTTCAGGCCACAGCGCCGATTTTCAGCCTGGCCCGGGACGGCGACCGCGACGCCGTGTTCAACGTGTACGAGTCCCTGCTGGCCGAGCGGCCGGCGGAACGTTCGATCGTCGTGAGCCTGCTCGACAACCCCGCCATCAAGACCACCGGTACCGTGCGCGAAATCACCCCGGCGGTGTCCGCGCAGTCTGGCACGGTGCAGGTCAAGGTCAGCCTCGACAGCCTGCCGCAGGGGATGCAACTGGGCTCGGTGGTGAGCGCTACGGCCAAGGGCACTGGCAAGTCGGCCGTTGAATTACCGTGGTCGGCGCTGACCAAGAACGTCAGCGATCCAGCGGTGTGGATGGTCGACGATAACGGTGAAGCGCAGCTGCACAACGTCACCGTCGGCCGCTACCTGATCGGCAAGGTCATCATCAGCGAAGGTCTCAAGGGCGGGGAAAAAGTCATTGTCGCGGGTGGGCAATTGCTGCATCCGGGCATGAAGGTCGAAATTGCCGAAAACACCTACAAGGGCCTGCAACCGGGAGCGCAGCCATGAAGCGTCTGGGGCTGATTTCCATTGGCGTGTTGCTGGCCGCCTGTTCGAAAAGCGAGCCACCGCCGGAGCCGGTACGGCCGGTGTTGTCGGTCAAGGTCGAGGCGATGAACGAGGAAAACCTCGGGCGTTTCGCCGGCAGCATTCAGGCGCGCTATGAAAGCAACACCGGTTTTCGCGTCGGCGGGCGCATTGCCAGCCGCAACGTCGATGTCGGCACCGAGGTGCAAAAGGGCACGCTGCTCGCCACCCTCGATCCGTCCGATCAGCAGAACCAGTTGCGTTCGGCCCAGGGCGACCTGGCCAGGGTTCAGGCACAGCTGATCAACGCTCAGGCCAACGCCCGCCGTCAGCAAGCGCTGTTCGACCGGGGCGTGGGCGCGCAGGCGCAGCTGGACATTGCCATGACTGACCTGAAAACCACCCAGGCTTCGCTGGATCAGGCGCGGGCGGCAGTCAAACAAAGCAAGGATCAACTCGACTACACCGAGTTGCGTTCGGATCACAAAGCCGTGGTGACCGCGTGGAATGCGGAGGCCGGGCAAGTGGTGACGGCGGGCCAACAGGTGGTGACCCTGGCGCAACCGGACATCAAGGAAGCCGTGATCGATCTGCCCGACACCCTGGTCGATGAGATCCCGCCCGACGTGGTGTTTCTGGTGGCCGGGCAACTCGACCCGAGTATCAACACCACGGCGACCCTGCGCGAGATCGAACCGCAGGCACAAAGTGCGACGCGCACCCGACGCGCACGGCTGACCCTGGCCAATACGCCCGACGGCTTCCGCCTCGGCACGGCGATCAGCGTCACCCTCAGCTCGGCGATCAAGCCGCGTATCGAATTACCAGCCACGGCGTTGCAGGAGGTCGACGGCAAACCGCGAATCTGGGTCATCGACACCCAGAGCAAAACCGTCAACCCGCGCGACGTCAGCGTGATCAGCCGCACCGACAGCAGCGTGGTGCTCGCGGGGGGCGTGAAGAACGGCGAGCGCGTGGTCAGCGCCGGCGTCAACAGCCTCAAACCCGGACAATCCGTGAAACTTGACGAGGACAGTCAATGAAAGGCTCTTTCAATCTCTCCGAATGGGCCCTCAAGCATCAGTCTTTCGTCTGGTATCTGATGTTCGTGGCATTGCTCATGGGGGTGTTTTCCTACTTCAATCTGGGGCGCGAGGAAGACCCTTCGTTCACCATCAAGACCATGGTGATCCAGACCAGATGGCCAGGTGCGACTCAAGAGGAAACCCTCAAGCAGGTCACCGACCGCATCGAGAAAAAACTCGAGGAACTCGATTCCCTCGACTACGTGAAAAGCTACACGCGCCCCGGCGAATCGACGGTCTACGTGTACCTGCGCGACACCACCAGTGCCAAGGACATACCGCAAATCTGGTACCAGGTGCGCAAGAAGATCGACGATATTCGCGGGCAGTTTCCTCAAGGCATTCAAGGGCCGGGATTCAACGACGAATTCGGTGACGTGTTCGGTTCGGTGTACGCCTTCACCGCCGACGGCCTGACCATGCGCCAGTTACGCGATTACGTGGAACAGGCGCGGGCCGAGATCCGCAGCGTGCCGGGGCTGGGCAAGATCGAGATGATCGGCCAGCAGGATGAAGTGATTTACCTGAACTTCTCGACCCGCAAACTGGCGGCGCTGGGCATCGATCAACGACAAGTCGTGCAGAGCCTGCAATCGCAGAACGCGGTGACTCCGGCCGGTGTGATCGAGGCGGGCCCCGAGCGGATTTCGGTGAGAACGTCCGGGCAGTTCGCTTCGGAGAAAGATCTGGCCGAGGTCAATCTCAAACTCAACGACCGCTTCTATCGCCTGGCCGATATCGCCGAAATCACCCGTGGTTACGTCGACCCGGCCACCCCCGAGTTCCGCTTCGACGGCAAGCCGGCGATCGGTCTGGCGATTGCCATGCAGAAGGGCGGCAACGTTCAGGAGTTCGGCAAGGCCCTGCACAAACGCATTGATGAAGTGACGGCGGATCTGCCGGTGGGCGTGGGTGTGCACACGGTGTCCGATCAGGCGGTGGTGGTAGAGGAAGCCGTCGGCGGCTTCACCAGCGCGCTGTTCGAAGCGGTGGTGATCGTGCTGGTGGTCAGCTTCATCAGCCTCGGGGTGCGCGCCGGGCTGGTGGTGGCGTGCTCGATTCCGCTGGTGCTGGCGATGGTGTTTGTGTTCATGGAGTACAGCGGCATCACCATGCAGCGGATTTCCCTCGGTGCTCTGATCATTGCCCTCGGCTTGTTGGTGGACGACGCGATGATCACCGTGGAAATGATGGTCACGCGCCTGGAAATGGGCGAGAGCAAGGAAGAGGCCGCGACATTCGCCTACACCTCGACCGCGTTCCCGATGCTCACCGGTACGCTGGTGACGGTCGCCGGTTTCGTCCCCATCGGTCTCAACGCCAGCTCGGCCGGCGAGTACACCTTCACGCTGTTCGCGGTGATTGCCGTGGCGATGATCGTGTCCTGGATCGTGGCGGTGTTCTTCGCCCCGGTGATCGGCGTGCACATTCTCAGCACCAACGTGAAACCCCATGAAGCCGAACCGGGACGCGTCGGCCGCGCATTCAATGGCGGTTTGCTGTGGTGCATGCGCAATCGATGGTGGGCCATCGGCATCACCGTGCTGTTGTTTGTGCTGGCGGTGTTCTGCATGCGGTTTGTGCAGAATCAGTTTTTTCCGTCCTCGGACCGGCCGGAAATCCTGGTCGACCTCAACCTGCCGCAAAACGCCTCGATCGACGAAACCCGCAAGGCCGTCGACAAACTCGAGGCCACGCTCAAGGGCGATGCGGACATCGTGCGCTGGAGCACCTACATCGGCCAGGGTGCGATTCGTTTCTACCTGCCGCTCGACCAGCAATTGCAGAACCCGTACTACGCGCAACTGGTGATCGTCAGCAAAGACTTCGAAGCCCGCGAGGCGCTGAGCAAGCGCCTGCGCGAACGTCTGCACAAGGATTTCGTCGGCATCGGCAGCTACGTGCAGGCGCTGGAAATGGGCCCGCCGGTGGGACGTCCGATCCAGTACCGGATCAGCGGCAAGGACATTGATCAGGTGCGCAAGCACGCCATCGACCTGGCGACTGAACTGGACAAGAACGAGCACATCGGCGAGATCATTTACGACTGGAACGAGCCTGGCAAAGTCCTGCGAATCGACATCGCCCAGGACAAGGCGCGCCAGCTCGGCCTGTCGTCCGAAGACGTGGCGAACCTGATGAACGGCATCGTCAGTGGCGCGCCGCTGACCCAGGTCGACGACGATATCTACCTGATCAACGTGGTCGGTCGGGCTGTGGATTCCGAGCGCGGTACGCCGGAAACCCTGCAGAACCTGCAAATCGTTACGCCCAACGGCACGTCGATTCCACTGCTGGCCTTCGCCACGGTTCGTTATGAGCTGGAGCAGCCGCTGGTGTGGCGTCGTGATCGCCTGCCGACCATCACCATCAAGGCGTCGGTGCGTGACGAGATTCAGCCGACCGATCTGGTGAAAATCCTCAAGCCGTCCATTGATGCCTTCGCCGAAAAACTGCCTGTGGGCTACAAGGTCGCCACTGGCGGTACGGTCGAGGAAAGTGGCAAGGCGCAAGGGCCGATCGCCAAGGTGTTGCCGTTGATGCTGTTCCTGATGGCGACTTTCCTGATGATCCAGCTGCACAGTGTGCAGAAGCTGTTCCTGGTGGCCAGCGTCGCGCCGCTGGGGTTGATCGGCGTGGTGCTGGCGCTGGTGCCGACCGGTACGCCGATGGGCTTCGTGGCCATCCTCGGGATTCTGGCGTTGATCGGCATCATCATCCGCAACTCGGTGATCCTCGTGACCCAGATCGACGAATTCGAGCGCAAAGGCTACTCGCCCTGGGATGCAGTGGTGGAAGCGACCGAGCACCGACGCCGGCCGATTCTGCTGACCGCTGCGGCGGCGAGCATGGGCATGATCCCGATCGCCCGGGAAGTGTTCTGGGGGCCGATGGCCTACGCGATGATCGGCGGGATTGTGGTGGCGACCCTGCTGACACTGCTGTTTCTGCCGGCGCTGTATGTGGCCTGGTACAAGATTCGCGAGCCGAAGAAGGACGCTTCGACATCGGCCCATTAAGCAGGCTTGTTACATATTTGCGAAGGGTCTGACTTACAGCGTCGGCGTATTCAGTTAACGTCCCCGATCCTTTGGGAGAAGGGACGTCTGATGTCTACCGTTATTCGCTGGCTGCGCGCGCTATTGCTGATTGCCGGATTGTGCGTTTCATCCCTGTCATGGGCCGACACGTCATTGGAAAACTCGCTGTGGCGCGTGCAACTCGATCCTGCAACGCTGGCTGTCCGTGTCACCCCGGCCGGCGGCGAGACGGTGCAGGCATCGGCGGGGATTGCCCCACACAAAGTCAGTCAGTTGAGCAGACGCGACAACCGCATCGACTGGCAATGGGATGGCGGGGCCTGGACCCTCAGCGCCACGCTCGATCAACGTGATCTGTCCTTCTCGATCAAGGCGCGTGAGCCGGCAGAACTGGAATTTCTCCATCAGCCCGCCAGCGCGCTGGGCAAGGCGCTGATCTGGCCTCTGGCCGAGGGGCACTATGTGCCGCGTGGCGATCCGGTATGGCAGGCCTTTCTGTTGAGTCAGGGGGAATTCAATACCACTCAGGATCTGAGCTTGCCGCTCTGGGGCGTTGAACATGACGGGTTCAGCCTGCATTGGCTGATGACCAATCCCTACAACAATCGGCTGCTGTTCAGCGACCAGGGCAAGGCTCTGGCACTGTCCGCCCGGCATCGTTTCACCCCGCTCGAGCCGTCCACACCAATGACATTCACCCTGTTTCTCGGGGCGGCCGACCCGTTGGCTGGCGCCAAACGCTACCGGCAGTGGCTGATCGATAACGGTCGCCATGAAAGCTTGAACAGCAAATTCGAAAAAACACCTGAGGCGAAGCGGCTGTTGGGCGCCAGTCATCTGTACCTGTGGGGCAACGACCTGCTGGGCGCCAGGGATGTACGCAGTTGGCCCTTGCTGCTCGACACCTTGCGCGGGGGTGATGCGTTGATCCGTGAACTGAAAGCGGGAATGGATCATGAGGCGTTGCAGATCCTTGCCAGTGGCACGGTGTTGAACGGTTATCAGAAAAAAGTGCTTCTGCGCAGTCTCAACCACGCCTTGAATACGCTGGCGCGCAAGACCTGGCAGGCCCGTGCCGTGCCGGACATGCAGGCGCTGGCGAGCGGTTACGCTGATGTGCGCGCGCAAGTGGCAGCTTCACTCGGTGAAGCGCTGACCCCCGAGCCCGAGCGCTGGGGCAGCACCTTGTCATTGGAAACGATCAGGCAAGTACAGAATGCCGGTCTGTCGCGTCTGTGGGTGGGATTGGGCGAAGGCTGGGAAGGTGGCCTGTGGCACCCCGAGGCGATCAAGGCCGGCGTGGCGGCGGGTTATCTGATCGCACCGTATGACTCCTATGAAACGGCGCTGAGCCGCAATGAAAACCCTGACTGGACCACGGCCCATCTGGGGGACAAGGCAAATCTTGAATGCGCAGTCGTAAAGAGCGACGGAACGCTGAAAAGCGGCTTCCAGCAATCGGGGCATTACACCGATCCCCGTTGCGTGCGGCCGTTGCTTGAACAGCGGGTCGCGGCGATTCGCGACGCCGCCGGTTTCAACAGCTGGTTTCTCGATGCCTATGCCACCGGCATGCTGTTCGACAGCTACCGACCCGGGGCAACGATGACCCAGGCCCAGAATGCCGAAGGCAACATCGGGGCATCACGCTGGATCAATGAAGTGTTGAAACTGCCCACCGGTTCAGAGGATGGCAACGCAACGACCGCGCAAGGCGTGTTGTTCACCCATGGCATGCAGACCCCGGTGATCGGTTGGGGTGACGTCGAAATGAGCAAGAACCCCGAATCCAGGTACTTTGCAGGCAAGTGGTATCCGCCGGAGCAGCCAGAGGTTTTCTTCAAACCTGTGCCGATCAAAGAGTCTTTGCGGCGTATTCACTTTGACCCGGCCAGCCGTTTGCCGTTGTATCAGGCGGTGTTCCATGGGTCGGTCATCACGTCCCACCATTGGCTGTTCGATAGTCTGAAACTGACCAATGTACGGGCGGACAACGAACTCGCACAGTTGCTCTACAACGTTGCGCCGCTGTATCACCTCAGTGCTGACACGCTTGCACAGCGATTGCCGCAGATTGCCCGTCAGGATGCGTTCTTCCGGCCTTTGCATGAACGTCTGGCGACCCAGGCGCTCACCGGTTTCGAATGGTTGAGCGCGGACCGGCTGGTTCAGCAGACCTCCTTTGAAGACGGCACGCGATTGCTGGCCAATTTTGATATTCAGGCGCGTGAAGTACAGGGACAGACGCTGCCCGGGCGGAGCCTTACGGTGCGTTCACCCGCAAGTCCGCCGACCCGGTTTCAGGTTGAGGCGAGGCCCTGAGTTTCAGGTTTTGCGCCAGACACTCGCCAGCCATGGCTGCTGCTCCCGAGGTAGCCCTGCCGGCCGGTAGTAATGCTCAAGTTCCACGAATCCGGCAGCGGTCAACAACCCGCGCCATGCCTCCAGATCGTGGTACGAGCCATAACGCGGCCCGTTCCAGCCTTCACGGTTGTCCCCGCGAGGATTGGAGCTGAACAACACGCCCCCCGGTTTCAGTGTCCCGTGCAACTGCTTCAACACCCGTGGCAATTCCTGCAACGGCACATGAAACAGCACCGCATTGGCGAAGATTCCGTCGAAGCGTTCTGCCGGCAGATCCAGCTTCAGAAAGTCCTGACACCACACCTCACAGCCACTGTCCTCTCGAGCCATCTGCGCGAATTTTTCCGCGCCGTCGAGGCCGACGGCGATGTGACCCATTCGTGTGAAGGTCTGCAAGTCCCGGCCCGGCCCGCAGCCGAAGTCGAGAATGGAAAGCGGCCCTTCAGCCTGAATATGCCGCAGCAGGGCGTCGATGTTCTGGCTGACATCATGGTCGCGGGTGCCTTCACGAAAATCCTCGGCCACCGCGTTGTAGTGGCCGAGAGTGGTGGAGGTGATCTGTTCCAGATCGATAGGCGTCTGTTTCATGGTCGGGCTGCGCTGGCAATGGATGTTGCCGACTATACGCCATGGGATTCAGCGCTTGTTCAACCCTCGCGCCAGACGGTCGCCGCCCAGTTGAATCACCGCCACCAGCGCCACCAGCAGCACGATCACGGTCAGCATGATCTGGCTGTCGAAGCGCTGATAGCCGTAGCGATAGGCGATGTCGCCCAGACCGCCGGCGCCAATCGCTCCGGCCATCGCCGATGAGTTGATCATCGTCACCAGCGTAATGGTGAACCCGCCGACGATGCCCGGCAGCGCTTCGGGCAGCAGCACATGCCAGACGATGTGCCAGCGCCGGCAGCCCATGGCCTGCGCGGCTTCGATCAAGCCGTGGTCGACTTCACGCAGGCTTACTTCGGCAATCCGCGCAAAAAACGGCGTGGCCGCGATGGTCAGCGGCACAACGGCCGCCCAGACACCGTAGGTGGTGCCGACGATCAGCCGGGTGAACGGGATCAGTGCCACCATCAGAATCAGGAACGGAATCGAGCGAAACAGGTTCACGAAAGCACCCAACGCACGATTGAGCACTGGCGCCTCGTAGATGCCGCCCTTGTCGCTGGTGACCAGAATCACTGCCATGGGAATCCCGGCGAGCAATGCAATCAGCGATGACACGCCAACCATCAGAAACGTGTCGATGAAACCCTGCAGCAAGCGATCAAACCACATAACCCAGCACCTCCGTGCCTTGTGCCCACTGGCCCGCACGCTGACGCAGTTCCTCGGTGTTCAGCTTCGATCCCGCGACTGCCAGCAGCAATTGTCCGAGTGCATGGCCCTGAATCCGCTCCACGCCCCCCTGCAGCAATTTCACCCGACCACCGAGGGCGGCGAACAGCGCGGCCAGATCCGGTTCATCCTGCTGGCTGCCGGTGAACTGCAAACGCAGCACCACGGCCGCATCGGACGAAGACGGTTGCGCCTGCAAACGGCTCTGCAACTCTTCGGGCAAGGCATGTTGCAGTGGCGCGAGCAATGTCTGGCTGACGTCGTGCTGCGGGTTGCCGAACACTTCCCAGACCGGACCCTGTTCGACGATGCGGCCATGTTCCAGCACGACGACGCGGTCGCAGATTTCCCGGATCACCGCCATTTCGTGAGTGATCAGCACGATGGTCAGGCCCAGGCGTTTGTTGATCTCGCGCAGCAGGCCGAGGATCGACTGTGTGGTTTCCGGATCCAGCGCCGAAGTGGCTTCGTCACACAGCAGAATGTCCGGGTCGTGCACCAGCGCGCGAGCGATGCCGACGCGCTGTTTCTGCCCGCCGGACAATTGCGCCGGATACGCCTTGTGCTTGGCTTGCAGGCCCACCAGCTCCAGCAGTTCGCGAACCTTTTTTTCCCGTTGCTCCTTCGGGACGCCGGCGACTTTCAGTGGCAGTTCGACGTTCTGCCACACCGTTTTCGCTGACATCAGGTTGAAGTGCTGGAAGATCATGCCGATCCGCCGGCGCAGGGCGACGAGGCGATCTTCGTCGTACTCGCCGATGTCCGCCTGATCGATCAACACCCGGCCCGAGGTCGGTTGTTCGAGGCGGTTGATGGTGCGGATCAGCGATGACTTGCCGGCGCCGCTGCGGCCGATAATGCCGAACACTTCACCGCGCTGGATTGCCAGGTCGATGCCTTGCAGGGCCGCGACCGGGCCTTGTTTGCCGTCGTAGGTTTTGCCGAGCCCGACGAAACGCACATGGGCGCGGTTCAGTTCGGGATGCAGTTCGGTGCGCTGCGCAAGCGCGGGTGACTCTGGAAGATCCAGTCGCCGTTGAATGGCTGCCGTCATCCTCAGCTTTCCCAACCGGCCTGGTACAGCTTGCCGTGGGCCTTATCCAGCGCCGCGCGAACGGCCGGCGAATGCTGGTAGATATCGACGAATTTGATCAGGCGCGGGTCGTTCTGGCTCTTGGGCTGGATCACGAACTGAATCACGTACTCCTTGTGATCGAGGCCGTCGAACAGCAGCGCGGAACCGGCATCGAAAGTCTTCGCCAGACGAATATAGGCCGGGTAGCCCTGGACCAGATCGGCGTCGTCGTAGGCGCGCACCAGTTGCACGGCTTCGACCTGGAGGATCTTGATCTTCTTCGGATTGGCGACGATGTCGTCTTCGGTGGCCTTGTAGCCGACACCCGGTTTCAGGGTGATCAGACCGGCCTTGGCCAACAGTTGCAGACCGCGTCCGCTGTTGATCGGGTCGTTGGCGATGGCGACGCTGGCGCCCTCAGGCAGTTCGTCGAAGCTTTTGTATTGCTTCGAGTACAGGCCGACGTTGTTGATGATGCCCGGCGCGAACGGCACCAGGTCGAAACCGGAAGCGGCCTTGGCGTTTTCCAGGAACGGGATGTGCTGGAAGTAGTTCACGTCGATGTCACCGGCGGCGAGGCTGACGTTCGGTGCGATCCAGTCGGTGAACTCCACCAGTTCCACTTTCAGGCCCTGTTTGGAGGCTTCTTCGACGGCCGCTTCCAGCGGAATCGCGAACGCGGCGGTGGTGCCGATTTTCAACGGCGCATCGGCGGCGAACACCGCCGAGCTGAACAGGCCGAAGGCCAGGGCCAGTGCTTTGACTGGGTGGGAGAGCAGTTTCTTGGTCATGGTGGTTTTCCAGTCAGTTGAATCAGCCTGATCGCTCCCACGCGGAGGTGGGAACGATCAGTGCAAGGGTTAGTGTCGGTAGTGGGCGCCCGTGTGTTGCTGCGGCAGGTGCGCTTCGCCGTGAAACAGTTTTTCCCGCAGGCTGCCGGTGTCGTATGCGGTCTTGTACGAGCCGCGCCGTTGCAGTTCGGGAATCACCAGGTCGATGAAATCCACATAGCTTTCCGGGGTGACGATGCGGGTCAGGTTGAAGCCGTCCAGACCGGTCTCGGCGATCCACGATTCCAGCTCATCCGCCACTTGTTGCGGTGAGCCGACCACGGTGATGTAGCGCCCGCCGAGGGCGTGCTGGTCGAGCAATTTGCGCCGGGTCCAGTCGTTGTTCTGCAGGTTCGTGGTGGCGGACTGGATCGCGTTGCTCTTGACGTACTGGATCGGCTCGTCGATTTCGTAGCGGGAAAAATCGATCCCGGTGGACGCCGAAAAATGCGCCACGCCCGCCTCGGCGCTGGCGTAGCTCAGGTATTCGGCGTGCTTGGCCCAGGCCGCTTCCTCGGTCTCGCCGACGATCACGTTCAGGCCCATGAACACCTTGATGTCCTCCGGGTTGCGACCCGCTTCGACGGCGCTGGCGCGGACCTTGTCCACCTGCACCTTGGTCGATGGCTTGTTCTGGCCGCTGATGAACACGCACTCGGCATGACGCCCGGCGAACAGCAGACCGCGATCCGAACTGCCGGCCTGGAACAGCACCGGCGTGCGCTGCGGCGACGGTTCGCACAGGTGATAACCCTCGACCTGATAGAACTCGCCCTTGTGTTCGACCTTGTGCACCTTGTCTGGCTGCGCGTAGATCCGCTGTTGTGGATCGTTGAGTACCGCGCCGTTTTCCCAACTGCCTTCCCAGAGTTTGTAGAGCACTTCGAGGTACTCGTCGGCCTGGTCGTAACGCCGGTCGTGCTCGACCTGTTCGCTCAGGCCCATGGCCTTGGCGGCGCTGTCCAGGTAACCGGTGACGATGTTCCAGCCCACCCGCCCGCGGCTCAGGTGATCGAGGGTCGACATGCGTCGGGCGAACAGATATGGCGGCTCGTAGGTGAGGTTGGCGGTCAGGCCGAAACCCAGGTTTTTGGTCACGGCGGACATGGCCGACACCAGCAGCAGCGGATCGTTGACCGGCAACTGGATCGACTCTTTCAGGGTGATGTCCACCGAGTTCTGATAGACGTCGTACACGCCGACGATGTCCGCGATGAACAGCCCGTCGAACAGCCCGCGCTCCAGCAGCTGTGCCAGCTCGGTCCAGTATTCGAGGGTCTTGTACTGGGTCGAGGTGTCGCGTGGATGAGTCCACAAGCCGTGGTTGATGTGGCCGATGCAGTTCATGTTGAACGCATTGAGCAGGATCTTTTTCTTGCTCATCAGATGGTCCCTCGCAGCGGAGGGTTTTCATCGTTGAGGTAGTAATTGCCCACCGCGTGATACTTCCAGCGCACCGGATCGTGCAGGGTGTGCACCCGGGCGTTGCGCCAGTGACGGTCGAGGCCGTGCTCGATCAGGGTGGCCTGGCTGCCGGCCAGTTCAAACAGCGTGCTGCCGGCGGCCAGGGATATTTCGGTGCTGATCGCCCGTGCTTCGGCGACGGCAATCGAGGCTGCTGCAACCGTCTCGGCGTTGGTCTCGGCCTGCGCTGCATCGAGGTATTCGCCGGCGCGTTCGAGCAAGGCTTCGGTGGCGTGCAGACGAATGCTCAGATAGCCGAAACTCTTGAGGGTCAGCGGGTCTTCGGTGGCCTTGTCGTTGCCCGAATCGATCCATGGCCGGGTCTTGCTGCGCACGAAGTGCAGCGCATCTTCGTAAGCGGCGCGGGCGATGCCGGTGTCGATGGCGGCGTGAAGGATCTGCGCCAGCGGGCCGACCGGGGTCGGGCGTTCGAAAGCACTCTGGAACGCGATGACATCTTCGGCAGCGACATACACGTCTTCGAACACCACCGAACCGCTGCCGGTGGTGCGCTGGCCGAAGCCGCTCCAGTCGTCGATCACGGTCAGGCCTTTGCTGTCGCGCGGGACGAAGACCAGTTGCTGCACGCCGTTTTCATCGACCACGGACGTTGGAATCCGTTGGGCGTAGATCGCGCCGGTCGCATAGAACTTGCGGCCGTTGATGCGATAGCCGCTGCCGTCGCGTTTGAGGCTGGTGACTCGGTCGTGGGCGGTCCTGGTGCCCAGTTCTGCCAGGGCATTGCCGAAGCGCCGGCCGGCGAGGACTTCGGCGTACAGGCGTTGTTTCTGCTCGTGGCTGCCATTCACCCGAAGCACTTCCAGGGCATAGAAATGGTTCTGTGGAATCTGCCCGAGCGAGCCGTCCGCCCGGGCGATCAGGGCGATGACTTTGGCCAGGGTCACGTTGGATACGCCGGCGCCGCCGTATTCCTTGGGCACGCTGATGCCCCACAGGCCGGAGCGGGAAAACACGTCGAGCTCCGGCAGCGGCAGCCGGCGTTCGCGGTCGCGCAGGTTGCTGTCGCGCTGGAAATCTTCGGCCAGGTCGCTGGCGACGATCAGGGCTTGCTCGTCGCTGGTGATGACCGCGACGGGGTGGGAAAGAGTCATGTGTTTCTCCAGAGATCTGGTCAAAGTGTTCTGGTCGTCAGATCCAGGAATGGCGAGCCGGAAGTTTTCCGTTGAGGCAATAAGCGCCGACCGCGTGGTACTTCCAGCGCACCGGATCGTGCAGGGTGTGGACCCGGGCGTTGCGCCAGTGACGATCGAGGTTGAATTCGGCGAGGGTGGCGCGGCTGCCGGCCAGTTCGAAAAGTTTTTCGCTGGCCAGCAGCGAGATCTCGGTGGTCAGCACCTTGGCTTCGGCCACGGCAATCGAAGCGCGGGCGGCGGATTCGGCGGTCAGTGGCGCGGCGTGCACCTGATCCAGCACTTGCCCGGCCTTGCGCAGCAATGCTTCGGCGGCGTGCAGTTCGATTTTCAGTTTGCCGATGTCGGCGATCACGTAGAGGTCATCGCTGGCCCGCTCGACCCTGGCGTCGATCCACGGCCGGGCGCGGGTCTTGACGAATTCGATGGCGTCATCGATGGCGCCACGGGCGATGCCGGCGTCGATGGCCGCTTGAATCAGCTGCGAAACCGCACCCTGGGTGTTGGGCTTTTCGTTGATCTTCCAGTTATCCACCACGAGGCCTGCATCGACCCGCACGTTGTGCAAAAGAATCGTGCCGCTGGCGGTGGTGCGCTGGCCGAATCCCGACCAGTCATCGACGATGCGCAGGCCCGGCGTGCCGCGACGGACGAAGGCCAGTACTTGCTTGCCGTCGTCGTTGAGCGCCTTGACCGCTACCCAGTGGGCGAAGAGGGCGCCAGTGGAGTAGAACTTCTGGCCATTGATCACGTAGTCATCGCCGTCGGCGGTGATGCGCGCTTTCAGTTCCAGCGTGTCCTTGGTGCCGCGCTCAGGCCCGGCGTTACCGATGCGCCAGCCTTCCAGCACGCTCTTCAGCAGCTGCTGTTTCTGCACTTCGGTGGCGCTGCCGAGGATCAGGTTGATGATCCCGAACTGATTCTGCGGGATTTGTCCCAGCGCCGGGTCGGCCGCGGAAATGATCGCGAACACCTCGGCCAACGTGACGAAGGAAACCTGCGGACCGCCGAACTCGCGCGGGATGGCGATGCTGCCCAGACCACTGCGGGTGAACTGTTCGATTTCCGACCATGGCAGCTTGCGCTGGCGGTCACGTTGGGCGGCCTGCACGCGAGCGACTTGCGCCAGTTCATGGGCGGCCTTGATGGCTTGATCGTCGTTGCGCAGCACTTGCGCGGGCAACAACAACGGGGCGATATCCAGGTCACTCTGGACGTTTGCGTCTGCCAGACTGGACATCACTGCCGCTCCTTGACTGCACGCAATGCCCTGGCGATCTGCACTGGGGTGATTGTGTTCCGGACCATGTTACCTACCTCACATCTCATGAAAGACGCCGCAAAAGTGCGGCGAACGAAAGAATGTCCGGTGGTCCGGTTCATATACCCTAAACGCGTATAAATTTTAAATAAACTAACTTTTGGGAATATGTATAGAAGAGGGCGTGGTCCGTCTGGTTAAGCGTGCGGCGGCGAAGGACGTTGTCCCTCGCCGACCATCGATGCTCATTTTTCTCGCGGCTCTGCTGCCTTCAGCGTTTTCTTGAGCGGCACCTTGAGGTAAGGGTTCACGCAGCCGATTTTCAGCGTTCGCGGCGGCGCCCAGCGCGAGTTGTTGCCGACCCGGTCGAGGATGCAGTAGGTGACGTCCAGCCGCAGATCTTCACCGGCTTCGGTGATGATCGCCGGTGGCACCCAAACCTGGACCGGCTTGCCGATGTCGGCCGGGGTGATGCGCGCCAGGTCCATCCGTACATCGCCCCAGCGCAAGGTGATGGCGTCGTCTTCGGCCATGTTCAGATACGGCTCGATGGTCAGCGGCACGCCGCGTCTGATCTGGTTCGCGTTGACGCCGTTGCGGCGAATGGTGTCGGGCAATGTCACCGGTGCAAGTTGCTGGTTCTCGTCGCCACACAGCGCTGGAGGCTGCCCGCCGGGGCAGTCGAGCTTCACCGTGACCCGCGCGGCTGCCGACAGCGATGGCCCGTGACCCACCCGCATGACCCGATAGTGGATGCGTGACGAGCCGCTGGCGATGAAGCTTTCCGGCACTCGCAGGCTGACCGGGGCAGCGACATCCTGCGCTGTCAGCACATGAGAGGCGACATAGCAGTTGTTCCAGAAAAGTTCGATCAAGTCGCCGGTGTCCATGTCCGGATAGGGCGGTACATCGACCCGCAAGCGGGCCGCTGCCGCGAGGTTGATGCCGTTGGTTTGCGAGGGCGCCAGGCGCGGCGCGGCCAGTTCGGGGATGTGCGAAGTGCGGGTCATGAAATCCTCTCCTTGAAGCCTTGCAGCGAAATCCGTTTCTGAAAGTTCAAAAGACCAGAATGACCTGGTAATAAAAAACAGGACTTCTCGGCCGATCGGTATTGGGTATTGGTGATGTGCGGGTTGCGATGAGTGACTAGATAAAAGTTCGCCGAATGGCATGTCAACGGACAGGATTGTTTAATTGAAGAATTACGGACTTATCAGAATGCTCCTACATCGATAAAGCACTCTACCTATCCGGCTTGGCGAATCGGGCCACGGATTTTGCCGGGTTTGACGGTTCTGACGTCGATTGGTTTGGGTAGCTGGCTATTCGAAGGGCGCTGACTTTAATCACGCCGGGTCTGTTGCAGGACATATATATGTACCGCAATGGATTGATTAAGTTCTTGGCAGGAAGGATGTAAATAAAACTTCCATCCATGGAAGTTTGTGTTCAGGAAAGTTAGCGGCTCAGCCGTTGTTTCTGAACTTGCTGAGGAACTGTCGAGTGCGTTCTTCTTTCGGATTGGCAAACAACGCTTTCGCCTCACCTTGTTCGACGATCACGCCTTTATCGAAAAACACCACGCGGTTGGCCACGTCGCGGGCGAACGCCATTTCGTGGGTGACGATCACCATGGTGCG
This sequence comes from Pseudomonas sp. MCal1, assembly GCF_026341415.1. Classification (NCBI taxonomy): domain Bacteria; kingdom Pseudomonadati; phylum Pseudomonadota; class Gammaproteobacteria; order Pseudomonadales; family Pseudomonadaceae; genus Pseudomonas; species Pseudomonas sp. MCal1. Next base: position 147,831 of record NZ_JAKUMP010000007.1, read on the forward strand.
TTTCTCCTCGGCGAGGCCGCGGATGGTCGCCAGCACTTCACCCACCAGTTCCGGATCGAGGGCCGAGGTCGGCTCGTCGAACAGGATCACTTCCGGCTCCATCGCCAGCGCCCGGGCAATCGCCACGCGCTGTTGCTGGCCACCGGACAGGCGCCGTGGGTAGGCGTCTTCCTTGCCCGCCAGGCCGACCTTGGCCAGCAGCTTCTTGCCCAGGGCAATGGCTGCATCGCGGGGCGTCTTCTTGACCACGATCGGGCCTTCGATGACGTTTTCCAGCGCGGTGCGGTGGGGGAACAGGTTGAAGTTCTGGAACACGAAGCCCACATGCTGGCGCAGGTTGCGCACCAGGCTCTGCTGCTGGTTCAGCGGGCGGCTGGTATCGATCTCGATCTCGCCGACCTTGATCCGGCCGCTGGTGGGTTCTTCGAGGAAGTTCAGGCAACGCAGGAACGTGGTCTTGCCCGAGCCGCTGGGGCCGATGATGGCCACGACCTCGCCTTCCTTCACCTCCAGATCAATGCCGTTGAGCACGACTTGACCCTTGAACTGCTTTGTCAGTTTTTCCACGACAATCATGGGTCAGGACTCCTGGTCGTGCCGATTGACCCGCTCTTCCAGCTTGTTCTGGAAGTGCGACAGCACCGTGGCCAGAATCCAGTAGATCAGCGCGGCGGCAAGATACATGGTGAAGACTTCGAAAGTCCGGGCGGTAATCAGTTGTGCCTGACGGAACAGCTCCGGCACCTGAATGGTGGCGGCCAGTGCGGTGTCCTTGACCAGTGAAATGAAGCTGTTGCCCAGCGGCGGCAAGGCCGTGCGCATGGCCTGCGGCAGGATGGCCCGGCGCAGGGTCTGCGCGCGGGTCATGCCGATGCTCGCAGCGGCTTCCCACTGGCCGCGTTCGATCGAACCGATCGCGGCACGCAGGATTTCACAGGCATAGGCGGCCATGTTCAGCGAGAAGCCGATCAGCGCCGCCGGCAGCGGGTCGAGTTCCATGCCCAATTGCGGCAAGCCGTAATAGATCACGAACAGTTGCACCAGCAACGGCGTGCCGCGAAAGAACGACACGTAGATGCGGGCCAGCCAGCTGACCGACTTGAAACGCGACAGGCGCATCAACGCCAGGCCAAAGCCCAGCAGCAGGCCGAAGAACATGCCGCCGAGGCTGAGGATTACCGTGTAGTACGCGCCCTTCAAGAGGAAGGGCGCGGAGTCCAGTGCGAGTTGGAAAGCCTCTTCCATTATTTGGTGACGTCAGCGTTGAAGTATTTCGTGGACAGCTTCTCAAGGGTGCCGTCGGCACGCAGTTCGTCGAGGGCCTTGTTCACGGCGGCCAGCAGCTCAGGCTCGCCTTTGCGCAGGGCAATACCGGCTTCCTGACGCGAGAAGGCTTCACCGGCAGCGACGGTTTTCGGCGCTTTCTTGGCATATTCCAGCGCAGCCAGACGGTCGATCAGGATGGCGTCGGTACGGCCGTTGTTCAGGTCGGCGAACTTGGTCGGATCATCGTCGTAGGTGCGAACGTCGGCACCCGGCACGTTGGCGCGGACCCATTGTTCGTAGTTGGTGCCCAGACCCACGCCGACTTTCTTGCCGGACAGGTCAGCGGCGGACTTGATGTTCAGCGCGGCGGCCTTGTCTTTCAGCACCAGCGCCTGAATCCCGGAAACGGTGTACGGCTCGGAGAAGTCATATTTCTTCTTGCGCTCGTCGGAGATGGTCACCTGATTGACCACGACGTCCAGACGTTTGGATTCCAGGGCCGCGAGGATGCCGTCCCATTTGGTCGGCTGGATCTTGGCCTTCACGCCCAACTTCTTGGCCAGTGCTTCGGACAGCTCGACTTCGAAACCGGACAGCTTGCCGTTCTCGTCAACGAAGCTGAATGGTGGGTAAGTGCCTTCCAGGCCGACGTTGATAACGCCTTTGTCCTTGATCTGTTGCAGTTGCTCACCGGCAACCGCCTGCCCCAGCAGACCGGCGCTCAGTGCCAGGCCCAGCGAACCTACCAGCAGATTTCGACGTAGTGCGGAAAGAATCATGACAAGCCCCTGTGTTTTCTTATGGAAGACGCTTAAGGAAAGTTGGCGAATCCGGGAATTGGACGACAGCGCTATCCTGCCTTAAAGCAGCTTATGCGTCTCTCGCGAAATTCGCCTGCGGCGAGACTATATGACGGCTCCTTTAGAATGGAAAATAATGAATTTTCCATTTGTTATTCTTCTTTGGAATATTTGTTGTTGTTTTGCGAGTGTTCACTGGCTCCGCGTCCCCGGCTGCATTCCCACGCAGAGCGTGGGAACGAGCGCTGCGGTACGCGCTTCGAATTACAGAAAGTCCTTGTAAGCGAACAACGCCGGAGCGCCGCCGGTGTGCAGGAAGATGATCGGGCCTTCATCGAAGCGCCCGCGTCCGATACCGTCGAGCAGCCCGGCCATGGCTTTGCCGGTGTAGACCGGATCGAGCAGCACCGCGTCCTGGCTGGCCAGCAGCTTCACTGCCGACAGCGTCCCGGCATTTGGTTCGCCGTAGCGCGGGCCGAAGTATTCGTCCCACAACTCGACCTTGAAGCTGTCCGGCAGCGCCACGCCCAGCAGGTCGGCGGTGCGTTCGGCCAGGCCCTGGACTTTCGGGCGCTGATCTTCTTCGCTGCGCGAAACCGTTACGCCGATCACCGGCAGTTGCGGCAGGGCTTCGCTCAACGCCAACGCCAGACCGCTGTGGGTGCCGGCACTGCCCGAGGCCAGGACCACGGCGGAAAATTGCAGCCCGGTGTCCTTGATCTGCTCAGCCAGCTCCAGACCGGCGCGCACGTAACCCAGCGCGCCGAGGGCGTTGGAGCCACCGATCGGCACCAGATACGGCTTCTTGCCGTTGCTGCGCAGGCGCACGGCGAGGGCGGCCAGTTGTTCGTCGGCGTTATCGAGGTTGTCGACCAGCTCGACCTTGGTGTCGAACAGATCCAGCAGCAGGCGGTTGCCGTTGCCGGTGTAGTTGCTGTCATCGGTGCCCAGCGGATTTTCCAGCAGGGCCACGCAGCCCAGGCCCAGTTTCGCGGCCAGCGCAGCGGTCTGGCGAACATGGTTCGATTGCAGTGCGCCGGCGGTGATCAACGTATCGGCGCCTTGGGCGAGGGCATCGGCGGCGAGGTATTCAAGCTTGCGCAGCTTGTTGCCGCCCATGGCCAGCGGCGTCAGGTCATCGCGCTTGATGTAGACATCGCGGCCGAGCCAGGTGGACAGGCGTTCAAGTTTTTCCAGTGGGGTCGGTTGGCCGAGCAGGTCGAGGCGGTTAAAGCGTTGCAGCTGTTGTTTGATCGGTTGTGTGGACATGGTTCCGTACTGGCGGAGGAAGATCACAGGACTATAGGCACGCCGATTTTCCGGGGCAACCGCCAATCGCTTATAGCCAAAAGTGCTTGAGCCAGCACTATCGGTTCTTAATTCGCGCCCGTGGGCTTGCCGTAAAGTAGTCGCCGTTGACGCGGCCAGACAGTCCGGCCGCCCGTGAGGAGTCTTTACCGTGAGCGAGCGTTCCAGCCATTGGCAATTGCAGACCATCGTCAGCCAGCTGCGTACCGCGCGGGATCAGTGGCGGGCACAAAATGGCCGTGCTTCCGGCGAGCAGGGCGGGCGCGAATTGCCGTCCCGTGATGCGATGGCGCAGATCCTTGAAGCCCTGTGCGGCGCGCTGTTTCCGATGCGGCTGGGGCCGGTGGATCTGCGTGAAGAGAGCGAAGATTTTTACGTCGGGCACACCCTCGATGTTGCGTTGAATGCGTTGCTGGCCCAGGCACGACTTGAACTGCGTTACGTCGCCCGCCACAGCGCCCGGGATGACAGCGAAGTCGAGGCGCAGGCCACCAGGATCATTCAGGATTTCGCTCTGGCGCTGCCGGGCCTGCGCAGTCTGCTCGACACCGATGTGCTGGCGGCGTATCACGGCGATCCGGCGGCGCGCAGCGTCGATGAAGTGCTGCTGTGCTATCCGGGGATTCTGGCGGTGATCCACCATCGTCTGGCTCACCATTTGTACCGCGCAGGCCTGCCGCTGCTGGCGCGGATCAGTTCGGAAATCGCTCACTCGGCAACCGGCATCGATATTCACCCGGGCGCGCAGATCGGCCGCAGTTTCTTCATCGATCACGGGACGGGAGTGGTGATCGGCGAGACCGCGATCATTGGCGAGCGCGTTCGGATCTATCAGGCGGTGACCCTCGGCGCCAAACGCTTCCCGGCGGACGAGGACGGCCAGTTGCAGAAGGGCCATCCGCGGCATCCGATCGTCGAGGACGACGTGGTGATCTACGCCGGAGCGACGATTCTCGGGCGGATCACCATCGGCAAAGGCTCGACCATCGGCGGCAACGTCTGGCTGACCCGCAGCGTGCCGGCCGGGTGCAACCTGACCCAGGCCAATCTGCAGCATGATGACGGGACACAGAAGTAACACTTGCGCCTCATCGTTCCCGCGCAAGGCGGGAACGATCGCTCTCACTAAAGCGTCATACCCCTCCTTGAGCTAGCGTACGAAAGGTACCGCTGAGCCCTGCGATTAGTCCTGAGCGTACTATCCATGTTTAACTTGAACGTTCATTCAAGTTAAACCGGCGGTTCGCTGCCCGCTCACAACAGGAGGCTTGCCTTTGCTGAGTCCGATCATTTCAGCCATTTTCCAACCCCGTGAGGTGCACCGTTCATGAGTGCATCCTCCACCCCCGCCAGCGGTCTGGTACGCATGAATCCACCGGTGTTCTGGTTCGCCGCAACGGTGATCCTGCTGTTCGGCCTGACGGTCATCGCCATGCCGGAACAGGCCGGCGCCTGGCTTCTCGAAGCGCAGAACTGGGCGGCCAACACGGTCGGCTGGTACTACATGCTCGCGATGACCCTCTATCTGATCTTCGTGGTGGTCACCGCATTGTCGGGCTACGGCAAGATCAAACTCGGTGCCGACCACGACGAACCCGAATTCAGTTACCTGTCCTGGGCCGGCATGCTGTTCGCCGCCGGGATCAGCATCACGCTGTTTTTCTTCTGCGTGTCCGAACCGCTGACCCACATGATCCAGCCGCCGCAAGGCGAGGCCGGCACGGCTGAAGCGGCGCGTCAGGGGATGCAGATTCTGTTTCTGCACTGGGGCCTGCACGGCTGGGGCGTGTTCGCCTTTGTCGGCATGGCGCTGGCGTATTTCGCTTATCGGCACAACCTGCCACTGGCCCTGCGTTCGGCGCTGTACCCGCTGATCGGCAAACGCATCAACGGCCCCATCGGCTACGCGGTGGACGGCTTCGGCATCATCGCCACGGTGTTCGGCCTCGGTGCGGACATGGGCTTCGGCGTGCTCCATCTCAACTCCGGTCTGGACTACCTGTTCGGCATCGCCCACACCCAGTGGATTCAGGTCGGCCTGATCACGCTGATGATGGGCGCAGCGATCATCGTCGCCGTCTCCGGTGTGGATAAAGGCGTGCGGGTCATGTCCGACATCAACATGCTGCTGGCCTGCGCGCTGCTGCTGTTCGTGTTGTTCGCCGGCCCCACACAGCATCTGCTCAACACCCTGATCCAGAATCTGGGCGACTACCTCGGCGCGTTGCCGATGAAGAGTTTCGACCTCTACGCCTACAACAAACCGAGCGACTGGCTCGGCGGCTGGACGGTGTTCTACTGGGCCTGGTGGATTGCATGGTCGCCGTTCGTGGGCCTGTTCATCGCACGGATTTCCCGTGGCCGGACCATCCGCGAATTCGTCTTCGGCGTGCTGCTGATCCCGCTCGGTTTCACCCTGGCGTGGATGTCGATCTTCGGCAACAGCGCCATCGACCAGGTGCTCAATCACGGTATGTCGGCTCTGGGCATGTCGGCCCTCGACAACCCGTCGATGACCCTCTACCTGTTGCTGGAAACCTACCCGTGGAGCAAGACCGTCATTGCGGTGACGGTGTTTATCAGCTTCGTGTTCTTCGTCACGTCTGCCGACTCCGGCACCGTGGTGCTCTCGACCCTGTCGGCCAAGGGCGGAAACCCGGATGAAGACGGGCCGAAATGGCTGCGGGTGTTCTGGGGCGCGATGACCGCACTGATCACCAGTGCGCTGCTGTTCTCCGGCAGCATCGATGCGCTGAAGTCGGCGGTGGTGCTGACCTCGCTGCCCTTCTCGATGATTCTGCTGCTGATGATGTGGGGCCTGCACAAAGCCTTCTATCTGGAGTCGCAGAAGCAGATCGCGCAACTGCATTCGCTGGCGCCGGTGTCCGGCTCACGGCGGGGCAAGGGCGGCTGGCGCCAGCGCCTGAGTCAGGCCGTGCACTTCCCGTCGCGGGACGAGGTGTACCGTTTCATGGACACCACGGTGAAACCGGCCATCGAGGAAGTGACGGCCGTGTTCGCCGAGAAAGGGCTCAATGTCGTTACGCAACCCGATCCGGCGCACGACAGCGTCAGCCTGGAAATCGGTCACGGCGAGCAGCACCCTTTCATCTACCAGGTGCAGATGCGCGGCTACTTCACTCCTTCGTTCGCCCGCGGTGGCATGGGCTCCAAGCAGCTCAACAATCGCCGCTATTACCGCGCCGAAGTGCATCTGAGCGAGGGCAGTCAGGACTACGATCTGGTCGGTTACACGAAAGAGCAGATCATCAACGACATCCTCGACCAATACGAACGGCACATGCAGTTCCTGCATCTGGTGCGTTGATCGGGGCAGGGCGCCGGGACGTTTTCAGGTCTCGGCGCTCAGCACCATGAACAACACCATCGCCGCAATCGGCACGCCGAACACGGCACTGCCGATCGCAATCTCCGACCCCAGCGTCTGCCCGGCGTGCACCACGCCGACCGCCCCGTTGATCACCGTCAACGCCAGCCACAACGCCGCGAAGCCATAGGCCAGCGTCTGCCGACTGAAGCCGATGCGCTCGCCGATGTAGAACATCAGCGCCAGCAGGATCAGGCCGAAGAAGATGATGATTGCGGTGTGCATGGTCGGGATCTACCTGTGGATGGGAGTCGTCCTGGCTTTGCTCATGTTGAGCATAGGTCAGCTGTCGGGCTCATGCTGATCGACACATTTCGCCACGTATACATCTGTTTATGAGAGCTGTGTGCCAGGGCGCGTCCACCGCCGATCTGGCGATTAAACACGCGCCTGTCCACTAGGCTAATATGTCTCCAAGTGTGTATGGTGTGTATTGATGAAGAAGGACAGCTCTTAAAGTACGCAGCTCTTGCTGTCGAACAGGGCGAAGGAAATGCGTAGTCGGGAAATGATCAGGATGATCGAGGAGGATGGATGGTATCTGGTCGCCGTCAAAGGCAGTCACCACCAATACAAACATCCGGGCAAGCCAGGGAGGGTGACGATCAAGCATCCGGATTCAGATCTTCCCAAGGGAACGATCAACAGCATCTTGAAACAGGCGGGTTTGAAATGAAGCCCGTCATTGGAAACGAAATTCCCTTAATGGACATGTCAGAGGAAGGATGCACTTACATGAAATTCCCGGTCGTTCTGCACAAGGATGCCGACTCAGACTACGGAGTGATTATCCCGGATGTACCCGGGTGCTTCTCCGCAGGCACTACGGTAGCCGAAGCATTTGACAACACTCAGGAGGCACTGGCCTTGCACTATGAAGGACTGGTCGCTGATGGCGCACCGTTGCCTCGGGTTCAGGACATTGATGCCCATCTCGAGAATCCGGATTACGCCGGCGGTATCTGGGGTGTAGTCGAGTTTGATATCACTCCCTACTTCGGCAAGTCGGTGCGCTTCAACGCTACGCTCCCGGAGCAGTTGCTGGAGCGTATTGACCAGACTGTGCGACGTGATCAGCGTTACAGCTCTCGCTCCGGATTTCTGGCTGCTGCTGCCTTGCGTGAATTGTCAGCTTAAGGCCGATTTACAGAATTCTGGGTCAGGTACTTTCTCGCTCGATGACTTGGCATTGCAGCAAATTAAGTCGCTGCACCTCATCGCTCGGCAGCACGCCCAGGCTTTCCAGCACCCGCGTCGCCGCGAGTACGCCGATCTCCAGCGCCGGCGGTTTGATGGTGCTCAGGCTCGGCAGCAGCATCTCGGCAAACGGGTAATCGCCGAAGCCGAGGACGGCGCAGTCTTCGGGGATCTTGAGGCCGGCGCGTTGCCCGGCGAGCAGGCCGCCGGCGGCGAGGTTGTCGTTGGCGTAGATGATGGCGTCCGGGCGTTGTGAGGCGTTCATCAGCGCTTCCATTCCTTGCTTGCCGGCCTCGAACGGGGCGTGATCGGCGTCCGGTGCGAACACCCACGGTTCCAGACCGAATTCACGCATGGTCGCGGCGTAACCGTCGCGGCGTTCCAGTGCGCTGAAGTCACCTGGCGCGCTGTTCTGCACGAAGGCGATTCGCCGATAGCCTTTGCCGTGCAAATAACGAGCGGCGTTGACCCCCACTTCGAAGTGCGAGAAACCGATCTGAATCGGTTCGCGATCCGGTTGGTAATCCCAGGTCTCGATCACCGGGATATCTGCTTCGGCGAGCATCTTTTCCGTGCCCGGACTGTGGAAGTGACTGGTCACCACCAGCGCCGCCGGTGACCAGCCGAGGAATGCCCGTACCGCGTTTTCTTCTTGCTCCGCGCTGAAGTAACTCGAGGCCAGCAGCAGTTGGTAGCCATGACGTTCCTTGAATACGTCGGCGGCCTGTTCTACATGCACGGCAAGGATGACGAGACCTATCAGCGCACGCTGACCACTACCACGCGCACAGATCGCGGCGTTGCCGATTACAGCACCACCAGCGACAGCTATGCAGTGTTCGGCGAGAGCACGCTGAATTTCACTTCGGACTTGCGTGGCATCGCCGGCCTGCGCTACACCCACGACGATCTGGAATACGATCACCGTCGAGTTTCCACTTCCGCCACCACCGTCAGCGGCATTCAACCGGCCACCAGGAGTTCCGGTTCGGTGGACGAGGACGGTTGGTCCGGCCGGCTCGGTTTGCAATACGACCTGAGCGATACCGTCACCACTTATCTGACTTACTCGCGCGGCTACAAAGGCCCGGCCTACAACGTGTTCTTCAACATGCAGCCGCGCGACACCGAAGCGCTGAAACCGGAAACCTCCAACACCTGGGAGGCGGGTATCAAAGCCTCAAGCTGGAATAATCGCCTGACCACCAACCTCGCGGTTTTCCACAGCGACTACGACAACTATCAGGCGAACTTCTTCGACACCGTCGCCGGGCAAGTCGTAACTCGGCTAATCAACGCCGGCAGCGTCAGCACCGAGGGTGTGGAACTTGATTTCGCTCTGCAGGCGACCCAGCAACTGAAGTTCTCCGGCGCGCTGGCCTACACCCGCGCCCGGATTGATGAGTTCGCCTGCCCGGCCGGTGCGGCGGCGTCGTGCAACGTCAACGGCAAACCGCTGCCGTTCAGCCCGGACTGGAAAAGCTACGTGCGGGCCGACTACACCATCGCGCTGGATAACGGCCTGGATATCGAACTCGGCACCGACTACAGCTGGCAGAGCGAAGTGCAGTACGACATCAGCCAGAACGCCGACACCAAACAGGGCGCCTACGGTCTCTGGAACGCCAGCGTGGCACTGGCCGATTACTCCAATGGCTGGCGCGTGGCGTTGCTGGGCAAGAACCTCACCGACAAGACGTATTCGCCATTGCTCGCCAGCGGTGGCAACTACATCTACCGCGCTGTGCCGCGCGACGACGAGCGCTACTTCGGCGTGCAACTGCGCAAGGACTTCTGAGATGAGCAGGCAGTTGAAACTCGGCGCGTTCCTCATGGCCACCGGGCACCACGTTGCTGCGTGGCGGCATCCGGACGTACCCGCCAACGCCGGGCTGGATTTCGCCCATTACAAACGCCTGGCACAGATTGCCGAGGCAGCGAAGTTCGACACCTTGTTCGTCGCCGACAGTGTTGCCGCGCCGACCCAGGACATCGCCAGCCGCATGGCCCGTTCGGATCACTTCGAACCGCTGACGTTGCTCTCGGCTTCGAGCGCAGTGACCGAACACATCGGCCTGATCGCCACCGCCACCACCAGCTACAACGAGCCCTACCACTTGGCGCGTAAATTCGCCTCGCTCGATCACCTGTCGGGCGGGCGAGCGGGGTGGAATCTGGTGACCTCGGACAACGCCGCCGAAGCACAGAGTTTCGGCCGCGATGAACACATCGGCCATGCCGAACGCTACAGCCGCGCCCGGGAATTTCATCAGGTGGTCACCGGGCTCTGGGACAGTTGGCAGGACGATGCCTTCATTCGCGACAAGGCCAGCGGCGCGTATTACGATCCGGAAAAACTGCATGTGCTGGATCACGTCGGCGAACACTTTCGGGTCAAGGGCCCGTTGAACGTTGCGCGTTCGCCACAGGGTCAGCCGGTGATTGTGCAGGCCGGCTCGTCGGAAGCCGGGCGTGAACTGGCGGCGCAGACGGCCGAAGTGGTGTTCACCGCGCAGACCTCGTTGGCCAGCGCCCAGGCGTTCTACGCCGACCTCAAGGGCCGCTTGCCGAAGTACGGACGCAACGCCGATTCGCTGAAAATCATGCCCGGCGTGTTTGTCGTGGTCGGACAAACGGAAGCCGAAGCGCAGGAAAAATGTGAAACGTTTCAGCAATTGGTCGAACCCGAGGTTGGCGTCGCCCTGCTTGGGCGTATGCTGGGCAACTTCGATCTGTCGAAGTACCCGCTGGACGGGCCGCTGCCGGAACTGCCGCTGACTGAAAGCGGCCAGCAAAGTCGACAGAAACTGCTGACCGAACTGGCCGGCCGGGAGCATCTGACCCTGGCCGAACTGGGTCGCAGAATCGCCGGCGGTCGCGGGCATTACAGCGTCGTCGGCACCCCGGCGCAGATTGCCGACCGCTTGCAGGAATGGTTCGAGCAAGGCGCGGCGGACGGTTTCAACGTGCTGGTGCCGCACCTGCCGGGCGGGCTCGAGGACTTCGCCATTGGCGTGGTTCCGGAACTGCAACGGCGCGGGCTGTTCAGAACCGAATACGAGGGCCGTACCTTGCGCCAGAACCTTGGCCTCGCCCGGCCCGGCAACAGATTTGCGTAGCAATCGACACCCGATTCAAGACCGACAAGAGAGGATTCGATGACTTACACCGCTGCCGAAAACCGCTATGACTCCATCCCTTACCGTCGCGTCGGACGCAGCGGTCTGGTGCTGCCGGCGCTGTCGCTGGGCCTGTGGCACAACTTCGGCGACAGCACGCCGATCGACACCCAGCGCGCGTTGCTGCGTACCGCGTTCGATCTGGGGATCAACCACTTCGACCTGGCCAACAACTACGGCCCGCCCTACGGCAGCGCCGAGACCAATTTCGGCCGCCTGCTGCGCGAAGACTTCAAGCAGTACCGCGATGAACTGATCATCTCCAGCAAGGCCGGTTGGGACATGTGGCCCGGCCCTTACGGCCAGGGCGGCGGTTCGCGCAAATACGTGCTGGCCAGCCTCGACCAGAGCCTGCAACGCCTCGGTCTGGACTATGTGGATATCTTCTATTCCCACCGCTTCGACCCGGACACCCCGCTGGAAGAAACCGCCAGCGCCCTCGCCACTGCGGTGCAGCAAGGCAAGGCGTTGTACATCGGTATCTCGTCGTACTCCGGGGTGAAAACCCGCGAAATCGCCGCGTTGCTCAAAGAGTGGAAAGTGCCGCTGTTGATTCACCAACCGGCGTACAACCTGCTCAACCGCTGGGTGGAAAAGGACCTGCTCGACACCACCGACGAACTCGGCACCGGCGTGATTGCGTTCACTCCGCTGGCGCAAGGTCTGCTGACCGACAAATACCTCAACGGCGTGCCGGCGGATGCACGGGTCAATCGTCCGGGCGGTGGTTCGTTGCAGGCTTCGCACTTGTCCGAGGCCAACATCGCTCACGTGCGGGCGCTGAACGAGATCGCCAAGCGTCGTGGCCAGAGCCTGGCGCAACTGGCGTTGGCGTGGACGTTGCGCGATCCGCGAGTGACCTCGGCGCTGATCGGCGCGAGCCGGCCGGAGCAGATTATCGAGAACGTCGAAGCGTTGAAGAACCTGAGCTTCAGTGCGCAGGAGCTGGCGGAAATTGACCGGTTTGCCCAAGAGGGCGGGATCAATCTTTGGGAGAAGCCTTCCACGGCTGAATAAGTGACTGGCGCCGAGTCATTCGGCGCCTGCTCTGACGCTTTCGCGGGCAAGCCCGCTCCCACAGGGGGCCGAGTCGTACACAAAACTTGTGAACGCCGCTGTACCTGTGGGAGCGGGCTTGCCCGCGAAGAGGACGGCTCAAGCACCAGGAAAATCGGTGCCTATTTAAAGAACGGCACATCCCCCAATACCGTAGCCCGCTGCATCACCCGCCGCGCCGGACGGTAATCATCCACCGCGTAATGCTGGGTCACGCGGTTGTCCCAGAACGCGATGTCATCCTTCTGCCAGCGCCAGCGAATGGTGAATTCCGGGCGTGTCGCGTGGGCGAACAAGAACTTCAGCACCGCTTCACTCTCGGTTTCCGACAGCTCATTGATCTTCGACGTGAACCCTTCACTGACGAACAGCGAACGCCGTCCGCTCACCGGGTGTGTGCGAATTACCGGGTGCGACAGCGGTGGATTCTTGCGCCGCGCCGCTTCCCACTGCGCCAGTGCTTCCGGGGTATTGCCGTAGCGCTCCAGCGGAAACGAGCGGGTGAAATCATGCGTAGCGGTCAACCCTTCGAGCATTGCCTTCATCGGCGCCGACAGCGCTTCATACGCGGCAATGCCGCTGGCCCACAACGTGTCGCCACCAAACTCCGGCAACAGCTTGGCGCTGAGCACCGCGCCCATGGCCGGGGTCGGCAGGAAGGTCACGTCGGTGTGCCAGATCGCGTTGTCGCGCACGTCGGTGACGGCGGTGTCGAGGATCAGCACTTCTGGCTGTTCCGGCACGTTCGGGTAGATCGGATGAATGTGCAGATCGCCGAAGTAGGCGGCGAAACGCGCCTGCTGCGACGGCTCGATCGGCTGATTGCGGAAGAACAGCACCTGGTATTTGAGCAGCGCCTGCTCGATGGCGTCGCGTTGTTCCAGGTTCAGCGGCTGGCTGATGTCGACGCCGCTGATCTGTGCGCCGAGGGCCGAGCTTAACGGGGTGATGTTCAGGCTGCTCATGGTGGTTCTCTTCAATTCCGGGGCCCCGAAACTGTCGGGGTAGTCAGTGCTGAAAAATCAGTGGGCCTGGCCGTGCCACGGCACCAGCTTGCGTTGCAGGGCGCGCAGGCCCATTTCCATGGCGAAGGCGATCAGGGCGATGACCAGAATCCCCAGCACCACCACATCGGTGACCAGGAATTGCGCGGCCGACTGCACCATGAAGCCCAGGCCGCTGGTGGCTGCGATCAATTCGGCGGCGACCAGCGTCGACCAGCCGACACCCAGACCAATGCGCACACCGGTCAGAATGTCCGGCAGGGCGCTGGGCAAAATCACGTGGCGAATCAGTTGCGTGCGAGTCGCCCCCAGCGATTGCGCGGCGCGCAGTCTGGGCGGGTCGACGGTGCGCACGCCGGTGGCGGTGGCAATCGCGATCGGGGCAAAAATCGCCAGGTAGATCAGCAGCACTTTCGACAACTCGCCGATGCCGCACCAGATCACGATCAGCGGCAGATAGGCGAGTGGCGGAATCGGCCGGTAGAACTCGATCAGCGGATCGAGCACGCCACGGGCGATGCGATTGGCGCCGATGGCAATGCCCACCGGCACGGCGGTCAGAATCGCGAAACCGAGGCCCAGGCCAATGCGGCTCAGGCTCGCGCCCAAGTGCTGCCACAACGTCGAGTCCATGTAGCCCGTGGTCGCCAGCAACCAGCCTTTTTGCAGGACGGCAGACGGTGGCGGCAGGAACAGCGGCTCGATCAGGCCGGTGGCCGTGACGGCCCACCAGATCACCAGTAACGCGAACAGGGTCAGCAGGCTGATCCAGCGGATGCTGAGGCTGCGGCGCACGGGAATCACCGCCGACGTGGCGGCGGGTTTCACGGCGGTGGCGGAAACGTCGTAACTGCTCATGCGCGCTCCTGCCGTTGAACGGCGCTGCGTTGCGAGAACACTTTTGTCAGCACGTGTTCGCGGGTTTCGATGAAGCGTGGATCGGACTTGATCGCCCGCGCCGATTCGCCGGCGGCGTAACGCTTGCCGAAATCCAGGTGCAGGCGCTCGACGATCTGCCCCGGATTCGGCGCCAGCAGAATCAGGTCAGTGGCGAGGAACACCGCCTCTTCAATGTCGTGGGTGATCAGGAATACCGGTTTGGAGGTGCGTTGCCAGACTTGCAGCAACAGCTCCTGCATCTGTTCGCGGGTGAAGGCATCGAGGGCGCCGAAGGGTTCGTCCATCAGCAACACACGCGGGTCCGCCGCGAGGGCGCGGGCCAGGCCGACACGCTGCTTCTGGCCGCCGGAAAGCTGCCAGATGCGACGATGTTCAAAACCGCAAAGGTCGACCAGCGCCAGCATTTCCCGGGCGATCTGTTCGCGTTTGTCCCTGGCCACACCGGCCAGCTCCAGACCGAAGGCAACGTTGGCCAGCACGTCCTGCCAGGGCAGCAGGGCGTCGTCCTGGAATACCACGCCGCGCTCGGCGCTCGGGCCTTTGACCGGCACGTTGTCGAGAGTGATGCGCCCGGCGCTCGGTTCGACGAAACCGGCGATCAGGTTCAACAGCGAAGTCTTGCCACTGCCGGACGGGCCCAGGGCCACCAGCAATTGCCGAGGGCCGAGGGTCAGGGAAATGTCGGACAGAACCGGTTCCGGGCTGCCGGGATACTGTGCGCTGATGCGCTCCAGCTGTAGCAAGGCCATCGCAATGAACTCCCGATCAGTTGGTGATGTACTTGGCGCTGACGTACGGCGCGTAGTCCGGCAGTACCGCTTCGACCTTGCCTTGCTCCTTGAGGAACGCGGCGGTGTCGGTGATGGCTTTGGTGGTCGGTGCGCCGAGGTCGCTGACCTGATCCGCCGCCAGCGGGTAGACGTTGCCCTGCAGCAGCAATGGAATGTCGCTGGCCTTGGCGCCCGAGAGCTTCACCAGCTTGTCGACGTTGCTCTGATTGGCCAGCCAGGCTTTAGGATCCTTGCGGTAGTCGGCGTAGGCGTCGAGGGTGACCTTGGCGAAAGCGGTAACGATTTCCGGGTGCTTCTCGGCGAAGTCCTTGCGCACTATCCAGGCGTCGAAGGTCGGCGCACCGAACTTGGCCAGTTCGCCGGAAGTGATCAGCACTTTGCCGTTTTCCTTGGCCACACCCAGCGCCGGATCCCAAACGTAGGTGGCGTCGATGTCACCGCGTTTCCACGCGGCAATGATCGCTGGTGGGGCGAGGTTGAGAACGGTGACTTTCGACGGGTCGATGTTCCAGTGCTTCAGTGCGGCGAGCAGGCTGTAGTGACCGGTGGACACGAACGGCACGGCGATTTTCTTGCCGACCAGATCCTGCGGGGTTTTGATGCCGGAGCCGTCGCGGGCGACCAGTGCTTCGGCGGCGCCGATCTGGGTGGCGATGAGGAAGGTTTCCACCGGGACCTTGCGGGTGATCGCCGCGGTCAGCGGGCTGGAACCGAGGTAGCCGATCTGCACGTCGCCGGATGCGATGGCGGCGATGATGTCGGCACCGTTATCGAATTTGCGCCAGTTGATGTCGGCCTTGGTGGCTTTCTCGTAGGCGCCATCGGCCTGGGCAACTTTCGCCGGGTCAACGGTGGTCTGGTAGGCGACGGTGAGGTCGGCGGCCTGAGCCAGGAAACTCGCGGCAGCCAGAGAGGCCACGGCCAGCAGGCGAAGCGGGAAATTCAGTTTCATTGAAAAGCTCCATATCAGGCGACCGAACGTCGGCGTGAAAGGAGACTAAATGATCTAAGAAACTAAAAATAAATAACTTTTTAGAATGAGCTTATGAGCGGAAAAATCTAAGGAAGGGAAGGTGATAGTTCCCACGCAGACGGTTGATAGTTCCCACGCTCTGCGTGGGAATTCAGCTCGTGACGCTCTGCGTCACTGGGACGCAGAGCGTCCCTTGAGGCATTCCCACGCAGAGCGTGGGAACGATCAACAATAAAAGACAAACGATCAGTTGCTGATCGCCAGAATGCTCGCCTGATACGCACCGACAAACACGTCGAAATCGCCAACCTCGTTCTGTTCCAGCTCAGCCTGTTGCGCCAGCGAAGACCGCGCCAGTTCTTCGAACCTCGCTTGTTCTTCAGCCGCCAACGGCTCGCTGCGGAAGAACTCGGCGTGGGCCTGGCTCTGGCGCAGGGAGAATTGCGCGAAGCTTTCCTTGTGCGTGGCCATCGCCGCCAGCACCTGGGCCGAAGGCGTCAGCGACGAATCCTTGACCTTCGCCAACTGCGCATCGAGCGCCTTGCTGTGGGCATCGCCGCCGTGGCTTTGATCCAGCAGCGCCGCCAGCGGAGCGATTTTTTCCAGCAGTTCGGCGGCCCATTCCTTCAGCTCGACCGGTTGACCGTCGCGCTGCAATTGCAGGCCCGGACGGCGACCTTCCTTGACCACGCTGAGGAAGTTGGAGGTGGCGTTGCCGCAGGAGTTGTTGGTCAGCAGCGGGCTTTCGTTGAGTGCGCAGTACAGCAGGAACGCGTCGAGGAAGCGCGACTCGGTGAGGTCGATGCCCATCGGCAGGAACGGGTTGATGTCCAGGCAGCGCACTTCGACGTACTGAATGCCACGAGACATCAAGGCCTGGATCGGCCGCTCGCCGGTGTAGGTCACGCGTTTCGGGCGGATGTTCGAGTAGTACTCGTTTTCGATCTGCAGGATGTTGGTGTTCAGCTGCACCCACTCGCCATCCTGGTGCGTGCCGACTTCGACATACGGCGCGTACGGCGTGGCCACCGCTTTGCGCAGGCTGTCGGTGTAGCTCGCCAGGTCGTTGTAGCACGGGGTCAGGCCGGCCTGGGCGTTGCTCTGGTAACCGAGGTCGCTCATGCGCAGGCTGGTGGCGTAAGGCAGGTACAGAGTGTCCGGATCCAGTTGTTCCAACTGATGCGGACGACCGCGCAGGAAACCGGCGTCCAGTGCCGGCGAGGCACCGAACAGGTACATCAGCAGCCAGCTGTAGCGGCGGAAATTACGGATCAGCGCGATATAGGACGATGACTGGAAATCCCGGTCGGTGCCGACGAAGCCTTCGGCTTCTTTCAGCAACGGCCAGAGCTTTTCCGGCAGGGAGAAGTTGTAGTGAATCCCGGCGATGCACTGCATGGTCTTGCCGTAACGCAGGGCCAGGCCCTTGCGATAGACGTACTTGAGCTGACCGATGTTGGAGGTGCCGTAATAGGCGATCGGGATGTCTTCCTCGGCCGGCAACGGGCACGGCATCGATGGACTCCACAGGTACTCGTTGCCGAGCTTGCTGTAGGCGAAGCGATGAATCTTGTCCAGGCTCGCCAGCGTGTCGGCAGGCTCTGGCAGGGCGGGCGTGATGAACTCCAGCAGCGACTCGGAATAGTCGGTCGTGATCTGTTCGTTGGTCAGCGCGGAACCCAGGGCTTCAGGGTGCGGGGTTTGGGCGAGGCGGCCTTCGCCGGTCACGCGCAGGCATTCACGTTCGATACCGTGAAGGCACTGCTCAAGCAGAGAGAGGTTAGCGCGCTCGCCGAGCAGAGCCAGGCGGCGGTTGAGAAGTTCGCTCAATTTGGATTCCTTCACGCGTCAGTCGCCCCAATATGGGGGTGGGCAGGACGGTCTACAAGGGTGAAGTTGAAACTGGCGTTTTCGCCTGGTTTTTCGGGCTCTGAAGCCCCCGTTGAAACGCCAACTTCACTCCCTGAATCTGGCCGATGCACGCGAAGATTACGCAGTCCCTGTGGGAGCGGGCTTGCCCGCGAATGGGGCGTATCAGCCAGTATCAACTTGTCTGACACACCGCTTTCGCGGGCAAGCCCGCTCCTACAGAAAAGCTCGACGCTGCGATCACAGCGCCGAAATTAACTCAAAATGATGAACAACATCTACAGGACAGCGAACGTGCCTTGCGCTTTTGCGACCAGTTTGTCGCCCTGCATCACATCGGCCTCGACCACCAGCGTGCGCCGGCCCGGGTGGATCACCCGTGCCGTGCACATCACCTCGCCTTCGGAGACGGCGCGGATGTAGTTGATCTTGCACTCGATGGTCGCGCTCTGCTGGTCAAAGCCGTGGGTGCTGGAACAGGCCAGCCCCATGGCGATATCCACCAGACTGAACAGCGCGCCGCCGTGCAGCTTGCCGCCGCGGTTGCGCAGTTCGGGTTCCAGCGCCAGGGCGACTTGCGCCACCCCGGTTTCCAGGCTGTGCAGGCTGCAGCCCAACAGCTTGAAAAACGCGCTCTCGACGAGCCCGGCCGGAATGTCCATCAGCGTTTCTTCAACTGCTTGGCGTTGGCAAACAACGACGCCATCGCGTTATTCACCGGAGCAGCCGGGGTGCTTTCCTTGCGTGGCGCCGAACCCTGCGACTGGCGTGGTGCCGAGCCCGGACGCGAGCCACGGGCACCGTCGATCTTCTCGCCCGGGGTGTCGCTCATGCGCATCGACAGGCCGACGCGTTTGCGCGGGATGTCGACTTCCATGACCTTCACTTTCACCACATCACCGGCCTTCACCGCTTCGCGCGGATCCTTGATGAATTTCTCCGACAGCGCCGAAATGTGTACCAGACCGTCCTGGTGCACGCCGATGTCGACGAACGCACCGAACGCGGTGACGTTGGTCACCACGCCTTCGAGGATCATCCCCAGTTGCAGGTCCTTCAGGTCCTCGACGCCTTCCTGGAACTCGGCGGTCTTGAACTCCGGACGCGGGTCGCGGCCCGGCTTTTCCAGTTCCTGCAGGATGTCGGTGACGGTGGGCAGACCGAAGGTCTCGTCGGTGAACTTCTTCGGATCCAGGCGCTTGAGGAACGCGGCGTCGCCGATCAGCGAGCGGATGTCGCGGTCGGTTTCAGCGGCGATGCGTTGCACCAGCGGATAGGCTTCCGGGTGAACGGCCGAGGAATCCAGCGGGTTGTCGCCGTTCATCACGCGCAGGAAGCCGGCGGCCTGTTCGAAGGTTTTCTCGCCCAGACGCGCGACTTTCTTCAACGCAGCGCGGGTCTTGAACGCGCCGTGCTCGTCACGGTGAGTCACGATGTTCTGCGCCAGGGTCGCGTTGAGGCCGGAGATCCGCGCGAGCAGCGCCACGGACGCGGTGTTCACGTCCACACCCACGGCGTTCACGCAGTCCTCGACCACGGCGTCCAGGCCGCGCGCCAGTTTCAGCTGCGACACGTCATGCTGGTACTGGCCGACACCGATGGATTTCGGATCGATCTTCACCAGTTCGGCCAGCGGATCCTGCAAGCGACGGGCGATCGACACGGCGCCACGGATCGATACGTCCAGATCCGGGAATTCCTTGGCTGCCAGCTCCGAGGCCGAATACACCGACGCGCCCGCCTCGGACACCATGACTTTGGTCATTTTCATCGCCGGGTATTTTTTGATCAGCTCGATCGCCAGCTTGTCGGTTTCACGGCTGGCGGTGCCGTTGCCGATGGCGATCAGGTCGACCGAGTGCTTGGCGCACAGGGCGGCCAGGATGGCGATGGTCTGATCCCATTTGTTGTGCGGCACGTGCGGGTAAACCGTGGTGTGATCCAGCAGCTTGCCGGTGGAGTCGACCACCGCAACCTTGCAACCGGTACGCAGGCCCGGGTCGAGGCCCAGGGTGGCGCGCGGGCCGGCCGGGGCGGCCAGCAGCAGGTCGTGCAGGTTGTGAGCGAACACGTTGATCGCTTCGGTTTCGGCGCCGTCGCGCAACTCGCCCAGCAGGTCGGTTTCCAGGTGAGTGTAGAGCTTGACCTTCCAGGTCCAGCGCACCACTTCACCCAGCCATTTGTCGGCCGGCCGGTTCTGGTTCTGAATGCCGACGTGCTGGCCGATCATGCCTTCGCACGGGTGCAGGGTGCCCGGCAGTTCTTCGCCGACTTTCAGCGCGCAGCTGAGGATGCCTTCGTTGCGGCCACGGAAAATCGCCAGCGCGCGGTGCGACGGCACGCCTTTGAGCGGTTCGTCGTGTTCGAAGTAATCGCGGAACTTGGCGCCTTCCTCCTCCTTGCCGGCGATCACGCGGGCACTGAGGGTGGCTTCCTGCTTCAAATAGTTGCGCAGTTTTTCCAGCAGGTTGGCGTCTTCGGCGAAACGCTCCATGAGGATGTACTTGGCGCCTTCCAGCGCAGCCTTGATGTCCGCCACGCCTTTTTCGGCGTCGATGAAGCGCGCGGCTTCGGTTTCCGGGGCCAGGTTCGGATCGTTGAACAGCCCGTCGGCCAGCTCGCCGAGGCCGGCTTCCAGGGCAATCTGGCCCTTGGTGCGGCGCTTCTGTTTGTACGGCAGGTACAAGTCTTCGAGGCGGGTCTTGGTGTCGGCGAGTTTGATTTCGCGCTCCAGCTCAGGGGTGAGTTTGCCCTGCTCCTGAATGCTGGAAAGAATGCTGATGCGCCGTTCGTCGAGTTCTCGCAGGTAGCGCAGACGCTCTTCCAGATGACGCAATTGGGTGTCATCGAGGCTGCCGGTCACTTCTTTCCGGTAACGGGCGATGAAGGGAACGGTAGAGCCTTCATCGAGTAGCGCGACGGCCGCTTCGACCTGTTGTGGGCGTACGCCGAGTTCCTCGGCGATGCGGCTGTTGATGCTGTCCATAAAACCACCTGACAAATTGTGAAAGCAGGCTCGCAGGCGCGTAAATAAAGGCCCGGAGTCTGGTGGGGCGGCTTGATGCTGGCCGCTGCCTGGGTCAAAAGGCATCCCATTGACCCGTGAAATCGAACAATTACTGCGGCGCCCATGAAAATAAGGGGCGGCCACCTGCGGTAACGATTCAGACGTTGCCTGACACAAAAGGCCGCGCATTATAACCAGCGTTCTGTCATTCGGGGGCGACGCAGTCTGTAGGCACAAGCCCCGGTTTTCTGGCAGTGAAGGAAAAATCTGCTAACAATGCACACGGTGCGTATAACGGCAGCTACGCCATAATGCGCGCCGAGCTAAAAGGAGCATCCAATGAGCAGCACTGCACAAACTGCTGAAGGCGAAAAAATTCTCATCGTTGACGACGATCCGGGGCTGAGCAGCCTGCTGGAACGCTTTTTCGTCAGCAAGGGCTACCGTGCCCGCGCCGTACCGAATACCGAGCAGATGGATCGTCTGCTGTCGCGTGAGGTGTTCAACCTGGTCGTCCTCGACCTGATGCTGCCGGGCGAAGACGGCCTCACCGCTTGCCGCCGCCTGCGCGGTGCGAACAATCAGATTCCGATCATCATGCTCACCGCCAAGGGCGACGAGCTGAGCCGTATCAAGGGTCTGGAACTGGGCGCCGACGACTACCTGGCCAAGCCGTTCAACCCGGACGAGCTGATGGCTCGCGTCAAAGCCGTATTGCGCCGCCAGGCGGCACCGGTGCCGGGCGCGCCGGGCAGTGAAGAAGAAAACGTCACGTTTGGCGATTACGTGCTGTCCCTGGCCACCCGCGAACTCAAGCGCGGCGACGAAGTGCACATGCTCACCACCGGTGAGTTTGCGGTACTCAAGGCTCTGGTGATGAATGCCCGCCAGCCACTGACCCGCGACAAACTGATGAACCTGGCCCGTGGCCGCGAGTGGGATGCTCTGGAGCGTTCCATCGACGTGCAGATTTCTCGTCTGCGCCGGATGATCGAACCCGATCCGTCCAAACCGCGTTACATTCAGACCGTCTGGGGTGTCGGCTACGTGTTCGTGCCGGATGGCAACTCCACCAAGTGATGGGTGATTTGTAGGAGCGGGTCTGCGCGAAACGGTCGGAAATGCCGTCCGCGCAGACTCGCAATCCGCAATATGCGAGCATTGCTCGCTCCTGCAAGTGTGTAGCGCTTATCCATGAAAACCCCCGTCTGGTTCCCCCAAAGTTTCTTCTCCCGCACCCTGTGGCTGGTGCTCATCGTCGTATTGTTTTCCAAGGCACTGACCCTGGTTTATCTGTTGATGAACGAGGACGTGCTGGTGGATCGGCAATACAGCCACGGCGTCGCCCTGACGCTGCGTGCCTACTGGGCGGCCGACGAAGAAAACCGCGCGAAAATTGCTGATGCCGCAACCCTGATCCGGGTCGTTGGTGCCGGTGTGCCGGAAGGTGAACAGCACTGGCCGTACAGCGAAATCTACCAGCGGCAGATGCAGGCGGAGCTGGGCGCCGACACCGAAGTGCGCTTGCGCATGCACTCGCCGCCGGCCTTGTGGGTTCGCGCGCCGAGTCTCGGCGATGGTTGGCTGAAAGTCCCGCTGTATCCACACCCGCTGCGCGGCCAGAAAATCTGGAACGTGCTTGGCTGGTTCCTGGCGATCGGTTTGCTGTCCACGGCGTCGGCGTGGATTTTCGTCAGCCAGCTCAACCAACCGTTGAAACGTCTGGTATATGCCGCCCGGCAACTCGGCCAGGGCCGTAGCGTGCGCCTGCCGATCAGCGATACCCCCAGCGAAATGGCCGAGGTTTATCGTGCCTTCAACCAGATGGCCGAAGACGTCGAGCAGGCCGGTCGCGAGCGTGAGCTGATGCTCGCGGGGGTATCCCATGACTTGCGCACACCGCTGACCCGTTTGCGGCTGTCACTGGAGTTAATGGGCGACCGCACCGACCTGACCGAGGACATGGTCCGAGACATCGAAGACATGGACGCGATCCTCGACCAGTTCCTCGCATTCATTCGCGATGGCCGGGACGAGTCGGTGGAGGAAGTGGATCTCAGCGATCTGGTGCGTGAAGTGGCGGCGCCCTTCAACCAGAGTGAAGAGAAAGTACGCCTGCGCCTGGAGCCGATCCAGCCGTTCCCGCTGCGTCGGGTGTCGATGAAGCGTTTGCTGAACAACCTGATCGGCAACGCCTTGAATCATGCCGGCGGCAGCGTGGACGTCGCGGCCTATGTCTCCGGAGACACCAGTGCGCCGTACGTGGTGCTGAGCGTAATGGATCGGGGTGCGGGGATCGATCCTTCCGAGCTTGAGGCGATCTTCAACCCGTTCACCCGTGGCGATCGTGCGCGGGGCGGCAAGGGCACCGGGCTGGGATTGGCGATTGTGAAGCGGATTGCTTCGATGCACGGCGGCAATGTCGAGTTGCGCAACCGCTCCGGTGGCGGGCTGGAGGCGCGGGTCCGGTTGCCATTGGGATTGATGCTGCCGCGAGACGCGGTTTAAGTTTCAGGCGGCCTTGCGGCCGCCTGATTCAAGGTTCAACCCTTGCCTTTTGTGCGGGTCATGTTCGGCCCGCCATTCTTCTCAAGGTGCTCGATGATGATCCCCGCCACGTTTTTGCCCGTGGTGGTTTCGATCCCTTCCAGACCCGGTGACGAATTCACTTCCATCACCAGCGGCCCGTGGTTGGAACGCAGAATATCCACGCCCGCCACCGTCAGCCCCATGACCTTGGCTGCACGCAGCGCAGTCATGCGTTCTTCCGGGGTGATTTTGATCAGGCTGGCGCTGCCGCCACGGTGCAGGTTGGAGCGGAACTCGCCGGGCTTGGCCTGACGCTTCATCGCCGCGATCACCTTGTCGCCGACCACGAAGCAGCGGATGTCGGCGCCGCCGGCTTCCTTGATGTATTCCTGCACCATGATGTTCTGCTTCAGGCCCATGAACGCCTCGATCACCGACTCTGCCGCCGTCGCGGTTTCACACAACACCACGCCGATTCCCTGGGTGCCTTCCAGCACCTTGATCACCAGCGGCGCGCCGTTGACCATGTCGATCAGGTCGGGAATGTCATCCGGCGAGTGGGCGAAACCGGTCACCGGCAGGCCGATGCCCCGGCGCGACAGCAATTGCAGCGAACGCAGCTTGTCCCGGGAGCGGGCGATGGCCACCGATTCGTTGAGCGGAAACACCCCCATCATTTCAAACTGGCGCAACACTGCGCAGCCATAAAACGTCACCGACGCGCCGATCCGCGGAATCACTGCATCGAAACCCTCCAGCGGCTTGCCGCGGTAGTGGATCTGCGGCTTGTGGCTGGCAATGTTCATATAGGCGCGCAAGGTGTCGATCACCACCATTTCATGCCCGCGTTCGGTTCCGGCTTCGACCAGACGGCGGGTGGAATACAGACGCGGATTTCGCGACAGCACAGCGATCTTCATGCAACACCTGTGGAGGAGGTAGATACCGGGAACACCGGCTTGTCTTGTACATATTTGATGCCCGGATTGACCACCAGTTGGCCGTCGATCAGGGCTTTGGAACCGAGCAACAGGCGATAGCGCATGGACTTGCGGCAGGCGAGGGTGAACTCGATCGGCCAGACCCTGTCACCCAGGGCCAGCGTGGTGCTGATCACGTAGCGCACCTGGGCCTGGCCATTGGAACTCTTGATGGTCTTGCGGGCGACCAGCGGCGCTTCGCATCGCCGATGGCGCAACTGCACGACGGTGCCTAGGTGCGCGGTAAAGCGCACCCACTTCTCACCGTCGCGTTCGAACGGCTCGATGTCGGTGGCATGCAGGCTGGAGGTGCTGGCGCCGGTATCGATTTTTGCCCGAAGGCCGGCGACTCCCAGATCCGGAAGCGCCACCCACTCGCGCAGACCGATAACGGTCAAATGGTCAAATGTCTTCAAAGGAAAAAACCAACGATTAACGCGTCCACGCTTCAGGGGACACTTGGGCCAACGCTTTGAATGCGGGCCTGGCGAACCAGAAACCCTGCATCAGAAATATTCCGCAGTCCGCCAGGAAATCCCGTTCCCCCGCACTCTCTATGCCTTCGGCGATGACTGTAACGTTCAACTCCGCACAGATTGTGACAATCCCCCGAACGATAGCCTGACGAACACGGTCACGGTCGATATCGCGGATCAGCGACATGTCGAGTTTGATCAGATCCGGTTGGAAATCGGCCAGCAGATTGAGCCCCGAATAACCGGCACCGAAATCGTCGATGGCCGTCTTGAAGCCGAATTCGCGGTATTCACGCAGAATATTGGTCAAATGGCGATAGTTATCTACGTGCTCGCTTTCCAGGGTTTCGAAAATCAGCCGGTCGATCGGGAAATTGTGTTTCCTGGCAGCCTCCAGGGTGCTGCGAATGCATAACTCTGGACGATAGACGGCGTTGGGCATGAAGTTGATCGACAAGTGTGTCTGCATATTTAGTCCGGCTGCGCCTTCGATGGCGCGAGTCCGGCAGAGCTGGTCGAAACGGTAGCGATTATCTTCCGTAACCTGATCCAGCACGGTTAAAGCGCCTTCACCGGCCACACCACGAACCAGTGCCTCGTAGGCGTACACCGACTCGTCACGCAGATCCACGATGGGCTGATAGGCGAAGGAAAAATCGAAGCCCAGCGGTTCGCTTTGCTGGCAACCCGCGCACCCGGATTTGGGTGAGGTCAATGAAGACGGAAATTTGGTCACTCGATCACTCCATGCCGTTGAACCGGCGAAGATCACAGTTTATCTGGAGGGCCGGATTCTTGCGCCCGACAGAATCGGTAGTACAGTTCCGACTACTGGCTGAACGAGGAATTCATATGGCGCAAAAACAGGAAGAGGACGACAAGGTCCGTCTCGACAAGTGGCTGTGGGCTGCGCGTTTTTTCAAGACTCGCGCGTTGGCCAAGGCTGCCATCGAGAGCGGCAAAGTGCATTGTCGGGGAGAGCGCTGCAAACCTGGCAAAGAACCACGCATTGGTGATGAGTTCGAGATTCGCACCGGCTTCGACGAGAAGACCGTTGTGGTTCAGGCCTTGTCGATCGTGCGTCGCGGCGCACCTGAGGCGCAGACGCTGTATGCCGAGACCGAGGCGAGTATTGCCAAACGTGAATCGGCTGCTGCGATGCGCAAGGCCGGCGCCCTGGGCGTGACCACTGACGGTAAACCGAGCAAGAAGCAGCGTCGGGATCTGTTTAAATTTCGTGGGAACAGTAGCGGCGAATAAAAAAACGCAGCCTGCCGGACTGGGTTCAAGACCCGCTGGCGGCTGCGTTTTTTTCAGCCATTTGATTACTGCGCGGACACCACACTCATCCGCGAAATCACCGGCAGTTTGCCCAGCAGTCGGAAAACCGGCGACGTGACCTTCAGCCAGAAGTTCGCCGCGTGATAAGCAAATGGCGTGTAGTAACCCCAGCCCAGTGCCCACACCGCCAGCAGCATGCCGCCGATGTAATCGTCCTGGCCCCAATGGGCACCGGCGACCAGACGCGGCAGCATGAACAGCAGCGCCAGGCCCCAGATCACTGCGAACTGGCCGACCGTGCGGCTGAACACGCCCATGAACAGCGCCCAGATCAGCAACACCGAAGCGTGGTCACCGGGGAAGCTCTGGCTCGAGCGATCCTTCAGTTCCCAGGTCTTCTCCAGATGCGGGAAGTAATCGCTGATATGCACCGCGCCTTCGAGCACCATCGACGGGCTGCTGTGTTGCCAGTCCATGTGATCGGCGAACTTGGAAAACAGCGCGCGGATCACCACCATCAACAGCAGGATCGAGAAAAATCCGAAAAAGGCGCGACGCACGTCAATCGCCCTGAACACCCAGTCGCCCTTGATCAGCAGCATCAGCAGAATCAGGCCGACGACGATGTCGAACGGTCGCAGACTTGCAATTGCCCAGATGTGGAGCCATATGGGGTTGCTGGCCAGCGGTGCGTTGAGTGAGCGGAACAGCCACTCGTCGAAAATCACACACAGCATCTGACCCGTAGGCCATAACCAGAAAGCCAACAGTGCCAATGGCACGATGTTGCACAGAACCAGCCGGCCGAGGTTCCACCTTGATTGGAACAAACCCGGATTGTTCATAAAATGCCTCCCGTGGCTGAACATCGGCATCAAGAAGGATGCCAGAAGCGCGGAATTTTCATCCTTTGTAACCATTTTGTCATCACATTCAGATACCCAGACCTATGACCGATTTCCTCGATACCGATTACACCCAACGCTTCATCTTCGATGACAGCGACACTCGCGGCGAACTGGTGTCGCTGGAGCGCAGCTATGCCGAAGTGCTCGCCAAGCACCCGTACCCGGAACCGGTTGCGCAATTGCTGGGCGAACTGATGGCTGCCGCGTCGTTGCTGGTGGGCACCCTGAAATTCGATGGCTTGCTGATTCTTCAGGCCCGTTCCGAAGGCCCGATCCCGCTGCTGATGATCGAGTGCTCCAGTGAGCGCGAAATCCGTGGCCTGGCGCGCTATCACGCCGATCAGATTCCGGCCGACGCCACCCTCGGCGAACTGATGCCCAACGGTGTGCTGGCCTTGACCGTCGACCCGATCGTCGGCCAGCGCTATCAGGGCATCGTCGACCTCGACGGCGAAACCCTGTCCGACTGCTTCACCAACTATTTCGTCATGTCCCAGCAGGTTGGCACCCGCTTCAAGCTGTGCGCCGATGGTCGTCGTGCCCGTGGTCTGCTGCTGCAGCAACTGCCGGCCGATCGCTTGAAAGACGAAGAAGAACGCGCCGCCAGCTGGCAGCACATCACCGCGTTGGGCAACACCCTGACCGCTGATGAACTGTTGAGCCTGGACAACGAAACGATTCTGCATCGCCTCTACCATGAAGAGCAGGTTCGTCTGTTCGATGTGCAGAAATTGCGCTTCCACTGCAGCTGCTCCCGCGAGCGTTCGGGCAATGCACTGGTCAGCCTGGGTCTGGAAGATGCGCAGGCACTTGTTGCCGAGCAAGGTGGACAAGTCGAGATCGATTGCCAGTTCTGCAACCAGCGCTACCTGTTCGATGCGGCAGATATCGCTCAATTGTTCGCTGGCGCGGGCGTCGAGACGCCGTCAGAGACCCGGCACTAAAACGGTTCAGCGCAGGTAAATTCACTGCTCAACGACGGAATAACGCCGTTACGACGGGAGGGCCCTACTCTTTTTGGGCTTTTCTGGCATAATCCGGCCCACTTTTTTCGCGGTAGTAGTGCACGACTTTCTACTACAAAACGTTTGGAGCACACTCGGCCACTGGCCGACGGGGAACCTCATGACGCAAGCCAATAACGCCGTGTACACCGATCTGAGTGTTGATGATCTGGTAAAAGAAGCCCTGAACCGCGGTGAAGGCGAGCTTGCCGATACCGGCGCTCTGGTTGTTCGCACCGGTCACCGCACCGGCCGTTCGCCAGTCGACCGTTTCATCGTTGAAGAGCCTTCCACCCAGGCTGCCATTGCCTGGGGCCCGATCAACCGCAAGTTCCCGGCCGACAAGTTCGACGCGCTGTGGGCTCGTGTTGAAGCATTCAACAACGCGCAAGAGCATTTCGTTTCCCACGTGCATGTAGGCGCGGCCGAAGATCACTACCTGGCTGTGAAGATGACCACCCAGACTGCCTGGCAGAACCTGTTCGGTCGTTGCCTGTTCATCAACCCGGCTCAGTACAACCCGGCCGGTCGCGAAGAGTGGCAAGTGCTGAACGTTGCCAACTTCGAGTGCGTACCAGAGCGTGACGGCACCAACTCCGACGGTTGCGTGATCATCAACTTCGCCCAGAAGAAAGTGCTGATCGCCGGCATGCGTTACGCCGGTGAAATGAAGAAAGCCATGTTCTCCGTGCAGAACTTCCTGCTGCCGGCCGCTGACGTGCTGCCAATGCACTGCGCTGCCAATATCGGCGAAGAAGGCGACGTGACCCTGTTCTTCGGTCTGTCGGGCACCGGCAAGACCACCCTGTCCGCCGACGAAAGCCGTTATCTGATCGGTGACGACGAACACGGCTGGGGCGAAGGCGTTGTCTTCAACATCGAAGGCGGCTGCTACGCCAAGTGCATCGACTTGTCCGAGAAGAACGAGCCGGTCATCTGGAAAGCCATCAAGCACGGCGCGGTGCTGGAAAACGTCGTGATCGACGACGCCAAGCACGCCGACTACGCCGATGTCAGCCTGACCCAGAACAGCCGCGCGGCCTACCCGCTGGAGCACGTTGCCAAGCGTTCCGCGAAGAACCTGGGCGGTGAGCCAAACGCTGTAATCTTCCTGACCTGCGACCTGACCGGCGTCCTGCCACCCGTGTCGATCCTCAACGAAGAACAAGCGGCCTATCACTTCCTGTCCGGCTACACCGCACTGGTGGGCTCGACTGAAATGGGCTCGGGCAGCGGCATCAAGTCGACCTTCTCCACCTGCTTCGGCGCACCGTTCTTCCCGCGTCCGGCCGGCGAATACGCTGAACTGCTGATCAAGCGCATCCGCGGCTTCGGCTCCAAGGTCTACCTGGTCAACACCGGCTGGACCGGCGGTGGCTACGGCGTCGGCAAACGCTTCAACATCCCGACCACCCGCGCGGTGATCGCAGCGATCCAGAGCGGCGCGCTGATCGGCGCAGCCACCGAGCACCTGGACACCATCAACCTGGACGTGCCACTGGCTGTACCGGGCGTCGAAACCAACCTGCTCAACCCGCGCAACACCTGGGCTGACAAGGCTGCGTACGACGAAGCTGCCAAAGCACTGGCCGGTCTGTTCATCGAGAACTTCAAGAAGTTCGAAGTGAGCGACGCGATCAAGGCTGCCGGGCCTAAGTTGTAAGACTGGGTTTTGGTGAATGAAAAAGCCGCCTCTTGAGGGCGGCTTTTTTGTGGGCGTTCATTTTCTCAATGGGCCAATGCATTCAAAACATGAACCGGGTCGTTATGAATGGCCTTGAGCAAAGCTTTTGCCGGCCCGGTAGGCTCGCGACGACCCTGTTCCCAATTTCGTAGAGTGCCGAGCTGGACGTCGATCAGTGCCGCAAATTTGGCCTGGGTCAAACCGGTAGCTTTACGAATCTCTTTGACCTGCAAAGCATCAACGTGGAATTCGCGAGAAGGTGCGCGCTGGCCTCGTACAATCTCGTCCATCTCTTGCACACTTTCCATCAGCTCATCAAAAAATTTGCTCATGGTCATCTCCATTTTTCGATCAAGACCTTGAGTGCTTTACGCTCATCGCTGGACAGATCGTGTTGTTCATTTTTAGGGTAGATCATCAATAACCCGATTTGTGACGCCGAAACGAAGTGGTAGTAGATCACCCGTGCTCCGCCTCGCTTGCCGTGTCCTTTCGCTGCGATTCGGGTTTTTCGGATCCCGCCTGTGCCTTCAATTACATCGCCAATCGAAGGACTTACAACCAGTTGCTTCTGAAAAGCGGCGTAAGTGTCATCGTCCAGCAGCTCTTTTACTCGACGGGTAAAGATCCGAGTCTCAATAAAAATCATCGCAAATGTACGCCATTGGCTTACCTTCCAGCAATGCTGGCGGGATTTGAGTAGATGACTGGTAAGTGATCGTTCTCATGTCGAACATGGGAACGATCTGATCACTCAACCTCAGACTGGAGCTTTCCAGTTGAGCATTCGTTGCTGGGCGACCTGTAACAGGTCAAACCCGTCTTTGGTCAGCAGGTAAAGGGCGTGGGTGATGTGCGGGATGTCTTCAACGTCGGCATGTTTGAAGCAGAGGCAGTAGAGGGTTTGCAGCAGGTCGCTTGAGGCGCGCAGACGCTGGACGGCGCATTCGAGGATGTCTTGCGGGTTGGCTTCGGTGTCGATGACGAGGGGCTTGGTGTCGGTGAGATTGGAGTCGAGTGGGCGGTAGCGATTGGAGTGGAGCTCGTTCCATGATTTCATTTTTACTATCTCTGTAGGCATCAATGAACCGCTGCTACCGTGACCAAGCGGTGGAGGCGGACTGTGTTCAAGTTGGTCAAACCGGCAGAGATAACCCGGTACGCCGAAGCGTCCTAAACACAGCCCGCCATAAAGCGTGCCGACAGAAAGAGGTCGGCAGCATACAAGGGCATGCATCAGTTATCTCTGTTTTTCAGGTGACCAAACCTGAATCGCTGAATTGTCAGCGACAGTCACAACTATAGGTTTCGGCCCACTGGCGCCGATAGAAGACAAGGCGCCGCTGCGTGTAGGAACAGGATGCAGATTCGTGCAGCCCGTTCCTACGGATCAATCACGGTTTTCAACGAATCGATCGATACGCCTCAATATCCAGCACACTCGTGGTCAGCCCGGTCGCCGGGCTGTAGATCGTGCCTTTCACCGTCGAGAACGGAACGCCTTTGCTGCCCAGCGAAACGTAGCGCTCGCCTTGATCCAGCTCGGTGAACCAGGTGTAGGAACACTTCTCCATGGCCTTGTATTTCGCTGCCGCGTTGACGATGGCGGCGGTGTGGTTGCGAAGGGCGGCATCGGTGAGGTTGAGGTTTTTGTCGAGTACGGTGCCCCAGCGTTTCAGGCAGACCTCGGCAAAGTGGCGCACGATCAGGCCGGGTTCGGCCAGCACTTTTGGACCACTGTTGCCATCGGCGGAGGCGTTGCCCACCAGGGTGGCGTGACGGCCGGGCATCGGGAAGATGCTGGTCTTGGTTCCGGTCGCGGTTTGCGGGATGACGCAACTGAAGCCCTTGGAACGTTCATCCCGAGCGTAGAAACCCACATACTCTTTTACGTTGCTGTTGAGCTTTACCCGATGTTCCTGAAAGTTGCCAATACCTGGCACCGGGTCAATGGCGAAGATATTCACTGGAATGTTTTTCAGTGCACTGTCCTTGAACATGGCATTGGCCAGCATGTGACAACTGATACCCCCGCGACTCCAGCCCACCGGATTGACTTTTGTTGGAATAACACCGCCCTTTCGAAAGGTTTTAATAATCTGTTCCTGTAACTTCTGTTGCGTGACGCTGCGATCGCCATAGTTGTATTTGCGCCACAGCCACGAACCTTCGACCTTTACATCTTCAATCGGGATGCCGGCGGCTTTGAGGCGGTTATATTCCGCTTCGGTCAGTTGCTCGCGCTGCCAGTCACATTGGCCCTTGATGATGTTTACCGCGTGTTGGACGTTCTCCTCCCAGCCCTTGCCGAACAAGGTTCCGCTGAGACCGTAGTCCTTGGATTTGGTGAACAGATCATCAGCTTGCAGGTTGCTGGTACCGGGGCCATCGACGACGATCCATTCGGCGAACTCGCGCCCCGTGTGATGAGACGCAAGTGTGGAGACCAATTCTCCATTCCAATAGTTTTCGTGAGTATCATCAAACTTTGTCGAACCTGTACCGCAAAAGAAAATAGTCAGCGTAGTCATGTTATTGCTCTTGGTTGATGTAAGAGCGAACAGGCTAGTTCTGAACTTTGCTGTAAGGGAAGTGGTGGGTTGTTGCGAACTTTGTAAGTTTGTCCGCGAGCGCTAATTATTTAATCGTTGCCTGGCAACTTCCAATAAGTCGCAGCCGTCCTGCGTCAATAAATAAAGCGCATTGACGATGTTGGGGATGTCTTTTACATCGGCCTGTTTGAAACACAAGCAGTAAAGAGTTTCCAGAAGATCGCTGGCGGCGCGCAACCGAAGATCGGCGGCATCGAGTAAGTCAACCGGTGTTGCTTCGGTGTCGATGACCATTACCGGGTTGTTGCCGTCGCAGCTCTTGAGAGGGCGAAAACGATTATTCAGCGGTGTGGAAATGTTCATGTTTGAGGCGTGTCCTTTTCGAAGTCGCTTCGGCGGGCCGACACAGAGTTTTCAGTCGCGCCGGCCACTATAGAAGGGCTCCTTCGAATGGGACAAGACAGCCACAATGGACAGAATTCGTAGGGGTTTTTCCGGGGTTCGGGCATTTTCCCTACGCGGTTTTACGGCTTTTTCACAGCCAAACCCTGAGTGGAGAGATTTCCTACGTGTTTAGCGGGCGATTCCCGTTAAACATCTGTATGGTGCGCGCCAGAATCCGTGGGGCGTTTCCGGACGTCCGACCCAGACTTAAAGGGAATTAGGTATGCAGTGGCTACGAATGGCCTCGATCATTTTGCTTTGGGCCGGTGGATGTCGTTTGGCGTTGGCCTCCGAGGCGGGCAATGGACTGGTGCTCGCGCACGTGGAGCGCACGGACTGGCCGGACGCACTCACGACCCAGGCCGGCATCGACACGGCTTCCCGCGCTGAAGTGTTGATGTTCGGCAAGGCACTGCTGGCCTGCGAAGGCCTGGATGAATCCGCACTCAAACAACGCCTGGGTGTGCCACATGCGCAGCTCAAGTCAATCCGTCAGGTGCGTGAGGGTTTATGGGATCGTCTGCTCGCCACCTATCGCAACGCCAGTCAGAGCTGCGACGAGCAAGCGTTCTGCCCACGGGTGCGCAGTGTTGCCGACCTGCGTCAGCTGGCGGCGGCATTCACCGGTGATATCAGCCCGGCCCATGCACTGTGGGCCAGCAAAAGCCTGGGCGTGCATGAGCAGCTGTTGAACGAGCAATTGCGAGTGGCGGTGTTGCAGCCGTAGAGTCTGCTAAGCCGTTGGCGTGGGGCTCGCCGCCACCACGCTGGCGAGTGGCGGAAGCTCGCCGGGAAAGGGCAGGCACCCGCCCAGTAACAGGCTCTGGACAAGAAGGGCGAAGAGCAATTTCAAACGGTTCGACATATTCATTCCTTGGCGAGTCTCTAGATGTATCGGCCGTCCTGGCGCGATGAATGTCGGACGTTACTCTCGCCACGGCGATGCAGGCGAGGAACAAAGTGTTTCATTTGTTTCAAGCCGTGACTCGGCATTTCACGCTGTATCATCCCGTATCGATTTGACCCCCGACCTTTCTCGACGCGCTGCGATCGCCCGCTAGGCTGTTGGCATCACAGCGGTCAACGGAGTGACAGCGAATGCACAACACCCTGGAACAGGTTTTCGGTTATCCACAGTTTCGTCCCGGTCAAGAAGCGGCAATCAGCGCCGTTCTCGCCGGGCGCTCGGCGGCTGCGATCTTTCCCACCGGCTCCGGCAAGTCCCTTTGTTATCAGGTGCCGGCAATCCTGCTGCCACACCTGACGCTGGTGGTCTCGCCGCTGCTGGCGTTGATGCAGGATCAGCTGGAGTTCTTGCGTCGGCACGGGATTTCGGCAGGCAGCATCGATTCGGCGCAGAGCCGCGAAGACGCCAACGATGTGATGGCTCGCGCCCGTTCCGGTGAACTGAAGATCCTGATGATTTCCGTGGAGCGTTTGAAGAACGAGCGCTTTCGCAACTTTTTGCAGCAGGTGCCGATCTCGCTGCTGGTGGTGGACGAGGCGCACTGCATCTCCGAGTGGGGCCATAATTTCCGCCCCGACTACCTCAAGCTGCCGGACTACCAGCGACAGTTCAACATCCCGCAAACCTTGCTGCTGACAGCCACGGCAACACCAAAAGTCATCGCCGACATGCAGGCGAAATTCGCCATCGCAGCAGAAGATGTGGTGACCACCGGTTTCTATCGGCCCAACCTCAATCTGCTGGTCGAGCCGGTGCGTGGACAGGACAAGCGCCGCCGGCTGGTGGAGTGGATGAGCGAGCGTGCGGGTCAGCCGAGCATCGTCTACGTCACCCTGCAGAAAACCGCCGAACAGATTGCCGAACATCTTGAGCGCAATGGCATTCAGGCCGAGGCTTATCACGCCGGTTTGCCCCATGAGCAACGGGACGCGATCCAGAAGCACTTCATGAGCGGGCAGTCCAATTGCATCGTCGCCACCATTGCCTTCGGCATGGGTATCGACAAGAGCGACATCCGCAATGTGGTGCATTTCGACCTGCCCAAATCCATCGAAAACTACAGCCAGGAAATCGGTCGCGCCGGGCGTGACGGGCAGCCGTCCGATTGCCTGGTGCTGGCCAATCGCGACAGCCTCAACGTGCTGGAAAACTTTGTGTATGGCGACACGCCGGAACAGGATGGCATTCGCCATGTGTTGGACGAGTTGCAGGCCGCCGCAGCCGAAGGCCAATGGGAGTTTCTGCTCGGGCCGTTGGCGGATCAGAGCAACATTCGTTCGTTGCCTTTGAAGACGTTGCTGGTGCAGCTGGAACTGCGAGGGCTGATTGCCCCGCGCTACGCGTACTACGCTGAATACCGTTTCAAGTACTTGCTGGAGCCCGAAGCGCTGCTTGAGCGTTTCGAGGGCGAGCGCAGGGATTTCGTTGCCGCGATCATCCAGACCTCAAGCCGCGCGCGCACTTGGGCCACGGTGAATTTCGAGGCGATGTACGAGCAGTATTCGGCCGAGCGCAATCGGGTGGTGAAGGCACTGGATTATTTCCAGGAAAAGGGCTGGGTCGAGCTTGAGAGCAAGCAGATGACCGAGGTCTACAACGTCCTGCGCGGCGATTTCGACAGCCAGGCCTTGAGCGCTGAACTGCACGACTATTTCACCCGCCATGAGCAAACCGAAGTGGCGCGGATTCACGCCATGCTCGAGCTGTTCGCCACCGAGCGATGCCTTGGTTATCGGCTGGCCGAATATTTCGGCGATCACGATGCGCCGCAGCAGTGCGGGCATTGTTCGGTGTGTCACGGGCAAGTCGCCCGGCTGCCGACACCTCCGGAATTGCCGGCGCTTGTGGATAAAAATTTCGCGGCGTTGTGTGGCGATTTTATCCACAGGCATCAGCAGCACGCTGGCAGTACTCCGTCGGCGGAGCAGGTTACCCGGTTCCTGTGCGGCATCAGCGTGCCGTTGTTTACCAAGCTCAAGGCGCGGGCCATTTCCGGGTTTGCGGCGCTGGAGGAATATCCCTACGCCGAGGTGAGGGCCTGGGCTCAGGCGCATCTCTGAGCTCTCGAATCCATCTGCTGAATGTCGATCATCACGGCCATGAACTTCAAAAATGCCCGGTAGCTGACTATGGTGATGGCTGTCTTCGGATCGCCAACAAGAGAACAACATGAGCCAGACATCCTTCGCTATTCAGCAGGCCGCCGTGATCGGCGCCGGCACCATGGGCCGCGGCATTGTCATGTGCCTGGCCAACGCCGGCGTGTCAGTGCAGTGGGTCGATAACAATCCACAGATGCTCGAGCAGGCGCTGGCCACCGTGGCCGACACCTATGCGCACAACGTGCGACAGGGGCGAATTGAACAGGCCGATGCCGATGCCCGGATCGCCCGTATCAGCGCGGCGGCGGACTATGTGGCGATCCGCAACGTCGATCTGGTGATCGAAGCGGTGTACGAAAACCTTGAACTCAAGCAGAAGATCTTCCGCGAGCTCGATGGCGTGCTGAAGCCTGAGGCGCTGCTGGCGAGCAATACCTCGGCGCTGGACATCGACGCCATCGCCGCCGCGACACGGCGTCCGACTCAAGTGCTGGGCCTGCATTTCTTCAGCCCGGCGCACATCATGAAATTGCTGGAAATAGTCCGTGGCGCGCAGACCTCGCCAGCGGTGCTTGAAACCGCGCTTGAGCTGGGCAAGCGCATGGGCAAGGTCAGTGTGGTGTCGGGCAACTGCCACGGATTCATCGGCAACCGCATGCTGCATCCGTATGTGCTCGAAGCGCGCAAGATGTTGCTCGAAGGGGCATACCCGCAGCAGGTCGATGCGGCATTGCAGAGTTTCGGTTTCGCCATGGGGCCGTTTCGCATGTACGACGTGGTCGGCATCGATCTTGAGTGGCGCGCTCGCG
Organism: Pseudomonas sp. MCal1; assembly: GCF_026341415.1. Taxonomy (NCBI): domain Bacteria; kingdom Pseudomonadati; phylum Pseudomonadota; class Gammaproteobacteria; order Pseudomonadales; family Pseudomonadaceae; genus Pseudomonas; species Pseudomonas sp. MCal1. The sequence continues at coordinate 184,305 of NZ_JAKUMP010000007.1, forward strand.
AGCTGGCCGGCAAGGGGCAGGACGCGCCCGAGGTTCAGGTGGATAACCGCTTGTGCGAACGGGGCCGGTTCGGTCAGAAGTCTGGCAATGGTTATTACCACTACGAGCCCGGCAGTCGTCAGGCCGAACATGATCCCGAGGTCGATGCGCTGGTGTTGAGTGTCAGCGAAGGTTTGGGGTTTCATCGCCGGGATATCGGCTCGGAGGAGATCCTGGAGCGGTGCCTGTTGGCGTTGGTCAACGAGGGTGCAAAGATCCTGCAGGAAGGGATTGCCGAGTCGGCGCATGACATCGATCAGGTCTATCTGAATGGCTACGGCTTCCCGGTAGAGCGAGGCGGGCCGATGGCCTGGGCGGACGATCAGGGGCTGGCTGACATTCACAAGCGATTGCTGGCGCTGGAGACCCGGCAGGGCGATCACTGGCGGCCGGCGTCATTGATTGGCGAGCTGGCGGCGCGAGGCAAGGGTTTTTACCTTTAGACTGGGCAAATCACTCCAGGAATCGACACTCATGTCTAACCCGATGCCGCAACGCAGCGACTACCCGCACTTCCAGCCGATCACCACGCGCTGGCATGACAACGACGCCTATGGCCACGTCAACAACGTCACCTATTACAGCTTCTTCGACACGGCGGTGAACACCTACCTGATCCAGGTTGGAGGGTTGGATATCCATGACGGCGAGGTGGTGGGGTTTGTGGTGAGTTCGTCCTGCGACTACTTCGCGTCGATTGCTTTCCCGGATCGAATCGAAATCGGTCTGCGGGTCGGCAAGCTGGGCAACAGTTCGGTGCAATACGAACTGGCGGTGTTCAAGGAAGGAGAGGTGGAAGCCTGTGCGGCCGGACGTTTCGTGCATGTATTCGTCGACCGGGCATCCAATCGGCCGGTGGCGATTCCAGCCCGATTGCGCCAAGCGATGGAACGCCTGGCGGTGTGACAGGCAAAAAAAATCGCAGCCCGGGGGAGCTGCGATCTGGCTGTTACGGCAACGAGGTCAGACCTCAGTCGCGGTAGTAGCGGTGGTGCTTGCGATGACCATAGGCATGACCACGACCTGGGTGACGGTCGCGGTAATAGCGACGATCATCATGGCGACGATCGTAACGGCGATCATCGTCGTCACTCTTGTTGCCCATGTAGTTGCCCAGCGCGCCACCGGCGCCGCCGCCGGCTGCTGCGCCGATCAGGCTGCCGGTGGTGCCGCCCATGCTGCGGCCGACCACGTTGCCGCCGGCTGCGCCCAGCGCACCACCGATGGCTGCTTCGCCACGGCTGCGCTTGTCGGCGCCGACCGCACTACCACCCGCGCCGCCCAGGGCTGCGCCAATGGTTGAACCTGTACTGCCGCCTAACGACTGACCGACGACCGAGCCAAGAACCCCGCCCAATGCGCCGCCCACACCTGCTTCGGTGGTGCCTCCGGCAGAAGCGAAGCCACTGACCAGGCCAAGGGACAACAAGAGAATCGAGGAGAACTTCATAGAGGAGCCTCAAAGGGATGACGGCGCGATCCTGAGGCTCTGGAATGGGCGTGACAATCGAAATCCGACGAATAACACGACTTGTATACAATTCTGCAACTTACTGATTTTTGGGCGGAACTTAACGGATTTTCGCCGGTCTTTAGCTACTTCACAAAGGCCGCTTTTATGCAAAAGCGGCCTTTTTTGTGGGCGCAGAAAAGTTTTGTATCAGGCCGATCTGGCCATAATCAGCCCCGTCTCACTCGCCGCTTCCAGCCGGATAGCGATGAACTTCGACGTCGGCGTATGGCTGCCATCGCCGGTGCTTTCCAGCGGTACCAACGGATTCACCTCAGGGTAATAAGCCGCTGCCTGCCCCGCCGGAATGTCGAACGCCAGCAGCGTGAAGCCCTTCACCCGACGCTCGCGGCCATCGTCCCACAGCGACACGATGTCAGCCTTTTGCCCCGGCTTGAAGCCCAGACGAATGATGTCGGCTTCGTTGGCGAACAGCACATCACGCTGTCCCTTCACGCCGCGATAACGGTCGTCCAGACCATAAATCGTGGTGTTGTACTGATCGTGGGAACGCATCGATTGCAGGATCAGGTCCGGCAGTTTGCCGGTAGCGCGAGTGCGCTCGTGGATCAGGTCCTTGGGCAGCATGTTCGGCTTGAAGTTGGCCCGCCCCGACGTGGTGTTCCACTTGCGCGCGCCGGCGCTGTTGCCGAGGTAGAAGCCGCCCGGGTTCTTGACCTTCTCGTTGAAATCCTTGAAGCCCGGGATGGTGTCGGCAATCAGTTCGCGGATGCGTCGGTAGTCGGCCACCAGCCAGTTCCAGTCCACCGGTTTGCTGCCCAGGGTTGCGGCGGCGATGCCGGCGATGATCGACGGCTCCGAGCGCATCTGGTTCGACAGCGGCTGCAACTGGCCGTTGGAAGCGTGCACCATGCTGAACGAATCTTCCACGGTGACGGCCTGCGGGCCTTCGGTCTGGATGTCGATGTCAGTACGGCCCAGGCACGGCAGGATCAACGCGTCCTTGCCGTGGGCCAGATGGCTGCGGTTGAGCTTGGTGCTGATCTGCACAGTCAGGTCGCAGTTGCTCAGCGCCTGGAAGGTGCGCGAGCTGTCGGGCGTGGCCTGGGCAAAGTTGCCGCCCAGACCGATGAACACCTTGGCGCGACCTTCGGCCATCGCGTGAATTGCTTCGACCACGTTGTGCCCGTTGTGGCGCGGCACCTTGAACTGGAAGCGACGCTCCAGGGAATCGAGGAACGCCACCGGCGGACGCTCGTTGATACCCATGGTGCGGTCGCCCTGTACGTTACTGTGGCCACGCACCGGGCACAGACCCGCGCCGGGCTTGCCGATGTTGCCGCGCAGCAGCATCAGGTTGGCGATTTCCTGGATGGTCGGCACCGAATGACGATGTTGGGTGATGCCCATCGCCCAGCACATGATCACATTCTTGCCTTTGGCGTACATGCGCGCCGCTTGCTCGATTTCCACCAGCGTCAGGCCGGACTGCGCGACGATCTGCTCCCACGGCGTGTCGTCGACGACACCGAGGTATTCCAGCACGTTGACGCTGTGCTCATTGAGGAAGTCGTGATCGAACACCGCCGGCGCACCGGCCTTCTGCGCATCGCGTTCCCATTGCAGCAGGAACTTGGCCATGCCGCGCAGTACCGCCATGTCGCCGCCCAGTGCCGGGCGGAAATACGCGGTGTTGGTCGGCTTGTCGCCGTTGGTGAGCATTTCGATCGGGTGCTGCGGATGCTGGAAGCGCTCCAGGCCGCGTTCTTTCAGCGGGTTGATGCACACCACCTGAGCGCCGCGTTTCACCGCTTCGCGCAGCGGTTCGAGCATGCGCGGGTGGTTGGTCCCCGGGTTCTGGCCCCAGACGAAAATTGCATCGGCGTGTTCGAAGTCATCGAAGGTCACGGTGCCTTTGCCGACACCAACGCTTTGCGCAAGCGCAACACCGCTGGCCTCGTGGCACATGTTCGAGCAGTCGGGGAAGTTGTTGGTGCCGAAGGCGCGCACGAATAGTTGATACAGGTACGCCGCTTCGTTGCTGGCGCGGCCCGAGGTGTAGAACTCGGCCTGATCCGGACTCGACAGCCCTTGCAGGTGTTTGCCGATCAGCGCGTAGGCATCGTCCCAACTGATCGGCTTGTAGTGATCGGTTTCGGCGTCATAGACCATTGGCTCGGTCAGACGACCCTGATATTCGAGCCAGTAGTCGCTCTGCTCCAGCAACGCAGTGACGCTGTGCTTGGCGAAGAATTTGCCGTCCACCCGACGCTTGGTCGCTTCCCAGTTCACCGCTTTGGCGCCGTTCTCGCAGAACTTGACCATGCCGCTTTCCGGCGAATCACCCCAGGCGCAGCCCGGGCAGTCAAAGCCGCCGTTCTGGTTGGTCTTGAGCATCGCGCGCAGGTTTTTCAACGCGTTGTCACTGGTCAGCCAGGCCTGGGCCACGCTGATCAGTGCGCCCCAGCCGCCGGCTGGGCCCTTGTAAGGCTTGTAGCGCGGAACGGGTTTCTGGTCGGCTTGATGGTGTTGGCTCACGGGTGTTTCTCCATTTCTGGGCTATACACCCGCGGCGCGTTTTTTTGCGGCAGGTGGATGAGATTGAGGTTATGGCGTCGGGCCCATTGCACGGCGAGGCCGGTGGGCGCGGACAGGCTGACCAGGGTCTGAATCCCGGCCCGAAGGACTTTCTGGATCAACTCGAGGCTGCAACGGCTGGTGACAATCGCCAGGCCGCCCGTTGTGGATATCTTTTGCCGGATCAGGCCGCCGATCAGTTTGTCGAGGGCGTTGTGCCGTCCGATGTCTTCGCGACCCAGCAGCAATTCACCGCTGGCGTTCATGAACACCGCCGCATGTACCGCGCCGCAGTGCTGGCCCAGCGGCTGAAACGCGCCGATGCGCTGTCGCAGACCGTCGAGCCATTCGATGGGCGGCAAGGGGGCGCCGGGTAAAACCTTGAGATCAGGCAGCGCCTGTTCCACCGCTTCCACGCCGCACAACCCGCATCCGCTGGTGCCGGCCAGTTGCCGACGCTGTTGCTTGAGGTTCCAGAAGGCGCGGTTGGCGATGGTCACTTGCGCGTATTGCGCCGAGCCCGAGCCGGTCAGTTGCAGGTCGTAGATGTCCGAAGCGTCTTCGATGATGCCGCTGCCGAGGCTGAAGCCGACGATGAAGTCTTCAAGGTCGGTCGGCGTCACCAGCATCACGGCCTGACTGATGCCGTTGTAGGCAATCGCCAGCGCGACCTCTTCGGCCAGCGCGGTGCTGGCCGATTCCGTGAGGGGAAGATCGCTGTAACTGTAGGTCTGACTGGCAGCAGGCGCGGGCGTTTCGAGAGCAGGCGCCGCGCAGGCCGGGCGCTTGGCGTTCATGGCATCACCGACGGATTGATCAACGTTAAGACTAGGCGCGGCAAGTTGTCGCGTCTAATCGCTAGTGTCGATGCTTCGATAGATGCCGTCGATCAAGCGTCCGTTGGTGATTTTTGATAAAGCGCGAAACAGGCTTCGGCCAGCGCCGACCGGGGTGCTCCGCGACGCATGATCAGGCCCAGTCGGGCGAGGGTCTGGGCGTTTTCGATAGGTTGCAGGCGCAGGTTATCCGTAAGGTTTTCCAGGCCGCCATCCAGTGGCATCACCGCGCAGCAGAGGCCGCCATGCACCGCTTGCAACAATTGGTGAACGGCATCGGTTTGCAGCAACGGTTGCGGCGTCAGGCCTCGGCTGTGGAAGTTGTGGTCGATGGACTGGCGAAAGTGCATGCCGCTGGTGAGCATGCCCAGGGGCAGTTCGATCAGCGATTCCCAACTCAGCGGTGCTTCGCCAAAGCTGAAGAACCGCTGGTCGTAGAGCAGGCCCATGTGCGTTTCACTGAACGCCAGGGATTCAAAACGCTCGCCGTCGAGGCGATCCAGGTAAGACACGCCAATGTCGATGCGGTTGTTCGCCAGTTGCTCCAGAACCTGTTCGGAGCTCAGCGAGGACAGTTCAAAGCGCAGGTTCGGGTGTTGCGCATGCAGGCGTTGCATCAAGGGCAAGGCATCGAAACTCGACAACGGCACCACGCCCAGCCGCAGGGTGCCGATCAGGTTGCCGCGACAGGCCGCCGCTTCCGCCTGTAAACCGTCATAGGCCGCCAGCACCGTGCGCGCCCAGGCCAGCACCCGTTCCCCCGGCGCGGTGAAACCTTCGAAGCGCTGGCCACGGTTGACCAGTGGCAGGTCGAGTTCTTCTTCGAGGCTGCGCAGACGCATCGACAAGGTCGGTTGGGTAATGTGGCAGCGGGCGGCGGCCTGGCCGAAATGGCGGGTTTCGTCGAGGGCGATGAGGAATTTCAGCTGCTTGATGTCCATCTTCGCTCCGGGGCGCTGGCAAGGGTGGGCGATTCTACCGCTTGCGCGGGGGCAGGGTCATTGGTCGGGCCGCAACCGGGTTTGTCCGGCGTGGTCTAGGCTTGGGCGTCTGGAACTTAAATCAAGGAGTGTGTGCTATGAGTCTTTTGAGCTTTGTGAAAGAGGCCGGTGAGAAGTTGCTCGACCTGCTGACCCCCGGCAACGCCAATGCCAGCGACCAACTGAAGGAACACATCAGCAAGGTCGGGTTGGGTAACCCGAATGTCCAGGCGACCGTGGACGGTGACAAGGTAACGGTCACCGGTGAAGTGGCGAGCCAGGAAGAGAAAGAGAAAATTCTGCTGGCAGTGGGCAACATTGCCGGTGTCGGCAGCGTCGATGACCAGATCACCGTGACCGGGCCGGTGGTGGCGGCGGCGCGTTTTGTGGTCGTGAAGAAGGGCGACACTCTCAGCGCGATTTCCCTGGCGGTGTATGGCAACGCCAATCAGTACAACAAGATCTTCGAGGCCAACAAACCAATGCTGTCACACCCGGACAAGATTTATCCGGGGCAGACGCTGCGTATTCCCGAGTAACCGCACGCCTGCGGGAGCGGCCTTGAGCAGCTCCCGCAGTCTTCAGCGCTCGGCAATCAGCGCTCGGCAATCAGAGCCCGGCAATCAAATCCCGATAATCCTCGACCGCCGCAAACTCTCCGGTGTCCTTCGGCCCTTTGCGGCTGTCCGGTTCCTTCACGGCCAACAGATGCGCCACGCCGAAATTCCGCGCACTGCGCAGGATCGGCAAGGTGTCGTCGATGAACAGGCTGCGCGCCGGGTCGAAGTCGATATCGGCCTGCAAGGCGTCCCAGAATTGCGGGTTTTCCTTGGGGAAACCGTAATCGTGGGAGCTGATCAGCCGCTCGAAGTACGGCGCCAGTTCGATTCGTTCCAGTTTCAGCGACAGCGAATCGCGGTGCGCGTTGGTGATCATCACCACACGTTTGCCGGCTCGTTTGATCGCCTCCAGAAACGTGTCGGCGTCCGGGCGCAGGGCGATCAGGTGGGCGGTTTCCAGTTTCAGTTCACGCACCGACAGCTTCAGTTCCGCGCTCCAGAAATCCAGGCAATACCACTGCAATTGACCGGCATGGCGCTCGAACAGCGGCTGTAATTCCATTTCCGCCATGGCCCGGCTCACGCCATGCAGTTCGGCGTAGCGCTGCGGCAGGTGCTCCAGCCAGAAGTGGTTGTCGAAGTGCAGGTCGAGCAACGTACCGTCCATGTCCAGCAGAACGGTATCGATGTCGGACCACGGTAATGAAGGCATGGCAACGTCTCGAACGGTAGAAAGATATCCGACGCAAACAATCGGAAAAGCCGCGTTATAGTAGCGCGTTCACGCCAAGGAGCTTTGCATGCGCCAGAAACCCACCGTACTTGCCCGCGAGATCGTCGCCACCAGCCGACTGTTCTGCGTCGAAGAGCTGAAGTTGCGTTTCTCCAACGGCGTGGAACGCACCTACGAGCGGCTGGTCGGCAAGGGCGCCGGTTATGGCGCGGTGATGATCGTGGCGATGCTTGATGCCGAGCATGCGGTGCTGGTCGAGGAATATTGCGGCGGGACCGACGAGTACGAGCTGTCGCTGCCCAAAGGCCTGATCGAACCCGGCGAAGACGTGCTGGCCGCCGCCGAGCGTGAGCTCAAGGAAGAAGCCGGTTACGGCGCGCGTCAGCTGGAGCATCTGACCGAGTTGTCATTGTCGCCCGGTTACATGAGCCAGAAGATCCAGGTGGTGCTGGCTACCGACCTGTACGAAGAGCGTCTTGAAGGCGACGAACCTGAGCCGATGCGCGTGGACAAGGTCAACCTGCGGGAGTTGTCGGCGCTGGCGCAGAATCCGAATTTCAGTGAGGGACGCGCCCTGGCGGCGTTGTACCTGACCCGCGATCTGCTGACCCAGCGCGGATTTTTTCAGTCATGAGTGAGATGTCTATGAATTTTCCCCATCCGTTGATGGCGCCGGTGGTCGAGCTGGCCCTGCGGGCCGGCGAGGCGATCCTGCCGTTCTGGCGCGCCGGTGTGGCGGTCACCGCCAAGTCCGATGATTCGCCGGTGACGGCGGCGGACATGGCCGCTCACCATGTGATCGTCGCTGGTCTGACGGCGCTGGATCCGAGCATTCCGGTGCTGTCCGAAGAGGATGCCAACATCCCGCAAAGCGTGCGCGAGGGCTGGCAGCGCTGGTGGCTGGTGGACCCGCTGGACGGCACCAAGGAGTTCATCAGCGGCAGCGAAGAATTCACCGTCAATATCGCGCTGATCGAAAACGGCCGGGTGGTGTTCGGTGTGGTGTCGATGCCGACCAACGGGCGCTTCTACGTCGGCGGCGCGGGTCTGGGTGCCTGGCGCGGCGACACGGGCGGTACACCGGTGGCGATTCAGGTACGTGACGTGCCGGGGCCTGGTGAAGCCTTCACCGTGGTTGCCAGCCGTCGTCATTCGAGCCCGGAACAGGAACGTCTGCTGGCCGGTTTGAGCGCCAGTCTTGGCGAGTTGCAACTGGCCAATATCGGCAGTTCGCTGAAGTTCTGTCTGGTGGCTGAAGGTGCTGCCGATTGTTACCCGCGTCTGGCGCCGACTTCGCAGTGGGACACGGCGGCGGCGCAGGGTGTGCTGGAAGGGGCCGGCGGCGAGGTGCTCGACCTGAGCGGCGAAGCATTCTGTTACCCGCCACGGGAGTCGTTATTGAACGGTTTCTTCCTGGCATTGCCGGCGAAAGCCGCCTGGCGGACGAAGCTGCTGGAACTCGCCCGCACGTAAGCTCGCTCAATCTTCAGCGGTGCAGGACGTACTGCCCGCTGAACGTCACCGCATCTTCATCGCTGCCCGTATTGACGACCCGCGTGTGCAGCGTCAGTCGCGCCCGTCCATAGCGCTGATACATCGTCAGAAATTTCTTCCACACCGCAGCGCTCGGTGACGGGCAGATCGCAATGGCATCACCGGTCACCGGCAGTGGATAACTGATCTGTCCTTCCTGGATCACGATGTGTCCCTCCTCGATGCCTTCCTCTTTCAAGCGCAAATGCAGCCAGCCCCAACCCGCCAGTACGGCGCCGCAATATAGGCTGCCGCCGAACATGGTGCTCTTGTGATTGACGTTGGCGTCCAGCGGCAGGTGCAGGCGCAGTTGCTGCTCGTGCCAGTCGAGGACTTTGAGGCCCATGTCCCGGGTCAGCGGAATGTCGTGGTGAAGGACCGATTCCAGATAACGACTGTCGTGCTTCATGCCCGGACCTCTTGCGGCAGAAAAGTGAATTGAGCGTGCTTCATTCGGACTCGTCGGAATGGCCGCCGCTGCCAGCGAAATTCAACCCGTGCTTGCGCAGTTTGTCATGCAAGGTCTTGCGCGGAATGCCCAGGGCTTCGGCGAGACTGCGCACGGAACTGTGAGAGCGGGCCAGTTCGGCGGCGATCAGCGATTTTTCGAAGTTTTCCACTTGCTCGCTGAGCCCTCCCGCCGTGATTTCGACGCTGGTGCCGGGGCTGCCATCGGGCTGCGTGTTGTCCAGTGCCAGTTCCAGGCCGAGGGCAAAACGCTCCGCCGCGTTCTGCAATTCCCGCACGTTGCCCGGCCATGAATGCCGCAGCAGCAACGCCCGTTGCGCCGGCTGCAATTCATGCGGTGGCAGGCCATGGCGGGCGCTGGCTTCGTCGGCGTAATGCTGGAACAGCATCAGCGCGTCTTCACCCCGTTCACGCAGTGGCGGAATGCGCAGCGGCGCCACGTTGAGTCGGTAATACAGGTCCGCCCGGAAACGCCCCTGATCGGCGGCCTGGCGCAGGTCTTCCTTGGTGGCGGCGATGACGCGAATGTCCAGCGGGATCAACTGATTGCCGCCCAGACGCTCGACCACGCGCTCCTGCAGCATGCGCAGCAGTTTGACCTGCACGTCCATGCTCATGCTCTCGATTTCATCGAGGAACAGTGTGCCGCCGTTGGCAAATTCGAACTTGCCGATCCGGCGCTTTTGCGCGCCGGTGAAGGCGCCGGGCTCATGGCCGAACAATTCGCTTTCGACCACCGACTCGGCCAGCGCTCCGGCGTTGATCGCCACGAACGGGCCGTTACGCCGACTCGACAGATCATGCAGGGCGCGGGCGACGACTTCTTTACCCGCACCGGTTTCGCCGAGGATCAGCACGTCGGCCTTGGTCGCCGCCAGTGCGCCGATCTGCTCGCGCAGGCGCGACATCGGCGCGGACTGACCGACCAGCCGCGCGCTCAATTCGTTGCGATCACTCAGGGCCATGCGCAGGCTGCGGTTGTCCAGCACCAGACGCCGCAGAGCCAGGGCGCGACGCACGCTGTCGAGCAGGGCGTCACTGGCGAAGGGTTTTTCCAGAAAATCATAGGCACCGGCGCGCATGGCCTGCACGGCCAGGGGCACGTCGCCGTGGCCGGTGATCAGCAGCACCGGCAGCTCCGGATCCTGAGCGTGCAGTTCGCTCAGCAATTCCAGGCCATCCATGCCGGGCATGCGGATGTCGCTGACCACGACGCCCGGCCAGTCGCGCTCCAGTTGCGCGGCCAGGCCCTTGGCTTCGGACAGCGGCAGAATTTTCAGGCCGGCCAGATCCAGAGTCTGGCCGAGGGCCTGACGCAGGTGCGGATCGTCGTCGATCAGCACCACCTGAATGCGGTTGTCGATGGTCATGCGCTTCGATCCTCGGACGGTTGCAGGCTGACCCCGGGTGCGCCGGCGCGCAGTCGCAGGGTAATCAAGGCGCCACCTTGCTTGTGGTTGGCGAACGACAGTTCGCCGCCGAAGGCGCGCATCAGGGTTTCGCAAATGGCCAGCCCCAGACCGAGACCCTGCGTGCGGGTCTTGGTCGTGTAAAACGGTTCGCTGGCTCGGCCCAGGGCTTCCATGCAGAAACCCGGGCCATTGTCGCGAATGTACAGGTTGACGCCTTCGTCGGTGGATTCGGCACTCAGCCACAATTTGCGCGGCGGGCCTTTCTCGGTCAGGGCGTCGAGGGCGTTGGCCAGCAGGTTGCCCAGCACCTGACGCAGCCGGGTTTCCCCGGCCTCGACCCACAAGGTCGCGGCGGGCAGGTCGCGGATCAGTTCGACGTCCATGCTGCGGCGACGTTTGGCCAGCAAGGCGAGTGCATCATCCAGCGCCGGTTGCAGGGCGACGCTTTCCGGGGCGTGGCGGTCGCGGCGGGCGAAGGCGCGCAGGTGAGCGATGATCGAGGCCATGCGCCCGGTCAGTTCGCTGATCAGTTTGAGGTTGCCGCGAGCGTCTTCGGTCCGCTCATGGTCGAGCAGCACTTCTGCGTTCTCGGCGTAGCTGCGGATCGCCGCCAGCGGCTGGTTGAGTTCGTGGCTGATGCTCGCCGACATCGTCCCCAGCGCCGACAGTTTGCCGGCCTGCACCAGATCGTCCTGGGCGCGGACCAGTTCCTGCTGCGCCTGTTCACGCTCAAGCACTTCCTGCTTCAAGCGCCGGTTGAGGCCTTCGAGATCGCTGGTGCGCTCGGCAACCCGGCCCTCAAGTTCCCGTCGGGCCTTGGCTTCGAAGGCGATGCGTTCCAGGTAATGACGACGACGCTGCATCATCAGGCCCAGCAACAGCATCACCACCAGCAAGGTAGCGCCGCCGATCGCCACCACGGTGCGCACCGGCCGGTCGATCAATGTGCGCGGGGCGAGGATGCTGACGCTCCAGCCGGTTTCCGCGATGTCCTGGGTCTGCGGCAGCCAGGCGGTCTGGCTCAGGTTCAAGGGGCGTGGCTCGCGGGTCGGATAGGGCTGGATCGCGGTAATCGCCGCACGTTCGGTATCACTCAGGGGGCGGGTCGCGCGAAAGCGCCATTCCGGGCGCGAGGTCAGGATGACCACGCCGTTGTGGTCGGTCACCAGCAGTTGTTCCGGGGTTTTGCCCCACAGGCTTTCGGTGTGATCGAGGTCAACCTTGATCACCAGCACGCCGATGATTTTTTCGCCGCTGCGCACGGCGGCGGCGAAGAAGTAGCCGCGCTTGGCGGAGGTGGTGCCCAACCCGAAGAAGCGCCCGAGGCGGCCGGCCATGGCCTCGCTGAAGTAGGGCCGGAAAGAGAAATTGCGCCCGACGAAACTGTCGTGCTTGTCCCAGTTCGACGCCGCCAGTGTCCGGCCGTTGGTGTCCATCAGGTACATGACTTCGGCGCCGGTCTGCGCGGCGATGTTTTTCAACAGGCGATTGGCATTGCCCTGGGTGACGCCGTCGTCCGGCGCGCCGAGCACTGCGCGCAGCGCTGGCAGGTCGCCGAGGATTTGTGGCAGCACCTCATAGCGATGCAGCGTGCCCAGCAGGTTGGCGACGTAGAGGTCGAGGGTCTGGCGGTTCTGGCCGGCCAGTTCGCTGCGGTAATAGCGCTCGGCCAGATGTTCCAGCGGCCACAGCAGCGGTGCCAGGCACAGGGCCAGCAGGGCGAGGCTGCGCCAGCGAGGGCGGCGGGGAAGGGTCGGAGTCATGAGCATCGAGCGCCTGTGGGTACAGGCGCATTATGCCTAGGCTTGCAGGCGCAGTCTGCGCACCCGTGGCCCGGTGTGCAGCGGCGCTGAAGATTCACACAGGACTTCAGGAAAAGACGTCGGCGTCCTTGAGGAGGGCGGCAGCCTGATCCTTGGCCGACAGTTTTGGCGCTTCATCCAGTTGCCAGTCGATGCCCAGGTCCGGGTCGTCCCAGCGAATGCTGCGCTCGGACGACGGGTTGTAGTAGTCGGTGGTCTTGTAGAGGAATTCGGCGAATTCGCTCAGCACCACGAAACCATGGGCGAAACCTTCCGGTACCCACAATTGACGATGGTTGTCGGCAGACAGACGCACCGCCACCCACTTGCCGAAATGCGGCGAGCTGCGGCGGATATCCACGGCGACATCGAGGACTTCGCCGACGGTGACGCGGACCAGTTTGCCCTGGGTGTTTTCCAACTGGTAATGCAGCCCGCGCAGAACGCCTTTCTGCGAGCGCGAATGGTTGTCCTGCACGAACTGCGTGTCGAGGCCGGTCGCGTCCTGAAAGGCCTGGGCATTGAAGCTTTCGTAAAAGAACCCGCGCTCGTCACCGAACACCTTGGGTTCGATGATCAGGACACCAGGCAGGTCAGTGGGGATTACATTCATCGGGATATTCCAGTGGCAGGTTTGAATGGCCGACATTCTTGCGCAAAGTGCCGTTGGGTGCGAGGGGAGGCATGCAAATCCATCTGCTTCGCTGCGTGTCGGGGGACGGATGGTCGGGGGTTGCTTATCGCCCGAAGCAATGGCGATATAGGCGCCTAATAAAATTTCAGGGGTCGTTCCATGTCGTTCGCCACGTTGATTCATCGCGCCAGTTTGCCCAGTCCTCAGGTTTCGCTGGAGCAGGCCCGGCATCTGCTGGCGCAGCATTACGGCTTGAACGGCACGTTACTGGCTCTGGGCAGCCAACAGGACCTCAATTACCGGGTCGACAGCGAGCGTGGGCGGTTCGTGCTGAAGATCTGCCGGGGCGACTATTCGCTGGTGGAGTTGCAAGCCCAGCATGCGGGCCTCAAGTACCTGGCCGAGCAGGGCGCGGTGAAGGTGCCTCGGGTGATTGCGGCCAGCAACGGCGCTGACCTGCTGACGCTGGACGTCGAGGGCGAGTCGGTGCATGTGCGGCTGCTCGATTACATCGAGGGGCAGCCGCTGACGGCCCTTGATCATCTTGGCCATGAGGTTGTCGCCGGCTTCGGTCGACTTTGCGGCGAAATGGATCTGGCCCTCGCCGGTTTCGACCATCCGGGGCTCGAACGCACGTTGCAATGGGATGCGCGCCACGCCAGCGCCCTGATCGAGCACCTGCTGCCGGTGATCGAAGACGAACGCCAGCGCGCGCTGATCGCCGAGGCTGGCGAGCAGGCCAGGCTTCGTTTGCAACCGCTGGTGGAAAAGCTGCCGGTGCAGGCGATCCACATGGACATCACCGATGACAACGTGGTCTGGCAGCGTGACGCACGGCGCCACTGGCAGTTGCAGGGCGTCATCGATTTCGGTGATCTGGTGCGCACCTGGCGCATCACCGATCTGTCGGTCACCTGCGCCGCGCTGCTGCACCACGCCGCCGGCGATCCGTTCGTGATTCTGCCGGCGGTGCAGGCCTATCACGCGGTCAATCCGCTGCAACGCGAAGAGCTTCTGGCGCTGTGGCCGCTGATCGTGGCGCGGGCGGCGGTGCTGGTGCTCAGTGGCGAGCAACAGGTCAGCATCGATCCGGGCAACACCTACAGCCGCGACAACCTGACCCACGAATGGGAAATCTTCCGGGTCGCCACTTCGGTGCCGCTGGCATTGATGGAGGCGGCGATTCTCACGGCAGTGGGGCAGACGTTACCGGCCATTGACAGTGAAGGCTTTGCGCCGTTGTTGCCCGGTCTGGTCGGGCGCGAGTTCGCGTTGATCGATCTGGGGGTGTTGAGTGCGCACTTCGAGGCGGGCAACTGGGAGCAGCCTGGCATCGATCAGCGTCTGTTGAGTGAAGCTGCTGCTATCCATGGCCTGGCGTCCAGTCGATACGGGCAATACCGGTTGTCGCGCACCCGGCCCGACAGTGCCGAAGAGCCAGAGACATTCCCGCTGCACGTTGAATTGCATGTGCCCCAGGGGTCTACGGTGGAAGCACCGTTTGCTGGCGTATTTCACCTGTCGGCTGACGGCGCGCTGCGACTCGACGGCCCGCAACTGAGCTTGCGTTTGCTCGGTGTGAAGCCTTCGTTGCACAGCGGCGCAGCGCTGGTCAAAGGCCAGGTGCTGGGTTCGGTGGACGGTCCGTTGATTGTGCAGTGGGTCCGCGATGCGCATCTGCAGGCGCCGCTGTTCTGTACACCGAGCCGTGCGCCGGCGTGGCAGGCGTTGTCCCCGTCGCCGGCAGCGCTGCTGGGCCTGGCCTGCGACGCCGAGCCGGAACTGGACGCCAAGACCTTGCTGGCGCGCCGCGACGCCAGTTTCGCCCGCACCCAGAAACACTATTACGTCGACCCGCCGCGCATCGAACGTGGCTGGCGCAATCACCTGATCGACATGCAGGGCCGCTCCTATCTCGACATGCTCAACAACGTCGCGGTGCTCGGTCATGGTCATCCGCGCATGGCGGCGGTGGCGAGCCGGCAGTGGTCGCTGCTCAATACCAACTCGCGATTCAACTATGCGGCGGTCGCCGAGTTTTCCGAGCGCTTGCTGAAACTGGCGCCGGAGGGCATGGATCGGGTGTTCCTGGTCAACAGCGGCAGCGAGGCCAATGACCTGGCGATTCGTCTGGCGTGGGCCGCCAGCGGTGGACGCGACATGATCAGTGTGCTGGAGGCCTATCACGGCTGGACGGTAGGGGCGGATGCGGTGTCGACCTCGATTGCCGATAACCCGCAGGCCCTGAGCAGTCGCCCGGACTGGGTACATGCGGTGACCGCTCCAAACACCTATCGCGGCGAATTTCGCGGCCCGGATTCGGCACCGGATTATGTGCGCAGCGTCGAACAGCATTTGGCGAAGATCGATGAGCAGAAGCGTCAACTGGCAGGGTTCATCTGCGAGCCGGTCTATGGCAACGCGGGCGGGATCTCGCTACCGCCGGGTTACCTGAAAAGGGTCTATGAAATGGTGCGCGCCCGTGGCGGCGTGTGTATCGCCGATGAGGTGCAGGTCGGTTACGGGCGCATGGGCCACTTCTTCTGGGGTTTCGAGGAGCAAGGCGTGGTGCCGGACATCATCACCATGGCCAAAGGCATGGGCAACGGCCAGCCGTTGGGCGCCGTGATCACCCGCCGGGAAATCGCCGAGGCGCTGGAAGCCGAGGGCTATTTTTTCTCGTCCGCCGGTGGCAGTCCGGTGAGCTGCCAGATCGGCATGGCGGTGCTGGATGTCATGGAAGAAGAAAAACTCTGGGAAAACGCCCAGGTGGTCGGCGAGCACTTCAAGGCGCGGCTGGAGGCGTTGATCGATCAATATCCGCTGGTCGGTGCGGTGCACGGTTCCGGGTTCTACCTGGGGGTCGAGTTGATCCGCAATCGGGAAACCCTGGAACCGGCGACCGAGGAAACCACGCGGTTGTGTGATCGCCTGCGCGAGTTGGGAATTTTCATGCAGCCGACCGGTGATTATCTGAACGTGCTGAAGATCAAGCCGCCGATGGTCACCTCGCGTCAGAGTGTGGATTTCTTCGTCGACATGCTGGTGAAGGTGCTGGAAGAAGGACTCTAAGGCGTTTCGAACCCGTTAAATGCCGATTTGTATCGATATTTAACGGGTTAAATTGGGATTGTTTTTTGTTTATGGCTTCTAAAGCCGATATTTATCGTTTATAAAGTCGCCATAGTCCGTCGTCCAAACCTGTACGGCGTGTTGAAAAAACCTCGACGGTTCCCTGGAGTCTGATCGACATGACCACCTTGAAAAGTACCCCACGCGCCGATGGCTTCTACATGCCGGCCGAGTGGGCGCCGCAAACCCAGACCTGGATGATCTGGCCCGAGCGTCCGGACAACTGGCGTCTGGGCGGCAAGCCGGCTCAGGCTGCTCATGCGGCAGTGGCCAAGGCCATCGCGCGTTTTGAACCGGTGACCGTGGCGGTCTCCGCCAGCCAGTACGAAAACGCTCGTGCTCGTCTCGACGTGCCGAATATCCGTGTGGTCGAGATGTCCAGCGATGATGCCTGGGTTCGCGACA
Source organism: Pseudomonas sp. MCal1 (assembly GCF_026341415.1). NCBI lineage: Bacteria > Pseudomonadati > Pseudomonadota > Gammaproteobacteria > Pseudomonadales > Pseudomonadaceae > Pseudomonas > Pseudomonas sp. MCal1. The sequence continues at coordinate 200,887 of NZ_JAKUMP010000007.1, forward strand.
GCGGCCCGACTTTCGTAATCAACAACAGCGGTGAAGTGCGCGGTGTGAACTGGGACTTCAACGCTTGGGGCGGCTTTGACGGCGGCCTGTATTCGCCGTGGAACCGTGATTCCCAGGTTGGCGGCAAGATTCTTGAAATCGAGCGCAGCCCGCGTTACCGCACCGAAGGCTTCGTGCTCGAAGGCGGCTCGATTCACGTCGACGGCGAAGGCACTCTGATCACCACCGAAGAATGCCTGCTCAACCGCAATCGCAACCCGCACCTGGGCCGCGAAGAAATCGAAGCGGTGCTCAGCGAAAACCTGTCGGTAGACAAGATCATCTGGCTGCCGGATGGCCTGTTCAACGACGAAACCGACGGCCATGTGGATAACTTCTGCTGCTACGTGCGTCCGGGCGAAGTGCTGCTGGCGTGGACTGACGATCCGCAGGATCCGAACTACCCGCGCTGCCAGGCTGCGATGAAAGTGCTGGAAAGCAGCACCGACGCCAAGGGGCGCCCGTTCACGGTGCACAAGATGCCGATTCCGGGGCCGCTGTTTGCCACTGAAGAAGAATGCGCGGGCGTGGATCCGGTGGACGGCACCCAGGAGCGCAATCCGAGCGTGCGCCTGGCCGGTTCCTACGTGAACTTCCTGATCGTCAATGGCGGCATCATCGCACCGAGCTTTGACGACCCGATGGATGCTCCGGCCCGGGAGATCCTGCAGAACCTGTTCCCGCAACACGAAGTGGTCATGGTGCCGGGCCGTGAACTGTTACTGGGGGGCGGTAACATTCACTGCCTTACCCAACAGCAACCCGCGCCGCACAAAGAGTGAGTGCGGATGTAACAGCTTGAGTTGATTGGAAAAACGACCGGGCAGTCATTTGTTGCCCATGCTTGAAGAGAAACCCGCAGCCCGTCAGGACTGCGGGTTTCTTTATGTCCGCTGGTCGACAATTTGATTACGTTGGCATAGCTCTTGTATCGCTTATGGCGCACTAGGGAGGGGGGAGAACTTCAACGGTTCTGTCATAAACCTTGGATAACTTAGCCGCTCATGAACGGGGAGAGAGCGCTGAAATGAACGCCGAAGTGAACGTAATCAGCGAGCGGACGTTGCATCCCATGGCTGTAAATAGTGAGTCGCTCCAGATTGTCGCGCACTGGTTGAAGTCCAATGGAACGCGTCAGATCAGGGAACCTGATCCGCGCCGGATGATGATCGAGCGTTACCCCGCTGGCCTGTTCAGCGAGGCCGAACTGGAAGCACTCTGGGATGTGATGGAAGGATAAGAAGAACAAACAAGGATTGTAAAAAGCGCTGCCGGGATGGCAGCGCTTTTTTTATGGACGCGATATCAGAAGCTGTTGGGGTCGTTGACCACCAGGTTGACTGCCTTTCTGGCGATGACGGCTGGCGGTTTTGATTCGACCGATTGCCGCAACAGACTGAAAGTCATTCCGGCGTTTTTCCGCAGCGACCGAGGGACTAATGTGCCGGCATCTTTCCCATCCTTTGCCGGAGTTCTCCGATGGCTCTTCATTACATCTACGACCCGCTGTGTGGCTGGTGCTATGGCGCCAAACCGCTGGTGCAAGCCGCGCAGCAGGTGCTGCCGGTGATCGCCCACGCCGGCGGCATGATGACCGGTGCCAACCGCCAGAGCGTTTCGCCGCAACTTCGCAATTACGTGATGCCTCACGACCGGCGCATCGCCGAATACACCGGTCAGCCGTTTGGCGAAGCGTACTTCGAAGGTCTGTTGCGCGATCACTCGGCGGTATTTGATTCGACACCACCCATTGCCGCTGTGATGGCAGCCGAAAAAATCGACGGCCGTGGTCTGGAAATGCTTGGGCGTTTGCAGACTGCGCACTATGTCGAAGGGCGGCGAATTGCCGACCAAAGTGTGCTTGTGGAATACGCGGTGACGCAGGGTTACAACGCCGAGAGGTTCTTGTATGCCTTGCAGTCCGTCGACACCGAACAACACATAAAGAACAGCCGCGCCCTGTTGGCAAAACTGGGTGGGCAGGGTTTTCCAACTTTCGCACTGGAACAGGACGGTCAATTCGCATTGGTTGATATCGGGCCGTGGCTTGGCAAGCCAGAGGCTTTTGCCCAATGGTTGAGGGAGTCGTTTACACCGGCGCGAGGGACTGAAAGCCTGCCGGTCTGTGGCCTCGAGGGTTGCGCATGATCCCGCATTAAAATCCCTGATTGCTGGCATTTCCGTGCAATCGGCCATCGCAAAATTTACTTTTTTTAGACGTTTTTCGCCTATTTAAAGACGATTCTTGAAATTGACACATTGTTGAGGGCGCGGCTACGATTCGGCCCAACGCCTGTGGCTAACCGCCATGATTCAAAATCAGGAGCAGGCCCGCCATGACATTGTCTTGAGCGGGTCTTTTTGTTTCGGGGTGAATAAAAGAGTGCACCAAGCGCCGTTTCAGCCGTTCGACACAGCGCGTTTCAACCCGTAATAAGGAAAACAAAATGTTGAACAAGCGAATCAGTTTGATCGCACTGGGGATGTTGAGCGCCACTCAGGCAATGGCTAACGACCAGGCCGAGTCCAAGGGTTTTGTGGAAGACAGCAGCCTCAAAGTGCTGCTGCGCAATGCCTACATCAATCGTGACTACAAAGACGGTCGTAAAGACAAAGCCGAGTGGGGCCAGGCGGCCATCGGTACGTTCTCGTCCGGTTTCACTCAAGGCACCGTAGGTGTGGGTGTGGACGCTTTCGGTCTGTATGCACTGCGTCTGGATGGTGGCGAAGGCCATACCGGCGCGCAGGGTATCGACTTTTTCAAGCAGGGCGATCACCCGCCAGGCTCAAGCGATAAAGCCGCTCATGACCTGTCCAAGGGCGGCGCGGCCGTCAAATTCCGTATTTCCAACACCGTATTGACTTACGGCGACCAGATGCCGGCCCTGCCGGTGCTGAGCTATGACAACGTGCGTCTGTTGCCGGAAAGCTACACCGGTACCTTGATCACTTCCAAAGAGATCAAAGGCCTGGAGCTGAATGCCGGTCGCTTCACTGCCGAATCGCGTAAAAGCGCTGAAGGTCGTGACAGCGGTGGTCTGAAGTCGATCAACGTGTTGGGCGGTAGCTACCAGTTCACCGAACAGTTCAAGGCTGCGCTGTACGCTTCCGACGTCGAAGACGTGCTGAAGAAGCAATACGTGAACGCCAACTACGTGTTCCCGTTCGACAAGGACCAGTCCCTGACCCTGGACTTCAACGGCTACCGCACCAAGCTGGACAACTCCTATGTCCGCGAAAATGGTGTGACCGGCGACGACAACAAGATCTGGAGCCTGGCAGCAACTTTCGCCACCGGCCCGCACTCGTTCACCGTGGCGCATCAGCGCTCCACTGGTGACAGCAACCTGGGCTATGCCTATGGCGGCTATCAGAAAGAACAAGGGCGCGTGGGTGATGGCGGCAATACCATCTACCTGGCCAACTCCTACTGGTCCGACTTCAATGCTGAAGACGAGCGCAGCTGGCAGTTGGGTTACGGTCTGGACTTCACGGCGTTCGGCGTACCGGGTCTGAGCTACAACTTCGCGTACGTGCGTGGCGACAACATCACTACCTCCACCAGCACTGGCGGTACCGAGCGCGAATATTTCAACCAGTTCAAGTACGTCGTGCAAAGTGGCCCGGCCAAAGACCTGAGCATCAAGCTGCGTAGCTCGATCCTGCGTGTGTCGCAGAAATCCAGCGAATACAACGTCAGCGGCAACGAACTGCGTGTGTTTGTGGATTACCCGATCAACGTCTTCTGATGATCGATTGACCCGCAAGACGCGACAGAAAAACCCCGACTCGTTCGGGGTTTTTTTTTGACGCTTTTTGAAAAAACAGCATAAAAACCCGTGTTTTTGTCATTTGAAATGCACTTTCAGGCGGCTTCAAATCGCGTTTCAAACAGCGCTTTAAGTGCCTGAAATTCTTTCTCATGGACGCAAATTCTCCACCTAATAGATTAGGCCGCTCAACGCAGCGGAGAATTGGGTAATGATCGTTTTAACCAGAGAAGTGGGCGAATCGCTACGGCGCGACAAGTACGCCAATGTGCAGGGTGCTGACTTCAATCTCTACGGTCATTTCGCCGACTTCGTCAGACTGACCAAAAGTTGGGAAAACATGGAGCCTGACAGTTACTACGGTCAGGCCGAAGCCGGCATGCGTTACCGTCGTTACAGCGACTTTGAATACAACCCCAAGACGCGCGAACTGAAGCAGCTGGAACATCGCGCGTACGTGCAGTCCAAGGCCAACAACAGCTATGTGGGCGGTGTGGTGCGGCACTTCCAGGACTTCTCGGACGAAGTCATCAGCTCGCCGGTGATGCGCAGCCTGATCGACACCGATTTTGAAGTGTACAAAAGCGTGTTGCCGGAAGAGCTGCACGATGAAATCTGGCAGTGCCAGATCCATCAGATCCGCATTGAGATCAAACCCGGCAAACAACTGGAAATCACTCCGGAGGGGATTCACTGCGACGGCTATCCGTTCAGCGGCGTGCACTTCTGGGGGCGCAACAATGTCGAGGGCGCCGAAAGCCGCCTGTACGACATTCACGAGCAGCAACTGGCGTCGACCACCTACCAGGAAATCCTCGACACCACGTACTTCCTCGACCGCGACATGCGCCACTACGTGACACCGGCACGCAACACTCACTCCCACGCCATGGCGTACCGGCAGATCCTGGCGATTTCCTTCTCGCGGCCCGGGACCGCTTTCGACATTGTTCGCTAATCAGATCACCCCAATCGACGGCGTCGAATGCTCGACGCCGGTGGTGCTGCGGCGCGCGACGGCCAAGGACGCGCAGCGCATGGAGCGTTTCTTCCGCCAGTTCGACGAGGTGTCGTTCTGCGAATGGCAGGACGCCAAATGCCTGCGCGGCGTGCTGATCCAGAAAACTACCACGGCCTATCTGGCCTTCGATGTCGAAGGCGAGATCGTCGGCGCGGTGCTGGGTGGCATGCTCGGCAGTCGCGGCACGATCAACCATCTGGCGGTCAGTCTGCGCTATCGCAGCCAGGGCGTCGGCCAGCGGCTGGTGGAAGCGGCGTCGGCCGACATGAAACGGGTCGGTGTGCTGCGGATGTTCCTGTTCGTCGATGATGCTAACCTCGCGGGCAAGCGTTTCTGGACGGCCCAGGGTTTTTGCGAACCTCATGGCGAGCGGACATTTGAGAGGGATCTATGAATGAAACATCCGGCAGTGCGCCGCTGATGGTCGACCGTCAGCCGTCGCGCACCTTTGCCGAAGCCAGCCCGGTGGTGGCCGGTTACTTCACCGTGTCGTTCGTGTTCGGGCTGATGGCGGTCAACGCGGGGCTGCCGCTGTGGCTGCCGGTGGCCATGTGTCTGTTCGTGTATGCCGGGGCTTCGCAATTCGCGGCGCTGGCGCTGATCAGCAGCGGGGCGTCGCTGACCACCATCGTGCTGACCACGTTTCTGATCAATGCGCGGCACATGCTGATGTCGGTCTACATGGCAAAAGCCCTGCGGGCGCTGGGTCTGAGCCGCATGGAGCGCTGGTGCTACGCCGGCGGCCTGACCGATGAATCGTTTGCCTTCCACAGCGTCAAACTCGGCACCGGTGCGCCGGTGAACATCCGCTATCTGATCGGCTTCAACCTGTTCTGCCACACCTCGTGGGTGATCGGCGGATTGCTCGGCGCCCTGTGTGCGCAGTACGCGTCGCACCTGATCAAGTACCAGCTCGATTACGCGCTGACCGCGATGATGCTCTACGTGCTGGTCTCGCTGTGCAACACCCGCAACAAGCTCATCGCCGCCATGGCCGCCGTCGTCTGCATGGGCGCTCTGAGCCTGGTGGGCAGCTCGCCGTTCAACGTTTTCATCGCCACGTTTGTGGGCTGCGGAGTGGGTGTATGCCTGACCAAACGTTCCTGATTCTGGTGGTCGCGCTCATGATGGCCGTGACCTTTCTGCCTCGGGCTCTGCCGCTGCAGGTCAACACCGAGCACTGGCCGCCCTTCGTCGCCCGGGCGCTGGAATACCTGCCGGTGGCGATCGTCGCTGCGATCAGCCTGACACCCTTGTTGATCAAGGATCAGCACATACAGCTCGATCGCCCGGAATTTTATGCAGCGATTCCGACGCTGTTATGTGCGTACTTCAGCAAAAACCTCTTTCTCAGTGTGGCGGTTGGGACGGCTGCGTACATTGCGCTCGGCTCGTTCATGTAGCGGAAGATCGACCACGTCGTTCAACGCCTGGCCGGACAGGTCCGGGTTGTTCACCGCCAGGCGCACTTCGAGGAAATCCTCGAACCCGGGGAAGATCGTCAGGCCGTTTTTCTGAGCGGCCTCGCGAGAGACCATGCCGATGGCGTCCATCTGCGTGATGAGCGACAAGGTCAGCGTTTCGCTGCAGGAGTAGATCGTCCGCTGACTGTTCTCGTAATTGCCCAGCCCGGCGTCGAGAAAACGCAAAAAGCTGTGGGAATACGGACAATCTTCTGCCGGACGCACTTGAAACTTGTTGCCGAGCAACGTCAGCGGATCGTTCTCCTGACCACAGTGCGCGCCGACCACCTGCACCTGCACTTCCGGCAGGACAATGCTCGGCAAGCCCGGACGCTGTGGCCCGATCAGCACCGCCAGATCGAAGTCCTCGTTCTTCAGCTTGCTGAGGTTTTCCATCGATTCGGCGTAGCTGAATTCCATCTGATAGTCGGGAAACACCTCGATCAGGCGTCCGATCAGTCGCCGGTTGAAATCCGGGTCCAGTGTAGTGTTCAACGCCACTTTCAGCGTGCGCTGTCCCGGCACCTTCAACGCTTCGACTTTCTCTTCCATCTGCCGCGTGGCAATCAGCACTCTGTCCATATAGGGCGTCAGCTCCGTGCCTTGCGGCGTCAGCGTCAGCCCCTTGTTGGATCGTCTAAACAAGCGGAAACCGAACTGCTCTTCGACCTTGTTCAACTGTGCGGCCAGGGCCTGCACGGTCAGGCACGAATGCTCGGCTGCGGCCGACAACGAGCCGGTCTGCACGATGCGCATGAGGTTGCGTAAGGTTCTGCTATCCATGGGTAATGCCCTCTGAAGTGGGCTGGGTATTGTTGTGTACGTGACGGCCTGAACGGCTCCATTTGCCGGCTATATTCCTGTACCTGAGCATAGTTGTCGCGCAATTAGTAGCGAATTGATGTCCGCGCCGATGGCTGGAGGCTGACACAGGATCGGGGTTTTTGGCGACGCGGGGGTGATTGGGGTCAAAAAAAGTGCACGACGCGAAGGAGTCGGGCACTTTTTTGTGCGGTTGGGTTACAGCGGCTGGGACAATTTCGTAAAGCCATCTCGCGCTGTTCTGCGTTGATGTCGGAAGCCTCCTATTGAAAGACAAGAACGGGCTGATTTATTAGCGCAGTACAAGTGGCTGAAATATCAGGCAGTTACTTTCGGGACTTTTTCAGTCCGAGGCCATTGGATATCCAGGCAATGCCGGCATCCGCGAAGCTAGCGAGAAGGTGCCAATGAATTTGCCTTGGAGCATGGCGTTACCTGAACAAAAGAACTGGAAGGATCATGGTTTACCGGACATTCGGGACATTGATCCCGAGTTGCTGACTTCTGCGATCAGAGAACGTCCGGGCGCCGAGAGTCTGGAGGCTGCATGGGAGCAAGTTGCCAAAGGCTTCGGACTTCATGACGGCCTCAATTCGACTGTGATTGAGACACCCATTTGCCCAGTTCTGGTGAGGCGCGAGCACTTGTTGCACATTGTGGAAAAACGTCCGAATGCTCGGGAGCGCTTCACAGACTTCGCGCAAGACACCCTGAAAAAACCGTTAGAGATCTGGAAGATTTCCTACGATGACGACTCTTTCCGGCTCTCATATATCGGTGCCTACAACACGAAATACCAGATGCTGGTCGTGATCCATATCGATCATGGCAACGTACTCTGGAACTTCATGAACTGTGAAAAAAAGGGTCTGAACAAGCATCGGCATGGAGAGCTACTGTTTCAACGTTACCGATGGTCCAAACAAAAAGGGCAGCCTTGATAGGCTGCCCTTCACGAAAAAGTTGCTTGATATTGTGCTCCCTCAAGCAGGGGAGAAGAGGTCTCACCCGAACGCTGATTTTCAGGTCATCAACGGGGTTCCTAACGCCGACTATAGCCACCTGATGGCAGTCGGTTTCGCGCTCTTGGGGCCGATTCTCGGCCACTGAATTCGATGTGTCAACCCGAGACTTCAGGGGGTAACTGGGAGCGACGTAGGTGTTTCAATTCATTACACCACCTCACAAATGAAGTACCCCGCCCCTACTTTTTCCCCTCCCGGCACGCGCCTAAATTGAGCTCCAACACCTGACCATCATCCCGAGGGCAGGTCACTGGAGTAGTCGTCATGCCATTTGTCAGCGTACGCATCACCCGCGACGGCGTTACCCGTGAGCAGAAAGCTCAGGTGATCGCCGAAATCACTGAAACCCTGGAACGCGTCCTCAACAAACGCCCGGACCTGACCCACATCGTGATCGAAGAAGTCGACACCGATAACTGGGGCTACGCCGGCATCACCACCACCGAATACCGCCGACAACTGGCGGAACGGGGTCAGTCATGACCCCGACCGTGACCATCGATTTCGTTTCCGACGTGGTGTGCCCCTGGTGCGCACTCGGGGCGACAGCGCTGGAGCAGGCGATCGGCAATCTGGCCGGCGAGATTTCGGTGGAGCTGACCTACAAGCCCTTCGAACTCAACCCGGACATGCCCGCCGAAGGTGAACCGGCCGTGCAGCATCTGATGCGCAAATACGGCCGCACCGCCGAAGACGTCGCTGCCGGCAAGAAGATGCAGATCGAACGCGGCAAGGCCATCGGTTTCGAGTTCGACCTGGAGAAACGCACGCACTTTCACAACACCTTCGACGCCCATCGCTTGCTGATGTGGGCGGCGCAGGAAGGGCGGCAGGTTGCGCTGAAAAAGATCCTGCTGCGCGCTTACTTCCGCGATGGTGACAACCCCAACGATCACCCGACGCTGATCCGTCTGGCGACCGAAGCGGGGCTGGATGCGGCGAGGGCTCGCAAGGTGCTGGCCAACGACGAATTCGCCAGCGAAGTGCGCCAACTGCAGGCGTTCTACCGGCAGCACGGGATCAACTCGGTGCCCGCGCTGATCCTGAACGGCAAGCACCTGGTGTCCGGTTCGCAATCGGTCGAGTACTACGAACAAATGCTGAAACAACTGGCTATCGCCTGATTCAACACCCACTTATTGATTGAGGATTTCATCATGAGCAACTCGAAAAAAACCGTTGTTATCACCGGTGCTTCCCAAGGTCTGGGCGAAGGCATGGTCAAGGCCTTCCGTGAACTGGGCTACAACATCGTCGCCACCTCGCGCTCGATCAAACCGTCGAACGACCCGCAGATCCTCACCATCGCCGGCGACATCGGCGACCCGGCCACTGCTCAACGCGTGATCAGCGAAGGCGTGGCACGCTTCGGCCGCATCGACACCCTGGTCAACAACGCCGGTATCTTCGTCGCCAAACCGTTCACCGCCTACACCCCGGAAGACTACGCGGCGGTGCTGTCGGTCAACCTCAACGGCTTCTTCTACATCACCCAACTGGCCATCGCCGAGATGGAAAAACAGGGCAAGGGCCACGTGGTCAACATCACCACCAGCCTGGTCGACCATGCCATCGACGGCGTGCCTTCGGTCCTCGCTTCCCTGACCAAGGGCGGCCTCAACGCCGCCACCAAATCCCTGGCCATCGAATACGCCAAACGCGGAATCCGGGTGAACGCGGTATCGCCGGGCATCATCAAAACGCCGATGCACGGCGAGGAAACCCACGCGGCACTGGGTGCGCTGCATCCGGTTGGGCACATGGGCGAGATCGACGACATTGCGCAGGCGGTGGTGTATCTCGATAACGCCAACTTTGTGACCGGTGAGATTCTGCATGTGGATGGCGGGCAGAGCGCTGGGCACTGATTGATCCGGTAACACAAAGCCCTCGCAGCGATGCGAGGGCTTTTTTTATGGGCGGCGGATTACGGATCCGGACTCAACACTTTGACCGCATCATCGACCAGCGCCTTGCTCAACTCCTGCAAATATTGCGAGGCGCAGGCGTGGAGTTCCGGGTCGTTGGCTGCAGAAGTATCCGAGGTGAGCAATTTGGAAATATGAAGCAGGTGGGAGGCGTGGGAGAGGGCGGTGACGACCGGGACGCCGGGGTTGGTGCGGAAGAGTGCGTGGTTGGACTGGAAGGAGAAATGGGTGAGGCCGAGGGTTTTCAGATCGTTGGGGTTGGTCATGGCTTCACCTACCGTTGGCTGGTTGGTGGAAAGGGCAGACTCTGGACGGATCGATGCTAATCATTTGTGAAACTCCCTGTATCAAATGAGGGCTGCCAATTCGTTATCAGGCGAATGGGGTGGCAGCTATGCGCAGGCTGATAAACCGGAGATACAGGAACCCGGCAGACCCAAAGGTCTCCCACGCACAGCCGCCATTACACGGAATTGCAGGCATGAAAAAGCGCCGACAAACGTGGGTTGGGGCGCTGGTGCGCCTGTATCTTACGCGGGTTATCAGGCCCGGTCGCTGAATTGGCAGCGACGGGATTGACGGTAGCGTGGGGGAGGGTTGAGCGCAATCGTGGCCAGGTGGTGGCGAGGAGGACGACATACTCACATGCAACACTTATGTTGCATGGGTAACAAATATGTTGCACGGTCGCTCTGCCGAAATAGCGCGTGATGCGCATAAGCGACATCGAGTTTCAGCGATGCAGCTAGGCCACAAGGGTGAGACTGAGTTTGTACCCCATGAGAGGAAACGTGATGTTCGAATATGCGTTGGAAGTCCACGAGGAGCCGAGCAGTGTCTGGTTGTCCTGCGCAGAAATTCCAGAGATGCACGCCGCTGGCGACACCCTCGAGGAAGCACTCGACGGCGCCATAGATGCAATGGAAACAGCCTTGTCGATCTACGTTGATGATCGCCGATTGATTCCGACAGGTGATGCGGGAGAGCAGGAAAGTGACGCGGTATTGCGTCTGCCTGCACTGACTGCGGCAAAGGTTGGGCTCTGGAATACGCTTCTGGAGTCTGGGGTCAGCAAAGCTGAACTGGCACGACGCTTGGGTGTACAACGACCCCAGGTAGATCGATTAGTCGATTTCCTGCATCACTCCAAGATCGAGAATGTCGAGCGTGCATTGCAGCAGCTTGGGCGCCGGATTTTGCTCTCGGTTGAGGCTGCGTAGGATTGGAGAAAAGCCCCCGACAGCGATTGCTGTTGGGGGCTTTTCATTTGGCGCGGAAAACCCAAACCCCAGAAACAACAAAGCCCCTGCATTTCTGCAGGGGCTTTGTTTTGTATGGTGCCGGCACCAGGAATCGAACCCGGGACCTACTGATTACAAGTCAGTTGCTCTACCATCTGAGCTATACCGGCGTGTGGGCGACGATTATAGCGACTCGGGTGCTTCTGTAAACCCCTGAATTCAGACTATTTTTGCGCCCTCTTCGAATCACGCCCGGCGCAGGACGTTGCGCAGTTTTTGTACAGCGCGCCAGGCGCGGCTGTTTTGCATGGCTCGCAGTTCGGCTTCGGCTTGTTCGGCGCGTTGCAGGGCGGTTTCCAGTGCCGGGTTCACCGGGTGGGCGAGGTTGTGGCCTTTGCACAGCTGGAAGTTGTCGAGATTGCACGGTGGCAGGTCGAACGCGGGTTTGAGGTTGATGTGTTCGTTGGCGAGGAAGAAGCTGTTGAGGCCGTCGAACAGGACGTTGGTGTAGCCGGCGTCGGTCACCAGGTGTTCCCAGGTGTGGTCGCGCTCCCATGGGGTTTCGATGAGAATGATCCATGGGCGGAAACGGTTGAAGTCCATGCCGCGCAGGACGGTTTCCTCATGGCCTTCAACGTCGATTTTCAGGAAGTGGATCGGCCGCTCGGCGGCGTGTTCTTCGCAGATTGAAGTCAGTGTGCGTGCATTGACGGTGAGGCTTTGCACGTTCATGCCGAGGTTTTTGCGCTCTTGTGCAATGACCGGGTCAGCGGTGGACAGGCCAGTGTCGGGAATACCGTAAAAGGTCAGTTCGCCCGGCTGGTCGCTGGCCACGCATTGCAGCGTGGTGTCGCGGGGGCGATGCTGGCGGAGTGCGTCGTGGTAGTTCTGCATCGGTTCGACATTGATGCCCTGCCAGCCACGATCGTAAAAGGCCTTGGTGACCGAGTCGTGGATCGGGTCATTGGCGCCGACGTCGATATAAAAACCGTTTTCAAAATACTGCAGGGCGCGCCAGAGGCGAACGTCCTCGAAATTCTGTGCGTAAGAAATGAACGTCACGGTCGCTTCCTGTCGGTCAGATTTTTTCTTGTTCGGGCGTGCGCTACCTGCACGGCGTAGGTCTGTATAACAAGGGCGGTGGGCAGGCGCAATTGCCGGTTGCCGGCGTCCGCGATTCGGCGGTTATGTCCTTTTATTCGAAGGCTTATGCACAACAGGCTTTGTAGAGAACGCGCTTAGGCAGGTTTTTGTGAACGGGTTCTCATCTGAGTTGCAAATCCCTGTTTTGCCGGTTTTTTCTTTTCATGAACAAAAAATGACCAAGGCTGTTAATGGCCTGAAACAACCGTAGATATTGGATCCACGACAATTCCATCAACAGAGTTATCCACAGGCTGTGAAGGATTAATCGCGTTCTGCCAGCAACAGGAAATTGCGCGGTGTGAGCGGCGCCTCGCAGAAGGTGCCGAGACGTACGACGTATCCTTGTTCGGTGAGGAAAAGTGCCCGATCCAGATTCAGCCAAAGCTCCAGCGGCCGTCGGAACAGTCCGCGCAGCAATTCCAGGTTGCGAACTTCGGCCAATCGCTGCCAACCAGCGGCTTCCAGTGCTACCCAATCTGGCGCGCCAACTGTGGATAACTCTTTCAACGCTGCCAGATCGCGGCAGTAATCGGCGAACGGTTTGTCCAGCCAGGCGCTCGGCAGGGACGGCGTCGGCAAGTATTCGTCGACGCCACGCACTTGCCGTTGCAATAGATCAAAGGCCAGTCGGCGGGCCATGGAGGCGTCACGCTGACGTCGGACGCGGGCACCAGCCGTGACGGTTTCGCTCATTGGCAGGGACAGATCTTCCAGCGAGAGCTGCAGGGCTGATCGCGAACCGGCGCAAGATAGCGCCTGATACTCCGTGCGACTGATCCGGTTGTAGCAACACGGGGCGATGGCCAATTGTCGGCAACCAGCCGCCGAAGCCAGTTGCATCAGCCGCACGTGCAAGTCACCGCATGCGTGCAGAGCGACGGGCGTGTGCTCGGCGCTCAGCAACAATGCGGTGTTCGCCGCAAGCACATCCTGCTCGACATGCAGCGCATGCAAATGATGACGCTGACTCAATGCCTGACCGCTGGCGACCAGCGCCGGGTCATATTCCAGGCATGTGAGTTGCTGGTCAGCACCGAGCAGACGCCGGCCCAAGTGGCCTTTGCCCGAACACCAATCCAGCCAGTGCTTCGGTTGCGCGGCAAACGCCAAGCAGCTGGCGAACGCCTCGATCTGCTGCCATTTGCGCCCCGGCACATCGATATTCAGGCGATGTCCGGCGGCTTCCAGCGTATGCGCAGGCAAATCACCCACCAAACTCAGCTCAAGCGACAACGTTGCCAATGAAGCAAACGGCTCCGGCGAATCTATAAGTTCGGCAGGTTGGTTGTGGGCGTTTTCCGCATCTTCCAGCGATCGCCTGCGTAGCCACGAGGCCAGTTCCGGGTAGGACGCTTCCCAAGGCAGTTGCAGATGAGTGAACGGGCGGGGTTTCCACAGCGCCTGATGCGCTGTGAGAAATGTATCCAGTGCCGTGAAACGGGCGAGCAGATCCTCGCCCATCAGCACGTCAGAAGAATCAGCGCCCCTGGCACGCATCGACGCGCAGCCAGCGTTCAAGCAGCTTGAAGCCGCGAACCAGCACGTAGGCCATCACCAGATAGAACACACCGGCAGCGAAGAAGATCTCCACCGGCAAGTAAGTGCGGGCAATGATCGTGCGCGCCATGCCGGTCAGTTCCAGCAGAGTCACGGTGCTGGCCAGGGCGCTGGCCTTGAGCATCAGGATTACTTCGTTGCTGTAGGCCGGCAGACCGATGCGCGCGGCACGCGGCAGGATGATGTAGAACAGTGCTTTCGGCCGTGACATGCCCAGTGCCCGTGCCGCTTCGATCTCGCCCGGCGGAATCGCCTGGATCGCGCCGCGCAGGATCTCGGCGATGTACGCTGCGGTGTGCAGGGTCATGGTCGCAGTGGCGCACCAGAACGGATCGCGCAGGTATGGCCACATCGAGCTGTTACGCACCGCATCGAACTGCGCCAGGCCGTAGTAGACCAGGAACAGTTGAACCAGCAACGGCGTGCCACGGAAAAAGAAGATGTAGGCGTAGGGCAAAGCGCGCACGTACCACAGCTTCGAAGAACGGGCGATACCCAGCGGAATTGCCAGCAGCAAACCGGCGATCACGGCGATGGCCACCAGTTCCAGGGTCAGCGTCGCGCCCTGAGCCAGTTTCGGCAGCCATTTGATGATGACTTCCCAATTCATTGAGCGCTCCTCGCGAAGCCGCGTGCGGCGCGTTTTTCCAGCAGATGCATGCCGATCATCGCCAGCACGGTCAGGCACAGGTACATGAGCGCCGCCACCATATAAAAGGTGAATGGCTGCTTGGACACGGTCACGCCGATCTGCGCGTGACGCATGATTTCTTCCAGGCCAATGACCGACACCAGCGCGGTGTCCTTCATCAGGATCATGAAAAGGTTACCCAGGCCGGGCAGGGCGATGCGCCACATCTGCGGCATGATCAGTCGGGTGAAGATCCGCCATTTCGACAGGCCCAGGGCCACGCCGGCCTCACGGTGGCCTTTGGGAATGGCGAGGATCGCGCCACGAAACACCTCTGTGGCGTAGGCGCCGAAGCACAGGCCCAGCGCAATGACGCCGGCGGCAAAAGCGCTGAGTTCCAGTTCGGGATTGCCGAGGAACTCACCGAGCGCGCGCATGGCGTTGACCGTACCGAAGTAGATCAACAGCACCCAGAGCAATTCCGGGACACCGCGCACCAGGGTCGAATAGGTTCCGCCAAGCCACTGCAACGGCTTGTACGGGGAAGTCTTGGCCAAGGCGCCGAGCAGACCGAGCACCAGCCCCAGGCACAGGGCCGAGAGTGCCAGTTTGACGGTCATCAGCGCACCGGCGAAGAGCGCCGGGCCGAATCCGTGGAGGTCGATAATCATGGATTTCTTTTCAAATCGCGGCAGGCAAGGCCGGGGATCGGCGCCGCCATGTGACGGTGCCGATCCGGCAGGTCAGGATCAGTAGATGCTGAACGGGAAGTACTTGTCGTTGATCTTCTTGTAGGTACCGTCGGCGACGATTTCCTTCAGTGCAGCGTTCAGCTTCTCGCGGATCGGGTCGCCTTTGCGTACAGCGATACCGATCTTGTCGCTTTCTTCCACCGGGTCGCCTTTGAATTCGTAGGCTTTGCCAGCGTCGCTTTTCAGCCATTCGTAGTTGACGTATTTGTCGGCGAGGATGCCGTCCAGACGACCGGAAGTCAGGTCGAGGTAGGCGTTTTCCTGGGTGTCGTAGAGTTTCACTTCGACGCCCGGCATGTTGTCTTCCATGTACGTACCGGCGAGGGTCGCGCGTTGGGCACCGATCACTTTGCCTTTCAGGGAGTCCTTGTCGGTCTTGAACTCTTTATCCTTCGGCGCGATGAATTGCAGCTTGTTGGAGTAGTACGGGTCGGTGAAATCCACCGCTTGCTTGCGCTCGTCGGTGATCGACATCGAGGAAATCAGGAAGTCGAACTTCTTGGCGTTCAGGGCCGGGATGATGCCGTCCCAGTCCGAGGTGACTACGGAGCATTCAACTTTCATCTTGGCGCACAGGGCGTCGCCGATGTCTTTATCGAAGCCGACGACGTTGCCGCTGGCGTCTTTGTTGTTGAACGGCGGGTAAGCCGCTTCGATGCCCATCTTAAGGGTCTCGGCCATGGCACCGGCGCTGAACGCGAGAGTGACGGCGGCGGCCAGGAAGACCTTTTTGTAGTTCTGCATGCGGGTAGCTCCGTTAGCGGTTGCTGGACATGAATTGTTTGCAGCGCGCCGAAAGCGGGTTCTCGAACACCTGCTGTGGCGATCCTTGCTCTTCGACCAGGCCCTGGTGGAGGAACACCACTTCGCTGGAGACCTGACGGGCGAATCCCATTTCATGGGTCACGAGCAGCATGGTGCGGCCTTCTTCGGCCAGTGCGCGGATGACATTAAGTACTTCCTGGACCATTTCCGGGTCAAGGGCGGAGGTGGGTTCGTCGAACAGGATCACCTTGGGCTGCATCGCCAGTGTGCGGGCAATCGCCGCGCGCTGTTGCTGGCCGCCGGACAGTTGCGCCGGGTAGGCGTGGCGCTTGTCGGCGATGCCGACCTTGGCCAGCAGCGCTTCGGCGACTTCGATGGCTTCGGCCTTGCTCTGGCCGAGCACGCGGCGCGGGGCTTCGATGATGTTGTCGAGCACGCTCATGTGCGGCCATAGATTAAAGTTTTGAAATACAAAACCAATCTCGGAGCGCAGGCGATTGATCTGTTTGCCGTCGGCGGCAACCAGTTCGCCATTCTTGGCGGCCTTGAGCTTGAGTTCTTCGCCGGCGACCAGGATCTGGCCCTGGTGCGGGTTTTCCAACAGGTTGATGCAACGCAGGAACGTGGACTTGCCGGAACCGGAGGAACCGAGGATCGAGATCACATCGCCGTCGCGGGCGGTCAGCGAGATGCCTTTGAGCACCTCAAGCTGTCCGTAGCGTTTGTGCAAGTTGCGGATTTCAAGCGCGGGCGTGGCCTCAGCCATGTGCGTTCCTCATATATGTTGCGCTCCTGCTGTTGGTTGGCCTTCCTGGCGAGGCGGCCAAGCTAGCATAGCGTTTCAATGGCAGCCAACAGCGCTACGAGCGGTAAACGGATGGCGTGTGACAGGTTGTCGCATCGGCGCAGCAGACTGTCGCCCCATCAACAACCGAACGGGTGTTTGAACGTGGATTCCCGTGGGTGTCGCGTAAAAAAAGGCGCGATGTTGCCACCTTTGGCGGGGTGTTGGAAGCGCTAACCGGCCGAACGTTCCTCATTCGCCCTTTTATTGTGCATCCCGTACTTTTTCAGTGTGTTTCTGGTGCGCTGATTCGTTTGAAAAGTGGGTCGCAGGGTAACGCTTTGGCGAAAGGCCATTATTCTCAATGACTTGCGATGACTGTCCGGTCGCGCTGAAAACCGCGGGCCAGAAGACTTTGAAACATTTTGGCGCAATTATTGCGTGCAGAATTCGGAACGCCCCGTTGGATTCTTTTTACGAGAAGGAACGCCAGACGGGCCGGACGCCATCGCTTTCCTCGCAAAGGTAGTTTCAATGAGCAGTACCCAAAGCTCCAATGGCCTCGAACAGGGGCTCAAACCGCGTCATGTGACCATGCTGTCGATCGCCGGGGTGATCGGTGCAGGTCTGTTCGTAGGCTCCGGCCATGCCATCGCCGCCGCCGGTCCCGCTGTTCTGCTGGCTTACGCCGCTGCTGGCGCGCTGGTTGTGCTGGTCATGCGCATGCTTGGCGAGATGGCTGTCGCCTCGCCTGACACTGGCTCGTTCTCGACTTACGCCGACCGTGCCATCGGTCATTGGGCCGGTTTCACCATCGGCTGGCTGTACTGGTGGTTCTGGGTTCTGGTGATTCCGCTGGAGGCCAACGCCGCCGCAACCATCCTGCACGCCTGGTTTCCGAGTGTGGAAATCTGGGCATTCGCGCTGATCATCACCATGCTGCTGACCGTGACCAACCTGTTCAGCGTGAAAAACTACGGTGAGTTCGAATTCTGGTTCGCCCTGCTCAAAGTCGTGGCGATCATTGGTTTCATCATTCTCGGCGTCGCGGCCATTTTCGGCTTCCTGCCGAACAGCCAGGTCAGCGGCGTTTCGCACATCTTCGACACCCAGGGCTTCCTGCCGAACGGCATGGGCGCGGTGCTGGGCGCGATCCTGACCACCATGTTCTCCTTCATGGGTACCGAGATCGTGACCATCGCGGCCGCGGAATCGAAGAACCCTGGCAAACAGATTTCCAAGGCCACCAACTCGGTGATCTGGCGGATCGGTCTGTTCTACCTCGTATCGATCTTCATCGTCGTGGCGCTGGTGCCATGGAACGATCCTGCACTGGCCAGCCTCGGTTCCTACCAGGCCGTGCTTGAGCGCATGGGCATCCCGAATGCCAAGATGATCGTCGACATCGTGGTACTGGTCGCTGTGACCAGCTGCCTGAACTCGGCGCTGTACACCTCTTCGCGCATGCTGTTCTCCCTCGGCAAACGGGGCGATGCTCCAGCCATGTCGACCCGCACCAACAAGAGCGGCACCCCCTACTGGGCGGTGATGCTGTCCACCGGCGCGGCGTTCCTGTGCACCTTCGCCAACTACGTGGCCCCGGCTGCGGTGTTCGAGTTCCTGCTGGCCAGCTCCGGCGCCATCGCACTGCTGGTGTACCTGGTGATCGCGATTTCGCAACTGCGCATGCGTAAACAACGCGTGGCTCGCGGCGAGAAAATCGTCTTCAGCATGTGGCTGTTCCCGGGCCTGACCTACGCGGTGATCGTATTCATCGTGGCGGCCCTGACCATCATGCTGTTCCAGGAAGCCCACCGCGTGGAAATCCTCGCGACCGGCCTGCTGAGCCTGGTGGTTGTCGCGACCGGCCTGCTCGTGGCACGCCGTCGCAAGGCAGAAAACCGTGGTGCGGTGGTGTTGAACTGATCCGTATCGCGTCATGCAAAACGGCCGCTGTCAGCGATGACAAGCGGCCGTTTTTGTTTGCGGGCGAGGTTTATTCGCTCTTTTCTTCCTGCGCTTCGAGCGACTGGCCGTAGGTGTCCAGTGCCTTCCCGAAATCGGTGATGAACTGCGGCTCGCTCAGCCAGGCCTGGGCGGTCTCGCGATCCATTCCGTCGGCCCACATGCGGTAGTCGATCAGCATGTCGGCGGCCAGGTGAGTGGCGGCCATGCCTTCGTCGTCAGCATTTTCCATGTCCAGCAGTTCAGGATGGTCGACGATGATGAACGCCAGCTCCCGCAGCAGGGTCAGCAGCATTTCGTCGCGGCTGACGGCTTCGGCGTCGCGCATTTTGCTGAACATCGCCAGGGTGTATTCCGGGATCGGCTCCGCCAGGTGACCGTGGTCATCGTCCAGGGCCAGAGGTTTGCGGCCGACCATGCGGATCTGCTTGGCTTTGGCCTTGGCGCGTTTGGCGCGTTTCTGCTGCTTGTTCAGGGATGCCATGGGAACTCAGTTTTTCTGTTGGGTTTGTGCGGCGATCGCGTCGGACGCGGCCACATAGTCTTTCTGGAATTCAGGCGACTCGATCCAGGCCAGGGCGCCGACTTCGTCGGTTTCGGTGGACCACTGGCGGTACTCGATCAGGGCGGCGAGGATGAAATCCATCGCGCCTTCTTCGCCTTCCTGCTCGTACACCAGCTCCAGCAACGGGTCTTCGAGGAATGCGGTGCACATGGCCTGCTGGCTGATCTTCTCGGCGTCGATCATTTTCTTGAACAGTTCGGTCAGGTCCACCGATTCGAAATCGATGCGGTCGTCGTTCGGGTCCAGCTCGACCGGTGCTTCGGCACGCTTGGTGCGGTTCTGCCTGGCTTTGGTCTTGGCTCGGGCGGCGCGTTTTTGCTGCTTGTTGGCGGAAGCCATGGTGTGTGTTCCGTGGTGCGTTAAAGGGCTTGGCTGCGTGGGATTTTGCGCCCCGGGGTGTCGGAGGCCAGTTCGCCGGTCTGCAGCCAGGTCAGAGCGATGGGCCATAGTGTGGCTTGGTATGCGCTGCGAAAAAAGGCGAAATGTCCGACTTGCTGTTCACCGATGTCCTGCGGCTCGATTCGCAGGTGGGTCCTTTGCGCGTTGTGAAAGTAAGCGAGCAGACGTTCGATGGCGGCAATCGTGCCGTAGGGATCGTCGCTGATGCTGATTGCCAGGGCTTTGGCCCGGACGTTGGCGAAGGGCAAGTCGGTCATCGTTCTGCCGCTCGGGCGCCGCTCATAACGTGCGTCCGGCGTGCTCCAGTCGCGCACCACGCCGGCGGGGGTGTCTTCCAGCCAGCCAAGTCGTTTGCCCGGAAAGTAGCCACAAAACAGCGTGACCAGTGGCATCAGCAGATGCCATTTGCCGAACATCCGCCAGCGGTGCTCGGGCGCGTAATCGCGCCAGTAAGCGAATTGCGCGCCGACCGTCACCAGTCGCCGGATTATCTTCCCGGACGCCCCCAGGCCTGCTGCGCAGCCACCGAAGCTGTGCCCGACCACATCGATCGGCTGCCCGGGGAACTCCCGCTGCGCGCGTTTGAGCATCGCCTCGAAATCCAGCGCGCCCCAATCCGTCCATGAAGCCTGCAAATGCCTCATCGATTTCGGTCGTGATTCACCAATGCCCCGGTAGTCGTAAATGATCACGTCGAAGCCGTTGGCGAAAAGGTACGCCGCGAAGCGCGAATAGTGACGGCAGCGCACGGACGTGGCGGCGTTGATGATTACCACTGGGCGTTGTGGGTCTGGTGAGGCGTGACGCCAGGTGAAACCGCCGAGCAGATAACCGTCGGCGGCAGGTTCCCGAAAGGGGGCGTCCTGAACATCGCTTGCGAGTGTGGTTCTGTTCCGGGCAGCTTCCAGTGCGTGCGTGTCTTGAAAACCCATGGCTCTCGACCTTCGCGGAGTAGCTGCCAACGATAGTCCCAGCTGGCTCGGTGAACAATCCGTCGGCGATCAATCAGCCGTCTGATCGCTCAAGCGCTCTTCCAGCAGCGTGTGTTCCCGATTCAACTCCGCTCTTAACTCCTCTTCGCTCGGCAGCACCAGTTTGTAGCTGCTGGCGAACAGTTGTTCATTACCCTTGAGGATCGTGTAGCGCGCCACCGATTCATTTTGTTGGGCACAGAGAATGATCCCCACCGTTGGCCCGTCGCCCTCGCTACGTTTGAGGTCGTCGTACATGCGGATGTACATGTCCATCTGGCCTACGTCCCGAGCACTGAGTTTGCCGCGCTTCAGATCGAGGATGACGAAGCATTTGAGCAGGTAGTTGTAGAACACCAGGTCAATGTAAAAATCATCGTCGCCAGCGCTGATGCGTTGCTGGCGACCGACAAAAGCGAAGCCTTTGCCCAGCTCAAGGAGAAATCCCTGGAGCTGGTCGATCAAGGCTTGCTCCATTTCGGATTCCTGAAGCTTGCCCGGTGATGGCAGGCCGAGAAATTCCAGCAGGACCGGGTCGCGGATGAATTCCCGGGGATTGCTTTTCATCGCGGCAATGTTGGTTGCGGCCTCTGCATAGACGTCGGTTTTGTCCCGACTCATCAACAGACGTTCGTAGTAGAGGGTGTTGATCTGGCGATCGAGGGCACGGCTTGACCAGTTTTGCGCAGCGGCTTCGTTCATGTACCACTGCCGGGCGGGTTCGCTTTCGACCTGCAATATCCTGCGGTAATGGGTCCAGCTCAATTCGAGACGCAGTGCGTCTCGAATTGGAAAGAGCTGATAAAACTGCCGCATTTTTCGAAGATTGGTAACGTCGAAGCCTTTCCCAAAGTCTGCAGTCAGCTCCTTCGCCAGCGTAGCCAGAAGCTGTTTTCCGTACCCCGCACGCCGGGCTCCCTGTTGCTCGAACTCGACAATGTGTCGCCCGATCTGCCAGCAGGTCTGGACTTGAATTGTGTCGACCGTTCGCAGCACTTTCTGCCTGGCCTCGCGTATCAGGTCGCCCAGATCGCCCAGCAGCGACTCAAGTTTTGAATCTTGTGGTTCAGCCGTTTCCAGTTGGCTCATCAGGTCTTCCGGCTCGGGGTGAACAGAAGCAAGAGCATGCCAATTGTTCAGGGCCTGGGGATGCCGGCCGTGTCTGATGCCACTGAAGGAAGAGTGGGCGGGTTTTGCGAGATCAGGCTGACGGAGTCCGCGAACGAGGAGTACGGCGTGTAGTCCTTTTCGTATCAACCGCAACTCCCAATCGTTCTAAAACCCACCCCGCAAGACAAAATCTAAAAAGAGGTAACGATTGGGTTCCGCGAGAGCCCGGGAGTCGTCCTCATGAAACGTGTTCTTTCATTCGTGCTGCCCGTTGCCGCTGCTGCGGTGCTGCTGTTTCCGGCCATGGCGCAGGCTGCGAGTCTGGAGCCGATCGACAGCTCCGCTGTGCAGGCTCAGCAGCAAGAACAAAACGGCGTTCGCTATCTGGCTGGCGGGATTGGCGAAGATGAGTCGAAAGCCATTCAGCAATCCGCGGGCTACAACCTGCACATGACGTTCGCCGTCGGCATGCAAAACCAATACACCGCCGATGTCGACGTGATGATCCAGAAAGCTCCGGGTCAGACCGTGCTGACGCTGAATCAGACCGGGCCATTGGTCTACGTGCAGTTGCCGCCCGGCAAATACACGGTCGTGGCGACCCGCAACGGTGAAACACGCCGGGATGCGGCCGAAATAGGCGGCGGTGCTGCGCGCAATCTGGTTTTTCACTGGAATGACAACAGCTAGTAGCGTTACCGGTCGCGCCGGGATGGCGTGACCGTTGCCGTGCGGCCCAGCCAGATCAATACCCATGCTGCGCCCGACAGGAAGAGGGCGAGGAGGCAATGCGTGGCGATGGCAAACCAGAAGTTGGCGGGTTGTGTGGTCAACGAATACACGGCGAAGTGTTTGCCGCGAGCCAGGTTGCCGATGCGTCCCTGAATCAAACCGTCCACGGTTTCATAGGCGATCAGGCCGGTACACAGCATGAACATCAGGCCGAGAGCGATCATCAGCCAGTCGGTGCGTTTTATCGGTGGAGCGGGATGGGGGAGGGGAACGCGGGTTCTTTTCTGGTTCATCGCGCGGATGACCCTCTTGCGTAAGGGTTGAGCAACGTATCGCGATTTCCGGTCTGCAAGAAGGGCGGAATCGGGTCACCGTCAAATCGCAGGCATAAAAAAACCCTGAATCTTGCGATTCAGGGTTTTCGGTATTTGGTGCCAGAGACGGAATCGAACTTTAAGTATAAGTTGCTGTATTGGCTTAATAAATTCCAAGTTTGAGGATTGGTCTACTCACAAATCTACTCACTTTTTAGAATGCTGCACGCTTTTTTAGGTTCGGTGTTCACTGGCAGGTCCAACCAGACGAACGGCTTGAAAAAGATGCGAAATTTACAGCCACTCATTTGAACCCAGGCGAGCAGGACCAATAAAACAAATTTAGGGTCGATCTCTGGTTTTCCTTAGCGTTGCGGAGGGCTGCGCTCTATGACTTCCCCTTCAGGTGTCAAAAGGTAGATATCCAAGGATTGAGATATCTGTCGACTGAGGCCGCGGGATAGATCCCCAGGCTTTAACTTGGTGCGTTCAGCGTCTAAGTAGGGAGTGACCTCAGCGTGTGCGGGATTCTTCGCGGTTGGTTTCTCCAAAACCTCAAAGTGGACTGGGTCTTGGTAGGCGACGCCAATCTCCTTCACATCTCTCACCGTAATCAGGCCCACGGCACGAACAACAACGTTTTTCCCAGGCGACTCCACATCACCCTTCAAATAGGCGATGACCTCCTCCATCGTCAAACCTTTGTGACGAGTTACAGAGGTATTGTTTCTTTTGAAGCAGCCAGGAGATCCTCGCTTCACATTCTCATCCCATTCGGGAGTGAACAGTGCGCGAGCTACGACTTCGTTGTCGCCTAAAGCCGCCGTATGGTTGGCTCCGGCGGGATTCCCTTCACTCAAGCAGTCACCTAAGCGTTTATTGAGTTTTTATTAGTGAATTGCTTGTAGAGATTTTGATCGTTTATGGAGAATCGCTCTTCTCCGGAGTCGGAGTAAATCTCGGCAATACCATCGTAGAAGGCCATATCGATCAACTGCCCCTCCTCGGTCACCCAATTGATCAGTATTTCTCCCTCATAACCAAGGAAGAAACCAATGCCATCAGAAAAACCTCCAGCTTTCTGGATAAAGGTTTCGAGGGTTGAGAGTGACTCGATCGACATTGGGGGGGCGTCAGCGCCGTCCCAGCCTGCAGCTGATTGAGACAGCTCGGTCAATCTGCCAAAAACAGGCGCCCCGAGAATCGAGCTAATGCTCTCTATGTACGCATCCTTCGCGATATTCTCATGCATGGCAGTAGCGTAGAGGATTGCCGAAGGATCTGCCAGCTTATAAGACGGTTTGAAGAACGCCTCAAGGACACTCGCCTCGACACCTTCGACTAGGTCTTTAAGCATTCTTAAAACGTCAACGCCGCAGCTCACGGCCCACTCAATGTAGGCCATCACGTCAAAATTCGAACTAATCTCCTCCGAGTATCCGATCGTGTTGAACGTCGCATATTTAGGATTGAAGCTCGACGACAGGGTCGACATTTTATTGCTCCCTCAGCAATCTCATTTTGTGATGGATAGGTGCAGTCATTTCGACAAAGCTCTGATGTACAACATCCCGAGCAGCGTCGAAACCTTTGAGTAGTATTTCGACATCTCCTGCACTAGGTTCTGACACAGTCACGACGTTCTCCATCAAGAATACGCGCTCGCCTGAGATCTCACCTTCTGCAAACTGTATCTGCAGCGTACCGAAATCGAGGGGAGTGACGAGATGGAGCATAGGCACTACCGTTGACCCGTCAACCGAGAGCTTTTTCAGTGCATCTGGGACGTTTACCTTTATGCCTAAAGCGCTCTCAAGAAAACCTCGATGCGTCATCCCATCGATCAGATCGCCTTTGAAGGCGTCGATATAGCGAAGCGTCAGGCTAAAGCCGCCTACCATCTTAGGTTTTGAAAGTATTAAAGCTGCTAAACCTATTTGTACCACTGGCCGGAACTGCTCCCAGCTTTTATATGGCTGGACTGCATTTATCGTGAAAATGCCCACGCCAGCCTGAAATAAGGTGGAGGCAGTTTTGTCATCAGTAGATGTAGGCTGGACGTTCTTTTTATACCGAATGACAGGGTGTTGCTGTATCAGAGGGAAACCGACCGGAATCATTCGCTCTGATGCACCATAGCCTTGCCGAGACAACTCAGTCAGTAGGTGTGCAAAAAACTCTTCGTAAGCCGCGGATGCCTGTGGATGAAGCATGGGACCATGCGATTCATCACCAACATCGGGCGACCACCGGAGCTCCGCAACGAGTTCCACCAGTGGCGGAGATTCAAAGCGCTCTTTCATCCCTGTACTCAGCATAAAAAGGGGGAGAGAATTCTCCCACAACGTAAAGTTCTAGGCCATAACCCGCCGTTCACTTGATCCCTACGAATTGAGAGTACCTGAGGTCAAATTGCTTGCATAGCGAGGGTTTCATCATGAACTCTGAGACCGGCTGAAGGACGCTCATCCCGCCCATGTATCAGTGTTGGTGGCCTCTGCATATGTGGCCCGGCCTTGAATTTGGTTACTCTCTCCCCTGTGCTTTTAGTCGGGCGATACCTTGATTGATATGCCCGGCGTTCTCTCCGATCGTTTCCATCGCGGTTCGGACGTTATTGCCGACGTCGGCATGCCCTTGGCTTTCGACTAGCAGGGTCAACTCCATTAGCGCTGCCTCCAAGGCGAGCTGGTTTCGATACATACGCTCTAGGATGTCTGGAAGAGAGTATTCAGGGGAGGGCATTGCTTCGACTCCATTCGAGAAAATGAAAGCGTAGCAGCGCTGCTTCGATCGGGGCATGAAACAAACTGCTCACTGGCCGACGGGCATTTTCAACCGGTCGAAATGCGCGGTGCTTGGGGGGTTGTGTATAGCCATTGTTTAAGCGATGCCAGGGGGGTTGTGTATAGCCGGTTTAGGAGGCGTGAGGAGGTGCCGGTAGACCGACTTCACGTCAGCTCGAAAAGTGTGGTCATAGTGCCACACAGTGGCGTTTTCAACACTCTGTTTTGAGGACGCGGGCGGCGCGCGTAGGGATCTACACAGAGTGTAGATTTCAACACTGAATGAATGTAACTGTCAGCTTGGCGCAGCGAGCGGCCATGGTTAATGGATACCAAGCTGGCCGGCCCGACACTAGGTCGCGGCTGCGAAAACTTAGCGCAGTCTCGACGCAAATTCTGGCTGAGGCGATAGAAGGCCTAAGACGGATTACTTCCCGGCTGCCGCTTTGACCCCCCCAAGGGAAAACTGTCAGCGTGATCTCCCTCCTGGGCGAAATTCAGAGGCAACTGGAGATGGATCAAGATCGCGTCCACAGAGATACCCTGTACTCCGAGGTTTGGACCACACCTATGACCTCCCTCGCTCCCAAGTACGGAGTTTCCGCGGTATTCCTGAAGCGGGTTTGCGGCCGCCTGAACATACCTTGTCCAGCACGAGGCTATTGGGCAAGGAAGCAATCGGGAAAGAAACTAAAGGCTCCGCCTTTGCCTAAGTCCCAACCTGGCGATCCTGTCGAGTGGCGGAAGGGTGACCAATTGCCGCGTAAAACGGTTACTGGACTGTCTGAGGCCGCTCCGAAAAAAGCTCGTGACCGACGCACGATGGTGATGGGCTCACTGGATTCATTCACGAGCGGCAGAGTCGCTGGCGATGGCTACCTCAAACCCGCGAAGCGAAATCTCCCTGACCTAGTAGTCACTGAGCCCACGCTTCAGAGGGCGGCATCAGTTCTGCTGAAGCTTGCGAACTGTCTCCGTGAGATGAGTGGTCGAATCTCAATCGCTTGTGGTGAGAGCGGCTTCACACGTAAGGCGCTTGGAGACGAGGAAGGACGGCTGAAACGATCGGTTTTCGAAACAAACATCTGGGCGCCAGCTAGACCAACAATCGTATTCATCTGCGAGGCAGGGATAGGCCTGACTGTCTACGAGGCGACGGTCGAAAAGGAGATGGTCTACATCGATGGCGCGTATTTGCCTGTCAAGGAGGCTAAAGAGCTAAAACCTGGGCTGTGGGACCGAAAGACGAAGACGTTTTACCGGCGAAGTACTCAGCGTGTCGCCTCCAAGCGACTATGCCTTAGGGCTTACAGCCCCTATGGGCGGGTCGACTGGGCTCGTACTTGGACTGAGGACAAAGTCAGCCTTCTGAAACAACTCGACGGCATCGTATTGGCTTTGGTGGAACAGGCGAAAATCTTAGGGCCTCAGATTGCTGAGGCTGACCGGCAGGCGGCAGAGGAGCGAAAGAGGTGGGATGCTGAGCGCGCAATAGCGACAGCGCGCTACGAGCGCTCTCTGATCATCCAAGCCCGGGAAGAATCACTACGCAATCTACTGAAGATCATCGACAAGTGGAGTGCTGATAGAAAACTGCAGGATTTTTTTGACTACATCGCCACTCGTTCGGTTGATATGAATGGCGACGTTCGCGCAGAGCTTTTAGCAAAGGTTCACGAGGCCAAAAAACTGCTCACGAGCACTGACAGCGTTGAGGCACTGATGTCATGGGTATCGCCACCACCGCAGCCTTCCGAGTGAATATGCTGGCTTGTCGTCTGGTTGCCAGTCCTGAATGGCAACTTTCGGTGGAAACCACAGTGGAAACTTGACGCTTGGCAACCGACCGCTCTGGTAACTCTTCGTGGTAACTGCGCTGGTAACCGACAGCAGGGTTCTCACTGTCGGGTGCGAACCAGAAGTGCGAACCTCGAATGCGAACTTGAGCGGTACGCGCTAGAGCGCGTACTAATGGCGCGTACCAGCCTGCGTACTTTGTGGTTTTTTACGCGGCTCGGGTGCGCGATATCTGTGCGTGAAGCGCTACGTGAAACAGCGTGGTTTGCTGTAACAGGGGCTGTAACAGCTTGCCTTGTTACAAGGCGTCGGTATGGGCGCCTGGTTCCTTTTTTATGGAGTCTAAAAACTCGGAATACCCTGGCAACCTGAGTGGCAACAAGTCACGGGTACCTGTGCCGACGATGACAGGGAAAGCGTAGGTGGTCACTGATGCTGGTCACCGCGCCTGGTCACTATCTCCAATATCCGCCTGAACCGTGGATAACAGAACGGGGAGCGGAGAGTAACCAAGCGAGGTGGTTACCTTTAGTGGTTACCGCACGCGACCTGCCCGACTAACGGTCAATCTAGTTGACCTTCTTGGCCCTGCGGAGCGACTAGACTCATGACGAGCCGGGTACCGCTCCGGTAGGCGAAGGCATTACGCTCAGGAGGTTCGTGTGGTTGATGAGCATTTGTTGAAGGTGCTTCAGATAGCCGCCGTGCTCGTCGGCGTGCAGTTGCTGGTCAAGCTGGAAGACTGGCTGACCATCCTTGCCAAAAAGTATCTGCCAAAGGGCAGCCTGATCAGGAAGATCGTCCTAATCAAGCCTGACGAAGACTAGTTTTTACTGCTCCGAGAACCCCAACAGTCCCGGCCCCATGAACAATGGCAGCAAGCCTGATTGTGGCTTCTTGGGCACCGTCACGTTTAACGGCGGGTTCAGCGCTGAGCCAACATCAGACATTTGCTTGGCCTTGCCGGCAGCAGTGATCGTGATGTCGAGCAGCCCCTTGGCGCCCGGAATTGGGAGTTTTCCGAGAGTTTGTGCGAAGCGCAGGAGGTTCGGTGCTGTGGTCGACCCGGCCGGCTTCATCGGTGGGTTGTTGATAGCGCCACCAACCCGCAAGATTCTTTGGTACTCAGCCCAGCCATCCGCCCCAAAAAGTGCTTTCCCCTTTTCCGGGCCGATCCTGTCGAGCGCCTTGCGCATCCCATTGATGGTGAATGAGCCACCCGTTTCCCCCTGCAGTGTTGCCGAGTCGCGGATATAAGCCCGGGCGGCATCCTGCAGCGAACTCATGATCGGCACGCCGCGATCCTTCTCTAGTTGAGACAATCCCTTGAGTTGGTCGATCTTCATTTTGCCGACGATGTCCGGCAGATCCTCGGGCGCGTAGTTGCCCTTCAAGACCTTCTCGATCAATGGGCTGGCTTCTTGGAATCGGAACCGATCAGCTGCGGCCGAGCGCGCAGAGCGAAACGCCTCTGCAATACCCGGGATCGCTTGCTCGTCTGCCTGACCTGCGCCGACAGGACCAACACCACCTTGGAATGGGGCTATTGAACCTTCATTGAAGCCTTGTGCTGCGCTTGGAAGCCTTGCCTGTCCGCCAATTTGCGCAGCAGTGAACGGCTGCCTCGAATCGCCGGGGACCGAGTTGGGACTGCGCATGCCCGGTGCTGGGTTGAATGCCGCCGTCTCGCCATTGTCGATCGCATTGATCAGGTGCTTTTTGACGATCCCGAGCGCCACGGCTTCCGCACGATCGTTGGTGCTGTAAATCCTGCCGTTCAGCGCTTGTAGGCGCTGCAAAGCGGTACCCATGTCGAATGGCTCTTTGCCGTTGGTCGCTTTCTGGAACCAGCTCAGCGTGTCCGCCGGCAACTTCGAGCCCAGCATCTGCTGATCAAGCTCCACGGAGGTGTCGTTGACGAACTTGTGAGGGTCGAGGGGGATATCTCGGCCGGCGGTGTTTCGAGCTGCTTGATACAGATCGTCGGCCTTGGCCTTCAGTCCCGCGTCATAGTCGGTCACGGACTTTTGCAGCGCTTGCCCGCGCTGATAATCCGTTGCTTCGCCTGCGCCCTTTCTCACGCCATAGAGCAGCGATTGCTGAGCATCCATGAACCGCGTTTTGAGTTGGTCATCTACCGTGTTGAGATTGTTTTCCAGCCACCACTGCTTTGGATCTCGGCTCAACCATCCGCGTGTGGGCTTGATGCCGGTGGCATTGAAGTCAGCCATGCGCCCAAGCTGGACAGGATCAAGTTTGTCCACATCTTCCATGGATTTTTTGCCAATATTGATGACCTGGGCTTTAACAGCCTGCGGCAGAGCGTTGTAGTCGATGCCTTTTTGAGCGAACTTTGCCGAGATCTCCATTTCAACCGGAGCGGCAGGTGTCATCATCGCTTTGACTCCACCAGCCACCTTGCCGATGCCGCGCCCGATCGCTAGGCCTGCACTGCCACCAGCCGCGCCGGTGAGTGCATTGGCTGCTCGCTCAGGCAAGTCTCCGGGCTGCGACAAGGCGCCCAATGCTGCACCGGCCCCAGCAGCTTGCTTATAGCTCTTTGGGGCTATGAGGGCATTCCCGGCGCCTTCTACCAGCCCGCCTGCGGTTTTCACTGCCGGCATGGCACGCGCCGCACTCGCCGCCTGGATGGCTTTCCCCCCAGCTTGAAGCCCGCGACCGCCGAGATAGGCCAGACCAATCTGGCCGCCAATGTTGCCGCCAAGTCCGGCAGGGTCAGACATCAGATCGTCGTCCGACCCAGGCGCGCGCTGCCATCCTCGAGGCCAGAGCACTCCACCAAGCCCCACGCCTTCCATCAGGTCAGCGACAGCCTTGCCAGCGCCCAGTGTGCCGCGCTCCAGCCAACTGCGTCCGGCGAGGCGATCTGGTGGAGTGATGCGAGCCTGCTGCGAGATTACCGGGGCGAGCTGATCAGATGGGCCGGGTTGGGCAGAGCTTCCGAGCTGCGCCTGCTGCGGCTCCGGCATCGAGTACTTCTGTCTGAGGGCGCTCCACTCATCTTCTGGCGCGGGGGCCTGTGGCGCCTGCTGACTGTATTTGCTGCGAAGTGCAGCCCAGGCATCGTCCTGCGGTTCCTGTTTGGGCATGTTGGCGGTCACCTTCTGGATGTAGTTGCGGGTCTCGGCCGGCGCAGCATCAATGCCTTTCCGCTGGACGTTGCCGATTCCCCAGTTGTAGGCCGCCAGTGCCGTGGGCACGCTGCCGGTCTGCTGCACCATGTCGGAAATCATTTTCGCTGCTGCGGTGGCCGACTGCTGCAGGTTGTTCGGGTCGCGAAGGCCGTAGTGCGCTGCCGTGGCGGGCATGAACCCGAAGTGACCTTGCGCGCCCTTTGGGGATTGCATGTTCTGGCCACGACTCGACTCTGCCGACCACATCGCATCAAGTAGGCCCGGTGGCAGTCCTTTGTTCTTCTCAAGCTGGCCGAAGAGATCCATTACCGTTTCTGCCAGCGGCTGAGTATCGGGTCGTTCCAGATAGAGCCCTGAATGTTCCGCCACTCACGATCGATACGCATTAGATCGCCTTCCTTCTGGGCTTGGGGGAGGGCGTCCTGATAAAACTGGGCTTTCCGAGCGTCCTGGTTGGCCTTCGCCTCTGCCAGATCCAGAATGAAAGTATTCGCTTCCGGCGTGTTCTTGAGGCTGACGAATGTCTTGCTTGCCCGATCGGCGTCTCCCTCGGTCTGTTGCCCTTTCTGAGCGCCAAGCACCGTCAGCAAGCGGTCCATAGCCACAGACTGAAACTTCTGCGCATTGGATGCGAACAGCTCGGCATTTTTTGGGGCAATCCCTAGGCTTGTTAGAACGTTGGCTCCCAGGGCTTTAGCTTCGGTGCCATACCCTGTTCTCAGGTCGATATTCCGTGCTGACTGGATCGAGTTGCGCATGTCGGCGGCGCTTTTCCCTGAATCCAGCGTCGGCTGATAGGTGTTGGTGATCCAGTTCTTGTTCAGGTCTTGAGTTGCAGATTGATTGATCGGATTGCGTGCGGCCATGAACCCGCCGCCTTGCCCAGGGGCAGCGCCCCCGGCGCCGGCCGCGACGTCGAGTCGCGGCACGAAGTATTCGTTTCCGTCTTGGCCGATCACCTTCATTGGGTCGTAACTTGCGGCTCCGCGCTGCTCGGCGGCTTTTTGGCCGACTGCCCACGGGAATTGGGCCGCAGCTACAGAACCTGCTTCAGCGCCCTTGTAGCCGGCATTCGCTTGCGCTGCGCCAGGCACAGGCATGGCCTGCCCCTGTTCGTTCATCATCACGCCTTCCGCCATTTTCGGCATGTAGGTCTGCTTGCCGGTGCGCGGGTCTACGTAATAGTTGCCGCCTTTGCGCTCTTGCGGGTTATTAGCCTGCTTGTAGAGGTCAAGAATGGTCGAGCCGTTTGGCAGGTCCAGCATGTTGTAGGCTGCGACGTCGTTCAGGCCGAGCGGGAAAGCGCTTTGAGGTTGACGACCCTGGGACTGAGGCATTGAACTTGGTGCGGCGCCGGACGATGCCATGCTGTCTGGCTGCATAGCACCATCTTGCGACGCTCCTGGCGCCGACTGGCCGCCAAACATGCGCTGAGCCATGTCCATCGCCATCTGCTGCTTTTTCAGGCTCGCCTGAATCTGCTGTGCTTGCATGTTGCGATACTGCTCGGTTACGCCGCGTTGCTGAGCATTGCTGTAGCCGCTCAGCCCTGCAAGACCGGCGATGCCCAGCGTGTTTACAGGCGCGCCACGGCGCGCCCCAGCCAGACCGCCGAATGCAGCCGAGAGCAGACCCTGGCCTTCTGGCGTTTTAACAAAATCTAATAGTCCGTCCATATCAGCTCCACGCGTTGCGATGCTGGGCCACCATTTGCTGACGGCTCGGAAGAGGGGAGGCTTGAGTGCCTCTGGTAAGTTGGGAACGAGTCATGCGACAAAGCCCTCAATCGGAAGCAGAGGGCGGCGTTCTGCCAAGGCGATCAGTGCGGCATTCGCCTGCACGCTTCCAGAGTTCGCTGCGATACGCAGGCGCTCATATGCGGCGGTGATCTCCGCGCGGGTTGGCTTGGTTTGGTGGCCTCGGGTCTTGGTGCTCATAACTCATTCTCCGATGCAAGGTTATAACCTAATATTAGCAGATTTGGCCTTATCTGTATATTTAACCAGTGTTTTTGCGTGTCAATCGTCCGATTCTTGTGGCGACTCCATCGGGGTTTTTTCGTGACTAGCGTGCAGTTCTGCGCCAGTCAGGCAGTCGCGGCCGGCGGCCGGCGCACGACGTGGTTGAGGTATTGGCCACAGGTGTAGCGCCTATAGGAATAGGTGGAGAGTGCTGCTCACGTGGGGTGGGTGCGTACTTGCCTTGTTGATGCAACCAGAGAGTTCGGCTTGAACGATATGCCCAAAGGGCACAACTGGTTCTTCTCTTCCAGCACAACTAGTCCTTCCGCAAGGGCATGACAAGTACTACACAGACGGTACAACAGTCCTGCTCCTTTGCTCGACTTCCCGAGCTGGGTGACGAATGTGGTGGAGCCGCCACAGTGTGTGGTTTTCAACACGGTGTGTAGCTATCCACACACAGTGTCGATCAAGTTCTGCTTCTCGGGAACAGGATCAATACACATCCTCCTGGCAGTACTCGCGCTTCCAGCTTGCGCGCATTGATTACCCGCTTTTCCTCTTCGCGATTCTTCATCGCCTTCCACATGATGATCAATGAGCTCATTCGACCGTACTCCGTACTTCGCTGCAAATCACGGCTGCTCTTACTCGAATTGATATACCTTGATATCAACACTTACGTTACTTGATTAGCTTTGAGATCCCTTTAAGAGCCTTTAAAAGCCTTGATATCAACAACGACACCCTTTGGCCTGCAGATCGCCTCAACATTGGCCACCATGGCCTCGGTTTGATCTCGTTCAAGCGCCCACCACCGAGAGGTCTTGCCGGTTTTTGGTCTATAGGTCATTCGGTATAGGCCGACCATGGCAGCCTTTCCTATGTGCTTCGGAGCAAACCCTATCGCATCGTAGAAGCCAATCTGGCGGGCGAATCCCTCGCCGCCGTTCTCTTCAAGCCAGTTGTGAATTGTTCCAATAGCCTGGCTTGTCTCATCGTTTACCGGGTAGATGAGCTCTGAGTCATGCTCGTCAGATTCGGCCATGTATCGGACCTTCTGTATAAGCCCAAGATTCTCAAGGGGCGAAAGCACAATCCAAGCCCCTTTGTTGCCAGCGGCATCCTCCTCGCCGCTGAGCACCACTAACGAGCCGGTGGTTCTGGCCCTCGTCTCTTTCGACTCAAAGCCGTAAAGGATGAATGGGCCAATAGGACAAATCGTTTCACGGGAATACGCCTGCCAAACCAAGCTTCTTGGCAGGCCGCCGTCGTTGTCGATGTCGTGCTCGGCATACAACTCGACAAATTTCTGAAGCAGAACCAACTCTCCGGTTTCCCGAAGCTTGGTCACCGGCGGAACCTCAACTCCGGCGCCGTCGATCAGTGCGTTCGGGAGCCAGATGAGCTTTGCATCGTCCTTTGGCTTGCTGATTTTGTAGCGCGGCTTTTTCCCTGCCTTGAGCACTTTGACGATGTCTGCCGCAACAAGCGCCTCGATTGCCTCCTTCGCGCGGCGCCATGCTATGCCGGTTTTTTCAAAAATAGCCTGGGCACTCCAGGAGGTAGTCGCGTTGTCCTTTCCGGTACCTCGAGCCAATACAAGCAGGGAGACCGCCGGCTTTATTCCTAAATCACAGGCAGCCGCAAACTCATCAGCCCCTATCGCAAAAAAGTTGCCATGGTTCATTTAGCTAAATCCTTTTCCTTGATCGGGGCCTTTAGTCAGCAAAAATCTTATTGCGTGTGATTGTAGCGTCATTCGTGGCTGGCGCTCCCCACGAACATTCGGCAAACCCGTCCATTGTTCACGGCGTGCCAGTGCGTGATGTCGTCGATTGACTCCACGAGACAGGCTGTCACTTGAGCGTCGACGCTGCGCATAACTACGCGCCCGCACTCGGCGTCAGACTCCGTCAAGAACGGGCCAAGCAAGGCCTTGAGCGCTTTCGGATGGGTCACGTAAAACAGTTCTTTGGCTTTTTCCGGGCAAGCCGATCCCGTGGACGCGTGCGCGACATTTTGAATTTTCATGTACTTAAGCCTTTAAGCCTTTATCGAATCAGCAATTCACGGGAGTCAGCGATGCCGCGCGCTGGCGAGAATTGATCTGCGGCCCGTCGGGCAACCGGAGCTGCGTTGCCAAGTGGCGGACGCGCGATTGACCAAACAGCAACTGGTTAACTTGGGCCGATTTGTCAGTCCACCGATCATGATCCGGCCCATTAGCTATGCGATTAGTCACAACCCAATCCGGTAGCTGTTTACGTGCCCGCATTTCGCTGAGCATGGTCCACCACGTCAGGTAGCGGGTGCGCTCCAACTCCATCAGATCAATGAGCCGCTGACATTCGTAGGTGCGGGGTTCTAGGTCCTCTGACGGTTCGATCTCGTCGACGCCAAACAGAGCCTGATTGACGTCGCTTCTCGCGATCAGCGCTTTCTGATAGTCGGTATCGCTACCAATGTCTTTGGCGCGAACCCAGTCCGGCAACTCGCTGGAAAGGCGTAACTGATTGAGAACACCCCACCACTGAGCCGCGTGTTCCCGTTCGGCGTTGAGCGCAGTTGAAAGTAGGCTGCTCATTGGACACCCCCTTGCGCGGCGATCAAGTCGTCGAGAAGTTCGGCCCAGGCCATTGCGGTGTGCTGAGACATCACGGCTACAACGCGCGCCATCGGTTGCGGCACATTCGGATTGGCCACGATTGATGAGGCCAGGGCCAGCAGCGTCAGCGTGTCGCGGAGTTCGGCTAGGGAATAGTCATGAGTGTTCATTTCGACACCCCCAAGGCTTCCAGCTCTGCGCGCCAACCTTCAGTTTCTGAGGCGACCAAGCTGGCAATATCGAGCGCCGTAGCGGCACCTAGAGCGGCAATCCGACTGTTATGGCTCGCGCCGAGATTGGATTTCAACGTCCATAACAGTGACTCGAGTTGGCTCAGCGTATTCAGGCATACGTCGAGCTGATCAAGGGCCGCAGCGGCTATTTCCTTCGGGGTGGTAGTAGGGCCTCTCATAGCGCACCGCCTTGCGCTTGTAAGGCGCGAGCTTTGGCCATGTGAGCGTTGTAGCGGGCTAGACGAGCGGGCAGTGATGAGTTGGCGCGCAAAGCGCTCAGGGCCATGCGGCGGTGAGCAAAAGCGCGGATTACGGACGGAGTGATGGCGTGTTTCATGGGTGTAGCTCCTTTACTTTGGAGCCACTCCTTTCTGCCGCCAAGCAGGGAAGGGTGGCGAGTCGCACAGGATTGGCGGATCGGGGTAAAGGAGCCCGACGCACCCGAAGGTGCTCCTGCGCAACCCGCCATAACACGAGAATGCGGGCGTAAAAAAAGCGCCTGCAATCGTAATGGGGGCGCTGTTGCGCCTTTACTATTCGACCCGCCAAGGTCGTTGTCAGCAATGTGACAATTTGAACAATACCGGCGGGCGTGCTGGCTGGCAAGAGAAGTTATAGACCATTGATCGCAAGGCATGAGGGTCATACAGCAATCCTCCGCGGGTGCTTGCTCTGCTGGTCACGGACGTATTGAAGCAATAGCACCTTGCGCTCGGCAAAGCTTAGTCCTTGGCCCATGAGTAGTACGTCGCGGATCTCTACCATGGTGACAAGCTCTAGTTCCCCTGCGCTCAGCAGGTCACGGTTGCGGCCAGTGAAAGCTCCCGTGATGACCTCGTTGATAAGCCGCGCCTCGTTGATGAAATGGTATCGCTGTGGCGTCTTGCCTTGGGCTTCGCAGTTGAGCGCGACGGCGTCACACACAGCTTTGTGGCAGATTGCAGCCTCGCGGCGGGTGCTCGCCCAGGGCTTTGACTCGCCGCGCAGCAAGGCGTCAATCTGTTCGTCACACCAAATTTCAAAGTCCACGGAAAGCCAGCGGGCGAACTTCACCGCCAGTTTTGGATGCAACCAAGTCCCGCTAGTTGCAGTATTGCCGCGCCGAGTCTTCACCAGGGTAATGTGTGATTTCTCCACATTACTTTTCTGCATGCACTCAGATAGGCGCTCGATGTATTCCTTGGTCGAGTCGAGGCGCAACCATTGCGCAGGCTCTTTGCCGAAGCGCTCCGCGATCTCAGTTGCGTGAAGCCAGCCGTCTGCATTGAAGCGCACGGCCTGGCCTTCGTAGTTGAAGGGGATGATCTTGGCCGTCATGCTGCCACCTTCACGCCAGGTTTGGCGATCAGGGTGTACAGGGCAACGCGACGGTGGGTGCGGCCCCATTCATCTATCAGCACAATGCGGTTGGTGATGATCTTGTAACCAGCGTTTCTCAAGTCGCAGATACGCGCACCAGGGCGGCAGATGTTCAGCTCGCGCATGATGGTGAAGGTATCTATAGAGCCTTGCTCCATACGAACTGCAAGCCGATTGTTCTGCGCACGGTTGCTGGTATCGCTGATATCATTACAGGGAGATCTTTCGTGGCTGGCCTGTTGGTCGGCCATTTTTTTTGAGCTCATATTAGGCTGCCTCCACTCGCGACGCGATGAGGGAGTCGCACCACGCAATGACCTCGGCCTCGATCCAAACGACGGACTTTGGCCCGAGCATTACTTGCTTGGGGAAGCGTCCCGATGCAATGCGGCGGTAGATTTCGGATGTGGAAAGAGTTGTCAAAGTTTTAACGGTGCCCAGCTTGATAAAACGCATGGGCTGATCGCCCGCGGTAATCAGATGTTCAGATTTGCGGCTGGAGTGGGCTTGAGTTGCCATCGTCTGCGCCTCCTAGGGCGTTATTGGTAATCGACGAAGGCAATGCTGGCAGGGAGTACGCGGGGTTAAAATTGCTGAGCGGCACCGGATATTCTGTTATCCGGCCGGGCGTGTGATTTATTTTTTTGATTTTTCCTTGCGCGGACGTCCAGGCCGCTTTGCAAAAGGTGGCGCCGCGTCTTCTGATAGCCATCGAGCAAGGACTTCATCCGTCTCCGGCAGCCTGCCCATCGGCTCCGTTTCAGCTAGACACCTAATCGTGCGAACCATATCCATGGTCCGATGATCGGCAAAGTCTTCGTGAAGCCACAACGGGCGAGCACGCTCAGCGACTGCCTTTCTGGTCGCTCTCACTTCTTCATTGAAAATTTCTACGTTGGTAGGTGTGTGCTTTTTTGCTTTGGACGCAGTTGGTTGTACTGATACAAATGGCTGGGCAGTTTGGGCGCGGGCTTTCCGTAGCTGATCATTCTCAATAGTTAAAGTTTTGACCATTCGAGCGAGGGCGGTTTTTTCGTCAGTCGCCGCCACTTTATCAGCGTTAGAAATATCGAGCAGTCCCTGTAAGCGCTCTATCTCTCTATCTCGCTGGTCATCAGATCCAATCGTCAGATTTCGTTCTATACGAATTTTGAGCTTGCGAAGCTCGGTGCGGGCGACCTCCGGAGTTTGATCCTCAAGCTGCGGCAGGATCGGAGTTACTGTCGCGCCTTTCGAGGCATACGATCGTAGCGCTACCTCTCGTATAACCTCTGGTTGGTGTGCGGCGTACTCGCGCTGATTAAGCAACCACTCGCGATTGACTGCGACGTGCGAAGACTCAATAACGCCAACTTCGGTTTCGATAAGGACCGAGGCGTACTTGCTTACGGCTATATCTAGATATGCGCCAAGCTGCCCGTAGGTAAGGGCGAAGCCTGGAATGCTGTTCCCGTATTTTGATCCGGTGATGGTTTCGCGGTCGAACTCAGTGCGAGGATCAAATGAGTTAATGGCCTTGGCAATGGCCTTTAACGCCTCCGGGAATTCGCGCCTGAGTGAGGCTATAGCGCTTTCAAGCGGTATGTACTCTCCACGTGGAAGCATTTAGTTGCCCTGTCCGCACACTTTTTGGGGTCGGTCTGGCGACTGGCCGACTGGATGGGAACATCTGGCTGGTATTCTATGCTGTATGAATATCCAGCGTTGGCCATTATGTTATCAGCAAAGCCCGACCAGACCCAAGCCATCCTCGCGCATCCTAGGAACTACGCTTTACGCTTAATGCTCACTACACTGGTGCCGGCGCATAGGGCGTCGATCGAGTCAGCCCATGCCTGCATCATTTCTCGACGCTGCTCGACATAGGTCGCATGGTTGTATGTACCGCGAATCTCGTTACTGTCGCCGTGGGCAAGCTGGCGCTCGATCCAATCCTTGTTGTACCCGCGACCATTTAACTCGGTGCTTAACAGGTGACGAAAACCATGGCCGGTCTGCCGACCTTCGTAACCAATTACTCGCAGTGCTTTGTTGACGGTGTTCTCGCTCATAGGTCGTTCTGGATTGGTGCCAGCAAAGACCAGCGTGTAGCGTCCAGTGATCTCATGCAGCTGGCGCAGGATGGTGACGACCTGGCGGGGCAGCGGGACGATATGAGGGCGGCGGGCTTTCATGCGTTCGGCGGGAATTGTCCAGAGAGCGGCATCCAGGTCGAACTCTGCCCAGGGCGCTTGGCGAAGTTCACCAGGGCGAACGGCCGTCAGCGCCAGTAGGCGAATGGCGTGCCGAGTCAGTAAATGGATATTCGCGGCTTCGCTCTTGGCCAAGAGCTCGGGCAATTCGGCAAAAGTGATGTGTGGGTGATGGCGGGCAGCTTTAGTCGGCGCAGCTACCACGTTGAGGTCGGTGGCCGGATTGACCTCTATGACGCCCTTGGCCAGTCCGTACCGGAATATCTGGTGTAGCCATTGGCGGATCTTGCCTGCGGCATTCAGTGTGCCCCTGGCTTCCACCTTGCGCACCAGTTCCACCAGATCGGGCCGGGTGATTGCTCTTACCGGGCGGGCGCCGATACCCGGAATCAAATCATTCTCCAGGTACAGCTTGGCCTTGTAGGTAGTGCTCTCAGCCCACCGGGGAGCATTGTAGGCAAACCATTCTCGCGACAGCGTCTCGAAAGTCAGCCCTTCGACCTTCTGCGCTTGCTTGGCCGTTTTCTTCTGCTCGCCCGGGTCGGTGCCCTCAATTAGTAGCTGGCGCGCTCCATCGCGAAGCTGACGGGCTTTCAGAAGGGTGACCGCAGGGTATGCGCCGAGCGCCAACATCTTCGCGCTGCCGTTGAAGCGGTAGCGGTAGCGCCAGAGCTTTGAGCCCGTCGGGGTGACTTCAAGGCATAGGCCATTGGAGTCGGTCAGCCGGTAAAGCTTTTCCTTCGGTTTGGCGGTGCGGATGGTGGTATCTGACAGTGGCATAGCAGCCCCCCTTGCAGGCCGCACCAGGAGGGCAATTTGCCGCCGCGGTGTGAGTAGATTTCTAGACCGAACTGCATCTACTCGCGAATCTACTCACATATATTTGGGCTTACAAGGGAACGGTTGGAAACCGTAGAAAGCAAAAAACCCGCACTAGGCGGGTTTCTTGTGTGCTTTCAGGTGTGCTTGGCATCACCTGAAAACGAAAGGTGGTGCCCAGAGACGGAATCGAACCGCCGACACGGGGATTTTCAATCCCCTGCTCTACCGACTGAGCTATCTGGGCAACGGGGCGCATTAAAAGGGTTTTTCGGATTTGCGTCAACGACTTTTTTAAAATTTCTTAAATTAATTCCGTCGCTTACGAAATCCGGGGGTTATTCGGCTGGCGGAACGTAGCCTTCGGCCTGAGCGTATTCCTCGCCGGAGAAGTACTTGTCCATTTCGCCCTGAAGAAATTTGCGGTCTTCGGCGTTCATCATGTTCAGGCGTTTTTCGTTGATCAGCAGGGTCTGGTGTTTCTGCCAGTCGGCCCAGGCCTTGGCCGAGACGTGTTCGAAAATGTCCTGGCCCTTGGCGCCCGGGTACGGTGGGCGCTCCAGACCTTCGAGTTGTTCTTTGTATTTGCGGCACATTACGGTGCGGGTCATGTCGACTCTCCTGCATTCAAGACGGCGGCCGCGCGTTCGAGCAAGGTCTTGACCGGGGCGGCGAGGCCCAGGCGCGGCGGGGTGGCGAGGTTATACCAGAGCCAGTCGGCCTCGGCCACGTGACCGCCGACCTCCTGCACCTGAACCAGCCAGGGTTCGATGGACAGCTGGAAGTGGCTGAATGTGTGGACAAGGCTCGGCAGCGCCTGCTGCTCGCCCAGTTCCAGCGAGTGCTGCGCGGCGAGGTGTTGCAGGTCGTCGAGGTCATCGAGCTCCGGCAGGCTCCACAAACCGCCCCACAATCCGCTGGACGGTCGACGATAAAGCAGAATTGCGCCGTTCTCGTTGGCCAACAGCGGCATCAGCGTGCGTTTCTGCGGGATGGCCTTGCGCGGCTTGGGGATCGGGTAACGCGTCTCCAGGCCGAGCAGGTGCGCTTCACAGCCCTTTTTCAGCGGACACAGCAGGCAGCTCGGTTTACTACGGGTGCACAGCGTGGCGCCCAGGTCCATCATCGCCTGGGTGTAGGCGTTGACCCGATCCTGCGGCGTGAAGCGCTCGGCGTTGGCCCACAGCTGTTTCGCGACCTTAGGCTCGCCGGGGTAGCCTTCTTGCGCGGTAAAGCGCGCCAGCACCCGTTTGACGTTGCCGTCGAGAATCGGCGCACGCAGGCCCATGCTGATGCTGGCGATCGCGCCGGCCGTGGACAGGCCAATGCCCGGCAGTTCGGTGAGCTTCTCGACATCCCGGGGAAACTCGCCGCCGTACTGGCTGACGACGATCTTCGCGGTCTTCTGCAGATTGCGCGCGCGGGTGTAGTAACCCAGGCCCGTCCACAAGTGCAGCACTTCATCCTCCGGCGCTTCGGCCAGGGCTTCGACCGTCGGCAGCGCGGCCATGAAGCGGTCGAAGTAATTGAGCACGGTGCTGACCTGGGTCTGCTGCAACATGATCTCGGACACCCACACCCGGTACGGGTTGATGTTCTGTTGCCAGGGCAAATCATGGCGGCCGTGGCGGTCGAACCATTCCAGCACCGCCGTGGAAAACTGCTCCGCTCTCATCGCTTGAACAGCCCCTTCAATGCGTTTTTCAGTTCCGGGCTGACTTTGTCGCCCAGTTTCTCGTCGATTTTTTCGCTGAGCTTGTCGCCGGCCATTTTGGTCGCGACCTGGCCCAGGCGCTCGTTGTCCACGCGGCAGGCCTTGGCGCCCAGTTCCAGCGGGCCACGGCAGCGCAGCGGCCATTCGATGCCGACGAACTTCTCGCCGACCTGGCAGGCCGGATCCGGCATGGCACTGGTATCGCCTTCGACGATGATGCCGACGCGGTAATCCATGCCCAGCACCTTGAGGTCGATATCGCCGTCACCGTTGACGCTCATGCCGGGGATGCGCACTTTCAAGTCCGGGTTGCTGGCCACGCCGTTGCGGAAGGTGAGGTTGCCCTTGAGTTCCTGGAACGGCGTGTCCTTGCCGCGCGGCTCACCGCTCAGGGATTTGCGGTTGAGCGTGGCGATGCCCTTGCACAGTTGCTGCTCAAGGTTGGCGTTGAGCAATACGCCATTGTTGATCACAAAACTGGCGTTGCCGTTGAGGGTGTCGATCAGCGCCTGCTGGCTGTTGCCGCTGCCGGTGACGGTACTGGTGAGATTGACCAGACCTTTGACCGGCGGATTCTTGCCCTGGCTTTCGAGGATTTTCTCCACCGGCACCCGGTTGATCCGGGTTTGCAGGTTCAGCACCGGCGCTGTCTGGCGCACATCCAGCGTGCCCTTGGCTTCGAAGTCGCCGTTGTACAGCTCGCCGCGCAGATTTTCCAGGGTCAGCAGGCCGCCCTGGCCGGTGGCTTTCAGTGCGGCGTTCTGGATCGGCAGCTTGTCGAGGGTCAACTGGCCGAAGGTCAGGTCGGCGTTTACGTCGAGTTTGCTCAGGCGCTCAACCGGGAACAGGCGCTCGGTGCTCCAGGCGCTTTTGCTCGGTTTTTCCGGCAGCGGTGTGCTGCCGGCACCGGCCATCGCATCGGCCTCGGTGTTGGCAACTTCGGCCTGGCGGACCTGGGTGGCGTTGTTGGCTTTCTCCGATTTCGGCGGCAGGTAGCGGTCGACATTGAAGGTGTCGGCCTTGAGGATCGCCCGCAATGATTGTTTGGCAAAGTCTTCGACGGCGATGCGGCCGCTGAAGCTGCTGTCGTCGAGTTTCAGGTTGATGTTGTCCAGCGAAACGCTGGTCGGCGTCGCGGCGACACGGCTGACCAGTTCAACCTTGCTCAGGCTGCCTTCTGCCATGGCTGGCAAGGTCTGACCGATGCTGTCGACGAATTTCGCCAGGTCGAACTGGGCAATGGAAATCCCGCCGGTGATCTGTGGCGTCTTGTCCAGGTCGTTGGCTTTCAGCTCGCCCAAGGCACGCAGCTGATTGACCGACAGCTTGATGCCGGTCCATTCGGCGACGTTGGCGGCCTTGTCCAGCAACAACTGGCCTTGGGCGGCGAAGGTCACGGTTTTGCCTTGCAGCGGATCGCCGGCGACTTCGCCGGAAAGCTTAAGGTCTTCGAACTTGTAGCGTTGCAGGGCGCGCTCGAAGCGCAGCTCGCCGTTAAGCTCGGTGCGCACCCGCAGCACTGGCTGATTGGTGCCGAGAAATGCGGTGGCCTTGACCGGGATGTTGGTCGAATCGTGGACCGCGCCGGTGCTCAGCTGAATGCTTTCGGCGCTGAATTGCTTGCCGGTCAGCTCGTCGTTGTATTCCACGCGGGCGTTGTTGACGGTCAGGCTGTCGATGTCGAGGCGGATCGGCTGGGCCGGTTTTTCCGGTTGCGGGGTGGTCTCGGGTGCGGTTTCGGCGGTGGTGGTCGGTGCCGGTGTGCTGCCGGCCTTGGGCGGCACCTTGCCGATGTCTTCCCAGTTGCCATGACCATTCTTGTCACGATTCAGGCGCAGGTTCAGGCCTTCGACGCGCACATCGCTCATCTGGACTTCGCGGCGCAGCAGCGGCAACACGCGCACGGACAGGCCGAGCATCTGTAGGTCGGCAAACGGTTCGGCAGGCTTGGCCAGAGTAGCGACGCTGGCCTCGTGCAGTTCCAGGCCGAGCCACGGGAACAGGCTCCAGCCGATGTCGCCATTGAGCGTCAGCTCGATGTGGGCCTTGTCGCGGGCAATCTGGCGGATCTCGTCTTTGTAGTCGTTGGGATCAAACAGGTGGGTCAGGGCGAAGCCCGCCGCCACAATGATCAGCAACAGCCCGAGAAGTACCAGACCCAGGATTTTGCCGAACGCTTTCATGGGCGAGTCCTTGTAAGTAGTCGAATTCGTGATTTAGCCGGGGAGTATAGCGCTGCATCAACCCTCGCTGTTGCGGTGCCCCGTCAGCCCGCTGAACCGTGATGTACAGCGCTTCGACAACGATCGGCATCGGGGTTCCCCGGCGTCAGGAGATCAGATGACCCAAAAAAGGTGATGTCAGTTTGGTTTTTCTGTCACGTGCAAATGGTAACCTTCGCCCGTTCGTCCGCCCATCTGCGACTTAACGTCGCGCTTTCAAGGAGCTTCACCCGCAAAAAAACGGTCATGCCTGCGTGCATAAAGGCCGGGGGTGAGCAGTGGCTGGCGAACCATACTAATAATTGGGGGATACATAATGAGCACGACCATTAC
Source organism: Pseudomonas sp. MCal1 (assembly GCF_026341415.1). NCBI lineage: Bacteria > Pseudomonadati > Pseudomonadota > Gammaproteobacteria > Pseudomonadales > Pseudomonadaceae > Pseudomonas > Pseudomonas sp. MCal1. The sequence goes on from NZ_JAKUMP010000007.1 coordinate 245,066, forward strand.
GGCGGACGGCTTCAAAGCCGATCAGCCCGGGTTCCTGTCCAAGGAACGCATCATCGCCAAGCCCGGTTTCAACCGTTGGCTGGTTCCGCCGGCCGCTCTGGCCATTCACCTGTGCATCGGCATGGCCTACGGCTTCTCGGTGTTCTGGTTGCCGCTGTCCAAGGCGCTGGGCGTGACCGCTCCGGTGGCTTGCGCACCGGACATGAGCTTCATTGCACAAGTCTTCTCGTCGCAATGCGACTGGCCGATCTCCATGCTCGGCTGGATCTACACCCTGTTCTTCATCTTCCTCGGCTGCTCGGCAGCGATCTGGGGTGGCTGGCTCGAACACGCAGGCCCGCGCAAGGCTGGCGTTGTATCGGCTCTGTGCTGGTGCGGCGGTCTGCTGATTTCTGCGCTGGGGATCTATACCCACCAGATCTGGCTGATGTGGATCGGCTCCGGCGTGATCGGCGGTATCGGTCTGGGCCTGGGCTACATCTCACCGGTCTCGACCCTGATCAAGTGGTTCCCGGACAAGCGCGGCATGGCGACCGGCATGGCGATCATGGGTTTCGGTGGCGGCGCGATGGTTGGTGCTCCACTGGCAACCGCATTGATGAGCCACTTCGCTTCGCCGACTGGCGTGGGCGTATGGCAGAGCTTCGTGGCCATGGCTGCGATCTACTTCGTGTTCATGATCGGTGGCGCGTTGGCCTACCGCGTTCCGCCAACCGGCTGGAAGCCTGAAGGCTGGACCGCGCCGGCGAAAAAAGCATCGAACGCGATGATCACCCACCGTCACGTTCACGTGAACGTGGCCTGGAAGACCCCGCAATTCCGTCTGGTGTGGCTGGTGCTGTGCCTGAACGTGTCCGCCGGTATCGGCATCCTCGGCATGGCTTCGCCGCTGTTGCAGGAAGTGTTCGGCGGCAAGCTGCTGGGCAACGACCTGCCGTTCGGTCAACTGGACGCCGGTCAACTGGCTTCCATCGCTGCCATTGCAGCCGGTTTCACCGGTCTGCTGAGCCTGTTCAACATCGGCGGTCGCTTCTTCTGGGCGTCGTTCTCGGACTACCTGGGCCGCAAGAACACTTACTTCGTGTTCTTCGCACTGGGTTTTGCGCTGTACGCGCTGATCCCGAATCTCGGTCACCTGGGCAACGTTGCGCTGTTCGTGGCGGCGTTCTGCATCATTCTGTCGATGTACGGCGGTGGTTTTGCGACCGTGCCGGCGTATCTGGCCGACCTGTTCGGTACGCAAATGGTCGGTGCGATCCATGGTCGTCTGCTGACTGCCTGGGCCGCCGCCGGCGTGCTGGGTCCGGTGCTGGTGAACTACCTGCGTGAGTATCAGCTGAGCATCGGCGTTGAACGCGCCGCCGCTTACGACATCACCCTGTACATCCTCGCCGGCCTGCTGGTGCTGGGCTTCCTGTGCAACCTGCTGGTGCGCCCGGTGGCCGACAAGTACTTCATGACCGACGCCGAACTGGCTGCCGAGCAGGCGCTGGGCCACGACAAGGGTGCTGACGCCAGCACCGTGCTGGAGTGGAAAGCCGCGCCGGGCAGCAAGCCACTGGCGATCGCTGCGTGGCTGGTGGTGGGGATTCCGTTGGCGTGGGGTGTGTGGGTGACCCTGCAGAAGACGGCGGTTCTGTTCCACTAAGACGCTGAAATTGCCGGCCTGATATCTCAGGCCGGCACCAACACCTGTGGGAGCGAGCTTGCTCGCGAAGAGGGTAGATCAGTCGACATCGTTGTCGGCTGACCCACCGATTTCGCGAGCAAGCTCGCTCCCACATTTGTTTTCAGGCTGCCTGTAATGGCTTGTATGGACATGTCTACCCGCGACGGCCGGGGGTTCTATCCGTCAGTCATTGCACCTCTCGTGTTTCTGTTTCGGCCCCGCGCCCCTATAATGGCTGCCTTTTTCGCCCAATGATTTTGCGGAGCTGGTGATGGCCGAACGTAAGGCGTCTGTCGAGCGCGACACTCTGGAAACCCAGATCAAAGCCTCGATCAACCTTGATGGCACCGGAAAGGCCCGATTCGATATCGGTGTTCCTTTTCTTGAGCACATGCTGGACCAGATCGCCCGTCACGGGTTGATCGACCTGGATATCCAATGCAAGGGCGATCTGCATATCGACGACCACCACACGGTGGAAGACGTCGGTATCACCCTCGGCCAGGCCTTCGCGCAAGCCATTGGCGACAAGAAAGGCATCCGTCGCTACGGCCACGCCTACGTGCCGCTCGATGAAGCGCTGTCGCGCGTGGTGATCGACTTCTCTGGCCGCCCGGGCCTGCAGATGCACGTGCCGTACACCCGCGCCACCGTCGGCGGCTTCGACGTCGACCTGTTCCAGGAATTCTTCCAGGGCTTCGTCAACCACGCGTTGGTCAGCCTGCACATCGACAACCTGCGCGGCACCAACACCCACCACCAGATCGAAACCGTGTTCAAGGCTTTCGGCCGCGCGCTGCGCATGGCCGTCGAGCTGGACGAGCGCATGGCCGGCCAGATGCCTTCGACCAAAGGCGTCCTGTAATGCAGACCGTTGCAGTTATCGATTACGGCATGGGCAACCTGCACTCGGTGGCCAAGGCCCTCGAGCACGTCGGTGCCGGCAAGGTGCTGATCACCAGCGACGCGGCAGTTATCCGCGAAGCCGACCGGGTGGTTTTCCCCGGCGTCGGCGCGATTCGCGATTGCATGGCGGAGATCCGTCGCCTCGGTTTCGACTCGCTGGTGCGTGAAGTCAGCCAGGATCGTCCCTTCCTCGGCATTTGCGTCGGCATGCAAGCCTTGCTCGACAGCAGCGAAGAGAACGACGGCGTCGACTGCATCGGCCTGTTCCCGGGCGCGGTGAAGTTCTTCGGCAAAGACCTGCATGAAGACGGCGAACACCTGAAAGTCCCGCACATGGGCTGGAACGAAGTGAAGCAGGCGGTGGATCACCCGCTGTGGCACAACATTCCGAACCTGGCGCGCTTCTACTTCGTGCACAGCTACTACATCGCCGCCGGTAACCCGCGGCAGGTGGTCGGCAGCGGTCATTACGGTGTCGATTTCGCTGCGGCGCTGGCCGAAGGTTCGCGTTTCGCCGTGCAGTTCCACCCGGAGAAGAGCCATACCCATGGCCTGCAATTGCTGCAGAACTTCGCCGCGTGGGACGGTCGCTGGTAAATGGCCGTCAAGAAATCCAGGCCGCCGATCCTGACCCTCACGCCTGAGCAGGAGAGTGAGGCCAACCGCAAGATTCAGCGGTTCATGGAGGATCGTTTCGAACTGGACCTGGGTTCGTTCGAGGCTGCGGAAATTCTTGAGCTGTTTACCCGCGAAATTGCTCCGCACTATTACAACAGGGCGATTTTCGATGTGCAGACCCACCTCAAGGAGCGGTTTGAAAGCATTGAAAGCGACCTGTGGGCGCTCGAGAAAAACTGATTTCCGAGCCAAGCTGAACATTCAAATTTGAAGGTTTGCCAGATGCTGATTATTCCCGCTATCGATCTCAAAGACGGTGCCTGCGTACGTCTGCGCCAGGGCCGCATGGAAGATTCCACAGTGTTCTCCGATGATCCGGTGAGCATGGCTGCCAAGTGGGTGGAGGGCGGTTGCCGCCGTCTGCATCTGGTCGACCTGAACGGCGCTTTCGAAGGGCAGCCGGTCAACGGCGAAGTCGTCACCGCAATCGCCAAGCGCTACCCGACCCTGCCGATCCAGATCGGCGGCGGCATCCGTTCGCTGGAAACCATCGAGCACTACGTCAAGGCGGGCGTCAGCTACGTGATCATCGGCACCAAAGCGGTGAAGGATCCGGCGTTCGTCGCTGAAGCCTGCCGCGCGTTCCCGGGCAAGATCATCGTTGGTCTGGACGCCAAGGACGGGTTTGTCGCCACCGATGGCTGGGCTGAAATCAGCACCGTGCAGGTCATCGACCTGGCCAAGCAGTTCGAAGCCGACGGCGTGTCCTCGATCGTTTATACCGACATCGCCAAAGACGGCATGATGCAGGGCTGCAACGTTCCGTTCACCGCTGCACTGGCGGCTGCCACCAGGATCCCGGTGATCGCTTCCGGCGGCATTCACAACCTGGGTGACATCAAGTCGCTGCTCGACGCCAGGGCGCCGGGCATCATCGGCGCCATCACCGGCCGGGCGATCTACGAAGGCACTCTCGACGTCGCCCAAGCGCAAGCTTTCTGCGACTCGTACCAAGGCTGAGGACTGACCATGGCGCTGGCCAAACGCATCATCCCTTGCCTGGACGTGGATAACGGTCGGGTCGTCAAAGGTGTGAAATTCGAGAACATCCGTGACGCCGGCGATCCGGTGGAAATCGCCCGTCGCTACGACGAGCAGGGTGCCGACGAGATTACCTTTCTCGACATCACCGCCAGCGTCGATGGCCGTGACACAACACTGCACACCGTCGAGCGTATGGCCAGCCAGGTGTTCATTCCGCTGACCGTCGGCGGTGGCGTGCGTACCGTGCAGGACATCCGCAACCTGCTCAACGCTGGTGCGGACAAGGTCTCGATCAACACCGCTGCCGTGTTCAACCCGGAATTTGTCGGCGAAGCGGCGCAGCATTTCGGCTCGCAATGCATCGTCGTTGCCATTGACGCGAAGAAGGTTTCGGGCCCGGGCGAAACCCCGCGCTGGGAGATCTTCACCCACGGTGGCCGCAAACCGACCGGCCTCGACGCGGTCGAGTGGGCGAAGAAAATGGAAGGCCTGGGTGCCGGTGAAATCCTCCTGACCAGCATGGATCAGGACGGCATGAAAAACGGCTTCGACCTCGGCGTGACCCGCGCCATCAGCGATGCGCTGGGTATTCCGGTGATCGCGTCCGGCGGCGTCGGCAACCTGCAGCATCTGGCTGACGGCATTCTTGAAGGCCACGCCAGCGCAGTACTGGCGGCAAGTATTTTCCACTTCGGCGAATACACCGTTCAGGAAGCCAAGGCTTATATGGCTCACCGCGGCATCGTAATGCGTTAAACGATACAGGCCAGTGGACAGCATGGCGTACCCAAGGCACTCTTGGGCACGCCATGGATTTCGGTAGCCCGACATGATCAAACGCCTGTTTCTCGCTCTCGCCAGTGTCTCCGTGTTGTTGATCAACACCGGCCACGCCGAAGAAAGTCCCGACACCGATCTGGTGCTTCTTACCGAAAACTTCCCGCCGTACAACATGGCGAAGAACGGCAAGAATTTCGCCCAGGATGAAAACATCAACGGCATCGCCACGGACATCGTGCGCGAGATGTTCAAGCGTGCCGGCATCACTTACAGCCTGACCCTGCGCTTCCCCTGGGAGCGGGTTTACAAACTGGCGCTGGAGAATCCCGGTTACGGTGCGTTCGTCATGGCGCGCCTGCCGGATCGCGAAAAACTCTTCAAGTGGGTCGGCCCGATCGGCCCGGACGACTGGGTCATGCTGGCCAAGGCCGACAGCAAGATCACCCTCGAAACCCTCAATGACGCGCGCAAATACAAGATCGGCGCCTACAAGGGCGATGCCATCGCCGAGACGTTGACCAAACAGGGTCTGAAGCCGGTGGTGGTGCTGCGCGATCAGGACAATGCCAAAAAACTTGTCAGCGGCCAGATCGACCTGTGGGCCACCGGCGATCCTGCCGGCCGTTATCTGGCGCGGCAGGATGGCGTGATCGGGCTGAAAACCGTGCTTCGCTTCAACAGTGCCGAACTGTATCTGGCGCTGAACAAGGACGTACCGGATGCAACCGTTGCCAAGTTGCAAGCTGCGCTGGATCAGATGCGCAAGGATGGCGTGGTCGACGAGATCATGGGGCGATATCTGTAACCGCTGCGGGTTCAGCCGGTGGTTGCGGTTTAACTGCGACCTCCGCCACCGGCGGCTCTTCAGGCTCTTTTGCCGGTTCAGTGACGGTCGGTTCCGCGGGTTCTTCGAGCGGTTCCTTCACGCGTTCGAGTTCAGGCTCGACCGGGCAATCCGTCATATGCAGGCTGTCCATGTCGGTAAAGCTGAAATGACCTTCCACTTGTGAGCCGTCTTCGCGCAACAGTCGATAGTCGCTCTGCAAGACGTAAACCGCCGCGAACCGGTTTTTTGCAACGAGTGCGATGACCTCTGCGTCCGAAGAGTTCACCCATTCGAAAGGTTCTGACTCGGCGTTGAAGAAGCTGTTGTGCAATTTGGCCGAGCAGATGATGACAGGCTCAGGTAAAGACCTGCTTGGTGACCATTGATCGCCGATTTCAATACCTGTGTTACGGCAGAACTTGCGCAACGTCTCCCAGGACTGGGTACGGCCGGCCTTCGATTTGAGCGCTCGGTTCATGTCTGTACTGTTTTGCCCCTGGCCGACAAGCAAATAGCGATCTGTTCTCTCCAGGCTGTAAAACGGTGAGGTGCGCAGTTGTTCAAGGTTTGCCATGAGTGAGTCGTTTACCGCGAACCACGGCAACTGCACCACTCGTGTGATCTTCGCTGGTGTAAGGGCGGCAGAGGCATCGTGCCCGGTGAGTACGGGGGCGGCTGGTGGTGACTCGACCTGAAGGGGAATCTGCATCCGCAAGGCATAGGCGATGATTGGCGACGCAGGCTTGCCGTAGCCGTTTTCGCCAATGAACGTGCCCGGAGCAAAGTAGATTTCCCCTGCGGGCGCTGCGGGAGGCTTGACGCTCCAGGCGCTGAAATCGCGGTCGGCTCCGCTGCCCTTGTCGCTCCAGATCAGGTCGCCGGTACTGGCGGCGATCACCAGGTCGGTGCGCACACAACGAACGGCATTGAAGGAAGGCTTGCTGCGGTCGTTGGAGCACACCAGCCCGAGAGCCACGTAACCTTGCGGAGGGATCGGCCGCCAGACAGAGCAGTCGCCGTTGGCGTTCGAGCCGATATCGTTCCAGACGAGTTGGTAATCATCCGGCCTGCTCAGTGCAGGACCTTTGCCCGGCTCGGTATTTTGCAGATCCCCCTCGCGGACGACAGCCATCACCTTCTTATCGTTGATGTTGTCTCGTCCGGCGACAACGAGATCACCCAACGGAAAATAACCGGGTAGCAGGTCGGGAGCCGGTGTCGGACGCCAGAAACTGCCGGGTTTTGACTTCGAGCCGGTGTTGTCCCAGATCCGGTGGAACTCGGTGGTGAAATTGATCAGCAGGTTTTCAACCGCTATGGGTTCCATCTGCCGAACAGGCAAATGAAGATTGGTTTGGGTGTTCATGATTGATCCCGAATAAAGAAACGGCTCGGTGTGGCCGCGACGGGTCTCAATATCCGGGTAGCGAGGGGGCTGGCTGCGGTATCTATCTATCGCTTCGTGACAGCTTGTTACCGATAAACGCCGTCTTTCCCATGAGCGGCGGTGGCCCGATTGCTGCGCACGCTGATCATCTGCTTGATGTCGATCCACTCGATGCCTTGAGCTTTCAATTTCGGCAGCTCGCGCTCCAGCACGGCCAGGGTCTGCGGATAGGGATGGCCGATCATCACTGCCGAACCCTGTTTGTGCGCCAGGCTGATTGCGGTCTGCAATTGGGTCAGGATCGCCGCTTCGGTGCGCTCATCATCGAGAAACACATCCCGCGAAACGCTCGCCAGATCGATCTTCTGCGCCTGTTGCGCTGCGACGGTCTGCGCGCTGGTGCGACTGTCGACGAAGAATTTGTGGCGGCGCTGCAACTCGCCCATCAGCCACGCCATCGCCACTGGTTGAGCGGTCATGCGGCTGCCCATGTGGTTGTTGATACCTGCGGTGTACGGGACCATTTTGAACGCGGCGTTCAGCCGTTTTTCCAGCTCTTCGATCGGCAGTTCGGGATGCCAGGCGAACGGACCGGTGGCCGGGTCCATCGGCATGTGCAGGATCACGATCTTGCCGGCGCGATGGGCTTCGCGGGCGAATTCGGTGGCGTGCGGGGTGTCGGGCATGATCGCCGTGGTCACCGGCCCGGGGAGGGCCAGCACGCGGCGATCCCGGGGCAGGTTCTGCCCCAGGTCGTCGATGATCAGTGTCAGGTAGGCTTTTTGAGGTGTTGGTCTGGCAGGTTCTGCATGAGCAGCACCCGCCAGACAGCACAGCAGGACGAAGAGAAAACGCAAGGACATCCTCAACGGCCGGACGTGATGCTCAGGCCTTTGAGCAGGCTCAGGGCCTGGGCCAACTGGTAATCGTCATCCTGCGGCATCGCCTTGGCCTTGCCGCCCGAACCGGTTGGACGGTCCGCGCCGCCGTTGCCGTTGCCCAGGTGACCTTGCAGGTCGGCTTCCTTGAAGTAGTCGCCGTCTGCCTCGTTGGTGATCTTGGCCTTGCGTACCTCGATGTCCGGGACGATGCCCTGGGCCTGAATCGAGCGACCGTTCGGCGTGAAGTACAGCGCAGTGGTGATCTTCAGCGCGCGGTCGTTGTTCAGCGGCAGCACGGTCTGCACCGAGCCCTTGCCGAAACTGGTGGTGCCCATGACCACGGCGCGTTTCTGATCCTGCAGGGCGCCGGCGACGATTTCCGAGGCCGAGGCGCTGCCACCGTTGATCAGCACAACCATTGGCACCGCTTCGCTTTCGTCCTTGCCGGTGGCGGAGAAGCGCAGTTCGGAGTTGGCGATCCGGCCCTTGGTGTAGACGATCAGGCCTTTGGTGATGAAGTGGTCGACCACTTCCACCGCTGCCTGCAACACGCCGCCCGGGTTGTTGCGCAGGTCGAGGATGATGCCGTTGAGCTTCTTGCCGTTGTCCTTGCGCAGTTTGGCCAGGGCCTTGGAGACCTCTTCGCCGGTCTTGACCTGGAACTGGGTGATGCGGATCAGGCCATAACCCGATTCCAGCAGTTGCGCCTTGACGCTCTTCACCTGAATCACGGCGCGAGCAAGGGTCACGTCGAACGGCGTGCCGCCGTCGCGAACCAGGGTCAGGGTGATCTTCTGGCCGATCTTGCCGCGCATCTTGTCCACGGCTTCGGTCATGGTCTGGCCACGGGTCGGCGCGCCGTTGATCTTGACGATGAAGTCGCCGGCCTGGATGCCGGCCTTCGACGCCGGCGTGTCGTCGATTGGCGACACGACCTTGATGAAGCCGTCTTCGGCGCCGACTTCGATGCCCAGGCCGCCGAATTCACCGCTGGTGCTTTCCTGCAACTCGGCGAAATCCTCGGGACCAAGGTAGGCGGAGTGCGGATCAAGGTTGCTGAGCATGCCCTTGATCGCGTTTTCCAGCAGGGTCTTGTCGTCCACCGGTTCGACATAGGCGGCCTTGATTCGGTCCATGACCTCGGCAAAGGTGCGCAACTCTTCCAGCGGCAATGGCGCCTTGGAGGTCGCGGCAGTGCCTGCCGGAGCGACAGCCGGGGCCGGTTGAGCGGCAAACGCCAGAGGCGCGCCGATCACCAGGGCGATCGTCAGGGCCAGCGAGGTAAGGCGGGACAAATGCAGCATGTCGAACGAACTCCTAATTTAGGTTGCCCGCGCTTATCCTTGCGCGCGGCACCATTGCGCCGGATCACTCGGGTGACCCTGCTGACGAATTGCGAAATACAGCGCCGGAGTGTCCTGGCCGCCACTGTTACCCACAGTGGAGATGGACTCGCCGGCCTTAACCACGTCACCCGCCGACTTCAGTAGCGTCTGGTTGTGACCGTAAAGACTCAGAAAACCGTTGCCGTGGTCGAGGATCACCAGCAGCCCGGCGCCGCGCAACCAGTCGGCAAACACCACGCGCCCGCCGTGTACGGCATGCACCTGGCTGCCGGCGGAGGCGCTGATCATCACGCCGTCCCACTTGGTGCGGGCATCGTCGCCACGGGTTTCGCCGAAGCGTGCCAGCAGTCGACCATCAACGGGCCATGGAAGTTTTCCCCGACTAGACGCAAAAGGGCCACCGAAGGTCTCGCCGCCGCTGGACACCAGGGCGCCGGGAGTCGATCTGACCGGTTTGCGTGGGGCGTCGGTGTTTTCCGCCTCGGCCTCACGCAAGCGCTTTTTTTCGGCTTCCTGCTGGGCGATGAGCGCTTTCTGCCGCGCTTCTTCTGCCTCACGGGCCTGGCGGGCCAGGGTTTCTTCAATGGTTTTAAGGACTTTAGACAGGTCTGCCTGATCCTGCTCGCGGGCGGCCAGTTTCTGGTCCCGGGCTTTCACGTCTTCATTGAGTTTGGCGAGGGCCTGCTGGCGCTCCTTGCGGACTTTGTCGAGCGCTTCGCGCTGAGTGTCGAGATCGCTTTGCTGCGCCAGCAATTGCGCCTGCTGCAAGCCGATGTCCTTTTCGACATTGGCCAGTTGGCGCAGGGTTTCGTTGAAGCTTTTCAGCTGCTCCAGGCGAGCCTGGCTCAGGTAGTCGTAATAGGTGAGGGTGCGGGCGAATTTCTCGGGGTTCTGCTGGTTGAGCAGCAGCTTGAGGTATTCCTGGCGACCATTCTGGTAGGCGGCGCGGGCCTGGATGGCGATCAGTCGCTGCTGTTCAGTGCGCGCGCTCTGGAGTTTTTTTTTCTCCGCATCGAGCCGCTGCAGCTCGGATTCGCTCTTTTTCAGCTCTTTCTGCAGGGCTTCGACCTGTTTCTCGAGCTTGCCCATCTCGGTTTCAGTGCCCTTGAGCTCCTTTTGCACGCCGGATTTTTCTTCCTGGAGCTTGCCCAGCAGTTTTTTCAGCTCGGCGATGTCCTGGCGCGTGGCGTCCAGTTGCTGTTGGGTTTGCGCGCGCTCATCCGCGAAGGCCGGTTGGAGCAGGCATGTCAGAGCGAGGGCGATCAGGACGCGAAGCATAGAGGCGGGCGGCACCAGGGTAAGGGACGGCCTAGTATGCCCGCCCGACGCGGCAAAAAAAACGCCCAATTGGGACTGTGTGATAACCGGGGTGCCGGACAGAGTGAAATCCTCTTTGAAAACCCCAAAAACCAATGTGGGAGCTGGCTTGCCCGCGATGGCGTCTGAACATTCAACATAATTGTCGGCTGTCAGATTGCTATCGCTGGCAAGCCAGCTCCCACAGGGTTTTTCAGTGTTTTGACGGGCGATTACACCAGAATCGAAGTGCCAGTCATTTCCGCCGGTTTTTCCAGGCCCAGCAGTTTCAGCATGGTCGGCGCCACGTCCGCCAGCACGCCGCCTTCGCGGACTTTCAGATCACGCTTGCCGACATAGATGAACGGCACCGGCTCGGTGGTGTGCGCGGTGTGCGCCTGACCGGTGGATTCGTCGGCCATCTGTTCGACGTTGCCGTGGTCGGCGGTGATCAGCGCTTCGCCGCCGACTTTTTCCAGGGCTTCGACGATACGACCGACGCAGGTGTCCAGGCACTCCACGGCTTTCACCGCGGCTTCGAACACGCCGCTATGGCCGACCATGTCGCCGTTGGCGTAGTTGACCACGATCACGTCGTAGCGCTGATTCTCGATGGCTTCGACGATGCGGTCGGTGACTTCGGGCGCGCTCATTTCCGGCTGCAAGTCATAGGTGGCGACTTTCGGCGACGGGATCAGAATGCGCTCTTCGCCGGGGAACGGCTCTTCACGACCGCCGGAGAAAAAGAAGGTCACGTGGGCGTATTTCTCGGTTTCGGCGATGCGCAGCTGGGTCTTGCCGTTTTTCGCCAGGTAGTCGCCGAGCACGTTTTCCAGGCTGCCCGGGGCAAAGGCGGCGGGGGCCGGGATGCTGGCGGCGTATTGGGTCAGGCCGACGTACTGCACTTTTGGCTGGCGTGCGCGCTCGAACTCCTTGAAGTCGTCTTCGACAAACACACGGCTCAGCTCGCGGGCACGGTCGGCACGGAAGTTCATGAACACCACGGCGTCGCCGTCTTCGACTTTTACCGGCTCACCGATGCTGGTGGCTTTGACGAACTCGTCGCTCTCGCCACGGGCGTAAGCGGCTTCCAGACCTTCCTGGGCGGTGGCGGCGCTGAATTCGGCTTTGCCATCAACGATCAGGTTGTAGGCCTGAGACACGCGATCCCAACGGTTGTCGCGATCCATGGCGTAGTAGCGGCCGATCAGGCTGGCGATGCGGCCCTTGCCGAGCGCCTGGAAGGTCGCGTCGAGCAGTTCGATCGACGAGGCGGCGCTTTTCGGCGGCGTGTCACGGCCGTCGAGGAAGGCGTGCAGGTAGATTTTCTCGGCGCCGCGCTTGAAGGCCAGTTCGGCCATGGCGATCAGGTGATCCTGGTGGCTGTGAACACCGCCGTCCGACAACAGACCCATGAAATGTACGGCCTTGCCGGCGGCCACGGCCTTGTCCACGGCGGCGCAGATGGTCGGGTTCTCGAAGAACTCGCCATCGCGGATCGCTTTGGTCACGCGCGTGAAGTCCTGATACACCACGCGACCGGCGCCGAGGTTCATGTGGCCGACTTCGGAGTTGCCCATCTGGCCGTCCGGCAGACCGACGTCCATGCCGCTGCCCGAGATCAAGCCGTTCGGCACGGTGGCCCACAGGCGATCCAGTACAGGCTTTTTGGCCGCATAGACGGCGTTGGATTCGTGGCTGTCGCTGTGACCGAAGCCGTCGAGAATCATCAGGACCAAAGGTTTAGGCGTGGTAGTCATGGAATCCACTCGTGGCTAATAAGAAGAGGGCGATGGAAAAGGGAGTTGGAGTTTAAAGCGAAGTTCCGGCGGCGTCACCGCCGGACGGGGTTTGGCCGACCATAGTGGCTGTGTATACTGGCCGACATTTTAACGCCCTGGAACCTCCTTCGATGGTTGCTCACCTGATTGAATTTGCCACTAACCACTACATTCTTGTCGGTATCTTCGTCGTACTGCTGGCTTTGCTGCTGGCGCATACGGTGCAGGGCGGCGGTAAAAGCCTGAGCACGGGCGAGCTGACCGCACTGGTCAACAAGGAAGCCGGCGTGGTCGTGGACATCCGTCCGAGCAAGGAATACGCCGCCGGTCACATCGTTGGCGCGGTGAACATTCCCCAGGACAAACTGGCTGCCCGTATCGGCGAGCTGGAAAAACACAAGGCCAAGACCATCATCCTGGTCGACGCCCTGGGCCAGACCGCCGGCACCCACGCCCGCGAGCTGATGAAGGCCGGCTTCACCGCCGCCAAGCTGTCCGGCGGGATTTCCAGCTGGAAAGGCGACAACCTGCCGTTGGTGAAGTGACATGAGCAACGTCATCGTCTACTCCAGCGATTACTGCCCTTACTGCTCGCGCGCCAAGTACCTGCTCGCGAACAAAGGCGTGGCCTTCGAAGAGATCAAGGTCGATGGCAAGCCGCAGGTGCGCGCCGCCATGGCCCAGAAGGCCGGACGCACGTCCGTGCCGCAGATCTGGATCGGCGACACCCACGTCGGCGGATGTGACGATTTGTACGCCCTGGAGCGCGCCGGCAAGCTCGACGCGCTGCTCAAGGCCTGACCTGCTGCACGCTCTACCGAACACCAAGAACCCTAAAAGACCCGAGATCAGAAAGGATCTGAGATGACTGACCAACAGAACACTGCAGCCAGCGAAGAAGAAACCGCACCGCAATTCTCCTTGCAGCGCATCTACGTACGCGACCTGTCCTTCGAAGCCCCGAAAAGCCCGGCGATCTTCCGCCAGCAGTGGGATCCGGCGGTCGCTCTGGATCTGAACACCCGCCAGAAAGCCCTGGAAGGTGATTTCTACGAAGTCGTGCTGACCCTGTCCGTCACCGTGAAAAACGGTGAAGAAGTCGCCTTCATCGCTGAAGTGCAACAGGCCGGTATCTTCCTGATCAAGAACCTGGACGCGGCTTCGATGAGCCACACTCTGGGTGCGTTCTGCCCGAACATCCTGTTCCCGTACGCTCGCGAAACCCTGGACAGCCTGGTGACCCGTGGTTCGTTCCCGGCCCTGATGCTGGCCCCGGTGAACTTCGACGCCCTGTACGCGCAAGAGCTGCAGCGCATGCAGGAGTCCGGCGAGACTCCGACCGTTCAGTAAGCGGTGGATGCAACAACGAAAAAAGCGCCGTTACAGGCGCTTTTTTCTTGGGCGATCGTTCTCGCGTTGATCGTTCCCATGCTCTGCGTGGGAATGCCTCTGGGGACGCTCCGCGTCCAGTGACGCGGAGCGTCACGGGCTGCATTCCCACGCGGAGCGTGGGAACGATCCAGGACTGGCGTGTTACTTGAAGTCGTTCTGACGCCACGCTTCGTACACGGCCACTGCCACGGTGTTGGACAGGTTCAGGCTGCGGCAGCCTTCGCGCATCGGCAGGCGCAGGCGCTGTTCGCCCGGCAGGGCGTCGAGCACCTCCGGCGGCAGGCCGCGGCTTTCCGGTCCGAAGATGAACGCATCGCCCGGGACGAACGCGGCATCGTGAAACGGCCGCGAGCCCTTCGTGGTGAAGGCGAACAGCCGTGGATGACCGAGGCTTTCCAGGCAGCTGGCCAGGTCGGCGTGGCGTTGCAGCGTGGCGTACTCGTGGTAGTCGAGACCGGCACGACGCAGGCGCTTGTCGTCCATCTCGAAGCCCAGCGGTTCGATCAAATGCAGGTGGCAGCCGCTGTTGGCGCACAGCCTGATAACGTTGCCGGTGTTCGGTGGAATTTCCGGTTGAAAAAGGATGACGTGAAACATGCACGGCTCCGAAGGTAAAGATGACGCGCATTCTACGCCGCAAGCGGATCCGCGTTCGAAACTATTCCCGCGGGTGATGGCTTCGCTGGCGATTGTCGGTGTGATGGTCGGGATGATGATCGGCCGTTTGACCACGCCTGACCCGACCGTTTTACAGCAGGTCGAGGTGATCGATGGGGGGCTGGCGGTCTGGTTCAACAACGAGCCGAAGCTGCACGGCGAGATCGTCGATGGCAGCATTGCGTTGCTGTTCGAGGCCGAAGGCAGGGTGCAGAAAGGACAGCTCAAGTTCAACGGCAAGGACGTGAACTGGCGGACACGCTTGAGTGACGGGGGATTGTTGCTGACGCTGGTGGCGGCGCGGCCGCTGCAGGGCGACTGGGCCGGCCAGGCGGTCGATGACCGCTGGCGGCTGGAGATCCATCTCCGGGAGCAATAAAAGAGGGAATCCCCGGCCTGCCTGTACCAAGGTTCCCGAAACGGGCGGGCTCATCGCATCGCGTTCTGAGCCGGTGTAAAGAAGGAACCCCTGACCTGCCTGTATCAAGGGCCCCAAAAGGGTGGACTCGATGAGTCCGGTGTAAAGAGGGGAATCCCCGGCCTGCCTGTACCAAGGCCCCCGAAAGGGTGGGTGAATCGAATCACCTGATGGAGTTATTGCAGGGGGCGTGCCAGGTTTTCTCGTTTTGAAACAAAAAAGCCCGACACAATGACGAAGGCCCCGTAATACGGGGCCTTCGTCTTTTCACAGGATGGGATTTTCAGCGGTTTTCAGTGCAAGCCTGAGCCATTGGCCGTGCCCGATTACGGGTCACGGTGCCTTGCGGCGGTGCAGGCTGGCGCTCAATCTCAGCCTTCATCACCCTCATCGTCATCCCCGCCATCGACCTTCATGCCGAGCTCCTTGATCTTGCGGGTCAAGGTGTTGCGGCCCCAGCCCAGCAGCACCGCAGCGTCACGACGACGCCCGGCGGTGTGCTTGAGTGCGGTCTCGATCATGATCCGCTCGAACGCCGGCACCGCGCTGTCGAGCAGGCTCGACTGACCGCGAGCCAGGGCCTGATCGGCCCACTGGCGCAGCGCCTGTTCCCAGTTGGTCACCGGCGCCGAGTCTTGCGGCAGGCTCAGCAGTTCCGGCGGCAGGTCGCTGATGTGCACTTCGCGCCCGGACGCCATCACGGTGATCCAGCGGCAGGTGTTTTCCAGCTGACGCACGTTGCCCGGCCATGGCAGGTTTTTCAGGTATTCCTCGGTCTCGCTTTTCAGCAGCTTCGGCTCGACCGCCAGTTCTTGCGCGGCGCGGCTGAGGAAGTGCTTGGCCAGGGTCGGGATGTCTTCGCGGCGATCCGACAGGCGCGGGATGTGGATGCGGATCACGTTGAGGCGGTGGAACAAGTCCTCACGGAATTTCCCGGCGTGAACCAGGGTTTCCAGATTCTGGTGAGTCGCGGCGATGATCCGCACATCAACCTTGACCGGCACGTGCCCGCCAACGCGATAGAACTCACCATCGGCCAGCACCCGCAGCAGTCGGGTCTGGGTGTCCGCCGGCATGTCGCCGATTTCATCGAGGAACAGCGTGCCGCCGTCGGCTTGTTCGAAGCGGCCGCGACGCAGGTTGGCCGCGCCGGTGAACGCGCCTTTCTCGTGGCCGAACAGCTCGGATTCCATCAGGTCTTTCGGAATCGCCGCCATGTTCAGCGCGATGAACGGCGAGGCCGCGCGCGGGCTGTGGCGGTGCAGGGCGTGAGCCACCAGTTCTTTACCGGTGCCGGATTCGCCGTTGATCAGCACGGTGATGTTGGAATGGCTCAGGCGCCCGATGGCGCGGAACACTTCCTGCATCGCCGGCGCTTCGCCGATGATTTCCGGGGTGCGGGTCAGGGTCGGAGCGACTTCCAGGCCCTGTTGCTCCTGGGCGTGCTGGTTGGCGCGCTTGACCAGCGACACCGCTTCGTCAACGTCGAACGGCTTGGGCAGGTACTCGAACGCGCCGCCCTGATAGGAGGCGACAGCGCTGTCCAGATCGGAGTGAGCGGTCATGATGATCACCGGCAGCCGCGGGTGCTGCTCGCGGATCCGCGCCAGCAGGTCCAGGCCGCTGGCGCCGGGCATGCGGATATCGGAGATGATCACGTCCGGCTGCTGGCGCGCGAGGCGGCTCATCACGCCATCGGCACTGTCGAAGCTCTGGGTGGTCATGCCTTCCTGTTGCAGGGCTTTTTCCAGAACCCAACGGATAGAACGGTCGTCATCGACGATCCACACGGTTTCACTACGGCTCATGTCGATGTGGCTCCTTGTTCCAGTGGCAGAAAGATCGAAAACGTGGTGTGGCCTGGATGGCTGTCACATTCGATCAGGCCCTGGTGCTGGCTGATGATGTTCTGGGTGATGGCCAGGCCCAGCCCGGTACCGTCCGGACGGCCGCTGACCATGGGAAAGAAGATGGTTTCCTGGAGTTCCGCCGGAATGCCCGGGCCGTTGTCGATGATCTCGATCTTGGTCACCAGACGATGGCGG
The DNA here is from genome assembly GCF_026341415.1 of Pseudomonas sp. MCal1. Classification (NCBI taxonomy): domain Bacteria; kingdom Pseudomonadati; phylum Pseudomonadota; class Gammaproteobacteria; order Pseudomonadales; family Pseudomonadaceae; genus Pseudomonas; species Pseudomonas sp. MCal1. The sequence continues at coordinate 262,112 of NZ_JAKUMP010000007.1, forward strand.
ACGTGGCCGATGGTGAACTGGCGCATGGCGCGGGTACGCAGGCTGATGCGGCCCAGGCGCAGCTCGTTCTGGCTGCTGATGGCCTGCATCGCATTGCGCACGATGTTCAGCACCGCCTGAATCATTTGTTCGCGGTCGATCAGGACGTCGGGAATGCTCGGGTCGTAATCACGCACCAGCGTGATGCAACCCTGGCTTTCGGCCTCGACCAGTTGGCAGACGCGCTCCAGCACTTCGTGGACATTGCACAGGGCCAGCGACGGCAGTTTGTTGGAACCGAGCATGCGGTCGACCAGATTACGCAGGCGGTCGGCCTCTTCGATGATCACGTTGGTGTAGTCGCGCAGGCTGTCTTCCGGCAGCTCCCGGGCCAGCAATTGCGCGGCACCGCGGATACCGCCCAGCGGATTCTTGATCTCGTGAGCCAGGCCGCGCACCAGCATCTTGCTGGTTTCCTGCTTCGACAACTGCGCCTCTTCCTTGGTGATCCGCAACAGACGGTCACGGGGATGCACTTCCAGCAGGAGCAGGGTCGCGCCGTTGCTGAGGATCGGCGTCACCGCGTAATCCACGGTCAGGGTCTGTCCGGTGAGAGCGGTGAGCATCGCTTCGCGCTTGGTGAACGGGTGCGCCTGCTCCACCGCCTGGCGCAACGAGTTGAGCGCCTCGGTGGACTCGGTGAACAGCTCGCTGATGAACTGCCCATGGCTGCGCTGACCGCTGATGGCCAGCAGCATCTCCGCCGCCGGGTTCATGTACTCGAGGCGCAATTCGCTGTCGAGCAGGATGGTGGCGGTGGTCAGGTTGTCGAGTAGCAAGCGATGCAGTGCGTCACTGATGGTCATGAGGACCTCTTTTGGAGCATGGCGCGCGCAGGGATACAGCGCTGATGCGAGGAAAATGCAAAAACCAAACCAAGGCTCCGAAAAGAAGCGTTCAACCCCTGAAACGGGCGTTTGACGCTCGTTTGCGTGGCAGTCAAACCGCTCTGGCGGGTACTTTCGAACCAAAATGGGTTGGAATGTGAGTACGGTGCAGTGTATTGCACCAATATAGTGCGCAAAGCTGAACGGCGTCAGAAGAAACGCAGGAAAGGGTTTTTCGGTTCGGCGGGTTTGTCTTTCAGCGGGCATTCCGGACGCACGCCATAGTCGGCGCTGACGCACGGTTTGACCTGACGCTTCTGGGCCAGAGAGATGCGTTGCATGTGGAACGGCTGGTTGGCGGTTTTCTCCACGGTTCGGCCCTGAGCGTCGAGGATCTCGACCGACAGATTGTGGCTGCCGCGATCGATATTGCTCAGCGGGAACACCGGACTCAGACCTGGTTCGCCGACGGCTTTGCCATCCAGCAGCAAGCGATACAGATGACCTCTTTGCAGGCCCGGCTCGCTGGTGACGCTGACGATCAGTTCGCCGGCGCTGCTGCGAATGGTCGCGTCCGGCTCGGGGATCAGCACGCGCAGCATGTCGTAGTGGAACAGCGGTGGTTCCGCAGATTTCTTCGACGGCGTGATCGTGGCGGCGCTGCTCGGATTCGAGGCCATGCGATTGCTGGTGGCCAGCGGCACGCGCCTGGCGTTGCCACGCGGCTGATCGGTGTAGACGCGATTGCCCTGTGCGTCGATGTAAGTGAACACCTCGGCCGATGCGCCGAGCGCGATCAACGACAGGAACAAGGCAATCAATCCCCGCGTCATGGCTTGTGCACCCGCTGCACGGTGAACACCACCGCCGGACTCTGCTGAATGATCGCCTCGCCATTGATGACCTGCACCGCCAGCCGATGCTCGCCCCGGTCGACGTTCACCAGTTGCAGGATCGGCACGTTGCTCGGCTGGCCATAAGGCGCGTCGTCCAAAAGCAGGCGCAATTGATGCGGCGGTTGCAGACGCGGCTTGATCAGCACACTGACCGTGAAGGTGCCGTTGTTGGCGCGCAGGGCTTCCTCGGTGGGCAGGCCGGTCAGCTCCAGCACTTCGTAGGCATTGCGCGCAGGCTCACGACTGACCGTATCGGTAGACGGCGCATTCGGTGCCTGAGGCTGGACGCTGTTGAGCGGCGGCAACTCCACCGCCTGCGCCTGCACGCCGTCCGGCGCGTGATCGCTGTACACCGTGTTGCCGCCGGCGTCGGTGTACTTGTAGATCTGCGCGGCGACGGGCAGGGCGATCAGCAGCAAAATATAGAGAAGGGTGCGACCCATGAAATCGACCGAAAACGAAAACGATGGGCTGCAGCATAGGACAGTGGAGCGGGGAAGGCTCGGATGGAAAACATCCGTCCAATAAAAAAGGCCTCCCGAAGGAGGCCTCTCTTTTGCCACGCCGCGTAGCGCGGCGCTACCGGATCAGCAGCTGTAGTACAGCTCATATTCCAGTGGGTGTACGAAGGTGCGGACCTTGATTTCTTCTTCGGATTTCAGCGCGATGTAGGCATCGATGAAGTCGTCGGAGAACACGCCACCCTTGGTCAGGAACGCACGGCCCTTGTCCAGCTCTTCCAGAGCTTCTTTCAGGCTGCCGCAAACTTGCGGGATCTCTTTCGCCTCTTCAGGCGGCAGGTCGTACAGGTTCTTGTCGGCAGCATCGCCTGGGTGGATCTTGTTCTGGATACCGTCCAGACCGGCCATCAGCAGTGCTGCGAAAGCCAGGTACGGGTTGGCAGCCGGATCCGGGAAACGTGCTTCGATACGACGGCCACGCGGGCTGTTGACGTAAGGAATACGGATCGAGGCGGAACGGTTGCGAGCCGAGTAGGCCAGCATCACCGGAGCTTCGAAGCCTGGCACCAGACGCTTGTAGGAGTTGGTGGCCGGGTTGGTGAAGCCGTTCAGGGCCTTACCGTGCTTGATGATGCCGCCGATGAAGTACAGGGCGGTTTCGGACAGGCCGGCATAGCCTTCGCCAGCGAAGGTGTTCTTGCCGTCTTTGGCGATGGACATGTGCACGTGCATACCCGAACCGTTGTCACCGTACAGTGGCTTCGGCATGAAGGTCGCAGTGCGGCCGTAGGCATCGGCCACGTTGTGTACAACGTATTTCAGAGTCTGAACTTCGTCAGCTTTCTTCACCAGGGTGTTGAACTTGACACCGATTTCGTTTTGACCGGCGGTTGCCACTTCGTGGTGGTGAACTTCAACGGTCTGACCCATCTCTTCCAGTGCGTTGCACATGGCGGTACGGATTTCGTGGTCGTGGTCGAACGGCGGAACCGGGAAGTAGCCGCCTTTCACGCCTGGACGGTGGCCCTTGTTGCCGCCTTCCACGTCCTGGTCGGACATCCACGAGCCTTGCTCGGAGTAGATCTTGAACATCGAGCCGGAGATGTCGGACTTGAACTTCACTTCGTCGAAGATGAAGAACTCAGGCTCGGGACCGGCGAATACGGTGTCACCGATACCGGTGGTCTTCAGGTATTCCTCGGCGCGACGGGCAATGGCACGTGGGTCGCGGTCGTAGCCCTGCATGGTCGAAGGCTCGATGATGTCGCAGACCAGGATCAGGGTCGGTTCTTCGGTGAACGGGTCCAGAACGGCGGTTTCGTCGTCCGGCATCAGGATCATGTCGGAGGCTTCGATGCCTTTCCAGCCAGCGATGGAGGAACCGTCGAACATCTTGCCCGCTTCGAAGAAGTCGTCTTCCAGCGCATCGCGAGCCGGCATGGTCACGTGGTGCTGAGTGCCTTTGGTGTCCGTGAAGCGCAGATCAATCCACTTGACGTCATGATCTTTGATGAGTTGAACCGACTTCGACATAGTGTCCTCCGGGTGGCTTAGGGCGGGTAGTGGATGCCCTTAAATGTTGGTGATGCCGGCGCGAATACTCTGCCAAGGCAACCTGCCTCACAAGGGAGCAAATTGCATGCCAGTGCCCCAGCATGGGTTTTTTGCCCCAAATTCACGCTTCTGAAGGTCGAAAGCGCCTTAATGGCGAAAATCTCGCCCTTTAATGTAGCGTTCAAATCTAAAAATGACCCGTTTTGGTGCGCGCAAAACCTTCTGCACATTAACTGGTTAAACCTTGAGCAATTTCCGCTATAATCCGCGCCCCCCTTTTTCGGCTGGCCCTGCGCGCGCTGTTTTCATGAAACTAATCGTTAAAGTCTTTCCCGAGATCACCATCAAAAGCCGACCTGTCCGGACGAAATTCATCCGCCAGCTGGCCAAGAACATCCGCACCGTGCTCCGCGACCTGGACCCGGCGGTGGTGGTGAACGGTGTGTGGGACAATCTCGAGCTGGAAACCCGCGTCACCGATCCCAAGGCCCTGAAGGAAATGGGCGAACGCCTGACCTGCATGCCGGGCATCGCGCACTTTCTGCAGATCGACGAGTACCCGCTGGGCGACTTCGACGACATCACCGAGAAGTGCAAGCAGCACTACGGCGATGCACTGGCCGGGAAGATTTTCTCGGTGCGCTGCAAACGTGCGGGCAAGCATGCGTTCAGCTCGATGGACGTCGAAAAATACGTCGGCAGCAAGCTGCGCCGTGAATGCGGTGCCGCGGGGATCGACCTGAAAGCGCCGGAAATCGAAGTCCGTATCGAAGTTCGCGACAAACGGTTGTTTGTGATCCACAGCCAGCACAATGGCATCGGCGGCTACCCGCTCGGTGCGCTGGAACAGACGCTGGTATTGATGTCCGGCGGCTTTGACTCGACGGTTGCTGCTTACCAGATCCTGCGCCGCGGCCTGATGACGCACTTCTGCTTCTTCAATCTGGGCGGTCGTGCCCACGAGTTGGGCGTGATGGAAGTCGCGCATTTCATCTGGAAGAAGTACGGCAGCTCGCAACGCGTGCTATTTGTCAGTGTCCCGTTCGAAGAAGTGCTGGGCGAAATTCTCGGCAAGGTCGACGACAGTCATATGGGCGTCGTATTGAAGCGTATGATGTTGCGCGCAGCGTCGAGCATTGCCGAACGCCTGCACATTGATGCGCTGGTCACCGGCGAAGCGATTTCCCAGGTGTCGAGCCAGACGTTGCCGAACCTGTCGGTCATCGATTGCGTTACCGACAAACTGGTGCTGCGACCGCTGATCGTCGCCCACAAGCAAGACATCATCGACACGGCCGACCAGATCGGTACCGGTGATTTCGCCCGGCACATGCCGGAATACTGCGGCGTCATCTCGGTCAACCCGAAGACCGCCGCCAAGCGTGGCCGGGTCGAGCACGAAGAGCAGGAATTCGACATGGCGGTGCTCGAGCGTGCGCTCGCAAACGCCAGACTGGTGCCGATCGATCGGGTGATCGACGAATTGGGCCAGGATTTGCAGATCGAAGAAGTCAGCGAAGCGCTGGCCGGTCAGATCGTCATCGACATCCGCCACCCGGATGCCGCCGAGGATGACCCGCTGGAACTCGCCGGCATAGAGGTACAGACGATGCCGTTCTACGCAGTGAACGCTCGTTTCAAGGAACTGGACCCTACTCGCCAGTACCTGCTGTATTGCGACAAAGGCGTGATGAGTCGCCTGCATGCCCACCATTTGCTCAGTGAGGGGCATGCCAATGTGCGCGTTTATCGACCGAGCTAAGTGCCCGGGGCTGTTTGCCTGTGGCCTGCGTCACCGGCCCCCCGACACTGCCGTCAAGCTGTAACGGCCATGCCGGACACTACTGCTAATCGCTGCCAGGACTTGTCAGCAAACCGAATCCTCTGATCGAGATACACAAGTGATCGAAAATCTACGTAACATCGCCATCATTGCCCACGTTGACCACGGTAAGACCACCCTGGTAGACAAACTCCTGCGTCAATCCGGCACCCTGGAGCGCAACGAGCTCAACGACGAGCGCGTGATGGACTCCAACGACCAGGAAAAAGAACGCGGCATTACCATTCTGGCGAAAAACACCGCCATCAACTGGAACGGCTACCACATCAACATCGTGGACACCCCGGGCCACGCCGACTTCGGCGGCGAAGTAGAGCGCGTAATGTCGATGGTCGACTCCGTGCTGCTGCTGGTTGACGCCCAGGACGGCCCTATGCCGCAAACCCGTTTCGTGACCAAGAAGGCGTTCGAAGCCGGTCTGAAGCCGATCGTCGTGATCAACAAGGTCGACCGTCCGGGCGCGCGTCCTGACTGGGTTCTGGACCAGATCTTCGACCTGTTCGACAACCTGGGTGCCACCGACGAACAGCTGGACTTCAAAGTCGTCTACGCCTCGGCCCTGAACGGCATCGCCGGTCTGGACCACACCGACATGGCCGAAGACATGACCCCGCTGTACCAGTCGATCATCGACAACGTTCCAGCGCCGGCCGTTGACCGTGACGGTCCGTTCCAGATGCAGATCTCCGCACTGGACTACAACAGCTTCCTGGGTGTGATCGGTGTTGGCCGTATCGCCCGTGGTCGCATCAAGCCGAACACTCCGGTCGTCGCCATCGACACCGAAGGCAAGCGCCGCAACGGTCGTATCCTGAAGCTGATGGGTCACCACGGTCTGCACCGCGTTGACGTCGAAGAAGCCCAGGCCGGCGACATCGTCTGCATCAGCGGTTTCGACGAGCTGTTCATCTCCGACACCCTGTGCGACATCAACACTGTCGAAGCGATGAAGCCGCTGACCGTCGACGAGCCGACCGTTTCCATGACCTTCCAGGTCAACGACTCGCCGTTCTGCGGTAAAGAAGGCAAGTTCGTGACTTCCCGCAACATCAAGGAACGTCTGGACAAAGAGCTGCTGTACAACGTTGCCCTGAAAGTTGAAGAAGGCGATTCCGCCGACAAGTTCAAGGTATCGGGTCGTGGTGAGCTGCACCTGTCGGTACTGATCGAAACCATGCGTCGCGAAGGCTTCGAGATGGCAGTGGGCCGTCCTGAAGTGATCATCCGCGAAGTGGGCGGCGTGAAGCAGGAACCGTTCGAAAACGTGACCATCGACATCCCTGAAGAGTCCCAGGGCAAGGTCATGGAAGAAATGGGTCTGCGTAAGGGCGACCTGACCAACATGTCCCCGGATGGCAAGGGCCGTGTGCGCCTGGAGTACAACATCCCGGCTCGCGGTCTGATCGGTTTCCGTAACCAGTTCCTGACCCTGACCAACGGCGCAGGCATCCTGACCTCGATCTTCGATCGTTACGACACCATGAAGTCCGGTCACATGTCCGGCCGTCAGAACGGTGTTCTGGTATCGGTTGAAACCGGCAAGGCACTGACCTACTCCCTGGAAACCCTGCAGGCTCGTGGCAAGCTGTTCGTGGAACACGGTCAGGAGATCTACAACGGTCAGATCGTGGGTCTGAACAGCCGTGACAACGACCTGGGCGTCAACCCTACCAAGGGCAAGAAGCTCGACAACATGCGTGCTTCGGGTAAAGACGAAACCATCGCTCTGGTTCCACCTGTCCGCTTCACCCTGGAACAGGCTCTGGAATTCATCCAGGATGACGAGCTGTGCGAAGTGACGCCGAAGTCCATCCGTCTTCGCAAGAAGATCCTGGACGAAGGCGAGCGCACCCGCGCTGCCAAGAAAGCCAAGGCATAAGCTTTAGCCAGGCTTGAAAAAAACGCCCCCGGTCGAGAGACCGGGGGCGTTTTTGTTTGTCCGGGATTTGAATATCGCGTTCGGCGTCTGGGACGCGGAGCGTCCCGGGCTGCATTCCCACGCGGAGCGTGGGAACGATCAAGCAGGATCAGAAGCGTTCGATCGACCGCGAATTCTGCACCCGCTCCACTTCCTTTGGCTTGTAAGCGCAATATCCCGGGCGCGGGCCGATTTTCGGGTGGTTGCGGCAGGTGTCCGGGCGCTTGTCATAAATGGTGCACAGGCGGCTCTTGCGATCCAGGTAGTAGCAATCGTTGTTGCTCATGCGCTGGAGGGTGAAGATCCCCGACTTCTGGTTGAAACGCTCGACCAGACCTTCCTTTTGCAGACGCTTGGCGATGTTCTTCGGCGGGTCGCCCAGTTCGAACTCGTCGACCACACCGATACGCACCAGATCCTTGATCTTGACCTCGACCGGCAGCGTGCAGCAGCTGGAGACGCACGAGCCGCACATCGGGGCCGAATATTTGGCCCAGGTATCGAGACGGTCGATCTCGGCTGCGGCGATCAGGTTGGGCTTCATCATCGGTGTTTACCAAGCGTGTGCATCAGGGCGCGCGATCATACCGGGACTGGTGGATTTTTGAACAACCTTTCGCCAGATTTTTTCTTCATGCGCAAGTATCGTCCAACAATTCGGCACGGCCCCTGCATTCATTAAGGCATTGCCCAAGGTATTGCCGGACGAAGTCTCACTCTCACGAAAAACTGCCGAACCAGAGCCCCTACCGTCGGTCAGACCGTCTAGGCTCTGACAATTCCCGCTCGCTCGAGGTCCTATCGATGACTCAAGAACCACTAGTTCGCGAAGCAGAGGTGGCCGCATTCCGCGACGCCGTCCTGACCAAACTCACCTACGCGGTGGGCAAAGACCCGGATCACGCCTTCGACCATGACTGGTTCGAAGCCATCGCCCTGGCGGCGCGCGATCACATGGTCGAGCACTGGATGGACCACACCCGGCAGATCTACCGCAAAGGTCAGAAGCGGGTGTATTACCTCTCGCTGGAATTCCTTATCGGCCGCTTGCTGTACGACAGCCTGAGCAACCTAGGTCTGCTGGACGTCGCCCGTGAAGCGCTGACCGAACTGGGCGTCGATCTGGAGCGCATTCGCATCCTGGAGCCGGATGCGGCGCTGGGCAACGGAGGTCTCGGACGGCTGGCGGCGTGCTTCATGGAAAGCATGTCGACCCTCGGCATCGCCGGCCACGGCTACGGCATTCGTTACGAACACGGGCTGTTCCGCCAGGCCATCGTCGACGGCTGGCAGCAGGAACAGACCGAACACTGGCTGGATTTCGGCAACCCCTGGGAGTTCGAGCGGCCAGAGGTGGTCTATCCGATCGGCTTTGGCGGCAGCGTCGAGACCGTGACCGACAACGAAGGCAAATCGAAACAGGTCTGGCATCCGGCGGAAACCGTGCGGGCCATCGCCTACGACACCCCCGTGGTCGGCTGGCGCGGGGCGAGCGTCAACACCTTGCGCCTGTGGCGGGCCCGGGCCATGGAAGACCTGCACCTGGAGCGCTTCAACGCCGGTGACCACCTGGGCGCCGTCGCCGAAGTGGCCCGGGCCGAAAGTATTTCCCGCGTACTTTACCCGGCGGACAGCACCGAAGCCGGGCAGGAACTGCGCCTGCGTCAGGAATACTTCTTCGTCGCAGCCTCGCTTCAGGATCTGCTGCGCCGTCACCGCAACATGCACACCTCGGTGCTGACGCTGGGCGATCACGCGGCAATCCAGCTCAACGATACGCACCCTTCGATCGCCGTCGCCGAACTGATGCGCCAACTGGTCGACGTCTACGACGTGGCCTGGGATGCGGCATGGCAAGTCACTGTCGATACGCTGTCGTACACCAACCACACGCTGCTGCCCGAAGCGCTGGAAACCTGGCCGGTGGGGCTGATGGAACGCATGCTGCCGCGGCACATGCAGATCATTTACCTGATCAACGCCCAGCACATCGATTCGCTGCGGGCCAAGGGCATCCACGATTTCGACGTGCTGCGCGCGGTGTCGCTGATCGAGGAAGACAACGGGCGCCGGGTGCGCATGGGCAACCTGGCGTTCCTCGGCTCCCATAGCGTCAACGGGGTGTCCGGGCTGCACACGCAACTGATGCGCAAAACCGTGTTCGCCGAACTGCACAAGCTGTATCCGGAGCGGATCAACAACAAGACCAACGGCATTACCTTCCGCCGCTGGCTGTACCAGGCCAACCCTGAACTGACATCGATGCTGGTCGATTCCCTCGGCCCGGACGTCCTGGATAACCCGGAACAGCGATTGCTCGATCTTGAGCCGTTCGCCGAACAACCAGCCTTTCGCAAAGCCTTCGCCGAGCAACGGTTGCACAGCAAAAAAGCCTTGGCGTACCTGATTCATGAAAGGCTGGGGATCGCGGTCAATCCGGCAGCGATGTTCGACGTGCAGGTCAAACGGATTCACGAATACAAACGTCAGTTGCTCAACCTCATGCATACGGTCGCGTTGTATCAGGCGATTCGCGCCGAGCCGGAAATCGACTGGGTGCCGCGCGTGAAAATCTTCGCCGGCAAAGCGGCGGCGAGTTATCACCAGGCCAAGCTGATCATCAAACTGACCAACGACATCGCCCGGGTGGTGAACAACGACCCGACCGTGCGTGGGCTGCTGAAAGTGGTGTTCCTGCCCAACTACAACGTCAGTCTGGCGGAAAGCATCATTCCTGCGGCGGACCTGTCGGAGCAGATATCCACTGCCGGTTTCGAAGCCTCGGGCACCAGCAACATGAAGTTCGGCCTCAACGGTGCGCTGACCATCGGCACCCTCGACGGTGCCAACGTGGAAATGTGCGAAAACATCGGCGCCGAGCACATGTTCATCTTCGGCCTCAGTGCCCAGCAGGTCGAAGCGCGCAAGCAGAACCACGAGTTCAGCGCCTTGCCGGATATCGCTGCGTCCCATCGCCTCAACGACGTGCTGCAGGCGATCCGCAGCGGGGTGTTCTCGCCGGACGACACGTCGCGCTACACCGGACTGATCGATTCGCTGGTGGATTACGACCGGTTCTTCGTCTGCGCCGATTTCGATTCGTACTGGGAAGCGCAGATGCGCGTCGATGCGCTCTGGCACGACGCCAATAACTGGTGGCGTTCGGCGGTGCTGAACACCTCGCGCATGGGCTGGTTCTCGTCCGACCGGACGATCCGCGAGTACGCCACGGATATCTGGAAGGCACTGGAGTAACTTTTAGCGACAAATGTGCGCCCGGCCCCACGATTGTTGGGCCGGGCCGATATACTGAGCCTTGGTTTCGCCCCGCCACGGGGCTGCTCAGGGATATCGACCATGCAATGGATGTTCATGTTGATCGGGCTTTTGCTCGGCTGGCTGCTCGACGAGTCGTTCAGCGATGCGCTGTTGGGCGCGTTACTGGGGCTCGCCATCGGACAGGCGATGCGCATCGCGCGGCTCGGTTCACAGGCTGCCGAGCAACAGCGTCAGCTGGATCACGCGAAGATCGCGTTGCAGGGCGTCGAACAGCGTCTGTTTCTGCTGGAGGGCGCTCCGGCACATTCGCCGGCACCGGCGAGTGTCGCACCGGCCAGCGAAACGCTCGTTGAGCCTGTCACGGTATTTGAACAACCCTCTGGCGCAGAACCCGAGCTGATCTGGGAGCTGCCACCCGAACTCGAACCTGTCGCCGTCGCCGCCAGCGAAGCTGAACAGCCGCTGCCGGTCGATGCCTGGCGCCCGGAGCCCGTTACCCGCGAACCACAATCGCCTGCCGAACCTCGTGGCCCGAATCTTATCGAGCGCGGCATCAGCGCTGCGCGCAACTGGCTGTTCGGTGGCAATACCGTGTTGCGGGTCGGTGTGGTGCTGTTGTTCTTCGGTCTGGCCTTCCTGCTGCGTTACGCCACCGAAGGCATGGTGGTGCCGATCGAAATGCGTTACGCCGGGGTCGCAGCGGCGGCGCTGGGATTGCTGGCGCTGGGCTGGTGGTTGCGCCATCGCAACAACAGCTACGCCTTGATGCTGCAAGGTACCGGGATTGCGGTGTTGTACCTGACGGTGTTTGCGGCGATGCGTCTGCACCCGCTGCTTGATCCGTCTGCTGCGCTGGGATTGCTGGTGGCAGTGACGGTGTTTTCGGCCATTTTGGCGATCACTCAGGATTCCCTTGCCCTGGCCTGCGTCGCCGCGCTGGGCGGTTTCGCTGCGCCGATCCTGACTTCCACCGGCGCCGGTAACCATGTGGCGCTGTTCAGTTATTTCGCGCTGCTCAACGCCGGCATTCTGGCCATCGCCTGGTTCAAGGCCTGGCGCCTGCTCAACCTGATCGGCTTCATTGGCACCTTCGGCATCGGTTTCGCCTGGGGCCTGCGTTCGTACACGCCGGAACTGCTGTGGAGCACAGAGCCGTTCCTGATTCTGTTCTTCCTGATGTATCTGGTCATCGGCCTGCTGTTCGCCCGGCGCAAGCTGCTGGACATGCCGGACGCCCCGGCAGAAAGCGATCGCGAGGCGCTGCTGCACTGGTCGGCGCGCAAGGGTGATTACGTTGACGGCACCATGCTGTTCGGTCCGCCGCTGGTGGGTTTCGGTCTGCAATTCGCATTGATCCAGCATCTGGAATTCGCCGCCGCGTTCAGCGCATTGGCGCTGGGCATGATTTACATGACCCTCGCCCGGGTGCTGATGGGCGGCCGGGCGTTGCTGCTGGGCGAGACTTGCCTGGCGCTCGGGGTGATTTTCGCCAGTCTGGCGATTCCGCTGGGGCTGGATGCGCGCTGGACCTCTGCGGCCTGGGCGGTAGAGGGCGCGGGGATTTTCTGGCTGGGCTTGCGTCAGCACCGGCCGTTGGCCAGGGCCTTCGCGTTGCTGCTGCAACTGGGCTCGGCGCTGGCGTTTCTCAGCCAGTTGCGTGTCGGTGAAAGCAGCCTGCTCGACGGTGCGCCGTTGGGCGCGTTGATGCTGGGCATTGCGCTGTTGTTCAGTTTCTATCAATTGCGTAAAACCCCGGCGGAGCACACCTCGGCATGGGAGCGCCAAGGCCTGCCGGTTTTGGCGAGTCTCGGTCTGACTTTTCTCTATCTGTTGGCGCCGCTGTTTTTCTTCGTCCAGTTCACGGCAATCAGTTGGGCCCTGGCCGGACTGGTGACCTTGTTCGTCGGCTTGCGCCTGCAATCGCGCACATTCCTGTTCACCGCGTTTGCCGTGCAACTGCTCGGCGGGGTGTTGTTCCTGCTGCGCCTGCAAGGAGCAGGCGAGGATTCGGCGGCCGTGTTCAGCGCTGGCTGGAGCGGTTTGCTCAGCGCCTCGCTGATCGGTCTGGCACTGATCGCCGGCATGCTGCTGGCCGCGCGCGACAATATGGTGCGCAGCGATGTTCGTCTGCTGCGCGGGTTGTCGGTGGTGCTACTGGCGGGTCTGGTGCTGGTCAATCTGGCGGTGTTGTTCGTGCTGCCGTGGCAAACCGCGAGTGCGGTGTGGGCGGCCAGTGGCTTGCTGATCATCTGGCTCAGTCTGTACCTCAGGCAGCGCGTGAGTTTTATCTTCGGTCTGTTGTTGCAGTTGATCGGCGGCGCGGCGTTCTTGCTGGCCGGCCCCGAGTTGCTCGGGCCGTTGTCCAGCGAAGGCCTGCGACCGCTGGCCCATGGCGGTTTCTGGACGCCGCTGGTGCTGGGGCTGGCGGCGATGATCGGGGCGTGGCGCCTGCAACTGGGCAATCACGCTTCGGCTTTCGATGTGCTGAGTTTGCAGCGGTTGTCCGACGTGTTGCTGGTGTGGGGCGCCGGTTGGTGGGCGCTGGCGTGGGTCAGTGAAGTGCTGCGGTTTGCGCCGCTGAATGTGCAGGCGACGCTGTTGCTGCTGGTCGCCGCGCTGAGCGTCGTGTTGTGGACGCTGTTGGCCTCGCGCCTGAAATGGCCGTCTCTCGGTCTGCTCTGCACCCTGCTGATGCCAGCGGCCGGTTTGGTGTTGCTCGCCGCGTGGCATTCGCGTTATCACCCGGCGGCGAATTTCGGCTGGCTGGCGTGGGCGGCGGTGTTCGTCGTGCATTTCATCAGTCTGCGGCGTCTGGCGCCCATGCTGCCGGCGCGGGCCTTGAGCACGGCGCATGTACTCGGTTGCTGGCTGCTGATCGGCGTGCTGGCGCTGGAATTGCGTTACGGCCTGCTGCTGTTGTCCGAGCAATACAACGCCTGGCGCTGGCTGGGCTGGGCGATTCTGCCAAGCGTGTATCTGTTGCTGATGGCCGCGCCGCGCAACTGGCCATGGCCGGTGGCGGCGTTCCCTCGTGAGTACCGTTTGTACGCGGCGGCGCCGCTGGCGGTGCTGATGCTGGTCTGGTTCTGGCTGGCCAATGGCGTCAGCGATGGCAACGCCGAACCGCTGCCTTATGTGCCGCTGCTCAACCCGCTGGAATTGGGTCTGCTGTTTGCGTTGTTCGGTGTTTACGTCTGGTCGCGCAGCGCTGTTGCCGAGCTGTCGATCCGCCAGGATTACGCGGCTTACGCCACGCAACTGATTGCCGGTGTTTCGCTGTTCGCCTTCTGCACCGCGCTGGTCACCCGCGCCGCGCACCATTGGGCGGGGATTCCGTTCGAGCTGGATCTGCTGCTCGAATCGATGCTGGTGCAGGCCGGGTTGTCGATCGTCTGGACGCTGATGGCGCTGGGGCTGATGATCGGCGGGCACCTGCGCCATCGCCGCGAAGTGTGGCTGATCGGCGCGGCGCTGATTGCGCTGGTGGTGGCCAAACTGATTTTTGTCGAATTGAGCAACCGTGGCGGACTGGCCCGGATCGTCTCGTTCATCGGCGTCGGCGTGTTGCTGCTGGTGGTGGGCTACTTTGCGCCGCTGCCGCCCAAACGCGCCGAAGCTGCACCGGCGGCGGACAAACCGGCCCCGGAAACCGAAGGAGTGTCGTCTTGAGTCGCAAGCTTAATCTCGGTTGGCTGTTGCTGGGCGTGGCCATGACGGCCGGCGCCCAGGAAAAACCGGCGGACTTCGCCACGCAGGTGCCGTTGTCGGTCAGTGGCGCAGGCCCGTGGTATCGCCTCGAACTGCCGCTGAGCGTGCAGTTGCAGGCACGTCAGACCGATCTCAGCGATCTGCGGGTGTTCAACGCCGCCGGAGAGCCGCAGGCCTATGCCCTGGCCCGGGAATCAGCACAGACCCGCGACGACGGCCAGTTACATGACGTGAAGTGGTTCCCGCTGTACAACTCGGCGGATGCGACCGAGCGTGCGCCGAACGTTCGCGTGCAATCCACCACCACCGGCACGCTGGTGGAAGTGCAGCCGTCCAGCCAGCTCGAAGCCGGTGAAGAAGTGCTGCGTGGCTGGCTGCTCGACGCCAGTGCGATCAAGGCGCCGTTGCAGCAATTGATCCTCGACTGGACCAGCGAGCGCGACGGCTTCCAGCGTTTCAGCATCGAGGCCAGCGACGACTTGCAGCACTGGCAAGCCTGGGGCGAAGGCCAGGTCGCGCGCCTGACCTTTGCCGACGAACGGGTCGAGCAACATGAAGTGGCGCTGCCGGGGCAATCGGCGCGGTATCTGCGTCTGCTGTGGGATTCCCCGGCCTCGGCGCCGGAGCTGACGTCGGCACAACTGAAAAGCAGCGACCCGCGTCACCTGCCGCTGCCATTGGTCTGGTCGCCGGCGCTGGCGGGCAGCAGCGGCAAGGTCGGGGAATACACCTGGCAGTTGCCGATGGGGCTGAACATCGAGCGGGTGCAGGTCGAACTGAAGCAGGCCAACAGTCTGGCGCCGGTGACGTTGTCGGGACGTCGCGAAAGCAGTCTGCCGTGGCAACCGCTGAGCAGCGGTCTGCTCTATCGCCTGACCCAGAATGGCCAGGACGTGCTGCAGAACGAATTGCAGCTTTACGGCCAGACCGTGCAGCAGTTGAAGCTCACGGTCGACGAACGCGGCGGCGGCCTCGGCGAACAGGCACCGAGCTTGAAATATGCGGTGCGCGCCACGCAGGTGATCTTCCTTGCCCGTGGTGAAGGGCCGTACAGCCTGGCGCTGGGCAATCCGACCGTGAAGACGGCGAACCTGCCGCTGACCACGCTGATTCCCGATTTCAAACCGGAGAAACTGGCCACGCTGGGCAAGGCCGCGGTGCAGGGCGAAGCGCTGGCGACCCAGACTTCGACGGCCACTGCAGCAGCGACCAGCCACACCAACTGGAAGAAATTCGGCCTGTGGGCGGTGTTGTTGCTCAGCGTGCTGTTTCTGGCGGCGATGGCCTTCAGTCTGCTGCGCAAGCCACCGGCCAAATCCTGAATATGACGGGTGTGGTCGCTACACCCGTCGGGTTTCCAACTACGCTGAATCCGGTGCCTGAACTCTCCAGGTCCGATCACGTCTGATAGCAGGAATTGCACTCGACGCACGTTACCGGGCGTCATTGCTCGCTACGGTTTCAGACTCCCTGTAAACTGCGCGGGTTTTTAGCCCCCCATTCCACCGGAGCCGTCCATGTCCCGCGTTACCCTGAGTCGCTATTTGATTGAGCAGACCCGCAGCAACAACACTCCTGCCGATCTGCGTTTCCTGATCGAAGTGGTGGCGCGCGCCTGTAAGGAAATCAGCCACGCCGTGTCCAAAGGCGCCCTGGGCGGCGTTCTGGGCAGCATGGGCACTGAAAACGTGCAAGGCGAAGTGCAGAAGAAGCTCGACGTGCTGTCGAACGAAATCCTGCTCGAAGCCAACGAGTGGGGCGGTCACCTGGCCGGCATGGCATCCGAAGAAATGGACAACGCCTACCAGATCCCGGGCAAATACCCGAAAGGCGCCTACCTGCTGGTGTTCGACCCGCTGGACGGTTCGTCGAACATCGACATCAACGCCCCGGTCGGCACCATCTTCTCGGTACTGCGTTGCCCGAACGAATACCTGAGCCAGAACGAAGCCCTGAACGAAAAGGCCTTCCTGCAGCCAGGTACCCAGCAGGTCGCGGCCGGTTACGCGATCTACGGTCCGCAAACCATGTTGATCCTGACCCTGGGCAACGGCGTGAAGGGCTTCACCCTGGACCGCGAAATGGGCAGCTTCGTCCTGACCCACGAAGACATCACCATTCCTGAAAGCACCCAGGAATTCGCCATCAACATGTCCAACCAGCGTCACTGGGAAGCTCCGGTACAGCGCTACGTTTCCGAACTGCTGGCCGGTGAAGAAGGCCCGCTGAAAAAGAACTACAACATGCGTTGGGTCGCGGCGATGGTGGCCGACGTGCACCGCATCCTGACCCGTGGCGGTCTGTTCATGTACCCACGCGACAGCCGCGAGCCGTCCAAGCCGGGCAAGCTGCGCCTGATGTACGAAGCCAACCCGATGTCTTTCCTGGTGGAACAGGCAGGCGGCGCTTCCACCGACGGCCACCAGCGCATTCTCGACATCAAGCCTGAAGGCCTGCACCAGCGCGTAGCGGTGTTCCTCGGCTCGAAAGAAGAAGTCGCCCGCGCCACGGCTTACCACAAGGAATAAACCATGACCGCGCCCTGGCAGCCGTTGCTCGATTGGTGGTTCGGTCATGCCGAATCAGCCACTGAAGTTTCGGCGCAACAGGGCAAGTTGTGGTTTGGCAAGAAAGACAGCCAGGACCTCGAAGCGCGTGAGCGTTTCGGGGTCTTTGTCGATCAGGCCCTCGCTGGCGGATTGACCGAGTGGACGCAACGTCCCGAAGGTTGGCTGGCAGTGGTGCTGTTGCTCGACCAACTCCCGCGCATGATCTTTCGCGATACGCCCAAGGCTTTTTCCGGTGATCTACGGGCCCAGAAGCTGGTTGCTCAGGGGATTGCTGCAGACTTCGATCGGCAGTTGAAACCGATCCAGCGACTCTTCATCTACCTTGTCTTCGAACACTGCGAAAACCTCGCGGTGCAGAATGAAGCCGTCTCGCGATTCATCGAACTGGTGGCAGAACAGCCGGAGGCGGAGCGCGGGGTGTTTGCCGACAACCTGGATTATGCCGAGCGGCATCAGAAGGTGATTGCCCGGTTTGGCCGGTTTCCGCATCGCAATGCGGTGTTGGGGCGGGAGTCTACGGTGGAGGAGCTGGAGTTTCTTTCGCAGCCGGGGTCGAGTTTCTGAGCTGCATCAGACTCAGGGATTGCCTTGAAGCAAACGCTTCATCAAGAGTGCAGGCAGGTTTTTTCTCGTATCGGCGATGATATGGATATAAATAGTCTGCTCTCGGACTTCATAAATAATGCGATTCAAACCAGAGATGACTTGCCGATATTGACCAAGGTTCAGTCTTTCTATTTCTTCGGGAATGGATCCTGAATAGGGTAAGGATGCGAGACTGCGAATAGCGACCTTCAAGCTGGCATAAGTGCTATGCCAGGTTTGAGGTGAGAACTGTTTGATGAGGTAGGTGCGAAGATCTTTGAGATCTGTTTCGGCGGACTGAAGAATAACGACCTTCAAACTCATTGGGGGTCGATCCTGTCCAGCTCTGCGAAAACGTCTTCAACGTCCCTGTACTTGCCTTCCTCAATTTCTCGATTTCCCATGGCAAGCAGTTTGAGCAGAGCCATTGTTTCTTCCTGCTCTTCAAAACTCTTGATGTCCATGACTACAAGCTTCGCTTCACCGTTCTGGGTTATCACCAGCGGCTCACGGCTTTCGCTAATCGTTTTGACGATTTCGGCGGTATGGCTTTTCAGGTAACTGATGGGTTTGATCTGGGATGAAAGCTTCACGGGCTGCGCCTCGCTCAGTGGACTAGGACCGAGTTTAGTCTTAATTCAGTCCTGAGTCAGGCCGAGGTGACAAGCGTGTTGTTCCGTCTTCGCGGTTTTACGCGCGAAGACGGCTTCGGACGCCTTAGATCCGGAAACTACCCACCAACTGCTTCAACCGCGCAGCCTGCTGCTCCAGATCCGCACAAGCGCGCAACGTCGCCTGCAAATTCTCGACCCCTTCCTGGTTCAGCGTGTTGATCTCGTTGATATCAACGTTGATCGACTCGACCACCGCTGTCTGCTCTTCCGTCGCCGTCGCCACCGACTGGTTCATGCCGTCGATTTCGCCGATGCGCTGGGTCACGCTGCCCAGACGTTCGCCGGCCTGGTTGGCGATGCCGACGCTGCTTTCGCTCTCACGCTGGCTCTCGGTCATGATGCCGACCGCCTGACGCGCGCCGACTTGCAGTTCTTCGATCATGTTCTGCACTTGCTGCGCCGAATCCTGAGTACGGTGCGCCAGGTTGCGGACTTCGTCGGCCACCACGGCGAAACCACGACCGGCTTCACCGGCACGGGCTGCTTCAATGGCCGCGTTGAGCGCCAGCAGGTTGGTCTGCTGGGAGATGCTGGTGATCACTTCCAGAATCTGCCCGATGTTCACAGTGTTGCTGTTCAGGGTTTCGATGTTGCCGCAGGAGTCGCTGATCTTCGCCGACAGTTGCTGCATCGCGTGGATGGTTTTATCCACCACCTGCTGGCCGTCTTCTGCCAGGCTGCGGGCATCGCTGGAGTGTTGCGAGGCGAGGGCGGCGTTCTGGGCGATTTCCTGGGCGGCGGCGCCGAGCTGGTTGATCGCGGCGGCCACGCTGTTGGTGCGCGAGGCCTGCTGGTCGGAGTTGAACATCGACGAGTTGGACGCGGCGACTACGCGCAGTGCGACTTCGTTGACTTGCCCGGTGGCTGACGACACTTCGCGGATCGAGGTGTGAATGCGCTCGACGAAACGGTTGAACGACAAGCCCAGCGCACCGAATTCATCGTGGCCGTGGATGATCAGGCGTTTGGTCAGGTCGCCTTCGCCTTCGGCGATGTCATGCATGGCGCGGCCCATGGTCAGCAGCGGCTGCATCAACACACGGATCAGCATGCCGAGCAGGGCGATGATGATCACCACGGCGATGACCATGGCGATCAGCGCCGAGGTGCGGAATTCGCTGAGCATCGAGAACGCGGTGTCCTTGTCCAGCACCAGCGCCACGTACCAGTCGGCCGACGGTACGCCGTTGACGTGGGTGAAGGAGATCAGCTGGGTCTTGCCGTCGAACTCGACTTCCTTCAGGCCCGGGCTGACTTTCGGCGCACCGTTGGGATAGGCCTCGACCAGAGTCTTGAGCACCAGTTTGCTGTCCGGGTGGATCAGGATCTTGCCGTCGGCACTGACGATGAACGCGTGACCGTGGCCGCCGAAGTTCAGTGAGTTGATGATCGCGCTGACACTCGACAGATCAATGTCGGCGCCGGCCACACCGATCATCTGGCCCTGGCGCTGCACCGGCGTGGCCACGGTGATCACCAGTTTGCCCGACGAGGCGGCGATGTACGGTTCGGTGACGATGGTCTGTTGCGCAGCATTGGCTGCCTTGTACCAGCCACGGGCGCGCGGGTCGTAATCCGGCGCACGGTTGCCGGCCGGGACCGAGAACATCACGCCGTCGGCGCCGCCAAAGTAACTGAGCTGGAAGTTGCCGGTGTAGGCGGGCAGGTCGATGATGCGTTTCAGGCTGGCCGGGGCGTTGCCGTCGGCGACGACCTGTTGCGCCATCGATTGCAGCAACTGGATGCGGCTTTCCAGCCAGGTCTGGATGTTGCTGGTGGTCAGACTGCCCAGTTCCTGCATCGACGCTTCGGTGCTGCTTTGCAGGGCTTCGCGCTGGCGATAGTCGTTGAACAAAATGAAACAGGCGAATGCAACGGCCACCACGAGGGCGGCAGCCAACAAGATCTTGTGGCTGAATTTCATGTTTCTGGTCATTAAGGGAGCTACCGCGAAGGGGCTGGTCAAGAAAGGGCGGCAATTTGCCACACTCTGGGGCTTTGCGCTGCTCTTATTTCGACCGCCACGCGCCAAAGATTAGGCGCCTTTTGCGAAAGGCGACGAAATGCTCAACAGCTTTACAAACTGTCTGATTTATCGGCGAAAGCCGGACGAGCGGGTTAACAAATAGCCGGCCTGCCAGGGAACCAGACAGGGGTTTTCTCTTCTAAGCTTCTGGTTGGCGCCATGCCATCCCCCTTCCGCTCCAGGAGTTACACCATGTCGCTGCGATCTATCGCCCTGCTGTCGTTTTGCGTGCTGTTGGCTGCATGCAGCAAGGTCAATCAGGAAAACTATTCGAAGCTCTCGGCCGGCATGGCCAAGGCTGAAGTCGAGACGCTGCTCGGCAAGCCCACCGATTGCTCGGGCGCGCTCGGCATGTCCAGTTGCACCTGGGGCGACAAGAACAGCTTTATCAGCGTGCAGTACGCCGGTGACAAAGTGCTGATGTTTTCCGGCCAAGGCCTGAAGTAAACCGGGGCTCCGCGCCCACGGGAGAAAAACAATGAAGCGGTTATTGCTTGTCCTTTTGGCCGGCCTGGTATTGGCCGGCTGCGCCACGTCCGGTGAAGATCCGCTGGCGCCGAAGACGGTCAACAGTGTCAATCTCAAGCGTTACCAGGGCACCTGGTACGAACTGGCGCGTCTGCCGATGTATTTCCAGCGCAATTGCGCACAATCCGAAGCCCGATATTCCCTCAAGCCCGACGGCAATGTCGCGGTGTACAACCGCTGCCTGACGGCGGACTGGACGTGGGAAGAAGTCAAAGGCACGGCTTATCCACAGGTGCCTGGCAAGACCGACAAGTTGTGGGTCGAGTTCGATACCTGGTTCTCGCGTCTGATTCCGGGTGTGGCGAAGGGTCAGTACTGGGTGCTGTACGTCAGCGATGACTACAAGACCGCTCTCGTCGGCGACCCGAGTCGCCGCTATCTGTGGCTGTTGTCGCGCACGCCGACCGTCAACGGTGTGGTGCGTGAGGAACTGTTGAGCAAGGCGCGCCAGCAGGGTTACGACACCACGCGCCTGATCTGGCGTACGTCGGATCAGCAGATGGCCAAGACGTCCAACTGACTTCTCCTGTTCTGATCGTTCCCACGCTCCGCGTGGGAATGCCTCAATGGACGCTCTGCGTCCGCTTTTGGGACGCGGAGCGTCCCGGGCTGCATTCCCACGCAGAGCGTGGGAACGATCAGTAACAGAAGTTTGTGTCAGCCCAAAAGCTCTCGCAGGACCTGGGTAAAGGCGCGATTGCTGTCCTCCTCCTCGGCATGTCGCCCCTCGCGCACGACCCACTGACCGTTGACCAGCACATCGCGCACCTGACGGTCGCCACCGGCAAACAGCCAGCGATTGAGAATCCCGTCACCACTGGCCGTGGCCAGGTATGGATCGCTGCCATCGAGCACAATCCAGTCAGCCCGCTTGCCGACTTCCAGCGCACCAATCGGTTGGCCCAGCGCCTGAGCGCCACCGTCGAGCGCCGCGTCGTACAGCGTACGGCCGACCATCGGCTGATCTGCGCCATACAAGCGATTGCGCCGCTGATCGCGCAGGCGCTGGCCGTATTCCAGCCAACGCAATTCTTCCACCACACTCAACGACACATGGCTGTCGGAGCCGATGCCCATGCGCCCGCCCTGAGCGAGGAAATCCACCGCCGGGAAAATACCGTCGCCGAGGTTGGCCTCGGTAGTCAGGCACAGACCGGCGATGGCGCGGCTCCTGGCCATCAGCGTGACTTCTTCCGGATTGGCGTGGGTCGCGTGCACCAGGCACCAGCGCTGATCGACTTCGGTGTTTTCATACAGCCATTGCAGCGGGCGGCGACCGCTCCAGCTCAGGCAGTCGTCCACTTCTTTCTGTTGTTCGGCAATGTGGATGTGCACCGGGCATTGCTTGTCGCTGGCTGCCAGCACTTCGCTGATCTGCTGCGGGGTGACCGCGCGCAAAGAGTGGAAGCACAGGCCCAGCGACTGCGCCTTTTGCTGCGCGAGCAGGGGTTGCAGGCGCGATTGCAGTTTCAGGTAGTTTTCGGTGCTGTTGATGAAACGGCGCTGACCTTCGTTCGGCGTCTGGCCGCCAAAACCGCTGTGGCTGTAAAGCACAGGCAGCAATGTCAGGCCGATGCCGGCGGCACTGGCCGCCTGGCTGATGCGCAATGCCAGCTCGGCCGGGTCGGCGTACGGCTGGCCGTTGTTATCGTGGTGGACGTAATGGAATTCGGCGACCGAGGTGTAACCGGCCTTGAGCATTTCGATGTACAGCTGGCGGGCAATCACCCCGAGCTGGTCGGGGCTGATTTTTCCGACGAGCCGATACATCAGATCGCGCCAGGTCCAGAAACTGTCGTTGGGGTTGCCGGCCACTTCCGTCAGTCCCGCCATCGCTCGCTGGAACGCGTGGGAGTGCAGATTCGGCATCCCCGGCAGCAGCGGACCGCTCAGCCGTTCGGCGCCATCTGCGGTGGAATCGGCCTGGATTCGGGTCAACACGCCATCGGCGCTGACCTCGAGACGTACATTGTTGGCCCATCCGTTAGGCAGCAGCGCGCGTTCGGCAAAGAAGGCGGACATGGTTCGGCACCCCATCGTGTGTTATTTGTATATACATATACAGACGTTTGCCTGCCCGGTAAACTCCGGCAAGCTAGCAACTTTCATCCAATGAACAGGGATCCACCGTGCCGACTCCGCCTCCAGTCTCCCCGTTGGCCGCGAACATGGGCGACAGTCCGGCGCCCTTGTACGCCCGCGTCAAACAGATGATCACTCAACAGATCGACAGCGGTAACTGGCCGCCGCATTACCGCGTACCTTCGGAAAGCGAGCTGGTCAGCCAGTTGGGCTTCAGCCGCATGACCATCAACCGCGCGCTGCGGGAAATGACCGCCGACGGCCTGTTGGTGCGCATGCAAGGCGTCGGTACTTTTGTCGCCGAACCGAAGAGCCAGTCCGCGCTGTTCGAAGTGCACAACATCGCCGACGAAATCGCCTCCCGTGGCCATCGCCATACTTGCCAGGTGATCACCCTGGAAGAAGAGGCCGCCGGTTCCGAGCGCGCGCTGGCGCTGGACATGCGCGAAGGGCAGAAAGTCTTTCACTCGCTGATCGTGCACTACGAAAACGACATTCCGGTGCAGATCGAAGACCGCTTCGTCAACGCGCTGGTGGCTCCGGAATACCTCAAGCAGGACTTCACCCTGCAAACGCCTTACGCCTATCTGAACCAGGTCGCGCCGCTGACCGAAGGCGAGCACGTGGTTGAAGCGATCCTCGCCGAAGCGTCCGAATGCAAATTGCTGCAGATCGAAAAAGGCGAGCCATGCCTGCTGATCCGCCGTCGTACCTGGTCGGGTCGTCAGCCGGTGACGGCGGCGCGCCTGATCCACCCCGGTTCCCGTCATCGTCTGGAAGGTCGGTTCCATAAATGAAAGAGTTGAAGGTTCTACGCGCCGAAGGCTACCCGCGCATGCCGTGGAAAAACGGCGGCGGCAGCACCGAGGAAATCACCCGTGACGCCGGCGCCGGCCTCGACGGTTTCGGCTGGCGTCTGTCGATTGCCGACATCGCCGAATCCGGCGGTTTCTCGACCTTCGCCGGTTACCAGCGGGTGATCACGGTATTGCAGGGCGACGGCATGACCCTGTGTGTCGACGGCGACGACACCCGGCCGTTGTTACCCCTCGACCCGTTTGCCTTCAGCGGCGAGAGCCAGGTGTCCTGCACCTTGCTCGGCGGCGCGATCCGCGACTTCAACCTGATCTACTCGCCGCAGCGTTACAGCGCACGCCTGCAATGGCTGGACGGCGAACAGCGGTTTTTCAGTTCGGCGAGCACGGTGCTGGTCTTCAGCGTCAGTGAACGGCTGGAGGTCACGGTCGGTGACAGCGCATCGCAACTCGGCCGCCATGACTGCCTGCAACTGGACGGTAACACCGGTTTGACCGAGATTGCCGTCAATGCCGGTTGCTGCGGGATCGAACTGTCTGCGCGCTGATTCTCTCTACTGCTCGTTCGCACCAGAACGTGGGAACGATCAACGATCAAAAACCGCTGCTTTGAAAGCAGCGGTTTTTTTTCGTCCCGACGTTCCCGAAATGCGCACCAACTTGTTACCGAACGCCCCAGCGTGGCGCAAAACCACGCTTTCGTAACAACCTGTCGCTGTCCTCAATCCACCCCGCGAAAAAATTCATGAACGTCGGAGCCCTTGATTCAGGCGCTCTGCAGACCTGTCTTGGATTTTTGTTGAACGGTCCTCCAACAAGTTGGCCGCTTGATTGCATATGCTTGTATGTACAAGTAAAGACGTATGCGTATGAGTCGAACGAGACTCTCCGCAGCGTCCACTGATTCGCTTGCCGCGCACTGATGCGCACAGGCTGCTTGCCCACTGCCAGGGTTGGTTTGAATTGATCGCTGAGGAGTCTTTTTCGTGACTGACAACAAAACCACTACTTCTTCATTCACAAAGCATCGTGACGTCGAAATCCGCGCTGCCCGCGGCAACAAGCTGACCGCCAAGAGCTGGCTGACCGAAGCGCCGCTGCGCATGCTGATGAACAACCTCGACCCGGAAGTCGCCGAGAACCCGAAAGAGCTGGTGGTCTACGGTGGCATCGGCCGCGCGGCGCGTAATTGGGAGTGCTACGACAAGATCGTCGAGAGCCTGACCAACCTCAACGAAGACGAAACCCTGCTGGTGCAATCGGGCAAGCCGGTCGGCGTGTTCAAGACCCACAGCAACGCCCCGCGCGTGCTGATCGCCAACTCCAACCTGGTGCCACACTGGGCGACCTGGGAACACTTCAACGAACTCGACGCCAAAGGCCTGGCCATGTACGGCCAGATGACCGCTGGCAGCTGGATCTACATCGGCAGCCAGGGCATCGTTCAGGGCACCTACGAAACCTTCGTTGAAGCCGGTCGCCAGCACTACAACGACAACCTCACCGGCAAGTGGGTCCTGACTGCCGGTCTCGGCGGCATGGGCGGCGCCCAGCCACTGGCCGCAACCCTCGCCGGTGCCTGCTCGCTGAACATCGAATGCCAGCAGATCAGCATCGATTTCCGCCTGAAGACCCGCTACGTCGACGAGCAGGCCAAGGACCTCGACGACGCATTGGCCCGCATCGCCAAATACACTTCCGAAGGCAAGGCTGTTTCCATCGCCCTGTGCGGCAACGCCGCTGAAATCCTTCCGGAACTGGTCAAGCGCGGCGTGCGCCCGGACATGGTCACCGACCAGACCAGCGCCCACGATCCGCTCAACGGTTATCTGCCGGCCGGCTGGACCTGGGACGAATACCGCGCCCGCGCCAAGACCGAGCCAGCCGCTGTGGTCAAGGCCGCCAAGCAATCGATGGCCGTTCACGTCAAAGCCATGCTCGACTTCCAGAAAATGGGCGTGCCGACCTTCGACTACGGCAACAACATCCGTCAGATGGCTCAGGAAGAGGGCGTCGAAAACGCATTCGATTTCCCGGGCTTCGTACCGGCCTACATCCGTCCGCTGTTCTGCCGTGGCATCGGCCCGTTCCGCTGGGCTGCGCTGTCGGGTGATCCGCAGGACATCTACAAGACCGACGCCAAAGTCAAAGAGCTGATCCCGGACGACGCCCACCTGCACAACTGGCTGGACATGGCGCGCGAGCGCATCAGCTTCCAGGGTCTGCCGGCGCGTATCTGCTGGGTCGGCCTGGGCCTGCGCGCCAAGCTCGGTCTGGCGTTCAACGAAATGGTGCGCAGCGGCGAGCTGTCGGCACCGATCGTGATCGGTCGCGACCACCTCGACTCCGGCTCGGTCTCCAGCCCGAACCGTGAAACCGAATCGATGCAGGACGGCTCCGATGCCGTCTCCGACTGGCCGCTGCTCAACGCGCTGCTGAACACCGCGAGCGGTGCGACCTGGGTGTCCCTGCACCACGGCGGCGGCGTCGGCATGGGCTTCTCCCAACACTCGGGCATGGTGATTGTCTGCGACGGTACTGACGAAGCGGCCGAGCGTATCGCTCGCGTTCTGCACAACGACCCGGGCACCGGTGTCATGCGTCACGCCGATGCCGGTTACCAGATCGCCATCGACTGCGCCAGGGAACAAGGGCTGAACCTGCCGATGATCACCGGCAAATAAAGGGCTTTGGCTTTGTGTGGGAGCGAGCTTGCTCGCGAAGAGGCCGGCACATTCAGTATCTGTGCTGACTGACAAATCGCTTTCGTCGGATCGCCGCCCGGAGCAAGCTCGCTCCCACAGAAAAGCTGCCCTACAGAAGCTTAGTGAACAATCAAAACAATCCACAGAGGTTGAATCATGGCAGGCAACACCGATCGTGCAGGCAGTAAACCGTTGATCGAAAGGCGTTCGATCGACTACATCCCGGAAGCGGAAAGACACGGTCGTCTGTTCAGTCAGTTCACCCTGTGGATGGGTGCCAACCTGCAAATCACCGCGATTGTCACCGGGGCCCTGGCCGTGGTGCTGGGCGGTGATGTGTTCTGGTCGTTGATCGGTCTGCTGATCGGTCAACTGCTGGGCGGAGGGGTGATGGCGCTGCACGCGGCACAGGGGCCGAAACTTGGCCTGCCGCAGATGATTTCCAGCCGGGTGCAGTTCGGCGTCTACGGCGCGGCGATTCCGATCGTGCTGGTGTGCCTGATGTACCTCGGTTTCACCGCCACCGGGACCGTGCTGTCCGGCCAGGCGCTGGGCCAGTTGTTCGGGGTCAGCGACACCGTCGGCATCCTGCTGTTCGCCAGCGTCATCGTGGTGGTCACGGTGCTCGGCTATCGGGTGATTCACTGGATCGGCCGGATCGCCAGTGCCATTGGTGTGATCGCTTTCGTGTACCTGTTCAGCCGCCTGATGAGTCAGGTGGACGTCGGCGCACTTCTGGAAATCCGTCACTTCAGCTGGAGCAGTTTCCTGCTGGCGGTGTCGCTTGCGGCCTCCTGGCAGATCGCTTTCGGCCCGTATGTTGCGGACTACTCGCGCTACCTGCCGAGCAAGGTGTCTTCGGTGAAAACCTTTTTCGCCGCCGGTGCCGGTTCGGTGATCGGCGCGCAGGTGGCGATGATCCTCGGTGTGTTCGCAGCCGCTTCGGCCAACGGGCAATTCGCCGGGCATGAAGTCGCTTACATCGTCGGTCTGGGCGGGACCGGTGCCACTGCCGCGCTGCTGTATTTCAGCATCGCGTTCGGCAAGGTCACCATCTCCACCCTGAACTCCTACGGCAGCTTCATGTGCATCGCGACCATCATCAGCGGCTTCCGTGGCCACCTGACGGTCACCCGGATGCAGCGCCTGGTTTTCGTGCTGGTGATCGTCGGCGCAGCGACCCTGATTGCGCTGCTCGGCCAGCATTCGTTCCTCGGTGCGTTCAAGTCCTTCATCCTGTTCCTGCTGGCGTTCTTCACGCCGTGGAGTGCGATCAACCTGGTGGACTACTACTGCATCACCCGCGAGCGCTACGACGTACCGGCGCTGGCGGATCCGAACGGTCGCTACGGCCGCTGGAACCTCCTCGGTATCAGCGTTTATGTGTTCGGGGTGCTGGTGCAACTGCCGTTCATTTCCACCAAGTTCTATACCGGTCCATTGGTAGCGGCCCTGGGGGATGTGGATATTTCCTGGATCATCGGTCTCGTGCTGCCCGCAGCGCTGTACTACGTCTGCGCGAAAAAATGGCACGGCACCGTACCCGATCGACTGATTCTGCCCGTCGAGCAGGACAGCGTTGTACAACCTAAAACAAGCGGGGCCGGTCGCGCTGCGGCGCAGGCCTGATTTGGACGTGGACAGGGCTGGATGCCTCTTGACTGCCGTAAGCCAATTCATGATTAGGAGCGTCACAACAATGAAATCGAACAAGACCCTGCTGACCACATTGCTTTCCATGGGCCTGCTGGCCAGCGCTGGCGCGACCCAGGCCGCCGGCTGGTGCGAGTCCGGCAAACCGGTGAAATTCGCCGGCCTGAACTGGGAAAGCGGCATGCTGCTGACCGACGTTCTGCAGGTGGTGCTGGAGAAAGGTTACGACTGCAAGACCGACAGCCTGCCGGGCAACTCCATCACCATGGAAAACGCCCTGAGCAGCAACGACATCCAGATCTTTGCCGAAGAATGGGTCGGCCGCAGCGAGGTCTGGAACAAGGCCGAGAAGGCCGGCAAGGTCGTCGGTGTCGGCGCCCCGGTGGTCGGTGCAGTGGAAGGCTGGTACGTGCCGCGCTACGTGATCGAAGGCGATGCCAAGCGCAAGCTGGAAGCCAAGGCGCCGGACCTGAAAAACATCGCCGACCTGGGCAAATACGCCGCCGTCTTCAAGGACGCCGAAGAGCCTTCCAAAGGCCGCTTCTACAACTGCCCGGCCGGCTGGACCTGCGAGCTGGACAACAGCGAAATGCTGAAAAGCTACGGCCTGGAAAACAGCTACACCAACTTCCGCCCGGGCACCGGCCCGGCGCTGGATGCGGCCGTGCTGTCGAGCTACAAACGTGGCGAGCCGATCCTGTTCTACTACTGGACACCAACCCCGCTGATGGGGCAGATCGACGCGGTGAAACTGGAAGAAAAACCGGGCGTCGACAAGACCGTGACCATCAAGGTTGGCCTGTCCAAGACCTTCCATGACGAAGCCCCGGAACTGGTGGCCGTGCTGGAAAAGGTCAACCTGCCGATCGACCTGCTGAACCAGAATCTGGGCCGCATGGCGAAGGAACGTATCGAGTCGCCAAAACTGGCGAAAATCTTCCTCAAGGAACATCCTGAGGTCTGGCATGCGTGGGTGAGTGAAGACGCTGCCAAGAAAATCGAAGCGGCGCTGTAGGTCGAATTCCTCCCGGCCAACCGAGAGGCGGGCCGGGGTATTCGCCGCAATCGCTTGATTGAGTTTCCTGATTGAGAGCCGCTTATGTTTCCCGAAAGCTTTACCTTTTCCATCGCCGACTGGGTCAACGGTTGGGTCGACGCGCTGGTCACCAACTACGGCGATGTGTTCCGCCATATCTCCGACACCCTGCTGTGGGCCATCGTCAATCTTGAAGGCCTGCTGCGCGCCGCGCCGTGGTGGTTGATGCTGGCCATCGTCGGTGTCGTGGCCTGGCACGCAACGCGCAAAGCCGTGACCACCGCCGTGATCGTCGGTCTGTTGTTCCTGGTCGGCGCTGTCGGTCTGTGGGACAAGTTGATGCAGACCCTCGCGCTGATGATGGTGGCGACGGTCATTTCGGTGCTGATCGGCGTACCGCTGGGGATTCTCTCGGCGCGCAGCAATCGCCTGCGTTCGGTGCTGATGCCGCTGCTCGACATCATGCAGACCATGCCCAGCTTCGTGTACCTGATTCCGGTGCTGATGCTGTTTGGCCTGGGCAAGGTACCGGCGATTTTCGCCACCGTGATCTACGCCGCGCCGCCGCTGATCCGCCTGACCGATCTGGGCATCCGCCAGGTCGACGGCGAAGTGATGGAAGCCATCAACGCCTTCGGCGCCAACCGCTGGCAGCAACTGTTCGGCGTGCAACTGCCACTGGCCCTGCCGAGCATCATGGCCGGGATCAACCAGACCACCATGATGGCCCTGTCGATGGTGGTGATCGCCTCGATGATCGGCGCCCGTGGCCTGGGTGAAGACGTGCTGGTGGGCATTCAGACCCTCAACGTCGGACGCGGCCTGGAAGCCGGTCTGGCGATCGTGATTCTCGCAGTGGTCATCGACCGCATTACCCAGGCTTATGGTCGGCCACGGCATGAGGTGAGCAAATGAGCAACGCAACCGTGAGCAAGATCGAAGTCAAAAACGTCTTCAAGATTTTCGGCAATCGTGCCTCGGACGCTCTGGCGATGGTCGGCCAGGGCAAGACCAAGGATCAGGTGCTGAACGAAACCGGTTGCGTGGTCGGGGTCAATGACTTGTCCCTGAGCATAGGCACCGGCGAGATCTTCGTGATCATGGGCCTGTCCGGCTCCGGCAAATCGACGCTGGTGCGCCACTTCAACCGCCTGATCGACCCGACCAGCGGCGTGATCCTGGTGGACGGCGTGGACATCCTGCAATACGACATGGAAGCGCTGCGCGAATTTCGCCGGCACAAGATCAGCATGGTGTTCCAGAGCTTCGGCCTGCTGCCGCACAAGACCGTCCTCGACAACGTCGCCTACGGCCTGAAAGTGCGCGGCGAGAGCAAGCAGCTGTGCGCCGAACGCGCGCTGCACTGGATCAACACCGTGGGCCTCAAGGGCTACGAAAACAAATACCCGCACCAGCTCTCCGGCGGCATGCGCCAACGTGTGGGCCTGGCTCGCGCCCTGGCGGCGGACACCGACATCATCCTGATGGACGAAGCGTTCAGTGCACTCGATCCGCTGATCCGCGCCGAGATGCAGGACCAGTTGCTGGAGCTGCAAAAGACCCTGCACAAGACCATCGTCTTCATCACCCACGACCTCGACGAGGCCGTGCGCATCGGTAACCGCATCGCGATTCTCAAGGACGGCCGCCTGATCCAGGTCGGTACGCCGAAAGAGATCCTGCATTCGCCGGCGGACGAATATGTCGACCGGTTCGTGCAGCGCCGGGCGGCGGTGGTTTAAAGGTTTTACGGCAGGCTCGTTCCCACGTCGAGGCGTCGAACCGTCTGCGTGGGAATGCATACCGTGACGCTCCGCGTCACCATTGCGCAGGACTCCAGTCTTGCGTTGAGAGCGGGACGCGGAGCGTCCCAAGCGGCATTCCCACGCAGAGCATGGGAACGATCAAGTCCAAGAGGTTTTAGATGTCCCAGGCTGAAAAAATCGTTATCGCCGACGCTCCGATGCGTTGGCAGGATGTGGTCGCAGTCGCCCGTCACGGCGCGCAGCTCGAGCTGTCGGCGCAGACCTGGGCGCGCATTGAAAACGCACAGGGCATCGTCCAGCGCATCGTTGCCAGCGGCGAGCGCGCCTATGGCGTGAACACCGGTCTCGGTGCGCTGTGCAACGTTTCGCTGAAAGACGAACAGCTCAGCCAGCTGTCGCGCAACACCTTGCTCAGCCATGCCTGCGGCGTCGGCCCGATACTGACCGATGAGCAGACGCGCGCGATCATGTGCTCGGCGATCCGCAACTACAGCCACGGCAAATCCGGTATTCATCGCCGGGTGGTCGAGGCGTTGCTGGCGCTGCTCAATCGCGGCATCACCCCGCAAGTGCCGTCCCAGGGTTCGGTGGGTTACCTGACCCACATGGCGCACATCGGCATCGCGCTGCTGGGCGTGGGCAATGTCAGCTATCGCGGGCAAGTGGTGTCCGCGCAGCAGGCGCTGGCCGAAGAGGGCCTGCAACCGGTGCAGCTCGGGGCGAAGGACGGTCTGTGCCTGGTCAACGGCACGCCGTGCATGACCGGCCTTGGTTGCCTGGCGATCGCCGACGCCACGCGTCTGGTGCAATGGGCGGATGTGATCGGCGCCATGAGCTTCGAAGCCCAGCGCGGCCAGATCGCCGCATTCGATGCCGAGATCATCGCGCTCAAGCCGCATCCGGGCATGCAGCAGGTCGGCGTCAATCTGCGCGCCTTGCTCGATGGCAGTGAAGTGATCGCCGCGAGCAAAGGCATTCGCACTCAGGATGCCCTGAGCATCCGCTCGATCCCGCAGGTGCATGGTGCCGCGCGCGATCAACTGGAACACGCGATCAAACAGATCGAAACCGAACTCAACGGCTGCACCGACAACCCGTTGCTGCTGGGCACGCCGGACGACTTCCGGGTGATGTCCCAGGCCAACCCGCACGGGCAATCGGTGGCGCTGGCGACGGATCTGCTGGCGATTGCGATGGCTGAAATCGGCTCGATTGCCGAGCGGCGCCTGGATCGCCTGATCAACCCGCACGTCAGCGGTCTGCCAGCGTTTCTGGTGGCCAATCCGGGGGTGAACTCCGGGATGATGATCGTGCAATACGTCGCCGCATCGCTGTGCGCGGAAAACCGCCAGTTGGCGCAACCGGCGGTGCTCGACAACTACGTCACCTCGGGCCTGCAGGAAGATCACTTGAGCATGGGTACCAACGCCGCGCTGAAGCTGCACCGCGCGCTGGAAAACTGCACGCAGATCCTCGCCATCGAATACCTGCTGGCGGCCCAGGCGTTTGAGTTCCTCAAGGAACAGCGCTTCGGCGCGGGCACCGATACCGCCTGGCGACTGCTGCGCGCAAAAGTCCCGGCCTACGATCAGGACCGCTGGCTGGCACCGGACATCGCCGCCGCCGCTAGCGTTCTGAAAGACTCGAACCTGCTGCACGACGCATTACCGAATCTGCACTGACAACTACCCATACCAGCGTGCCAAGGCGCGGATCGTCCAAAAGACGAAAAGCGACGGATAACGGAATGCTCCGGAGCGACTGGTAGTTTCTCTTTAACTAAGAGCTGAATGCCTCAAAAGGAGCATTTAAATGACTGCGCTGAACCTGATCCCCGGCCAACTGAGCCTGGCCCAACTGCGTGACGTTTATCAGAACCCGGTCAAGCTGACCCTCGACAACAGCGCCAGCGCGCAGATCGAAGCCAGCGTGGCGTGCGTCGAGCAGATCCTTGCGGAAAACCGCACCGCCTACGGCATCAACACCGGTTTCGGTCTGCTGGCCTCGACCCGTATCGCCAGCGAAGACCTGGAAAACCTCCAGCGTTCCCTGGTGCTGTCCCACGCCGCCGGCGTCGGCCAGCCGATCAGCGATGAGCTGGTGCGCCTGATCATGGTGCTCAAGGTCAACAGCCTCAGCCGTGGTTTCTCCGGCATCCGTCGGGTGGTAATCGATGCGCTGATCGCCCTGATCAACGCCGAGGTTTACCCGCACATTCCGTTGAAAGGATCGGTCGGTGCCTCCGGTGACCTGGCACCGCTGGCGCACATGTCGCTGGTGCTGCTGGGCGAGGGCAAGGCGCGCTACAAGGGCGAGTGGATGGAAGCGACCGAAGCGCTGAAAGTCGCCGGCCTGACCCCGCTGACCCTGGCGGCGAAAGAAGGTCTGGCGTTGCTCAACGGCACACAGGTTTCCACCGCGTTTGCGCTGCGTGGTCTGTTCGAAGGTGAAGACCTGTTCGCCGGCGCGCTGGCGCTGGGCGGGCTGACGGTGGAAGCGGTGCTCGGTTCGCGTTCGCCGTTCGACGCACGCATCCACGCTGCCCGCGGCCAGAAAGGCCAGATCGACGCCGCTGCCGCTTACCGCGATCTGCTGGGCGAGCGCAGCGAAGTCTCCGACTCGCACCAGAACTGCGAAAAGGTTCAGGACCCGTATTCGCTGCGTTGCCAGCCGCAAGTCATGGGCGCGTGCCTGACCCAGTTCCGTCAGTCCGCCGAAGTGCTGGTTGTCGAAGCCAACGCCGTATCCGACAACCCGCTGGTGTTCGCGGCCGAAGGCGACGTGATTTCCGGCGGCAACTTCCACGCCGAACCAGTGGCCATGGCCGCTGACAACATGGCCCTGGCCATCGCCGAAATCGGCTCCCTCAGCGAGCGCCGTATCTCGCTGATGATGGACAAGCACATGTCGCAATTGCCGCCGTTCCTGGTGGCCAACGGTGGCGTGAACTCCGGCTTCATGATCGCCCAGGTGACCGCTGCGGCCCTGGCCAGTGAAAACAAGGCGTTGTCCCATCCGCACTCGGTGGACAGCCTGCCGACTTCTGCCAACCAGGAAGACCACGTTTCGATGGCTCCGGCCGCCGGCAAGCGCCTGTGGGAAATGGCCGAGAACACGCGCGGGATTCTCGCGGTGGAATGGCTGGCGGCGGTGCAGGGGCTGGACCTGCGCAATGGTCTGAAGACCTCGGCCAAACTGGAGCAGGCCCGAGGGATTCTGCGTCGCGAAGTGCCGTTCTACGAGAAGGACCGCTTCTTCGCGCCGGACATCAATGCGGCGACTGAACTGCTGGCGTCGCGGGTTCTGACCGAACTGGTTCCGGCGAAACTGCTGCCGAGCCTTTAACCCCACCACTGATCGTTCCCACGTCGAGGCGTCGAACCGTCCGCGTGGGAATGCAGCCCGCGACGCTCCGCGTCACTGGACGCGGAGCGTCCCTTGAGGCATTCCCACGCAGAGCGTGGGAACGATCACAAGACGAGGACTTGGGATGAAAACCCTCTGGCAACACTGCCACGTCGCGACCATGGCGCAAGGCGTCTACTCGATCATCGAGGATGCGGCCATCGTGACGTCCGGTGCGCTCATCGAGTGGATCGGCCCGCGCAGCCAATTGCCGTCCGGCGAATACCCGGCGGCCAATGACCTGCAAGGCGCGTGGGTCACCCCCGGCCTGATCGACTGCCACACCCACACCGTGTTCGGCGGCAACCGCAGCGGCGAGTTCGAGAAGCGCCTGCAAGGCGTCAGCTACGCCGAGATCGCAGCGGCCGGTGGCGGCATCGCCAGCACCGTGCGCGCCACCCGTGAAGCTTCGGAAGACGAGCTGTTCGCCAGCGCCGCCAAACGCCTGAAAAGCCTGATGCGCGACGGCGTGACCACGGTCGAAATGAAATCCGGCTACGGTCTCGATCTGGCCAGCGAGCGCAAGATTTTGCGGGTCATCCGTCGCCTCGCCGCCGAGCTGCCGATCAGCGTGCGCAGCACCTGCCTGGCCGCTCACGCCTTGCCGCCGGAATACAAGGATCGCGCTGACGATTACATCGATCACATCTGCGCCGAGATGCTCCCGGCGCTGGCCGCCGAAGGCCTGGTGGATGCGGTGGATGCGTTCTGCGAATACCTGGCGTTCTCCCCGGAACAGGTCGAGCGGGTGTTCATCACCGCGCAAAAACTCGGGTTGCCGGTGAAGCTGCACGCCGAGCAATTGTCGTCGCTGCACGGCTCAAGTCTGGCCGCGCGCTATCACGCGTTGTCCGCCGATCACCTGGAGTTCATGGACGAGGATGACGCCATTGCCATGGCCAAGTCCGATACTGTCGCGGTGTTGTTGCCGGGCGCGTTCTACTTCCTGCGTGAAACCCAGTTGCCGCCGATGGAAGCCTTGCGCAAGCACAAGGTGAAAATCGCTATCGCCAGCGACCTCAACCCCGGTACTTCGCCGGCGCTGTCGTTGCGCCTGATGCTGAACATGGCCTGCACCTGCTTCCGCATGACCCCGGAAGAAGCCCTGGCTGGCGCCACGATTCACGCGGCGCAAGCTTTGGGAATGGCCGAAACCCACGGTTCGCTGGAGGTCGGCAAGGTCGCGGATTTTGTCGCCTGGCAGATCGACCGCCCGGCGGATCTGGCGTACTGGCTGGGTGGTGAACTGGACAAACGCGTCGTGCGTCACGGCGTTGAATCAAGTCTGTAGGAGAGCGGTTGTGGATAAGGTTCTGAACTTCAAACAAGGTCGCGTACCGCTGCTGATCAGCATGCCCCACGCCGGTGTGCGCCTGACCCCGGCGGTCGAGGCCGGGTTGATCCCGGACGCGAAAAGCCTGCCGGACACCGACTGGCACATTCCGCAGCTTTACGATTTCGCTGCCGAACTGGGCGCCAGCACACTGGCGGCCGAGTATTCGCGGTTCGTCATCGACCTGAACCGGCCCTCCGACGACAAACCGCTGTACGCCGGCGCCACCACCGGTCTGTATCCGGCGACGCTGTTCGATGGCATTGCGTTGTTCAAGGAAGGCAAGGAGCCGTCGAAAGAAGAACGTGCGACGTATCTGGAGCAGATCTGGACGCCGTATCACCGCACCTTGCAGCAAGAGCTGGCGCGGCTGAAGGCCGAGTTCGGTTACGCGCTGCTGTTCGATGCACACTCGATCCGCTCGATCATCCCGCACCTGTTCGACGGCAAACTGCCGGACTTCAACCTCGGCACCTTCAATGGCGCCAGCTGCGATCCACAACTGGCCACGCAACTGGAAGCGATCTGCGCCCGCCACGACGCTTACACCCATGTGCTGAACGGGCGCTTCAAGGGCGGCCACATCACCCGTCACTACGGCAACCCGGCCGATGACATCCACGCCGTGCAACTGGAACTGGGCCAGTGCACCTACATGGAAGAGTTCGAACCGTTCCGCTACCGCGCCGATCTGGCGGAGCCGACTCGGGTGGTGTTGAAGGAATTGCTGCAGGGATTGCTCGCCTGGGGCGCGAAGCACTACAACTGAGTCTGCTCTGATCGTTCCCACGCTCTGCGTGGGAATGCAGCCCGTGACGCTCCGCGTCACTGGACGCGGAGCGTCCCTTGAGGCGTTCCCACGCGGAGCGTGGGAACGATCTGCAGTGAGTGAGCGGTCTGGGGGCGCAGCCAAACAGTCGCCACCGTGCAAATCCCGGTCGCCACAGTTCGTTTTTCCGTCTCGTCTGCTGCGTAATGTTTCGGCCACGGTGCAAGAAGACACCGATCCGAACAATAACCCGCTGCCGCACGAGACGATCCCACATGAAAAAACTGTTCACTCGTTGTGCGTTAATCCTCACCAGCAGTGCGCTGCTCAGCGCCGGCGCCATGGCTTCCGACGATGCTTCCTGCAAAACCGTGCGCATGGGCGTGGTCAACTGGACCGACGTGATCGCCACCAGCGGCATGGCCGACGTGCTGCTCAACAGCCTCGGTTATGAAAGCAAGCAGACCAGTGCGGTGCAGCAAATCATCTTCGCCGGCATCCGCGACAAGCGTCTGGATATCTTCCTCGGCTACTGGAAACCGGCGATGGACAAGAACATCGCGCCGTTTCTCGCCGCCAATCAGGTCAAGGTCATGGACAAGCCAAGTCTGGCGGATGCCCAGGCGACGCTGGCAGTGCCGGACTACGTCGCGGCGGCCGGGCTGAAAACCTTCGGCGACATCGCGAAATTCAAGGATCAGCTCGGCGGCAAGATCTACGGCATCGAGCCCGGCAGCGGCGCCAACACCACGATCAAGACCATGATCGAAACCAACCACTTCGGCCTGAAGGATTTCAAGATCATCGAATCCGGTGAGGCCGGCATGCTCGCCGCCGTGCAACGAGCGGTGAACCGCAAGGAATTCGTGGTGTTCGTCGGCTGGACCCCGCATCCGATGAATATCAACATGAAGATCACCTACCTGACCGGCAGCGAAGACGTCTACGGTCCAAACGAGGGCGCCGCCACCGTTTCCACCGTCACCGCGCCGGACTACGCCGAGCGCTGCCCGAACGTCCATCGACTGCTGGAAAACCTGACCTTCACTGCGGCTCAGGAAAGCCAGTTGATGGTCCCGATCATGGAGCGCAAGACACCGCAGGAAGTGGCCAGGACCTGGCTGCGTGAGCATCCCGAAGACCTGCAACGCTGGCTGGCGGGTGTCAGCAGTTTCGATGGCAAGGATGGCGTGGCCACGGTTCAGGCCAGCCTGAAAAACTGATGGGCACTTATCCACTCTCGCCGTCGATGGCGGCGTTCGTCGCCAGGACCGAAGGCTTTGCCAGCGATGACAGCAGCCTCGGCGGGTTGCGCAAATCCTATGATGAGATGTGCCGCGCCTTCACGCCCGAACGGCCGGCGGGGCTGGAGGTGGTGGATTTCCAGTTGAGCGGGGTGGCGGTGCGTTCCTATCGCCCGCCCGTCCAGCCACCGGCCAGTGGCTGGCCGTGCGTTTTGTACCTGCACGGCGGCGGTTGGGTGGTCGGCGGGCTGGATTCCCACGATTTCATCTGCTGCGAGCTGGCCATGGCGCTCGGGGCGATGGTGGTCGCGGTGGATTATCGGCTGGCGCCGGAGCATCCGTTCCCGGCCGGTTTCGAGGATTGTCTGAGCGTCTGGCGCGCATTGCGCAGCGGGCCGTTCTGGTTCGATCCCGGACGGATGCTGGTGGCGGGCGACAGCGCCGGGGGCAATCTGGCGTCGGCGTTGTGCCTGGCGCTGCGCGATGCCGGCGAGCCGCTGCCGGGCGCGCAGGTCTTGATCTATCCGGGGCTGGGTGGCGACAAGCAGTTACCGTCGCGCAGCGAATGCGCCGATGGGCCGTTGCTCGCCAGCAGCGATGTCGATTGCTATCACGCCTTGTACCTGCGCGGCACCGCGCAGCCGAACGCTTATGCGATGCCGTTGCTGGCCGAGGACTTCGGTGGGTTGCCCCCGGCCTGGATCGCCGTGGCGCAGTTTGATCCGCTGCGTGACGACGGCGTGTGCTACGCCGAACGGCTGAACGCGGCGGGCGTCGACGCGACGCTGTACTACGGCGAAGGGCTGGTTCACGGCTGCCTGCGAGCGCGGCATCAGGTCGCCGAGGTCGATCGTCTCTTCGAGAACCTGCTGGGGTTCATGGCTGACAAATTGTGACAGCGCGCGGGCATGCTCATTGACGTAAATCGGGTTTATGATGCCGGACGGCAGAATAATAGAAGTCCCCCCAGGGATGACCTCGACCCCTTACGGAGCGCGCAATGCAGACTTTGTTTCCGCAGATCAAACCTCACGCACGGCACGATCTGGCCGTCGATGACACCCATACGCTGTACGTCGACGAAAGCGGTTCACCGGAAGGCTTGCCGGTGGTGTTCATCCACGGAGGTCCCGGCGCCGGGTGCGACGCCCAGAGTCGCCGCTACTTCGATCCGAACCTGTATCGCATTGTCACCTTCGACCAGCGCGGCTGCGGTCGTTCCACGCCCCACGCCAGCCTGGAAAACAACACCACCTGGGATCTGGTCGAAGACCTTGAGCGCATTCGCAAACATCTGGGCATTGATAAGTGGGTGCTGTTCGGCGGTTCCTGGGGTTCGACCCTGGCGCTGGCCTACGCGCAGACTCACCCGGAGCGCGTGCATGGTCTGATCCTGCGCGGGATTTTTCTCTGCCGTCCGCAGGAAATCGAATGGTTCTACCAGGCCGGTGCCAGCCGTCTGTTCCCCGATTACTGGCAGGACTACCTCGCACCGATCCCGTTGGACGAGCGCGATGACCTGCTCAGCGCTTTCCACAAGCGCCTGACCGGCAACGACCAGATCGCCCAGATGCACGCGGCCAAGGCTTGGTCGACCTGGGAAGGGCGCACCGCGACCCTGCGCCCGAATCCGCTGGTGGTCGACCGTTTCTCCGAGCCGCAGCGCGCGTTGTCGATCGCGCGGATCGAATGCCACTACTTCACCAACAACGCGTTCCTTGAACCAGACCAGTTGATTCGCGACATGGGCAAGATTGCTCATCTGCCGGGCGTGATCATCCATGGTCGCTACGACGTGATCTGCCCGCTCGACAACGCCTGGGAACTGCATCAGGCCTGGCCGAACAGTGAGCTGCAGGTGATCCGCGACGCCGGCCACGCCGCGTCCGAACCGGGCATCACCGATGCACTGGTGCGCGCCGCCAGCAAAATGGCCCGGCGTCTGCTTGACCTGCCGCCTGAAGAAGCATGAAAGGTCTGCTGCAGCGCGTGAAAGGCGCGCGGGTCGAAGTGGCGGGCGAGGTGGTTGGCAGTGTCGATCAGGGGTTATTGGTGCTGGTGGCGGTCGAACCCGACGACACACCGGCCAGCGCCGACAAACTTCTGCATAAGCTGCTTAACTATCGAGTGTTCAGTGACGCCGAGGGCAAGATGAATTTGTCCCTGACGGATGTGGGCGGCGGGTTGCTGCTGGTCTCTCAGTTCACCCTCGCCGCCGACACCAAAAGCGGGTTGCGCCCGAGTTTCTCGACCGCCGCCCCTCCGGCGTTGGGCGAGGAGTTATTCGACTATCTATTAAGCAAAGCGAAACAGATGCATGGCACAGTGGCATCAGGTAGATTCGGCGCGGATATGCAGGTGCACCTGGTCAACGATGGCCCGGTCACCTTCCTGTTACAGACATGAAAGCGCTTGAAACATCTTTTTAAGGGCTTTTCGACTGAAAACAGGGAATTTTCGCGATAAATACTTTGTTACCCCTGATGCGTTGTCACGCGGGCTACTAGATAATCGCGCGCTACGGGGATCAGCGTTCGTTGGTCCATTTTGACTTAGGTAGAGACTTGTCCGGATCCGATTGGGGAATCATTTTGACCCAGCGGAGTCGGAACAATGCTCGCCAACTTGGCAAGGGTGCCCTGAAAGGTCGGTTTTTTTGTACCGAATCCCTCACAGGCACTTCATCTGGCCGTTGGTTTATTGATCTGTTTTCGGCGAGGGTTGCTCGTGATTGTTAGTCCCTGTAATGCAGCAAAATTGTCTGCCAAACGCTTGCGCAGCGCTCTGGTAGCGGGCTCGGCAGTACTCTGCCTGCTCAGCGCCGGCCAGCTTTGGGCATTCAATCTTGACGATGTGTCGGCCAAGGCCAAAGAGCTGGCCGGGCAGAAGTTCGAAGCCCCGCGCAGCAACCTGCCAAACGAATTCCGTGAGATGAAATTCGCGGACTATCAGAAGATCCGTTTCCGCACCGAAAAAGCCGAATGGGCCGACCAGAAGACCCCGTTCAAGCTGTCCTTCTATCATCAGGGCATGCACTTCGATACGCCGGTGAAAATCAACGAAATCACCGCGAACACCGTCGAAGAGATCAAATACGATCCGAGCCGTTTCGATTTCGGCGACCTGCAGTTCGATCCGAAGGCCACCGAACAACTGGGCTACGCCGGTTTCCGTGTGCTGTACCCGATCAACAAGGCTGACAAGCAAGACGAAATCATGACCATGCTGGGCGCGAGCTACTTCCGCGTCGTCGGCAAGGGTCACACCTACGGCCTGTCGGCCCGTGGCCTTGCGATCGATACTGCTCTGCCGTCCGGCGAAGAATTCCCGCGTTTTCGCGAGTTCTGGATTCAGCAGCCGAAGCCGGGCGACAAGCACCTGGTGATCTTCGCCCTGCTGGACTCGCCGCGTGCGACCGGCGCCTACCGTCTGATCCTGCGTCCGGGCAGCGACACGATCGTCGACGTCAAGGGCCAGATGTACCTGCGTGACAAGGTCGGCAAGCTTGGCATTGCGCCGCTGACCAGCATGTTCCTGTTCGGCGCCAACCAGCCGTCGAAAGTGCTCAACTACCGTCGTGAGCTGCACGACTCCAGCGGTCTGTCGATCCATGCCGGCAATGGCGAGTGGATCTGGCGTCCGCTGAACAACCCGAAACACCTGGCCGTGAGCAACTTCAGCGTCGAGAACCCGCGTGGTTTCGGTCTGCTGCAGCGTGGCCGTGATTTCAGCCACTACGAAGACCTCGACGACCGCTACGACAAGCGCCCAAGCGCCTGGATCGAGCCGAAGGGCGACTGGGGCAAAGGCACCGTCGATCTGGTCGAGATCCCGACCGCCGACGAAACCAACGACAACATCGTTGCGTTCTGGAGCCCGGAAAAACTGCCGGAGCCGGGCCAGCCGCTGGACTTCGCCTACCGCATGCACTGGACCATCGACGAAGCCGCGCTGCACGCGCCGGACAGCGCCTGGGTCAACCAGACCCTGCGCTCCACGGGTGACGTCAAGCAATCGAACCTGATCCGTCAGCCGGATGGCAGCGTTGCCTACCTGATCGACTTCGAAGGCCCGTCCCTGGCCGCTTTGGCCCCGGATGCGGACGTTCGCAGCCAGGTCAGCGTCGGCGACAATGCCGAACTGGTCGAGAACAGCGTGCGCTACAACCCGGAAACCAAGGGCTGGCGCCTGACCCTGCGGATGAAGATCAAGGACCCGAGCAAGTCCACCGAGATGCGCGCAGCGCTGGTGCAGCCAGTGGTTACCGCTGATCTGGCCAAGTCTTCGGTGCCGACGTCCAATTCGTCGGTGGCCAAGGCCGACAAGGTTGCCGCCAAGCAACAAGAGAAAGCCGACAAGGAAGCCAAGGCCGCCGAGGCCAAACAGGCCGACGCCAAGCCGGTTGCAGATGCCAAGGACAAGGCCAACAAAGACGCCAAGCAGCCAGCCGCTGCGGACGCGGCCCCAGCCACACCGGAATCGGCACCGACTGAAGAAGTCCTGACCGAGACCTGGAGCTATCAGTTGCCTGCCGATGAGTAACTCTCAAGTACAGCCAGAGACTCTGTCCGAGTACCTGGCGCATCTGCCGATGACCGACGAGCAGCGCGCGGAACTCGCGGGCTGCCAGTCCTTCAGCGAATTGCATGAACGCCTGTCGTCCAAGACTTTTGACGCTCCGACCGAAGCCGCCCAGGCTTCGGTGGGCAAGCGCCTGATCCTGAGCACCGCCGAAGAGCTGCAAGACGCGGAAATGCTGGTGCTCGACGCCAGCGGCCGGATCAGCATGAAGGCCACGCCGCCGATCCGTCGGACCAAGGTCGTGCCGGAACCGTGGCGCACCAACATTCTGGTGCGTGGCTGGCGCCGCCTGACCGGCCGGACCAATCCGCCGAAACCGCCGAAGGACGCCAACGTGCTGCCGGCGGCGCGCTGGCGCACGGTCGGTTCGATCCGTCGCTACATTCTTTTGCTGCTGATGCTGGGTCAGACCATCGTCGCCGGCTGGTACATGAAAGGCATCATGCCGTACCAGGGCTGGTCGTTTGTCGATCTGGAAGAAGTCCTGCATCAACCGCTGCTGCAAACCGCCACGCAAGTGCTGCCGTATGCGCTGCAGACCAGCATCCTGATCATGTTCGGGATTCTGTTCTGCTGGGTGTCGGCCGGTTTCTGGACCGCGCTGATGGGCTTCCTCGAATTGCTCACCGGCCACGATAAGTACCGGATCTCCGGTAAAAGTGCCGGTAACGAGCCGATTCCGAAAGACGCGCGCACCGCGCTGGTGATGCCGATCTGCAACGAAGACGTGCCTCGGGTGTTCGCCGGCCTGCGCGCAACCTTCGAGTCGGTCGCGGCTACCGGTGATCTGGACCGTTTCGACTTCTTCGTCCTCAGCGACAGTAACGACACCGACATCTGCGTTGCCGAGCAGCAGGCCTGGCTGGACGTCTGCCGCGAAGCCAAGGGCTTCGGCAAGATCTTCTATCGCCGCCGTCGCCGCCGCGTCAAACGCAAGAGCGGCAACCTCGACGACTTCTGCCGTCGCTGGGGCGGTGACTACAAGTACATGGTCGTGCTCGACGCCGACTCGGTGATGAGCGGCGAGTGCCTGACCAGTCTGGTGCGCCTGATGGAGGCCACTCCGGACGCCGGCATCATCCAGACCGCGCCGCGCGCTTCGG
Organism: Pseudomonas sp. MCal1; assembly: GCF_026341415.1. NCBI lineage: Bacteria > Pseudomonadati > Pseudomonadota > Gammaproteobacteria > Pseudomonadales > Pseudomonadaceae > Pseudomonas > Pseudomonas sp. MCal1. The sequence continues at coordinate 305,512 of NZ_JAKUMP010000007.1, forward strand.
GCATGGACACGCTGTATGCACGCATGCAGCAGTTCGCCACCCGCGTGTACGGTCCGTTGTTCACGGCCGGTCTGCACTTCTGGCAGCTGGGTGAATCCCACTACTGGGGTCACAACGCGATCATCCGCATGAAGCCGTTCATCGACCACTGCGCCCTGGCGCCGTTGCCGGGCAAGGGTGCGTTCTCCGGTGCGATCCTCTCTCACGACTTCGTTGAAGCGGCGCTGATGCGCCGTGCCGGCTGGGGCGTGTGGATTGCCTACGATCTGCCGGGCAGCTACGAGGAACTGCCGCCGAACCTGCTCGACGAGCTCAAGCGTGACCGTCGCTGGTGCCACGGCAATCTGATGAACTTCCGCCTGTTCCTGGTCAAAGGCATGCACCCGGTGCACCGCGCGGTGTTCCTGACCGGCGTGATGTCTTACCTGTCGGCGCCGTTGTGGTTCTTCTTCCTGGTGCTGTCGACCGCGCTGCTGGCGGTGAACACGCTGATGGAGCCGCAGTACTTCCTCGAACCGCGTCAGCTGTATCCTCTGTGGCCGCAATGGCACCCGGACAAAGCAATTGCGCTGTTCTCGACGACCATCGTGTTGCTGTTCCTGCCGAAACTGTTGAGCGTCATCCTGATCTGGGCCAAGGGCGCGAAAGAGTTCGGCGGCAAGTTCAAGGTCACTCTGTCGATGCTGCTGGAGATGCTGTTCTCCATGCTGCTGGCGCCGGTGCGGATGATTTTCCACACCCGTTTCGTGCTCGCCGCGTTCCTCGGCTGGGCTGCGACCTGGAACTCGCCGCAGCGTGACGACGATTCGACGCCGTGGAGCGAAGCGGTCAAGCGTCACGGTCCGCAGACCCTGTTGGGCTTCCTCTGGGCGCTGCTGGTGATCTGGCTGAACCCGAGCTTCCTGTGGTGGCTGGTGCCGATCGTCGGTTCGCTGATGCTGTCGATTCCGGTGTCGGTGATTTCCAGCCGCGTCGGTTTGGGCCTCAAATCCCGTGACGAGAGCCTGTTCCTCATCCCCGAGGAATACAATCCGCCACAGGCGCTGCTGGCCACCGATCAGTACACCCACGAAAACCGCTGGCACGCGCTGAACGATGGCTTCATCCGCGCCGTGGTCGATCCGCAGCAGAACGCCCTGGCGTGCTCGCTGGCGACCTCGCGTCACGGTGAGGCCGAGCCGATCGAATGGCTGCGTCAGGAACGTGTGCGTCACGCGATCAAGGTCGGCCCGGCCGGGCTGAACAACCATGAGCGCCTGCAACTGCTGAGCGATCCGGTGGCCCTGGCCCGTCTGCACGAGCAGGTGTGGGCCGAAGGCCACGCCGAGTGGCTGGACGCCTGGCGGGCCTCGGTGAAAGCCGATCCCCATGCGCCGCTGCTGCCGCTCAAGCCTGTGAGCTTGCAGGCGCAACCGGCCTGATGAAGAAACCCCGCGAAAGCGGGGTTTTTTTTGCCTGCCGATTACCGACGCGGATCAATCATTCCCACGTCGAACCGTCTGCGTGGGAATGCAGGCCGGGACGCTCTGCGCCCCATCCGGCACCGACCGATCAAAAAACCTTGTGCAAACGAACGAGTGCGTTAGCATCCGTCCCCGAATTGGCGCACCCGGACACTCTTGTCCATTTCTGTCGTTTTTCGCGCTGCAAACGCAATGGTTTTGGGGACTTGAAGATGAAGAAGTATCTGTCGATGCTGCTGGTCGGCGTCACGGCACTGGTTGCAGTCAACGCGGCGCAGGCCGGCGCAATCGATGACGCGGTCAAGCGCGGCTCGTTGAAAGTCGGTATGGATCCGACCTACATGCCGTTCGAAATGACCAACAAGCGCGGCGAAATCATCGGTTTCGAAGTCGACCTCCTCAAAGCCATGACCAAGGCCATGGGCGTCAAGCTGGAACTGGTCTCCACCGGTTACGACGGGATCATCCCGGCACTGATGACCGACAAGTTCGACATGATCGGCAGCGGCATGACCCTGACACAGGAACGCAACCTGCGCCTGAACTTCAGCGAACCGTTCATCGTGGTCGGCCAGACCCTGCTGATCCGCAAGGAGCTGGAAGGCACCATCAAGTCCTACAAAGACCTGAACAGCGCCGACTACCGCATCACCTCCAAGCTCGGCACCACTGGCGAGATGGTCGCCAAGAAGCTGATCTCCAAGGCCAAGTACCACGGCTACGACAACGAGCAGGAAGCCGTGCTCGACGTGGTCAACGGCAAGGCTGACGCCTTTATCTACGACGCCCCGTACAACGTGGTCGCGGTGAACAAGGTCGGCGCCGGCAAGCTGGTGTTCCTCGACAAGCCGTTCACCTACGAGCCGCTGGCGTTCGGTCTGAAGAAGGGTGACTACGACAGCATCAACTTCATCAACAACTTCCTGCACCAGATCCACGAAGACGGCACCTACGATCGCATCCATGACAAGTGGTTCAAGAGCACCGAGTGGCTCAAGGACATGGAATAAGGCCCGCCCGCTGATCGTTCCCACGCTTTGCGTGGGAACGCCGCCCGGGACGCTCCGCGTCCCTTCGCAAGCGTGACGCAGAGCGTCACAGGATGCATTCCCACGCAGAGCGTGGGAACGAGCGAATCAGAGAAACATTCAATGAAACAGAAAAAAGCCCAATGGCCCTGGCACGTCCTGACCGTGCTGGTGCTGGTCGGCCTGGCCGGCGCGCTGTATTACGCCACGTCGCTGATGTCCTACGAATGGCGCTGGAACCGTGTGCCGCAGTACTTCGCCTATCAGGCCGAGGAAACCCAGCGCGCGAACGATATTTCCACCGTCAGCGAACTGGTGCGCAAGGGCGGCAGCGCGCAAGTCACCCTGCGCAACGATGCCGGTGACGAGCAGCACCTGACCGTCGACGAAAACAGCCTGCAATTCGCCCAGGGCGACGATGTGGCCGAAGGCGACGTCGTGGGCGTGACGCGGCATTGGGCGGCGGGTCCGCTGTTGTGGGGCCTGTGGACGACACTTTGGCTGTCGGTGGTGTCCGGCGTGCTGGGTTTGTTGATCGGTCTGGCCACCGGGCTGTGCCGGCTGTCGAGCAACCCGACCCTGCGCGACCTGTCGACGATCTATGTCGAACTGGTACGCGGCACGCCGCTGTTGGTGCAGATCTTCATTTTTTATTTCTTCATTGGCACGGTAATGAACCTGTCCCGGGAGTTCGCCGGGATCGCTGCGCTGTCGCTGTTCACGGGCGCCTACGTGGCGGAAATCATCCGTTCCGGTGTGCAGTCGATTGCCCGTGGGCAGAACGAAGCGGCCCGTTCGCTGGGCCTGAGTGCCGGCCAGTCGATGCGTCATGTGGTGTTGCCGCAGGCTTTCAAACGCGTGCTGCCGCCGCTGGCCGGACAGTTCATCAGTCTGGTCAAGGACACTTCGCTGGTGTCGGTGATCGCCATTACCGAGCTGCTGAAAAGCGGTCGTGAAGTCATCACCACCTCGTTCTCGCCGTTCGAGATCCTGTTCTGCGTCGCCGGTCTGTACTTGTTGATCAACCTGCCGCTGTCGAAAATCGCCAGCCGGCTTGAGCGGAGGCTCGCGCAAAGTGATTGAAGTCCGCGATCTGGTAAAAGTCTTCGACACCCGTGGGCAAGTGGTGCGCGCGGTGGATAACGTCAGCACCGTTGTCGCCAAGGGTGAAGTGCTGGTGGTGATCGGTCCGTCCGGTTCCGGCAAGTCGACCTTCCTGCGTTGCCTTAATGGTCTGGAAGAATTCGATTCCGGTTCGGTGAGCATCGACGGCCTGCAACTGGCCGACCCGAAAACCGACATCAACGCCTACCGCCGCGAAGTCGGCATGGTGTTCCAGCATTTCAATCTGTTCCCGCACATGACCGTGCTGGAGAACCTGTGCCTGGCGCAGAAAGTCGTGCGCAAGCGCGGCCAGAAAGAAAGCGAAGCCAAGGCGTTGGCGTTGCTGGAGAAGGTCGGTATCGCCCAGAAGGCCCGCGAGTACCCGTCGCGCCTGTCCGGCGGTCAGCAGCAGCGTGTGGCGATTGCCCGGGCGCTGGCGATGGATCCCAAGGTCATGCTGTTCGACGAGCCGACTTCGGCCCTCGACCCGGAAATGGTCGGCGAAGTACTGGACGTGATGAAAAACCTGGCCGTGGAAGGCATGACCATGGTCTGCGTGACCCACGAAATGGGTTTTGCCCGGGAAGTGGCGGATCGGGTGCTGTTCTTCGATCACGGCAAACTGCTGGAAGATGCTTCGCCGACGGAATTCTTCGACGCGCCGAAGGATCCGCGAGCCCAGGCGTTCCTGCGACAAGTCCTCTAAACGCGACGTCACCGATCGTTCCCACGCTCTGCGTGGGAATGCATCCTGTGACGCTCCGCGTCACGCTTGCGAAGGGACGCAGAGCGTCCTGAGCGGCATTCCCACGCAGAGCGTGGGAACGATCAAGCGTTATACCTTGAACCGGCCCACCAGCGTTTGCAGGTGAGTGCCCAAACGCGCCAGTTCGACGCTCGAGGCCGCCGTCTCTTCACTGGCCGCCGAGGTCTGGTCCGAGACGTCCCGCACATTCAGCACGCTGCGGTTGATCTCCTCGGCCACGGCACTCTGCTGCTCGGCCGCCGCTGCGATCTGCTGGTTCATCGCCTGAATCGCCGAAACGGTGCGGGTGATGCTTTCCAGCGAACCACCGGCACGTCGGGTCAGCTCGACGCTGCTGTCGGTCAGGGTGCGGCTGTTATCCATGATCGTCGCCACTTGCTGGGTGCCGTTCTGCAGGCCGACGATCAGCTCTTCGATCTCTTCGGTGGACTTCTGGGTGCGCTGGGCGAGGCTGCGCACTTCATCGGCCACCACCGCAAAACCACGTCCGGCTTCACCCGCGCGGGCGGCTTCGATGGCGGCGTTGAGGGCCAGCAGGTTGGTTTGCTGGGCCACGGACTTGATGACGTCGAGCACGCTGCCGATCTTGTCGCTTTCGCGCTTGAGTTCGCCCATGGCCTCGGTGGAATGGCCGACTTCGGCGGCCAGACGTTCGATCTGGGCGATGGCCTCGCCCACCACCTTGTCGCCTTCACGGGCCTGCTGGTCAGCAGCGACGGCCGCTTCCGAAGCTTCCTCGGCGTTGCGCGCGACTTCCTGCACGGTGGCGGCCATTTCGTTCATGGCGGTGGCGACCTGGTCGGTCTCGACTTTCTGATTGTTGACCCCGGCGCTGGTCTGCTCGGTCACGGCGGACAACTGTTCGGCAGCGCTGGCGATCTGGGTCACGCCGTCGCTGATGCCGCCGATCAGTTCGCGCAGGCCCTGGGTCATGCTCTGCATCGAACGCTGCAACTGACCGAGTTCGTCACGGCGCAGGGACACCAGATTGTGGGTCAGGTCGCCGGCGGCCACGCGTTCGGCGACTTTCAGGGTCTGCTCCAGCGGAATGATGATCTGCCGGGTGATCGCCCAGGCGGCGAGCAGGCCGAAGGCCAAGGCCAGCAGGGTGGCAATCATCAGCATGTTCTTGGCGTGCGCGGCGTCGGTGTCGCGGACGATGGTCTGGGATTCGGTGAGTTTTTTGCTGACGTCGAGCAGGATGTCGCCCTGGGTCGACATGCGAGCCAGCGCCTTGGCGTTGTTCACCTGGGAGTCGCGGAACTGGCTGACGGCAGCGCGGTAAGTCTTCAGCGATTCGGTGGCCTGTTGCAGGTTGGCGATGTGTTGCTCGGGCAGTTTGCTCGGCAGGCTTTCCAGACTGTTCAGGGCGGCGGCGATGGCATCCAGCGCCGGTTGTTCGGCGTCGGCCTTGCCGCTGTAGGTGTAGCCGCGCACCTGATAGCGCGCCTGTTGCAGCAGTTTGCTCAGCTCGATCACGCTGTTGAATTGCGCAACGCTGTCGCCTTGCAGCAGGGATTTTTCGACTTCGCTGACCTTGGCCACGGCGTTGTCGGCGCTGGCGCCGAGTTTGCTGCGGGCGTCTTCACGCTGCACGGTGGCCTGGGTCATGTCGGCAAAGGCACGTTTGTATTCGGCGACTGCCGCCAGTTGCTGATCGATCAGGGCTACGTCGGACGGTTGCTCGATCATGCCGCGGGCGCTTTGCAGGCCGCTGTCGAGTTTGCCGAGCAGGTCGTTGACCGCGCCGGGGCCCTGTTCGCCACGGCGGGCTTCATAGTCCAGGCGCGCCAGGCGCAAGTCTTTGGTCAGCTCATTGAGGCTGGAGATGAAACCGAGCTTGTCGCCCCGGCTGATGATCCCGCTCATGCCGGTCCAGCCGGTAAAGGTGATCAACAGCGTCAGCAGCAGCACCAGGCCGAAACCGATGCCCAGCTTGCGTTTGACGCTGACGTTTCCAAGATTCTCGGCTAACCAACGGTACATGCGACGACTCCCCTCGGACCACTAATTGGACTTATGGAGAGTGTATCGGCCGCATGATGGCAATCTGTAACGCGATTTGTCTGGCGAAGTGCCTGGAACGGCAGTGTTCAGAACAGCCGGGCGAGCAGCGCAGTGACGGCGGTTTCAACCCGCAGGATACGCTCGCCGAGTTGCACCGGTTGCAGGCCGGATTTGGCCAGCAGGTCGATTTCGTAGGGAATCCAGCCACCTTCGGGGCCGATCGCCAGGGTTACCGGTTCGCTGAGCGCGCGGGGGCAGGGCGGGAAGTTGCCCGGATGACCGACCAGACCGAGGGTGCCGTCGGTGATGGCCGGAAGGCGATCTTCGACGAACGGCTTGAAGCGCTTCTCGATGATGATTTCCGGCAGCACGGTATCGCGGGCCTGTTCGAGGCCGAGGATCAGTTGTTCGCGGATCGCTTCCGGCTCCAGGAACGGCGTCTGCCAGAAGCTTTTCTCGACCCGGTAGCTGTTGACCAGAATCACCTTCGATACGCCCATCGTCGCTACGGTCTGGAACACCCGGCGCAGCATCTTCGGGCGGGGCAGCGCGAGTACCAGGGTCAGCGGCAGTTTGGCCGGCGGTGGTTGGTCGAGGGTGACTTGCAGTTCGGCTTCGCCCGCTTCCAGACGCAGCAACTCGGCCGAGCCCATCAACCCGTTGATGCGTCCGACCCGCAGGCTGTCGCCGACTTCCGAGCGGTGGACTTCCTGCATGTGGGTCAGGCGCCGATCACGCAGCACGACGCGGTCGGCCGCGATGAAGTCGGCTTCTTCGAGCAGCAGCAGGTTCATGGCTGAGTCGCTGGCGGCTGGTCGTTATGATCGTCGACGGTTTCTTCCGGGCGCTCACGCTTGCTCACCAGGCTGCCGAACAGGATGCCGACTTCGAACAGCATCCACATCGGCACGGCCAGCAGGGTCTGGGAGAAGATGTCCGGCGGGGTGAGGATCATGCCGACCACGAAGCAGCCGATGATCACGTACGGTCGGATCTTCTTCAGGTATTTGACGTCGACCACACCGATCCACACCAGCAGCACAACGGCCACCGGGATTTCGAACGCCACGCCGAAGGCGAAGAACAGCGTCATGACGAAGTCGAGGTAACTGGTGATGTCGGTCATCATTTCCACGCCGGCCGGGGTGGCCGAGGCGAAGAACTTGAAGATCAGCGGGAACACGAAGAAATAGGCGAACGCCATGCCGGTGTAGAACAGCAGGATGCTGGAAATCAGCAACGGCACCGCGACGCGCTTTTCATGCTTGTACAGGCCCGGTGCGATGAACCCCCAGATCTGATGCAGGATCACCGGGATCGCCAGGAACAGCGAGACCATCATCGTCAGCTTCAGCGGCGTCAGGAACGGCGACGACACGTCGGTGGCGATCATCGTCGCGCCGGCCGGCAGGTACTGGCGCAGCGGCGTCGAGACGAAGGTGTAGATCTGCTGGGTGAAGGCAAACAGCCCGGCGAAGATGATGAAGATCGCCGCCACGCAACGCAGCAGGCGGGTGCGCAACTCGGTGAGGTGCGAAACCAGCGGCATGTGCTGGTCGTTTTCGGGGAGATCGCTCATTGTGCTCGCGGAGGCTGTGTTGGGTCGTGAGGGGCTGGCGTGGTTGGCGCAGCCGCAGGTGCTACGGGTTCGATCGGTTTCATGACCGGGGCAGCTTCAGCGGCTGCGGCAGAAACGTGCTCGACGCTCGCCGGTGCATGAATCGTTTGCTCAGCGACAGGCGGTGTTGGCGTCTGGTCTGCCGCCGGCTGCACGGGCGTCGGCTCCTGCTGAACCGGTGGCGTGAAGATTTTCCGCGCCTCCTGCTCCAGCGACAGGATGTGCTCGTTGTGCAGTTGCCGACGGATTTCGTCGGCACCGATTTCACGTTCGACTTCCTGTTTGATCGCGTTGAAGCTGCGCTTCAGCCGTCCGACCCACAGGCCGGCGGTGCGCGCAGCACCCGGCAGACGCTCGGGGCCCAGCACCAGCAGAGCCACGAGGCCGACGAGCAGCAGTTCAGAGAAGCTGATACCAAACATTAGTCAGTGCTCACACGTCTTTGCGGATCGGCTCTTCGACTTTCTGCGCCTGCACGTCGATGGTGTGCGGCGGGTTGGCCTGAGCATTGGCTTGCGGCTGTACCGGTGGAACCGGCTGCGCAGGCGTGACGGTCGGATCGGCCGGCTTTTCGTCGTCGTTCATGGCTTTGCGAAAGCCCTTGATCGACTCGCCAACGTCGGTGCCGAGGTTTTTCAGTTTCTTGGTGCCGAACACCAGTACCACGACCACCAGGATGACGATCCAGTGTTTCCAGTCAAAAATGCCCATGTTGCTGTTCCTCTCTAATAGTTGTTCAGGCGGACGGGCGCGAGGCTTTCTCGACGTGTCCGGACAGGCCGAAACGGCGATCCAGTTCATCCAGCACTGCCTGCGGATGCTGCCCCAGCTGGGCGAGCATGACCATGCTGTGGAACCACAGGTCGGCAGTCTCGTAGATCACGTCGCTGCAGTCGCCGCTGACGGCGGCGTCCTTGGCGGCAATGATCGTTTCGACCGATTCTTCGCCGACTTTCTCCAGAATCTTGTTCAGACCCTTGTGATACAGGCTGGCGACATACGAGCTGTCGGCGGCTGCGCCCTTGCGCTCTTCCAGCACCTGAGCGAGGCGGGTCAGGGTGTCAGTCATGTTTGTGTCCTGCGGAATAGATTGCGTGCGGGTCTTTCAGGACCGGGTCGACCGTTTTCCAGTCGCCGTTTTCGAAAACGCGGTAGAAGCAGCTTTGACGGCCGGTATGGCACGCGATGTCGCCGATCTGTTCGACCATCAGGATGATGACGTCGGCGTCGCAGTCCAGACGCATTTCATGCAATGTCTGTACGTGGCCGGACTCTTCGCCCTTGCGCCACAGCTTGCCACGGGAACGTGACCAATAGATGGCACGGTTTTCCGCCGCAGTCAGCTCCAGGGCTTCGCGGTTCATCCAGGCCATCATCAATACGCGTCCGGTCTTGTGATCCTGGGCAATCGCCGGCACCAGGCCATCGGCGTCCCACTTGATCTCGTCCAGCCAGTTTTTCATCTTCGACTCCGACAGCGAACCCACACTTCAATAGTCGGGTTCAGGCGTTGAAACAGTGTGCCAGCCGATCACGGAACTGGCTATCGGCGAACGACCAGATACAAGCCGACGGCCACCATGATCCCGGCAGGCCAATGCCCCAATTCGTTCAGCGGACCACCGGCAGCGAGGATAGTACCTCCTGCCAGATGCGCACTGCCGAGCAGACGCAGGAACCAATCGTCCTTGCGTTTTTTCCACGGTGGCGGCGGGTCGTTGGCGTGCGGTTGGGACATCCTTTCGAGCAGATCGCGGGCCATGTTGGCCAGGTGCGGCAGCTGTTCGAACTGGCTCTGGACGTTGCCGAGCAAGGCTTTCGGGCTGACGCGCTCGCGCATCCAGCGCTCGAGGAACGGCTGCGCGGTGTTCCACAGATCAAGGTCCGGGTACAGCTGACGGCCCAGGCCTTCGATGTTCAACAGGGTCTTTTGCAGCAAGACGAGTTGCGGCTGCACTTCCATGTTGAAGCGGCGCGCAGTCTGGAACAGGCGCATCAGCACCTGACCAAATGAAATATCTTTTAATGGTTTTTCGAAGATCGGCTCGCACACGGTACGGATCGCCGCTTCGAATTCATTGAGCTTGGTTTCCGCCGGCACCCAGCCCGAATCGATGTGCAATTGCGCCACACGGCGATAGTCGCGCTTGAAGAAGGCGAACAGGTTGCGCGCCAGATAGTCCTGGTCTTCCGGGGTCAGGCTGCCGACGATGCCGCAGTCGATCGCGATGTACTGCGGGCTCCACGGATTGACGGTGCTGACGAAGATGTTGCCCGGGTGCATGTCGGCGTGGAAGAAACTGTCGCGGAATACCTGGGTGAAGAAAATCTCCACGCCGCGTTCGGCGAGCATTTTCATGTCGGTGCGCTGGTCGGCGAGGGTCGCCAGATCGGTCACCTGAATCCCGTAGATGCGCTCCATCACCAGCACTTTCGGCCGGCACCAATCCCAATAGACTTGCGGCACGTAGAGCAGCGGCGAGCCTTCGAAGTTGCGCCTCAACTGACTGGCGTTGGCTGCCTCGCGCAACAGGTCGAGTTCGTCGTAGATGGTTTTTTCATAGTCGCTGACCACGTCCACCGGGTGCAGCAGGCGGGCGTCGGCCGAAACCTTCTCGGCGGCGCGGGCAAGGATGAACAGCCACGCCAGATCCTGGGCGATCACCGGTTTCAGGCCCGGGCGGATCACCTTCACCACCACTTCTTCACCGGTCTTCAGTTGTGCGGCGTGTACCTGCGCCACCGAGGCCGAGGCCAGCGGTTCGACGTCGAAGCGGCTGAACACTTCACTGATCTTTTTGCCCAGTTGTCCTTCGATCAGCTTGACCGACAGCTGCGAATCGAACGGCGGCACGCGGTCCTGCAACAGCATCAGTTCGTCGGCGATGTCTTCCGGCAACAGGTCGCGGCGGGTCGAGAGGATCTGCCCGAACTTGATGAAAATCGGCCCCAGGTCCTGCAACGCCAGGCGCAGGCGTGCGCCACGGCTGAGGTCCAGCGACTTGCGCGGGAACCAGCGCCACGGCAGGACGTAGCGCAGCGCCAGCAGGAACCACGGCAAAGGCAGATCGAACAGCAAGTCATCGAGGCGGTAGCGGATCACGACGCGCTGGATGCGCAACAGACGGCGGACGGCGAGCAGCTTCATGCGTTATCGCTTGGGTCGAGGGATCGGGAAAGGCGCTCGAAGCGCGCCTCGAGACGTTCCAGATCGAGTTTGATCCGGTCCAGTTCGCTGAAACGGGCTTCGGCTTCGCGCTGCCCGACGAGGGTGCGCGATTCCTCCGCCAGGTATTCGGCGAGGTTCTGGTTGAGGCTGGCAAATCCTTGTTGATACCAGCGAGCGCGGCTGCGCAGGTGACCGCCGACCAGTTGCGTGGCGACAGGTCCCAGCCAGCGCGAGAGTTCGAACTCCCAGTCCAGCTCCAGATCCTGCAGGACTCCCGCCAGCTCCAGCAGCACGCCGCTGTCGCCGTCGAGTTCGACTTCCGGCGCGTGCAGCACCGCCGTCTTGTCCTTGCTCAGGGCCAGTTTCACCAGGCTCGAGGCCGGGGCGCGCAGGGTGCAGTCGACACCGGTTTCCCAGTGGGACGCCAGCATCAGGCCTTCGTCGCTCGGCAGGATGAACAGTTGCAGCGCCGGGCTGCGGCAATCCACGGCAATCACTTTGCCGGTCAGGTGCGCCAGTCTCGGCAGCGCCGTGCTGTCGAGACGCAGCACACGGTTGAGGCCGAGTTCGACGCTGGCGAGCAGCCCGGTCAGCAGCATCAGGGTTTGATGCCGCGGTGCAGGGCGACGATGCCTGCGGTCATGTTGTGATAGGTCACGCGGTCGAAACCGGCGTCGACCATCATCGACTTCAGGGTTTCCTGATTCGGGTGCATGCGGATCGATTCGGCCAGGTAGCGATAGCTTTCCGAGTCGTTGGTGATCAGCTTGCCCATCAGCGGCATGAAGGCGAACGAGTAGGCGTCATAGGCCTTGGACATCAGCGCGTTGGTCGGCTTGGAGAACTCCAGCACCAGCAGGCGGCCGCCGGGCTTGAGCACGCGCAGCATCGAACGCAGGGCGTCTTCTTTATGCGTCACGTTGCGCAGGCCGAAGGCGATGGTCACGCAGTCGAAATGGTTGTCCGGGAACGGCAGCTTTTCAGCGTCGGCCTGGACGAACTCGACGTTGCCCGACACGCCGACATCCAGCAGGCGGTCACGACCGACCTTGAGCATGGATTCGTTGATGTCCGCGAGAACGACCTGACCGGTCGGGCCGACCAGGTGCGAGAATTTCTTGGTCAGGTCGCCGGTGCCGCCGGCGATGTCCAGCACGCGGTTGCCGGCGCGTACGCCCGAGAGTTCGATCGCGAAGCGTTTCCACAGACGGTGCATGCCGCCCGACAGAAGGTCGTTCATCAGGTCGTACTTGGCGGCCACGGAGTGGAAAACCTCAGCGACTTTTTCCGCTTTCTGGCTTTCCGGAACGTTTTTGAAGCCGAAGTGAGTGGTGGGTTCGGCATCGCTGCCTTTGCGCTGATCAGTCATATCGCTGTCACCAAAAGAGAATGCGCGACATTCTAATCCCCAAGCCATGCTTTGTCTTGGAATGGCTAAAGGTAAGATGGGCAACCTTCGGGACGATTTGCCGCAGTGGCGGTCAAGATTCGTTGCAGGCATTCATAGCCCCATTCAAAAAGCAGGAGTCATTCAATGGCCCATATCAGTGTTGAGCGTGCCCACAGCCTGGGCAAGGAAGCGGCCCGCGAGAAAGCCGACAAACTGGCGCAGAAACTCTCCGATCAATATGGTCTGGAGCCGCAGTGGTCGGGCGATGTCCTGAACCTCAAGCGTTCGGGCGTGAAGGGCGCGGTGCATGTGGCCGAGGATTCGATTCGGGTCGACGTGGAACTGGGCCTGATGATGTCGGCCATGAGCGGCATGATCAAAGCCGAGATCGAAAAGGCGCTGGATAAAGCGCTGGTCTGATTTCTGCCTGAAATGAAATCCCCCTGTGGGAGATTCTATGGTTTAGGGGAAACCCTCAACTTGCTTTCGGTTGGTATTCGCTCTGCCCCTTTAGTAGTGCGAATACGACCCGAGCAAGTTTACGGGCCAGAATCACCAGTGCCTGAGT